>NZ_LWSK01000165.1 GCF_001642955.1 Rubripirellula obstinata | reverse complement strand
CCCAGTGAGTTCGGATCTACCAAAGGGTTCCTCACGTTTTCAATCCACACGCCCCGCCGCGAAGCGGCTTACTTGAACCCTTGCATGCACCGGAGTGGCGGCCGCACACTTTTCTCTCTGCTTGCACGTCAAATCCCGCCACCTCGGTGATGCATACCGTTATCCGACTAAATATCAACGAGATCGCCATGAAGACTCCTATCGCTATTACGCTGATCACCTGCGGCACGATACTCATGCTGTCCCCAGCAATGATTAACGTGCTTCAACATCGGCAGTTATCAAGCACGCTACAAGCTCGGCCAGATTTCACGAACCTATCGGCTGCCAAGCTAGTTGCTGGGGAACCTATGCCAGCGATGTTTACTTTCGCGTGCGTTGCAATCGGTATCGTCATGATTGGATTGTCGACCTACCTTTCAATTCGCTTCCCCTCTCCCCCCGAATCAATGCGTAGCACTACGGAACCGATTTTTTCACCAAGTACAGACCATCCACAATAGGGGGTAACCAACGCGTGCACCAAAGTGGCGGTGGTCGGCGTTTCCGCCTGCCTGCAAGGGCACTCCCGCCACCCGCTGAACCGAACCGTTAGCCAACTGAAATCCAAATGACCGAACTACCGAAATCAGACTGGCCACAGCTGCGAAAACTCGCGCGGGTGGCTTGGTCGCGCATCGCCGCCCGCGATCTTGCCAGAACGCAATCTCAGATGGAGGAATTGCACTCCACCGAAGACATAGCGGACGCACGATTCACCGAGATCGTCGAATTCGACAAACGGCAAACCAACTGGTACTTCCGAGCATTTGCCGGTGCATGCCCAGAACGCGCGGTTTACGACGCTTACTGGGACGGCGTACTTTCCGACGACGATTTCTCTGACTTACCTGCGAGCATCACTGATGCTCGTGATCGGTATATTGCGACCACATGGGACACGACCAGCATGTCGCAGATAGACACGCCCCAAACCGATAAACTGAATCGCAAAGAACGGTCTTTGTACATTGACTGACACTGCGATCACCGAACCAAAGACGCCGGATAACCATCGCATGCACCGGAGCGGCGGTGGTTAGTTTTTCTGTTTGCTTGCACGTCTTTCGCCGCCGCCCGGTGATGCGTACCGTTATCCGACTGAGCCGCAGACACTTGCTGCCCGCCTCGCGCCCTGCGGGGCACAACCAACGCACAACCAAACCCGCTTTGCCCAAACGCTCGACCAACATCGAAGTGCCGACTGCCCTGCGGGGCATCAACCAACGCCTGAATTCCAATGCTCAATTAATGCCGACGTGCCGGATGCACTGCGTGGCACAACCAACGCCTGACTTCGGTTCCTCGATTTAATGCTGCTTGCCGAAACTTGCCTTGCAGGCCACTCTTTGCTACTCTTTCAGCACGGTGATGGTCACCCACGGGGACGAAGTCCGCGCTGACCGATCGTATCGCACTGGTGTGTTGCGGATAACCATTGCATGCACCGGAGTGGCGGCCGCACGCTTTTCTTTCTGCTTGCACGTCAAATCCCGCCACCTCGGTGATGCATACCGTTATCCGACTGAGCCGCGGAAACTTGCTGCCCGCCTCGCGCCCTGCGGTGCACAACCAACGCGTAAAACACGACCGCCAACACTGCTTTGCCCCCAACGCTCGATGAAACCGAAGTGCCGACTGCCCTGCGGGGCATCAACCAACGCCTGAATTCCAATCCTCAATTAATGCCGACGTGCCGGATGCACTGCGTGGCACAACCAACGCCTGTCCTTGTACACTCGATTTACTGCTGCTCGCCGAAACTTGCTTGAACGCCCGCTCTTTGTTACGCTTTCATCACGGTGATTGTCACCCACAGGGACGAAGTCTGCGCCGACGGACCGTATCGCGGTGGTGTATTGCGGATAACCATTGCATGCACCGGAGTGGCGGCCGCACACTTTTCTCTCTGCTTGCACGTCTAATCCCGCCACCTCGGTGATGCATACCGTTATCCGACTCAACATACCCTGCTTATTCCCTATGGACACCGTTCATATTTTCGCCTGTGCCAGGCGTTTTATTGACGCTCAACACTTTGCCGACTTCGTTGAGGCAGATTACAGCGATGATGGCGATATCATCGACTCGGAGTTTATGCGTGAAATTGGGCTTCACGATGGATACGAACCCATGACCATCGAGAAATGCCTGCTTTCCGACACCGCGAATCTGCGCTCTGCCCTTTCCGGTTGCTCCTACCTAGATCAATATATCAACGACTTGCCGATTGACCTCTCCGCCGATGCAATCGTCTGCGTATTCTCACCAAATCGCCCCAAATCTCCTTCTCTGTCTTCAATGACGTACGTGGGCGCGTTTAGCTACACCCCATGATTGCGGATAACCATTGCATGCACCGGAGTGGCGGCCGCACACTTTTCTCTCTGCTTGCACGTTAAACCCCGCCACCTCGGTGATGCATACCGTTATCCGACTGAGCCGCGGACACTTGCTACCCGCCTCGCGCCCTGCGGGGCACAACCTACGCCTCGATTGGCTGAGCGCTCAACTACTTCAACGCTTGGCTCTGCTCCATTTACTTGCGACTGGACTTCCCAATCGTTACTCTGGACCGAACTGGTCGATTCCAACGGTTGCTCGCGTCGCGGGTCACCGACGGAGCGGGACGCCAGCGGAACACGACCCAACCCTCGTCATGATTCGATCCCCGATTCCGAAGACCTTTACCGCGATTCAAAGTTTGATCATGTGGCGACGTCCCGTCGATGTTTTCTGCTTCGCAGGCTATGCTCGATCCGTCATGGCAGCGTCCCGCCGATGTTTTCTGCTCGCGCAGGTCATGCTCGATTCACACCGATGTTTTCGCATTGTCTGTTCTCGCTCTTGTGCCTCGGGCCTGTCGCTGGTTTCCATCGCACCCCATGCCGCCGGATAACCAAAGGATGCACCGGAGTGGGGCTTGCGGCCGTTTCCTGATGGTTACTTTTTCCGTCCCCACCCGGTGATCCTAGACGTTATCCGACTGATCGCAAATGCTTATGACCAACACTGATTTCAAGGACTGGGCGACGCGCAATGGACTGGACGCCGAAACCGCCAACGCGATCATCGACTGTGCGGCCACGCCGGAAGAAGCGAAGGCGGCGTTTGACGCGATGGAGCCTGGCCCACCGATTTATCCATTGGATAACATATGCGGCCTACATGACACGGATGGTTACGGGGCATCGCCCGGGAAACATGGCTTCATCTTCATTGGCTATTGCCCAAACGGTGACCAGATAGCGGTAGACATTGGTGACGATTGCGGTTCAATTTGGTATATCGGGCATGAAACCATGCATGCGGAACCGCTCCGCCAAAACGCGGTCCGTGTTGGCGACGACCTGCGTTCCGTACATAAATCAATTACTACCGACTTTGACTTTCCCAGAGATTTTTACGATGCTAAGAAGCAGTTCGGCGGATAACCATCGCATGCACCGGAGCGGCGGTGGTTAGCTTTTTCGTTTGCTTGCAAGTCTTTCGCCGCCGCCCGGTGATGCGTACCGTTATCCGACTGGGCCGCGGACACTTGCTGCCTTCCTCGCGCCCTGCGGGGCACAACCCATGCTCGACCAAAACCGCTTTGCCCCCAACGCTCGATTAATACTCAAGTCCAGACTGCCCTGCGGGGCATCAACCGACGCCCGAATTCCAATGCTCAATTAATGCCGACGTGCCGGATGCACTGCGTGGCACCAACCAACGCCTGTCTTCCGGTTCTCGATTTAATGCTACTGGCCGAAACTTGCTCGAACGTCCAGTCTTTGCTACTCTCTCCACATGGTGATTGCCACCCACGGGAACGAAGTCCGCGCCGGCGGACCGCATCTCAATGGTGTGTTTCGGATAACCATTGCATGCACCGGAGTGGCGGCCGCACACTTTTCTCTCTGCTTGCACGTCAAATCCCGCCACCTTGGTGATGCATACCGTTATCCGACTGAGTCGCGGACATTTGCTGCCCGCCTCGCGCCCTGCGGGGCATTGCCAACGAACGACCAAAACCGCTTTACCCCACCACTCGAATAACACCGAAATGCCGACTGCCCTGCGGGGCACCAACCAACGCCTGAATCTCAATGCTCAACCAATGCCGAAGTGTCGACTGCGCTGCGGGGCATCAACCGACGCCTGAATTCCAATGCTCAATTAATGCCGACGTGCCGGATGCACTGCGTGGCACAACCAACGCCTGTCCTTGAACACTCGATTTACTGCTGCTCGCCGAAACTTGCTTGACCAACGAAAATTTGCTACGATTTGCACTTGGTGATTGTCACCTACGTGGACGAAGTCCGCACTGACGGACGGCATCGAAATGGTGTGTTGCGGATAACCATTACATACACCGGAGTGGCGGCCGCACGCTTTTCTCTCTGCTTGCACGTCTAATCCCGCCACCTCGGTGATGCATACCGTTATCCGACTGAACCGCGAACACACGCTGCCTTCCTCGCGCCCTGCGGGGCACAACCAACGCGTAAAACACGACCGCCAACACTGCTGTGCTCCCAACGCTCGACCAACACTCAAGCCCAAACTGCCCTGCGGGGCATCAACCGACGCCTGAATTCCAATACTCAATCAATGCAGACGTGCCGGATGCACTGCGTGGCACAAACCAACGCCTGTATTCCCGAACTCGATATACTGCCTCCCACAGAAACTTGCTTTGCCGGCGACACTCTGTTACGCTTTCCCCACCGTGACTGTCACCCACGTGGACGAAGTCCGCGCTGACGGACCGCATCGCAATGGTGTATTGCGGATAACCATTGCATGCACCGGAGTGGCGGCCGCACGCTTTCCTCTCTGCTTGCACGTCAAATCCCGCCACCTCGGTGATGCTTACCGTTATCCGACTGAAGATCCATGAGCAAAATGCGATGTAGTTGCGGTCACGCAATCTCAGACTCAAACTGCCCGTGCCCGACTGAGGCAAGCGTCATTGATGACGTTGCTTACGATATGTTCGATGACTTGTTCACCAAACGCGTGGATCTGTTTCTGGACGCCGTCCGCGAAGGGCGTCGTCGCCAATGGATCGACGCTGAACTTACCTCGCAATACCCCGACCAATGCACGGATGGCGACGTTATCTCGACACTGCTATCATCGTGCCTGATGGATCACTGCCTGAGCCTTGCCGAATGCCCGCAATGCGGTCGACTTTGGATCCAACGTGGAATCGGCGTCAACAAGTACCGGGCATTTTCGCCTGTTGAACCCGGCTTCGAGGGGCACCTCGCTGCCGAACCCACCAATGTCTCGCAGGACGACGGATAACCATTGCATGCACCGGAGTGGCGGTGGCAGACTTTTCCCTTTGCTTGCATGTCAATCGCCGCCACCTCGGTGATGCTAGCCGTTATCCGACTGAAATGATTGGCTTGCTGCATGAGCATGATTTGCAACCTAGCACGCATCACTGACGAATTAAGGCGGCAAGTTCACGCCGATCCTCGGCTGGTCACGCAACTGCTCTATCCCGACGTTCGGGCCGATGCTGTCGCCAAACCGTCTCTTTTGAGTCGCTTGCTTGGTCGCGCTCACGCGGCGAATGAACGTGTGCTTGCTGAGATATCGCCAATCGCAGAACGTGATCAGACTGATATCGACAAATCCTGGCACGCAATTCATTTTCTCTTGACTGGATCGGACTGGGATGGCGACTTCCCAAACGGTTTTCTGGTGTCATGTGGCGATCCTGTCGGTGATGTCGATGTCGGCTATGGGCCAGCACGTTCATTTTCGTCCGGCCAAGTCGCAAAAATCGCCGACTTCTTGACCGCTCAATCTGACGCTGATCTACGTAAAAGGCTCGACTATGCTCAAATGCGGGAGCTAGAGATTTACCCATCAATTTGGGACGACGAGGAGGCAATGGTCGATGAATGGGAATACATACTCGACGGCTTGCAAACGACGCGGGACTTCCTGTCCGAAGCGAAGGACCGCTCGCTATCCCTTCTGGTCTTCCTAAACTAAGTGCGGCGTATAACCATGGGTTGCACCGGAGCCGGGCTTGCGAGCGTTTTCTGATGGTTAACTTTTCCCTCCCGGCCCGGTGAACCCTACCGTTATCCGACTGAACAATCGCCGAGCACTCACAAAACCAAGACGCTTTCAAGGATAGCTCGCATGGTTGCCGCTGATCGAACCTCTCGCAAAGACGAAACGCATCTTTGCGACCTAACGATACTTGGCAAGCTATTTGCATTCTTGATCGCGCCGATCATTTGCTTGATCGCCGCAATGGCATTTACTGCGACCTTGACCGGCTTCGTTTCTGCCCTGCTGACAGTGACCGGCCTGTACACCGAGGAGCCAACCAATAGCCTCTTGCTTTCAATGCTTGCCGTGTCTTGGGTCTTGCTATCCTACGTAGCATCGCCGGTATCTTCGGTCGTATCACGATGGTTTGATCGTCGCGGACTTCCTCTTGTCGATCAGGCTGCAAAAGCTGAAAGAATTCACAAGAACGGATAACCAAAGGATGCACCGGAGTGGGGCTTGCGGCTGATTTCTGATGGTTACTTCTTCCGTCCCCACCCGGTGATCCTAGACGTTATCCGACTGAGCCGCGGACATTTGCTGCCTTCCTCGCGCCCTGCGGGGCATATCCCAGGCTCGATCAAATCCGCTTTGCCCCCGACGCTCGACCAACACCGAAGTGAAAACTGCCCTGCGGGGCATCAACCGACGCCCAACTTCCAAAGCTCGAACAATGCTGACGTGCCGGATGCACTGCGTGGAATAACCAACGCCTGTCTTCGGTTGCTCGATTTAACGCTGATTGCCGAAACTTGCCTTGCAGGCCACTCTGTGCTACCCTTTGAACACGGTGGATGCCACCCACGGGGACGAAGTCCGCGCTGACCGATCGTATCGCATTGGTGTTTTCCGGATAACCATTGCATGCACCGGAGTGGCGGCCGCACACTTTCCTCTCTGCTTGCACGTCAAATCCCGCCACCTCGGTGATGCTTGCCGTTATCCGACTGACATATGCCTCCACAGAATCCCTACCAGCCTTCGATGCTCGCGGATGGCGTGAAGCCTTCTTGGCATCAGCGCCTCTTGATGCCAGTGCTCGGCGTGATCGCTGGGTTCGTATCCTGGACTGCAATGCTCTTATCGACTACTTCGACTGACATCTCGCCGCCAACAATTCCTGGCGCGGCCAACGTCACCGCTGCGAGAATGGTTTACGTCGAAATGTTGTTCGTCTGGGCTGCATACTTGTTCGCCATCATATCGGTGGCCTTCCTTGCGGCCTCAGCGATTACTGGATCGAACAACCTGATGCCCGCCAAGATCTGGTTTGCGCTCTGCCTGTTTCTCGCGTCTATTTCCATTCTCCCGTCGGCTATTGCTCTCGTGCGTGGATTCCCGGTATTCTAAACCGGGTGCAATGCACCGCACCCTGGTGCGCTGCGGATAACCATCGCATGCACCGGAGCCGGGCTTGCGGGCGGTTTTGTCTGCTTGCAAGTCAACAGTCCCGGCCCGGTGATGCGTACCGTTATCCGACTGAGCCGCGGACACTTGCTGCCCGCCTCGCGCCCTGCGGGGCACAACCAACGCATGAATTCCATGCCGCTTGCTCAACGCCATTGCTCCGGCTTCACTTGGATGACGATTGACTCACTGCAAACGATACCTGAACCAACGCTGACAGTTCCTCGATCAATTCAAACTCGTGTTGGCGATGCGAAGCTTTACCCTTTGCTTGCACGACCGGCGACGACGTACCGTATCGGCGGCGATCTTCCTTGGTCACGCATCTTCACTGATCGCCGCCGATACGGAACGTCGTCGCCTCCAAGGTTGTTTCCACCGCAACTTCGTAGCCGACGCCTGATGTCACGGGCGACCGCATTGGAACGTTTTTCCCTAATTCAACCCTCTGCGGTAACGTCAAATTTGCCGACGACGATTGATCCTTTCCCTTCCGGGCCATCATCGTCGGCAAATTTGACGTAACCGCAATCACTTCGTTACACTGGCGTTCCGACTGACCGCCTCGTAGGTGGCGGTCACCAACGTAAACATGATCGCGGATAACCATGGGATGCACCGGAGTACGGCTTGCGCGATTTTCCGTGATGGGTTACTTTTCTCTCCGTACCCGGTGATCCCGGCCGTTATCCGACTGAGCCGCGGACACTTTCTGCCTTCATCGCGCCCTGCGGGGCACAACCAACGCACGACCAAAACCGCTTTGCCCCCAACGCTCGATCAATACTCAAGTCCAGACTGCCCTGCGGGGCATCAACCGACGCCCGAATTCCAATGCTCAATTAATACCGACGTGCCGGCTGCACTGCGTGGCACCAACCAACGCCTGTCCTTGAACACTCGATTTACTGCTGCTCGCCGAAACTTGCTTGACCAACGAAACTTTGCTACAATTTGCACTTGGTGATTGTCATCTACGTGGACGAAGTCGCGCTGACGGACGGCATCGAAATGGTGCTTTGCGGATAACCATTGCATGCACCGGAGTGGCGGCCGCACACTTTTCTCTCTGCTTGCACGTCAAATCCCGCCACCTCGGTGATGCATACCGTTATCCGACTGAATTTATTGCATGTCTGACAGCGAACCGACACGTTTACGATGCGATGACATTGCCTACCGCTCTGGATTCATTGAAGTGCGACGAGTTCATGCTTCTCATGTCAACTTGGAGGTCTGGTCGCTCGATCCCGACGCCGTGAATGTGGACGCCGAATGGGTGACTGACGTTCCGGATAATGCGGTAACCGGCAACGTCGAATTGGAATTGAGCGTTCGATCGGCTATAATGCTCGCGGACAGTTTGCACGTGCTTGCCATCCGCGAACCGGCGACAGAGGATGATCATCCTAACTGTGACGAATGCGGATCACCGTTCTTTTCATCTCTTATTACGATGTCCGCTTTGTGCCCGGAGTGTTCCCACTATCTGTATGGCAAGCCGAATTGTGCACACTCATTCTGTGGTGGACGTTGTCGTCGATGCGGATGGGACGGATCGGTGTCTGAACATGTGGCATCAATCAAGGGCACAGCATACGACGGATAACCATCGGATGCACCGGAGTTGTTCCGCTCCGCGACATCGGCGGTTGCCTTCGGCATTATACCGCCGATGCCGCTCCACTCCACAACCCGGTGATCCGTAGCGTTATCCGACTGAAATCGCGTTATGTGTGAACCAAATCTCTGATGGAATACGCAACCTGGATAGGCGTCCGCTCGGACTATGCCCTGTTGCTTGAAGACATCGCGAACGGACAATCCGTCGGCTTCCCCCGTGACTATGCCATGATCTTCACGCGCCCTTATCATGAATACCTTGATTGCGACGGACTTGAGACCGGATCGTTGCTGATGATTCTCTGCATGGCCCTATCGGACATCGTGGGGCACCAAGACGCGTTCCCGCTGATCCACGACCCCGAGTGTGCTGCCGCTGTCAACGGGTTTCGCTCACCCGATCGTTCGATGACACGACTAGCCGAGACCGTCGCCACTGCTCTTGACGTCATTTCCGAGACGGACTTTCACTCTCGTGAAACGCACCGCAAATACGAGCACCTGCAGTCGATGTTGCCTTGGGTGCGTGAGCACATTATCTTGGATCATTTCCGGCGTCTCGCGTCTGGCAACAATATCGAACCAAATGACGGATAACCATGCGATGCACCGGAGTCGCGTGTCAGGCGTTTGGGCAATGGTTGAGTCTATCGACGCGACCCGGTGATCGCAACCGTTATCCGACTGAGCCGCGGACACTTGCTACCCGCCTCGCGCCCTGCGGGGCACAACCAACGCGTACAGCATGACCGCCAGAACCGCTTTGCCCCCAACGCTCGATCAATACACAAGTCCAGACTGCCCTGCGGGGCATCAACCTACGCCCGAATCCCAATCCTCAATCAACGCAGACGTGCCGGATGCACTGCGTGGCACTAACCAACGCCTGTCTTCTAGCACTCGATATACTCCTGCCCGACCAAACTTGCTTGACCGACCGCTCTTTGCTACGATCTACACAAGGTGATGGTCACCCGCGAGGACGAAGTCCGCGCGGACGGACCGCATCGCAACGGTGTATTGCGGATAACCATTGCATGCACCGGAGTGGCGGCCGCACACTTTTCTCTCTGCTTGCACGTCAAATCCCGCCACCTCGGTGAT
>NZ_LWSK01000164.1 GCF_001642955.1 Rubripirellula obstinata | reverse complement strand
TCAACACCGAGGCCGGTCAGCCACAAACCCCCAAAGTCGTCCAGTTTCCCTCCACGCAAACATTTTCGTCAGCCCAGTCAACGGCGGGGGGCCGCCATGCTACTTTTCGTTCGGCGCGTTGGGTGCCGTGTGGACGTGCGGGGTGAGTCCACGGCGGGGGGCCGCCATGCTACTTTTCGTTCGGCGCGTTGGGTGCTGTGTGGATGCGCGGGTGAGTCCACGGCGGGGGGCCGCCATGCTACTTTTCGTTCGGCGCGTTGGGTGCCGTGTGGACGCGCGGGGCGATGCTCAGCGCGGTTAAACGATTTTGAAACTGTTTGCTGCGTTGGGTAGATCCCTTGCTTACGCAGCGGGATGCCATTGTCGTGCGAGTTTAGAGAAGCGGCGCGACGAACCAGTACGAAAACGCTGCGACGATCGGTGGGATGATCAGCGGGACCAGCGTGTTGGTCTCAAACGATCCGAACCAAACGTGCAGCGGTCGAATGTCGCCGTTGGAATCGCGGATGACCGAGATCATTACTCGCAGCCATTGGACAAACACGGTTGCACACGCGGCGGTTCCAAACATGACATAGATCAGGCGTCGGTCGGGGACTTCGCCTGTTTTGGAAAAGATCCAGTAAGTCAAACCGGCGGTACAAAGCGCACCGAAGACGATCGCGAAAATGGTGGACACCAGTTTATAGCGATTCTTTTGCGGGCGACTGTGCCACAACCATTCGGATCGGCCCGAAGACATGCAGTCTTCGCAAGATCGGCATTTGTAAACCGATGGGCCTATATCACCGCTCAAAGCTTCAACATTGAAGCCCAGCAGTTTGTGGCAATTATTACAAATGATCCGTGGCATGAGCACCTAACGAGACTCCCTAGTAGCGAGAATTGGCCGCTCGACACAAAAGCGTCGATGTTCACCCGATCCACCGTTACAGTAAAAGCGTAATCGGTGTACGGATCCCGGATGCTTTTGCCGGATCCAAATTGGATTGTTTTCGCTACTGGTGGGCCGGTTGTAACAGTCGGGCTTATTCCCCGTTAATTGTGACAACGACTCGGCGAGCCCCCCCATGGTCTCGATGTTCACAAAGATAGATTCCCTGCCAAGTCCCTAGCATCAGTTTACCCGATCCAATCGGAACCATAAGGGATGCACCCATCATTGACGCTTTGACATGCGCGGGCATGTCATCGGGCCCTTCCAGTGTATGCACGTACGGCAAATCTTCGGGGACGGCGTGGTTCATCGCTGTCTCGAAATCAACACGAACGTCCGGATCAGCATTCTCGTTGATCGTCAGCGATGCACTGGTGTGTTGGATAAAGACCTGCATCATGCCGGTTTGGACTTGATCGATCTCGGGCATGGCATCGACGATCGTGCGAGTGACCAAATGGAAGCCCCGCGAACGAGCGGGAAGTTGAAAAGTCCGTTGAACCCACATTGTCGGCTCCAATATCGTGGAAGAATCTAAAAAAAAACAAAAATAGTTTGCATGGTCGCGAAATGTCGTTTCGGTCCGCTTCGATCGTTTCGGCCAAAGGATGCTAGCATGCATTTTCCACGTTGAGGTTGACAGACCACCCATCGGCAAGGCTTTGATTGTTCCGCGAGATCATTGGAAGGAGACTTATCGCCCCCTAGTGCGTTCTGCCGCGTAGCATGCGTCTGAGTTTCGCTTGATTAAAACGGCAGACTACCCTTTCGTAACACCTTGCCTGGCTGAGCTATCTGTCGCTCAGTTTGGCCGACCGAGACAAGTGGAGAGCAGAATTTTCTTGACCTTTACGCGGAAACGTCAATAATCCGTCTGTGCGTTTACGGTGCTGTCAAGGAGAGGACGGCATTTGTGAGATTTGACGCGAGCGGTTGTGATGGAGTCACGGCAGTTCAAGCGTCTGTTATTTGGGAAAAGAGATATATGAGCCAGTGCAAGAACGTCTTTGAAGCCATCCTTCGTTATGGCCACGATGAAGACTTCGTGCCACAAGAGGACCACGATTTCTCGGCAACTGATGCTCCGGCAGGCAGCCCCGACAAAATCGAAGTTCTCCGTCGTCGCGTAGAACTGGGACAACCTCTTTGGCACACCACCGACCGCGTGGATTACAGCGGTTTGACGGGAGCAATTCGTCCTCGCGAATAGAGAACGAACTGCATAGGTTTTTGAACATCGAAGCCCTCGGCCTTGGCCGAGGGCTTTTTTTGTTTCAGTGGTGACGGCCTACATTCCCTAACGCATTCTCACCAACCCATCACGTAGCCAAAGACCAGCGGTGCGCAGATCGATGCGTCGCTTTGGATCATGAACTTGGGTGAGGTTTCGTCGATCTTGTACCACGTGATCTTCTCGTTGGGCACCGCGCCGCTGTACCCGCCGTAACTGGTCGTCGCGTCGCTGATTTGACAGAAATAGCTCCACAACGGCACGTCACGTTTCAGATCCTGGATCAGCATTGGCACGACACAGATCGGAAAGTCGCCCGCGATGCCGCCGCCGATTTGGAAGAATCCAACCGGATGATCGGCGGTCGTGGCTTCGTACCACTCGGCCAACTTCTGCATCTGTTTCGTTCCCGGTGCGATGCCGTTGTGGTTGGGGACGCTGCCGTCGATGACGTGGGCGGCGTAGATGTTGCCGAGTGTCGAATCTTCAAAACCGGGCGTGAAGACCGGAATGCCGGCATCCTTTGCCGCCGCCACCCAACTGTTTTCGCGAGGGACTTGGTAATGCTGGACCAACCCATCGTCGTCCAACAAGTCGTACATGAATTCGACCGGCATCCTAGCCTCGTTGCCCGTCGCGGCGGCGTGCCACATCGGAACCAGGCGGTCTTCCAAGTGTCGCATCACGGTTTCGGGAATGCAGGTATCGGTGACACGGTTGAATCCGCGGTCTCGCAACGCGACTTCGTCCTCCGCCGAAAGGGCACGCCAGTTTTCGACGATTTCGTATTCATTGTGCGCGACCAAGTTGAAGATGTCTTCTTCTAAGTTCGCAGCGGTGCAGGTGATCGCGTGAACCTTGCCTTGGCGAATCATTTCGGCCAACGAGATCCCCAGTTCGCCAGTGCTCATCGCGCCGGCAAGCGTCACCATCATCCGGCCGCCGGTTTCATCGCCAATGAATTCGCGATAAGCCTTGGCGGACGCCAGTAGTTCGCGAGCGTTGAAGTGACGAAAATGGGTTTCAAGAAATTCGCTGACGTTCATGGAGAGTCTGTGTTTGCTGGCGAGAGAGATGTTCCGAGAGTGGAGTAAAGCCGTTTACGCTCGTGTTAAAGTATCGACTTATCACCCAACTCTAAACCCGCCCTAAACTGGCCGTCGTTGCCTGCCGCTGGTCAATCTCCTATTCTGCCTGTATTGCCGACGACTCATTGCCGGAGCTTGGCCCAACGCCGTGAAGAGTTTCTAAATCGTTTAACCGCGTGGGCATCGCCCCGCGAGTTGTGCTGGCCCGAACGCGCGGGGCGATGCCCAACGCGGCTAAACGAACTAACACGTTTTTTACGGGATCAAAACTCTTCGCGGCGTTGAGCTTGGCCCCTTACCTGATTGAATCCCCTTGCCCCCGACACCCGCACCGTGACCGACACTCACTACGATACGATCATTATTGGCGCGGGGATGAGCGGGTTGGCGGCCGGGATTCGATTGGCCCACTTTGATCAACGCGTTTGTATTCTGGAACGCCATTACACGATCGGCGGCCTGAATTCGTTTTACCGAATGGGTGGGCGAGACTACGACGTTGGCCTGCACGCGATGACCAATTTTGCTCGCAAGGGCGACAACAAAAAAGGCCCGCTTTCAAAACTGATTCGGCAGCTTCGGTTTCGCTGGGAAGATTTCAAGCTGGCGGAACAGATCGGTTCGTCGATCCGTTTCCCAGGCGTGTCGCTGGACTTCACTAATGACATCGAGCTGCTGGAAACTGAAATCGCGAAACAGTTCCCGAGCGAAATTGACGGGTTCCGGTCACTGGTCGGATCGCTGCTTGACTACACCGACATGGACGGCGACGCCCCCAACTTTATGCGAAGTGCCCGCGAAGTCATGCGGGAACACATCAAAGATCCGTTGTTGATCGAGATGCTGATTTGTCCGTTGATGTGGTACGGCAACGCTCGACAAGACGACATGGATTTTGGTCAGTTCTGCATCATGTTTCGCGCTTGTTACTTGGAAGGCTTTGGACGGCCGTTCAAAGGCGTTCGCGTGATCCTGAAAAACCTGGTCAAGAAGTTTCGCGGTGTTGGTGGTGAATTGAAACTTCGCAGCGGCGTGGCCAGCATTCGTGTTGATCATGGACGCGCGGTCGGTGTCGTTTTGGACAACGGTACCGAATTGACGGCTGACCGAATTTTATCGTCGGCCGGTAATATCGAAACGGCTCGGATGTGTGATGACATCACTGCCGTTGATGTCGCCAAGGCTGGGCAGCTATCGTTTATCGAGTCCATTTCGATCCTGGATCGACAACCGGTGGATTTTGATTTTGATCGCACGATCGTGTTCTATAACGATAGCGAAACGTTTCATTGGAAACGGCCAGATGATTCGATCTGTGACGCGCGGACCGGCGTGATTTGTTCGCCCAACAATTACATCTACGATTCGGATGAAGGCAATTTGCCCGATGGAGTGATACGAATCACGACGCTGGCGAATCACGATCAGTGGTCCGCGTTGCCGGACAAGAAGTACCAGGCGGAGAAGGTGATTCAGTATGACGAGGCCGTCGCGTCGGCGGTTCGCTTTATGCCCGACTTCCGATCGTACGTGATCGACACGGACGTGTTCACGCCCAAAACGATCCGCCGGTTTACCTGGCACGACAACGGAGCGGTCTACGGCGCGCCCGAAAAACAGCTAGACGGCACGACACATTTACCCAACGTCTTCTTGTGCGGAACCGATCAGGGATTTGTCGGAATTGTCGGTGCGATCGTCAGCGGCATCAGCATGGCCAACCGGCATTGCATGCAGGTTTAGCTTGAACTTTCAAAACGACAAGGTTTGTTGTTCGCTGCCGCTGAATCGTTTGACGTATTTTTTGAGTCGCAGTTTTTTCGCGGCACTGTCGCTGGTCATGTAGCGAACGCTTCCGAAAATGGGCCGTTTGGGGCCCCAGGCGCGGTCGTATCGCCCCAAGACCCAGAAAATGCCGCTGTAAGAATTTGGGTCACGGCCATCGAGCCCATATTTATTGTTCAGGTGTTCCATGATTTGCAGTGCATCGTGCGGCGTCTTCGTCCAATGCAGGATTTTCTTGCCCCACAGCATCCGCATGTAATTGTGCATCACACCGGTTTGCACCAATTCTCGCTGAGCCGCATTCCAAAGAGGATCATGCGTGGATGCCGATTCGAATTCGTCCAGCGAATAAATGTACGGTCGCTCATCGCTGGTGTGTTCCGCTAGCGTGGTCTGCGCCCAACCGGGCAGCGATTCAAATTTGTCGTAGGTATCGGGTTGTCGAAACGACAGATTGAAACCCATTTCCCGCCAAGTCAGCACCTGGTCCAGGAAGGCCTCCGCCGGTTCGCTGGTGTTCCAAAAGCCGTTGTTTTTTCCGTTCGCAGCGGACGCTTTGTCAGGTGTCCAATCTTCGTTGTCAAAAATCGCGGCAACGATTTCATGGGCCGAGATATGTCCAAAGTGCAAATGTGGGCTAAGCCCGGTCGTTGCATGTTCGTCGGGATGATTGCGATCGTCGTTGTAGACATCAATCGTTTGGCTGACAAATTTGGTCAAGCGTTGACCGCCATCAACAAAACCGCCCGCAACGATGGGACTAGGCGCGACGTCGTGATCGATCGGAATTTTGGCAAGACCGCCGTCGGCTAAAAGCTTATCCAAATTCGCCGCGGGCCACTTCTTTGTGATCTTGGTCGGCAAGGAATCCAGTCGCGGTAAATCCTGACCGGCCAACGGATCTTCCGACGGTATTTCGACCAACGCATCCAGAATGTTTTTCTGCATCCAACGTCGGTAACTGTGTGCAACGGTGAAAGTTCGCTCGGGTGTCCGCAGCGGCATCACACCGTTGCTATCGACCAATTCCAATCTCGCCGGAATGCGATCTTTCACCGCCTCGATCATGTGAGGCAAAAAGAAGCACGGGTATTCATCGGTCACCACAGTGCAGGCTTGCTTTGCCAATCGATGCAGCAGCGGTGATCCCGCGCCCGGTTTGGGTTCAACGTACGGATAGTAGGTGACAGGTAAATCAGCAAAGTGTTCGGCGTTGTCCCGCATGCCTTCGATTACAAAGCGATGCAAGCGGTCACTGGCCCATCGATAACGAGTTCGCAGAGGCTCAAAAACAACCAGCGGCTTGCCAAACTGTTTCGCTCGATCAACGGCATGTTGGAGTGCAAAATTGTACCGTGGACGCCGAAACGCAATCATCCAGTACAAGACGTAATCACCGTCTTCACGCACCGCTGTTTCGTTGGCATAGGAATGCCGGATCTTGGGAATAGCCATGGTGAAAAGTTTGAAGGGTGAAGGGTGAAAAGCTGCAATCAACTGTTTAACCGCGTGGGCATCGCCCCGCGCGTCCGGGCCAGCACAACGCGCGGGGCGATGCCCACGCGGTTAAACGAACTAACACGTATTTTCCGGGACCAAAACTCTTCACGGCGCGGGGCGATGCCCACGCGGTTAAACAGTTTAGGGATAGAACGGAATTTATTCCGCTGCATTAACAGAGATTGTTCTCAATTAGGAATTGCCCGGGAAAAATTTCAGGAGCCTGGGTTCGACAAGATCCCTCGCTTACGCGTTCGGGTTGGGAAATCGGGAAGTTGTTTTGGGACAGTTCATCAGCGGAATGAATTCCGTTCTTCGTTAGCCTTCTTCACCAGATTCTTCCCCAGTCTTCTTTCGCTTGATCATCACAATTTGGTTGCCGCATTCGTTGTGCTGTACTTCGTCCATGAAGGCGTCGATCATGAATAAGCCGCGTCCACCCATCATTTCTAAGTTCTCGGGATCGGTTGGGTCGGCTACTTTGCCACAATCAAAACCAGGGCCTTCGTCAGCGATCGTAAACTTGACCTGCTCGGGCGTCGCGTCCATTTGAACCAAGACCCGTCGATCCATATAGGGCGACTCGTTGGTTCGTTTGGCGATCAGTTCTTTGTAAGGCTCACCATCGCCGCTATGCCTTAACTCGGACGATACTTCTAAGTTGCCGTGGATCATCGCGTTTAGTAACGCTTCGTCCAGAGCCATCGCCACCTGCATTCGTTCGCCTTCATCAAAAATGCCCAACTCCTTCATCGGCATTTCCAAGCGGGCGATCACGCTGGGGACGATGCTTTCGTCGTTGACCAACGAAAGTTTCAACGTTGATTCGATGGTGTATCGAGCCAACTGCTGAACCGACCGAGACGCTTCGCTGACCAGCAAGACTTGGCGGACGACTTGTGCCAGCGTTGATTGCAGATGACGTTTGGGAACGTAGCTGGCGGCTCCTCGTCGAAGTGCATCCGCGGCGACCTCTTCGCTGCCATCGCTGGTCGTCAACACGACGGGAATCGACGGAAAGTTGCCACGCATGACCTCCACCAATTCCAGCCCCGACATACCGGGCATCTGCAAATCGGTGACGACCAATATCGGTGAATCGCTTTCAACGGCGGCCATCGCTTCTTCGCCGTTGGACGCGGTTTCGACTTGAAATCCATCCTGTTGCAGGATGATTTTCATGTGACTTAGCTGGGTCGGGCTATCGTCTACGATTAATAAGTGGGGAGAATCAGCCATGCAGAATCAAATTTTGATAAACGGAATCGCCTACGGCGTAGCGTGCCACCGGTTCATATCCTAACCTCTTGCCGGTCCTGTATGTAGGCACACCCCTTATCCTCACGAGAACAAAACAATTGATGAAACGGTTGCGTCATCTACGACCGGCTTTCCCGTTTTTAGCGGCCTGCTTTGGCTTGTTGGCGGCGATTGGACTGTACGTGATCGGCCTGGCATGGGTTCAAGCATCAGGAAGTTCGCTTTTTTCCCCAGCAGATTTGTTCGTTCCGCGGCTAATTGATGTCACGGTGGTTCTTTGGTGTTTTTGGATCGGTTCCTCGATCGGCAGCTTTTTAAATGTGGTCGCTTGGCGAATGCCTCGGGGGGAAAGCATCAATGGCCGGTCCCATTGCCCGCGATGCCTAGCCAAGCTGCGAGCGATCGATAATTTTCCCGTTTTCGGATGGCTGCGACTCGGTGGTCGCTGTCGCACGTGCCACCTGCCGATCTCGTCTCGCTATCCCATCGTCGAATTGGCGGTCGGGCTAAGCATGACCCTGGTCGCGGTCGGTGAACTGTATCAAATCAGCCTGCCTGGCATGACGGTTTATGGGTTCGGCGGCCCCTTGTGGGCACCCCGAATCAGTACCGATGTCTTGGTCATGCTGACCTTTCATGTCTACGCAGTGACGATCGCTTGGGCATTCGCTCTGGTCCGATTTGATGATCAACGTTTACCCGCCCGTTTGGTTGTTTGGGGATTGGTCCCGCTGATCATCGCGATGCTGGTCCTGCCGGGGCTGGGCATTACGTCCTGGCGAGCCGCCGCCGGCACCGGGTTGCCGGCGAAGGGTTTAACGACGCTCGAGCTAACGGGAACAAGCCTGTACGTTGACGGTTTTTTGCGAGTCCTAACCGCGCTGGTCGCCGCCGCGATCCTGGGGCGATCGCTCGCCAGAGGTTTGTGTCCAACGGCCGATCCGAAAATGAATCCGCTCGGTAAATCGACCGCTGAATTAATGGATGTGATTGCCATTTTGGCTGTCCCCAGTTTGGTGTTTGGCTGGCAAACCGTGATCGCTGTCGTGGTCGTCGCGTCAGTCTTGGCAGCGATTCTGAAACGCACGTTTCTATCATCAACCAAACCGCTCGGCTGTTTTGCAATCGCCATTTGTGTCAGTTCGGCGATCCAGTTGCTGTTTTGGAATCGCCTGAATGGCTTTCAGTACTGGCCATCGCCATCCAGTACACCCATGGTGATCCTTGGCTGGTCAGCGATGATCTTGCTAATTCCGATTTGGCTTGGCGGGCCAGCAAACCGTGTACGAATCAACGTCGCCGATTCAGAGATTGATTCAGAAAACGATTCCGAGACCTAACGGGCCTGTTTGTTTGATTTCCAGGATTTGCTGATCGCGTTTTTTCAGATTCCCCGCTTGTCGTTTCGTCCATGACGCCGCCATCGTTCGGGCCACGTCATACTGCAACGCGGGTTGGTCCGCTCCATCGAAGAGCACCTTGCGAGATTGATCGACCGACATTGGTGATCGGTCCATCCAACGCCGTGATGCATCCGGGCGAACGAAAAACGGTGACCGATGATGTCCGTGCTCCATGACGAACGGGATCGCAGGCCGCATGACCAGGCTCATCGAAAGCTCGACCGGCCCGCAGTCAGGCTTCCCGCTAAACGAAAAGATCGCGGCCGCCAACAAAACGTTTCCATTGGTTTGAGCGAAATTGACTTCACTGCCCGCCTGCGGTCCCCAATAACAAGGTTCGCGAAAGGAATTCATCGGGACGACGCAACGATATTTCTGAAACGATTTTTTCCAAGTCCATTTTTCGATCGACTCAACTCTCGCGTTGTTCAGCGCGGGCCCGCTGCCTTTGTTGCCGAATCCGAACTTCATCGGTCTCAGTTCTAAAACCCCATCGCGGTTAACGGCCAGCACCGGCGCGATCGCACCGGGAAAGATTTCTTCGGCGTAATCGAAGTCCAGAGCAATCTGCGCGTCAAGCTCCGCAGCAAGCTCACGCAAATTGGTTTTGATGTTGTATCGATTGCACATCGGTGGAAAGTCGCCGGCAACAACGTGGAACTGAATTCATTCCGTTCGGCGTCGATTCGGCGTCCAAAAGAAAGTAGGGCTGGCAGGACTTGAACCCGCGACCTAGACATTATGAGTGTCCAGCTCTAACCAACTGAGCTACAGCCCCAACTTACGTAAGATATTAGCTTTCAGTGCAAATGCGGGCTAGTGGTTTGGGACGGCTGAAAGTTAGCTTTGGCTGCAGTGGATCTTGCTAAAGAACGAGCGGGGAATAAGTGTCGCCTTTCGCAAGGAACGTCGTATTAATTACTGCGTGTTAGGCCCGGAGGGCCGGCAGCTCTCTGCCGGGGATGTAAATCCCCGGATGGCAGCGTTATCTCTCACTCTTTCTCTGTAACCAATTCTCTGGCTCGGTTTCGCGGCTACGCCGCGAGATCGGAAGAGCA
>NZ_LWSK01000163.1 GCF_001642955.1 Rubripirellula obstinata | reverse complement strand
TACGGGTAGGTCGCTTTCAAAACGTAGCTGATCCCGCCAGGGTTCAGTCCACGATCGGATTAGTATTCCGCGTCACCTCAATTTTCGGGTAGCGGAACTCGCCAAGAGTTTCGGCTACGAGGGGACGCCGAAAGTCTACGCGACTTCCGCTACCTCCTAACCGAAGATTGAGCTGACATGGACTACTAAGCTCGACTGAACCCTGGCGGGATCAGCTACTGGGTGGTTGCTGGCAAACTGGCATCCGTCATGGCTCTATTGATTGATCGCTAGTTCGCAGACATCAGGCAGATCGGCTGCGGTTTGGTGCCGATACTCCTTGATGATTTGACTGTCTTTGACAAGGAACGCACCCGGCATTTGAAAGCCGTCGCCATCCAGCTTTCCAACACCATGACGTGCAAGTATCGCGGCCTTGAATCCGCGCCACCAAACACTCGGTCCAAAGAGTTGCAAGAACTTGCCGCGTTGCAAGTCATAGGCTCGGTAGAGTTGACACTGTGGATCGCTGACGTGATCAATCTCGCCGAGACCGTAGCTGGCAAAATCAGCACTGGCCTTGGCTGGATCGCCCTGATGCACCAAGACCGGCACGACGCCTGCGGCAATCAAAGCGTTTTTCTTGCTAGAAAGATCATTCAGTGCTTCGCGACAAAACGTGCAACCGCTATGCCGTAAAAACAACATCATCAATGGTGACTTGCGTGACAAATCCGCCAATGAAACTCCGTCTTGGGTGACAAACAATTGATTCGCTTGGTCTACCGTACGCAAATCGTTATTCTCGATGCTTCGGTACTCCGGTGCATTGTGGTGTTTGAATGCTTGGTAAAGAATCGCTGCGAAGGGTATCCACCAAATCAGGTCGTTGGTGACGATTGTCAGCCCCCACGAAGGCGGTAAGTATCCTGGATCGCCCGGCCCCAAAACTAACATGGTGTAGACGAACCCGATCGGACCAAGAATTTTGCCCAGGAAACCGACCAGGGTAATGGGCCAATGCCGCAACGGATTTGTCGCAGCGATGCCGTACCCCACGCCATACACGCCAACGATCATCCCCACGCATTGCCAGATGCCCGGGTAGTTGGGCGGCTCAATTCCCGTCAACACAAAAAGATCGTTTGGCCGCAGGACGATCCAAGCACCCCACACAAGATTGTAAACCGCGGCAGCGGCAAGCGTGATCGACATCCATCGCGGATGAACTGGTTCAGTGAGTTCTGGTTTCGTCATCACGTTCGATTGTCTTGGTGGAATTGAATGGGATCGTCAATCTGTTGCGGATCAGTTCTGCAGATCAACTCTGCGAATCAACTTTGCGAATCTGTCCGGTGCTGATCAAGTATTCGCGCAGTCGGCTTCGGCACTGCATAGCAAAACCGGCGACCTCATCGGTGCGATAACTCGGGTAGGACCAGCGATGATGGATCCATCGTTTCCCGACATAATTCAAGGTTACCTCCGCAAAGATACCGTCCCGCAAATAAATCCGGTGATCTCGATCCTTGATCGTCGCCAGAACCAACTTCGCTTGTGACAAGTATCCAGCATCCAAATTGACCGGCCGCGTGATCCCTTGCCGCGTGATTGTCGGATCGACCTGGTTTGCATATTCCAATTCCCAGGCGTTGGTTTGCAGCTTCCAATCGGACAGTCCCGCGGGATCGGCGAAGGTTTCGACGGCCACGATGACCTTGGTCAGGTCAGTGCCCATTTCGTCGTCGTAGAAGCCGCCGGCTTGGAACGGCACTGCGGGGGAAACCAGTGCCACCGGTCCCCAATGCGTTTCGATTTGGCTGATCGCCCAGTCACGTGCGGCATCGAATTTTGTGATGATCGCGCACAAACGAATCACGGGCTCGATCAAACGAATTTTTGCCAACGGATTGTGTCCACTTTCGTTTTGAGGAAAAAGCTGGCAGATTAGACTCAGGTTCGCTCTTCGCAATCAATCACTTGAAATCCACGCCACCCAATACACGGCGTCCAACATCCGACGGATTTTTTAACATGCACCCATGGATCGCTGATCGAACTGCCGCCTTTGACGCCAGCGGTATACGGAAAGTATTCGACCTGGCCGCCAAGCTGAAGGACCCGATCAATCTTTCGATTGGGCAACCTGATTTTGACGTGCCTGACCAGATTAAGGAAGCAGCGATCGACGCCATCGAGTCGGGGCGAAACGCCTATTCGCCGACGCAGGGCATTGGACCGCTTCGCGAAGCATTAAAGGCGGATATCGCAAAACAGTATCCGCACGAAGATCGTGATGTGTTCATCAGCAGCGGCACCAGCGGCGGATTGATGCTGGCGATGTTGTCGATGATCAATCCCGGCGACGAAGTGATCTACCTGGATCCGTTCTTCGTAATGTATCCGGCATTGTTGGAAATGTGCGGCGGCGTTTCGGTCCGTGTCGATTCGTACCCAGACTTTCGCCTGGACCCAGCCAAGATCGAAGCGGCAATCACGCCCAAGACCAAAATGATTCTGGTCAATTCACCCGCCAACCCAACCGGCGTGACGGCATCACCAGCGGAATTAAAAGCAGTCGCCGAAATCGCAGCCAAGTACAACATCGCGTTGGTCAGCGACGAGATCTACAGCCGGTTTTTCTATGACGGCGAATTCGATTCGCCAGCAAAGTACAACGACAAGACCATCGTGATCGACGGATTCAGTAAGAGCCACGCGATGACGGGATGGCGAGTCGGATACGTTCACGGACCAAGCGAAGTCATCAACACGATGCTGAAACTACAACAGTATTCGTTTGTCTGTTCACCTCAACCGGCACAGTGGGGAGCTCTTCGTGCGATGGAGGTCAATTTAGATGGCTACATCGAAGATTACAGCCGCAAACGTGATTTGATTTGCGATGGGCTATCCGACTTGTACGAAATCGCAAAACCAGGCGGCGCGTTTTACGTTTTCCCCAAAGCACCCAGCGGCAGCGGAACTGAATTCGTCGAACGGGCAATCGAAAAAGGGTTGCTGATCATTCCCGGCAAGATTTTCAGCAAACAAGACACGCACTTCCGAATCAGTTTTGCTGCGTCCGATGAAACACTCAATCGCGGCATCGAAGTCCTTCGCGAGCTGGCGAAATGAACCGAATCGCATCGACCTTTCTCGCGATCGCAATGTTGTCTTGCGTCACCATCGCGGGTGAATTTAATTCAGTGCTGTCCGTAGGTGACACCGCGCCGTCGTGGGACGCTTTGCCAACGACCGGTGGCGAGACGTTGGCCATGGATCAATTGTCCGAATCGGACGTGATCGTGCTGGCGTTCATTTGCAACAGTTGCCCCTACGCGATTGATGTCGAAGATCGCCTGATCAAACTGCATCGGGATTACAACGAACGACGTGTTACTGTGGTTGCGGTGAACGTCAACACAATCGAAGCCGACGCAATGCCTGCGATGATCGAAAAGGCAAAGCAGAAAGCTTTTCCGTTTGTCTACCTGTACGATGCATCGCAGCGGATCGCGAAAGATTACGGTGCCAAGTACACACCGCAGTTCTTTGTTGTGAACAAAGATCGCAAAGTGATTTACATGGGCGCGATGGACGACAGTCCCGACGGGAAAGAAGTCACCAAGCCCTATGTTCGGAATGCCATCGACGCCGCGCTTGCAGGCGAATCCGTGACGGTAAGCGAAACGGTTCCCATCGGATGCCGAATCCGAGTCAAACGTTTGCGTCGCAAGGCGCGGTGAGTCGATCCGTGGGAGCGATACTCGCTGTTTGAAATGGCGATGTTGTGCTAGATGCCGTCGTCAAAACTGCCTTCGAAAATATCTTCGCCCATCAACGTTTGCAGGATGATGGGACAGCCTTCTTCGAGCATATCGAGTACTTTCTCGAACCCATCGGCTTCGCCGTAATAGGGATCGGGCACATCGTGGGGCCATTGATCGTCTAGGTAATCGCTGAACATGCGAATGTGTGTCTTGGGGCCGCCTGCCAGGTCGATCAGGATTGCATGGTTTTCGGCATCCATCGCCAAAACCAAATCGAACTTTTCAGGATTCAGGTCTGCTGCGGTGACTTTGCGTCCCAGGCTCTTGAGTTCGTAGCCGCGTTGCTCGGCCGCCTCAAGCATCCGAGCGTCCGCTGGATCACCGACGTGATACCCATGTGTCCCAGCCGAATCGACATCGACATCGACATCAAATTCTTCGGCAAAACGTTTCATCACAGCCTCACCCGCCGGAGATCGACAAATGTTCCCCATGCAGACGAACAACACTCGCTTAATCATCAAACTGTCTCTCATCGATACTGTGGTTCAGATTTGTTTGCTACGACTGGTTTTACCGCAAGGTTAAAGGAAGATTCCGCTCAGACCTAGTTGGGCTGGCCAAAAACAAGCCATTCCAGCTCCGGTGGGGCGATGGATTTCGCCAATGTCGGTAAGGAAAGCTTCAGGAACCTGTAGGAAAGGGTCGAAAACGGAAAGGGCCGTAATGCTACCTTAACGATCTTCTTCGTAAATTCATTTGCCTTTACCGGGGGTATCCACTAAGATCGGCTAACACTCGGAGATCAAAAGATCGTCTCACCAATCTCATGGAACCAGATCATGCCAGTCTCATTTACGCAGTCTTGCCCTACCTGTGGTCGCCGAGTTCAAGTCCGAGCATCCTTGGTGGGATACACCATTGTCTGCCAACACTGTCGTGCTGAATTTCGTGCGAAGGCGGATGAACGAATCAATGAAGACGGCGTCGATGTCACTCGTTTAGAGACATGTGCCGATTCCGAGACTGAGACCGACCCGCTAATGCTGCGAGTCGAAGAAGCACTCAAGCGAGCCGCGGCGCAAACGCCGGTAGTTTAGGAACTCGCGATTTTTCATAGTCGCCTTTCGCTCCGCGAAAGTAGCGAATCCACTGCTTTCGCGGAGCGAAAGACGACTATAAAAAGTTGTCAGAATCAGTCGCGATACGTTGGGTGATATCCGTCAAAGTACGGCGCGTCGGGATAGGCTGATCCCGGTCCGATCGGATAGGGATTTAGGCCGCCGGATGGATCTCCGCGAAAATCAGGTCGGAAGTTTTGATTTCCGAATCCGCGGTTCCCAAAACCTGGGCGTTGGGGCTGTCCACCGGGACCGGCTCCGGGATTTTGTCCAGGGTTCTGTCCGGGGTTTTGTCCGGGGTTTTGTCCAAAACCAGGATTCTGTCCGAAACCGGGACCTGGACCGAAACCGCCGCCGAAGCCTCGACCACCAAAACCAACTCCGCCAAAGCCAAGATTCAGGCCGGCGTAGGGAGCACCCCAATTCGGGTAAGGTGTGCTGAACGGACGATATGGGAAACGCCATTCGCCGTAGGGACGAACCGGGTCACCCCAGCTTTCGACGCGATGATAATTGTCGGCCGACGCGCCGTAGTTCAACGAACTGCGAGTGTGCGTGAAACCGCTGCTGCGGAAATTGGACACTTCGTTCGACGCGGGCTTTGGCGTGGGAGCAAACTGTTGCACCCGATAGCCGCTGGATGGATCGTGAGTGTACGTGCTGGGCATCGTCAACCAGTCCATCGCATGCAGCGGAGGACAGGCCAGGGTTGTCCCAAGACTGATCAACAGAATTCGCAAGCCGGTAGAAGCAATTGGATTTCGCATGAACGCCAAAATAGTTCACGCTTTCGTTCGAAGCGAAGTTTTAAACCATTCGTTCTCAAAATCGCTCGCCGGTATTTCGCCCAGCCACTACAACCGTCGCAACCCGTCCTCGGTCATCGGAGTCGGGATGTCAAAATCGATTTCATCAATTCGATCCATCGTCGCATCATCCAAGATCAAATCCACCGCCGCCAAGGATTCATTAAGTTGCTCGATACTGGTCGCACCAATAATCGTTGACGCAACAAAGTCATGCTGGCGACTCCAAGCGACCGCCAATGCCGTGACGGTGGTGCCAATCGATTCAGCAATTTGCATTAACCTTCGCGTCGTTTCGATGCTGCGCTCGTTCACAAAACGCTGAGCCATTTTTTTCTGGCGCTCTTCGCCGTTCTTTAAGTATTCCGTAAACCGTCCGCCCAGTGGCGGAGCATCGTTGTACTTCCCGGTTAGCACTCCACCGCCCAGCGGCGAATAGGGCAACAGGCTGACATTCTCTTTTCGGCAAACTTGCGCCAACTCGCTTTCGCAACGACGGTTGATCAACGAAAAATTATTCTGCACCGTTTGGAATCGATCAACGTCGTAGACATCGGCGGCCCAAAGACTCTTCATTAGCCCCCAAGATGTTTCGTTGCTGCAACCGATCACTCGCACCAATCCGGCATCACGAAGTTCCGTCAACACGCCCAGTAATTCTTCGTAGGGCAATCCGTGGTCGGGCCAGTGAATTTGGT
Source organism: Rubripirellula obstinata (assembly GCF_001642955.1). Taxonomy (GTDB): domain Bacteria; phylum Planctomycetota; class Planctomycetia; order Pirellulales; family Pirellulaceae; genus Rubripirellula; species Rubripirellula obstinata. The sequence continues at coordinate 3,968 of NZ_LWSK01000163.1, read as the reverse complement.
ACAGGTCGATGTAGTCGGTTTGCAAACGTTCCAGCGAAGCGTGACAAGCATCAAAAATTTGGCGACGATCGATCGAGCATTTTCCGTGACGGACCGGGGCGTTGAACCAGCCATGACCCGGGCCGGTGACCTTGGTCGCAACGATGATGGAATCACGCGGCTTGGTTTGCATCCAGCGTCCAAAAATTTCTTCGGTCAAACCCACCGTTTCTTTGCTGGGGGGCACCGGATAGATTTCAGCCGCATCATAGAAATCAATGCCGGCTTCAAAAGCTCGGTCACAAATCGCGTGCGAAAGCGGTTCATCGCATTGTCCTCCGAAGGTCATCGTGCCCATGCAGATGTCAGAAACCGTGATACCGCTTTGTCCAAGTCGTCGTTGTTGCATCGAGAACGTTGTTGTTGTGTGGAAAGGCCTGGAAAAGCCTGGGAACTGAAAAGAACTTCAATCTTTGATAAGATAGCGTTTCCCACCAAAGTGCTCCCACCCCACGCGTCGTAAATCTTGATGCCTCCATCGTCTCGAAACCATCTGCGAATCGCTGCCATCGCGGTTTCCGCTCTGATTTCGTCAATCTTGCTGAAGGATAGAATGAAGCTGAAAGGCTTCCTGTTCAGTGCTGGGGAAATTTTCCCAAATGCGTTGCACTGGTTGTGTCTTGGCTGGGGAAGTGAAAAGCCGTGAGTTTTTCGCCAATGAACAACGACTCTTCGTCTCACTCGACCGATATCTCTTTCAGCGTTCCGTTCAAACACCGGTTGCGTGTGACGGATGATATCGCGGGATCCGATTTCGATGTGTTGGCCGATTTGGTTCGCGAGTCAAATTCAAATAGCCGTGCGCGAATTCTGCTGGTCGGCGAAGAAGCGGTCAGCGAGCACGTGACGAAGTTGGAAAATCAACTTCGGCAATGCAGTGATGTTGATTTGGTCGCACCCGCTGAGCTTTTGGCGGGGGGCGAAGCGATTAAGAACAACGAACATGTGCTTCGAATGTTGCTAGATCGGATCAATGATCATGGTTTGGATCGGCGCAGCTATGTTGTTGCCGTGGGTGGCGGAGCGATGTTGGATGCCGTCGGGTTTGCCACTGCGATTGCCCATCGCGGCATACGTTTGATTCGTCTGCCTTCGACCGTGTTGGCGCAGGCGGATTCCGGAGTCGGCGTGAAAAATGCGATCAACTATTTTGCAAAAAAGAATTGGGTGGGAACCTTTGCTGTTCCCTGGGCGGTCATCAACGACACATCACTGCTAACCACGCTTCCCGATCGTGATTACGTGTCCGGCTTTAGCGAAGCGGTCAAAGTCTCGCTGTTGAAGGACTCGGCAGAATTCGATTGGCTTTGCGACAATGCAACCCGAATTCGCAATCGGGAAATCAGCGCCGCCAAACATGCGATCGGAAGATCCTGCCAACTTCATCTTCGTCACATCACCGAAGGAGGTGATCCGTTTGAAAGCGAAGAAGCGCGGCCGCTGGATTTCGGGCACTGGTCGGCTCACCGTTTGGAACCACTGACGCAGTACAAAATTCGACATGGCGAAGCGGTGGGAATCGGTGTCGCGATCGACTGCATGTATTCGTCAATCAAGTTTGGTTTTCCAGAATCGGATGCGTTGCGAGTTTGTGAGTGTCTAAGCAATCTAGGCATCGGCCTTTGGCACGAAGCGATTCGCCCAATCGATCGGCTGATGCAAGGTCTGGAAGAGTTTCGTCAACACTTGGGTGGCCGTTTGACGATCACGATGCTGCAAGGCGTCGGCGATCCAATCAATGTTCACGAAATTGATTCGGATGCGATGAAAATTGCGATCGAAAAAATCGAGGCGATAGGCGTTGGTTGACGAGCGCTAGTTGACGAGCTGTTCGCAAGGCGGGCTGGAGGTGGGTGATGGAAATGGGGCAGCGGTCTGATTGCAAATTGCAAGATGGACATTGCAAGTTGCAAATTTAAGGAGCAGCCTTGTTTTGGAAAATTTCAAATTTGCATTGTTCAATTTGCATTGTTCAATTTGCAATGCTTCCGGCGAGATTGGCGGACAGTCCAACCCCCATCTAAGACTTCGTAGCGCACCCTACCGCACATGAACCGCACGTTCCGCTGCAACCGCCGCCTTCTTTGGTTCCGCAGTCCGGCCCGCAACCGTCGCTGAGTAGTTTGGCGAAGTGCCGCGATTGCACCACCGATTCGTATTGGCCGGCAATCGTTTCGGTAATTTGCCGAGCCTGTTCGTCGACTTCGCCCAGGAAATGCATCACCAGCGTGCCGCCATCAAACAATTGATCGACGTCCAACAAGGTCGCACTGCAGCCAGCATCCTGCATGGCGATTCGGCATTCTTCGACCGCTCGACGTTTGTGTCGATCCAGACGACGGATCAGCAATTCGTCTTCTTCTGTCGTCGGACGAAGCACTCGGGTGGTCGCTTGACCTACCGGATGTGTGCGGCATGGTCCCACTACTTCGCCCAGTTCGATCCCGCGGCCGGTGCGAACGATGACTCGGCGACCGCGAGAAAGCGGCAGCAAAGCGGTGGCGGCGTGGATCTCGGCAAGAGAACCAATACGGAGGTAGACAAGTTGCATCTTCCCCATCTTGGCTGATGAAGTTAATGTTTGCAATTGATTGGTTTACCCGCTGCAACTCCCAACCCGTCTTTTCTAGTAGATCCCGATATGAATGCTGCTACCACTGCTAGCCCCGCCTCCGACACAGCCACCGCAAACCCGACGGCTATCAACCGATTTGACGCTCTCGCCGACCAAGTGCTTGACGGGAATCCGATCAGCCGCGAACAGGCGCTTGAGATTCTGAAAACACCGGACGACGAAGTATTGAATCTGCTGTCGGCCGGATTTCGGATTCGTCAAAAGCATTTCGGCAAAACCGTTCAGCTTTATTTCTTGATGAGTGCCAAGAGCGGTTTGTGTCCCGAGGATTGTCATTACTGCAGCCAATCCAAAATCTCTGAAGCTCCTGTTCCCAAGCACAACATCTTGAAGCGTGATGACTTGATGGCGGCAGCGAAGATGGCGGCCGATCGCGGAGCCAAAACTTACTGCCTGGTCATTTCAGCTCGCGGACCCAACGAGCGTGAAATGAGTGCGGTCGAGCAGATCGTTCCCGAAATTAAACAGAAGTACGATCTCGACATTTGTGCTTGCCTTGGATTGCTTTCGCGAGAACAAGCCGATCGCTTGAAGGCGTGCGGCGTTGATCGGGTCAACCATAACCTGAACACCAGCGAAGAACATTACGCGGACATCTGCACCACGCACACCTACGCCGACCGTGTTGGTACGCTTCGCAATGTTCGCGACGCTGGCATGGAAATGTGCAGCGGTGGCATCATCGGCATGGGCGAAAAGCACGAAGACGTCGTCTCGATGGCGTTCGACTTGCAAGAGCTGGGCGTTCAGTCGATCCCGCTAAACTTTCTAAACGCGATCGAAGGCACGCCGTTGGAAGGCAACAAAGACTTGTCGCCCCACGACTGCCTGCGAGCTTTGGCGATGTTCCGTTTCGTCAACCCCGACCGCGAACTGCGAATTTCCGGCGGCCGCGAAATCCACTTGCGTACCCTGCAGCCGCTCGGTTTGTACGTCGCCAATAGCCTCTTCGTCGGCGATTACCTGACCACGCAAGGGCAAGCTCCGGAAGAGGATTACCAGATGATCAAGGACCTAGGTTTCGAGGTCACGAAGTCAACGGGCGAGACGCCGACTTGTTGATTGCCTGATCAAAGATCATCAATCCGCGAGGCAACAGAACGGCGAGCTCTCCAAGATCCCCACCGTTTGTCGATCAATGTGAGCCGCGACGCGTAAGCGGCCGGGCCCTGGTCCGCTAAAAGTTTGGGGTTGTGGAGTTATCGGCTTGCGCCGTTTTTATCCTGTCTCACCATCGAAGGTCTTAGCCCAGAGGGCGGCAGATCTTTGCCGGTGGCGTCAGCCACCGGTCCAC
>NZ_LWSK01000162.1 GCF_001642955.1 Rubripirellula obstinata | reverse complement strand
ATTTGCTGGTCAATTTACATTTTTCAGTGTTCATTTTGCAATTTGCAATTTGCAATTTGCAATTTGCAATCAACACCGAGGCCGGTCAGCCACAAACCCCCAAAGTCGTCCAGTTTCCCTCCACGCAAACATTTTCGTCAGCCCAGACGATGCCCACGCGGTTAAACGGACCATCGCGACCGCCACCGCCATCAGATCCCTCAAAACAAAACCATCCCATACGCATCTTGCGACCCGCCTAAAACCCTCGGACTCGATAGCGATTGGGCAACTTAGTGAACAGATACCTCGTGCCAAAAGCTGATAGACCCATTAAGGCCACCGTTACCGGTACGTCTTCGCCCACCCAATCAGCTTGCCTCCCCGCTCGCGTTCATACCTCCCCCCATCACCCATCACCATGTTCCCCCGCATGGCGTTGCACTATGAACCAACCCTTCAAGAACTTCATCAGCAATCGTCTTTGGCAACATCTCGAACCACGGGTGCTGTTCGACGCTGCCCCCGACGCCGAGATCCAAACTGGCGACGATACCGGCGCACAAGAGTCTGCACCGGAGGTCGCGATGGTGGCGGCTTCGGATTCGCAAACCAGTGCAACCGGCGACCAAGACGGCGACCAAACCGCGGCCTCAACAGCCGATGGTCCAACGCGTGAACTGGTCATCGTCGACGCCAGCGTCGAAAACTACCAATCGCTCATCGATGACTTGTTAGGCAATGAAGACACGACTCGCGAATTTGAAGTCGTCGTGATCGAAGCCGACGAAGACGGGATTGCTCGGTTGAGCGAAATTCTGGCGGGCCAAGACAACCTGGACGCACTGCACATCATTTCCCACGGGGAAGACGGCGCGTTTCGGCTGGGCAACACTTGGGTCAACGAAGCGTCCGTCACCGCAAACGCGGGTGCGATCTCGGCGTGGGGCGACGCGATCAACGACGGCGGCGACATCCTGCTGTACGGCTGCGACGTCGCGGGCAACCAAGCCGGACAGGAATTGGTCGAGAGCCTCGCCGCGCTGACTCAGCAACAAGTCGCCGCCAGTGACGATGACACCGGTTCCGCGGATCGTGGCGGCGATTGGGAACTCGAATTCGCGACCGGCGAAATTGAAACCGACGTCGCTGTCAGCGAAGCGGCCCAAGCGTCGTACCGGGGCGTCTTGGCGGCCGGTCCAACGGCCACAATTTCGGGCGACCAAGATGTCATGATTGGCGAAGACTTTTCGTTCAACGTCACGTTTGACAACACCGGTTCCGACACTGGATTTGGACCTTACGTTGACCTGATCATTCCCTCGACCGGAATTGACGGTGATGATGGAATCACGTTCAACGGAGCGACCTACTTGGGGCAGTCGCTCGTCACGACATCGATCACGTTTCCCGATGACGGTGCGACCGGCTTTGGCACGATCGACCATCCGTACTGGGTCAACAGCAGCGGAAACCCTTTGCAGGTCACTGGCAACGCAGGCGACACGCTGGTGGTGATCGAATTACCGTTCGGAAGCGTCACGCCAGGCCAACCGGCAGCCGACATCCTGGTCAGCGCTTCGGTCAGCAACCTAGCCGACCTAGCCGCACCGCTCACCATCCAAACTCGCAGCGGATTCCGCTACGGTGAAGACGCAGCGGACAACCCAACCGCCCCCGATCCGTCGATCGTCAGCGACACGCAAACCGACGTCTCCTCCGCTGGCCCCGGCTGGGCACAAACGGTTGACATCACACCGACGCTAATCACGCTCTCAAAAACCTACGTCGGACCTGAAAACGAAACCGCGACCGGCCCAAACTTCCAGCGCCAATACGTGATCTCCGTTGACGTCGCCGACGGACAAACGATCAGCAACCTGGACATCATCGACAGCCTGCCCGACAACATCATTGTCACGTCGATCGACAGCGTCCTGGTCGGCGGTTCAGCAGCAACCTACGGCGATAACCTTAGCTCGTTGACTCTGCCCGCCAGCGGACAAGACTTGATCGTGACGTTAACCGACGCCGTCGTGGGCGGAACCGCGGCAGACGATGTCGTCGTCACGCTCAATTTTTACGTTCCCGAATTTGACGTCGCCACCGGTGGCACCGACGCTGACCGCATCATCCCGATCAATGGCGAAGACGACCTGCCAGCCTCGCAATCCTTCAACAACGCTCGCGCCGTTGGCGATTGGACACCCGTAGACGTTCGCGATGCAGGAGGAACCGACAACGCGGTCGCGGATCCCGCAGGCGTCGAACACACGCTGGACAACAAATCCATCGCGATTCAGAAAACCGTTGCCGTTGTCGGTGGCGGCGCAGCCGTTCCCGGCTCAACGCTGGAATACACGCTGTCTTTCCAAATCAGCGACTACTACACATTCGGCGACCTCGTCATCGACGACGTTTTCCAAGACGGTCAACTGTTTGATTTTGGATTCGGCGGAACGTTTGTCATCAACGACTTCAACGACACGTCCTCGACCGCACGCAACTTCACCGTTCGCGAAATCGGCGACCCCGATGCGGGCGAAACCCTGGTCGTTGACCAAACCAGTATCGACCTGACTGACAACCTTAGCGAAAACCCTGCTTCCGACGGATCAACGACACTTCGTTTCGATCTTTCTGCGGCAATGATCGACAACACCGACGGCAACGCGGTGGCCGACGGAATCCTGCAAGGCGGATTGTCCGACGGGCCGACCAACCGCGGTCCAGCGACCGGCACGATTCGCTTTCGAACCGTCATTCAAGAAGACTACGCCGACACGTTCCCATCGAACGACCGCAGCGTCGATCAAGGCGACTCGATCACCAACAATGACCTCAGCATTTCAGGCACCGTTCGGCAGAATTCCGAAGACGGCAACATCGCAACGACTTTGTTGCCCGTCGAAACCGATGCCAGCGGCGCGTCGATCACCATCGCAACCGGAACGCTGGTCAAAGACGTCTACGCGATCAACGGCAACACCACGTTGCCGATGGGTGACAACGGACGGCCCGTGATTGTCGCAGGCGATGTGGTGACGTATCGCATTCGTTACGACTTGCCGACCAGTGACGTCGAAGATTTCCGTGTCACCGATTTCTTGCCGCTGCCGATTTTTGAAGTCGGCGATCACAACGCGGACGGCGTCAGCGGCGATACGTGGACAATCGATTTCGACGAAACCACCTTCGACGGCGTTTCCGGCACGATCGAACTTGGTGCCAACGATGATTTCTACGCCGAGTACTTTTCATCTTTGGGCAGCAACGAGAACTTAATCATTGATGCCGCCAACAACGAAATCGGCATCGACTTTGGCAACTACGACGACACCAGCAGCACGCCTAACGTTCTTGAACTGCTGATCAATGTGACGGCCCAGGATGCGCCGACAGCGGACGGTCTGTTCTTGACCAACATCGTGCGAGTCGAAGAAGGCAACACGCAACAAGGCGTCAACGAAGCCGATGCGTTGGTCCAAATCGAAGTCACTCAGCCCGTCCTAAACGTCACCAAGGGTATCGTGGCCGTTAACAACGGATCACTATCGACCACGGCCGGCCCAGTCGCCTTCGCACCCGTCGGCAGCGGTGGTGCTCCGTTCACTGGAACCATCAACAGCGATGGCCTTGCATCAACGGCAATCAATGCCAACGCGTCCGGTTTAGACGCAGGCGATCGGGTTCGATTCGCGATCACGGTCGAAAACAACGGCAACAGTGCGCGAGGAGCCTACGACGTCACGATGACGGACACGCTTCCCGCCGGCATGACGCTGGTCCCGGGCAGCGTCCAGGCCTACGACGGCAACGGCAACGTCGTCGCGTTCACCGGCGACCTGTTCGGCGCAGGTTTGGAATTGACCGACCCCAGTGCCAGCCAAGGTGCGATCGACGCCTACAACGCGACCAGCGGTGACAACATCGTCGTCATCATTTACGAAGCCGAAATTGCGGCCACCGTTCCCGTCGGCAGCAACCAAAACAATATCGCCAGCGTCACCAACTACGCCGGGCAAGAAGGCGGCGAAGACCACACGCCAACCGATTTGACCGACACCGCTCGCGTCACCGTCAGTCGCCCAACCGTCGTCAAGACAATCACGGGAACCGAAGTCACCAATGCCAACAACACCGATACCGAAGTCGTGATCGGCGAAACCGTTGACTATGAAATTGTCGTCAACGTCCCCGAAGGACAACTCGCAACGTTCGTCATCGACGATTTGTTGGACGCGGGATTGGTCTACGTCAATGGCAGTGCAACCGTGTCGGCATCCGCCGGCCTGGCAACGTCGCAATCCTCTTTTAACGACGTTGCAACCAACGCGAACGTAACCAACGGCGGACGCGCGATCCAATTTGACTTTGGCACCATCACCAACTCCAACACGGTTAACGCAACCACCGAACAGATCACGATCACGTTGCAAGCCGTCGTCACCAATGTTTCCAGCAACGACGCCGGCCAAGAAATCAACAACCGCGCAACCGTTTCCTATGCCTCCGGCCCCAACGTCGTGGACTCATCACCCAACGTCGAAGTCCTGGAACCGGTGATGGACGTGACGATCGCTTCGTCAACCTCAGTCGCCGATGTCGGCAACCCGATCACGTTCACGTTGACGATCAATAACACAGGCTCGGACTCGGGAACTGACGCATACGACGTCAACCTGACCGACATCCTGCCATCGGGTCTGACCTTCGCCGGCAACCTCACCCACGACAGCGGCATCGCGCCGACGACGCTAACCGAACTTGCCGGAACGATCTCTGCGAATTGGGCATCGTTCGCCATGGGCGGTACCAGCGTGATTACCTTTGACGCCATCACCGATGCCAACATGACGGTGGACGGCGTTACCAATTCGGTGGACCTGGATTGGACCAGCCTGGCCGGTGACGAAACCGCGCCGCGATCAACCTCCAGCACCGTATCGACGGAACGAACAGGCGACATTCTCGACCCTGGAACCAACGAAAACGATTACGCCGACGATGATCAAGTCGATATCGCGTTCCTGATCACGCCCTCCAAAACGATCCTGTCCACCAGCGAAACTCACACCGACAATACATCGGCCGGAACCAGCGGTGATCGCATGGAATTGGCGATCGGCGAAGTCGTCACGTTTGAACTGCGAACGATCGTTGGCGAAGGAACCTTGACCGATGTCGTCTTCCGCGACTTGATGACCGAAGGACTGACGTTGCTGCCAGGCACAGCGACATTCCAAATCGTCTCAAACTCTGCCATGACAGTCGATGGCGATCTCAGCGGCGCAAACTCGGCACCGATCACCATTGGTGCCGGCCGCATCTCGTCAACCGACTTGGGCACGACGACTCAAATCGACTTCGATCTCGGCGACATCACTAACACAGACAGCGACGCGAACGCAGAAGAACTGATCATCACCTTCCAAGCGATCGTGTCCAACGACGCTGACAACTCAAACGGCGACGTCCGCACCAACTCATTCGAATTCCGTGAAGGCGGCCAAGATCGCGGCACATCAAACACGGTCGAAACAGTCATCGTCGAACCGGCAATCACCAACGTTGACAAGAAAGTCATTACAACCAACGCGGCCGGAACCTCGGTAACGTACCAAATCACGTTCAGCAATTCTGGCAACGCGTCGGCGATGAACGTCAACGTCCTGGACACGATGGCGACCGAACTAACGCTCGACTCCGGATCGCTCGTATTCAACAACACCGGCACGATCACGGGCCTAGACACCACCAATTCCAGCGGCACCGTGCTTGACATTCGTATCGGCGAACTTGCCGCCGGAGCAACCGTGTCGGTTCAGTACACCGTCGATGTCGCCTTTGCCGGAACCGCCATCCAAAACGACGCCGACGTCACCTACACCAGCCTGCCCGGCGACCGTGGAACCAGCGACGCTGCCCCCGGAACTCCGGGATCGGCAACCGGCGAACGAACGGGTTCGGGCGTCGGAGCGAACACGTACGCGGATTCCGAAAGTGCGTTCCTCGGCAGCATCAGTGATCACGTTTTCTACGACATCAACGGCGACGGACTCGACAACGGTTCCGATCCAGGCATCGCAGGCGTCACCGTCAACCTAGTTTGGTTCGGCGACGATGGCATCGAAGGCAACTCCGACGACGTCGCTCGCACGACCACGACTAATTCCAGCGGTGACTACGCTTTCGGTGCCTTGCCAGCGGGCAGTTTCCGCGTCACCGTTGCCCCGGGCACACTGCCAAACGGCATCACCACCCCAACCTTCGATCTGGACGGAACCGGCACCGGATCCGCCAACACGGTCGTCACCACGCTGACCGATTCAACCGGCGGAATCATTCGCAGTGACGTTGATTTCGGATACACCGGATCAGCAGAACTGGGCGACTTGGTTTACCTGGACCTCAACGGCGATGGCGATCAAGACGCCGGCGAAATGGGACTGGCCAACGTGGTCGTCAACATGACCTGGCACGGATTTGACGGAGTCCTGGGCAACGGCGATGACCAGACCTACGCTCAAACGACCGCAAACGATGGCAGTTATAACTTCACCCGTTTGCCAGCCGGCAGCTTCACCGTCGACGTCGATCAGACGACCGCCCCCTCAGGCACCGTGATCACCACCGGCAACGATCTCGTCGTCGTCACGCTGACCGAAGGCCAAGACTACAACGATGCAGACTTCGGATTCCGAGGCCCCGGTGCCATCGGCGACTTCGTGTTCTTCGACAGCAACAATAACGGCGTCTTCGATGCGGCAATTGACAGCGCCTTCCCAGGCGTCACCGTCACCTGGACCGCCGATATCGACGGCGATGGTATCGATGAATCATTCTCAACGGTGACCGACAACAGCGGTGCCTACTCCTTCGAAGGACTCCCCCACGACGCGTTCACGATCACCGTCACGCCGCCCACCGGCACAACACCAACCTTCGACGCCACCGGCCCCGCCGACAACGCATCCGTTTCAACACTGACTGTCGTAGCGCCAACCGACAACACCCAAGACTTCGGCCTCACTGGATCCAACACTATCGGCGATACAGTGTTTTGGGATCACGACGGCAGCGGTTCGCAAAACGGCGGCGAAGCAGGCTTGGCCGGCGTCACAGTTCAGTTGCAAGTTGATCTCAACAACGACGGCACCGACGAAATCACGCTGTCAACAACCACCGCTTCCGACGGCACCTACGCGTTCAACAATCTGCCCCCGGGTGCCTACACCGTCGTCGTCACTCAGCCCGCTGGCACGACGCAAACCGCCGACAACGACGGCCTGGGAACCGCGAACAATTCGTCTGTTGTCTTGACCAACGGCAATCGCAACGATCAAGACTTTGGTTACAACGGAACCGGATCGATCGGCGACTTGGTCTTCTTTGATTACGTCGGCGACGGCGGCGTCTACAACGCTGGCGAAGGCGATTACCCGCTCGGCGGAGTCGACGTGACGCTCAACGTCGATGTCAACGGCGACACGATCAGCGACTTTACGCTGACGACCACCACCGCATCCGACGGCACGTATTCGTTCAACAACTTGGTCGCAGGCGATTATACGATCACCGTTGACTCCACCGACACGCCCGACTTGATCGGCGCAAACCCAACCTACGACGCCAACGGAACCGCCACGCCCAACGTTAGCACGTTGTCCCTGACCGCTGGACAGAACGTGAACACGCAAGACTTCGGTTACCACGGCACACCCGACTACAACATCGTGATCGACGACGGCCAACTCGCCGCCGATCCTGGCGAATCGTTGACCTACACCGTCACCGTCCGAAACGATGGCACGCTGCGAGGAAACAACGCCGTCGTCACCGTCGCTTTCCCAACCAATCTGCTCGAAAGCGTCGCCGCATCGACTGGCGGAATCGTGGACTCCGTCGCTGGCACAATCACCTGGAACGCAACCACCTCACCGACACTGACCGTCATGCTGGTCGGCGAAGAAGTCGTCTTCACGATCGATGCAGACGTCATTGACCCCGTCGATGGTTCCTACCAACCGATCACGTTGACATCATCGGTAACCGATGACCTGACCAACGGCGTCGATCCTGACATGACCGACAACACCAACAACGACATTGATCAGATTCCCGAAATCGGCGTCGCCAAGCGGTTGGTCACCTCCACGTCCTCCACCACCAACGGCAACCGAGACCTGACCTACGAATTGGTCGTCCGAAACATCGGCTCGATCGCGTTAACCGACCTCTCATTGCTAGAAAACCTCGACGGACAATTTGGCTCCGCATTCCAAGGCGTCGTCACCGCACCCACGCTCACCGCGTCCACCGCTCTGGTCGATCCAGATTTCGCGACCGGTGCGGCAACGTGGAACGGCGACACCAACACCGACATGTTCGACGGTGTCAGCGGAGTGCTACAACCGGGCGAAGAATTCACGATCTGGTTTACTGTCGAAGTCGACATTGACCAGCTCGGCCCAGGATCCAACAACCAAGTCACCGCCACGGGCGACTGGGATGTTTCAGGCCTAGAAAACGGTGTCGTCAGCGACCTCTCCGACACCGGCACCGACCCGCTTGGCAACAACCCAGGCAATCCCGGCGACACCGGCGGGCACGACGACCCAACCCTGATCCCAGCGATCGGAATCGCCAAGGACCACGGCGACTACACCGAGTGGCTCGACGCCGATGGAAACGGAACCGGCGTGTTCACCTTCCCCACCACCTTCGTGATCGAAAACATCGGCGCGACCGATCTGACAAACCTCAACCTACGCGACGACATCGCATCGGTTTACGGCGACGCGTTTGTCAGCATCGATAACCTGCAAATCAGTTCCGCTAGCGTGGCCGGCACCCTGCCGACGCTCAACAACGCATGGACCACCGACACGACGCAAAACATGTTGGCGTCCGGCCTGCTAACCCCAGGCGACACGTTCACCGTCACGTTTGACGTCACCATCAATCCCGACGCGGGCCACCAATCAGGTTACTTCAACAACCAAGCCGTCATCACCGGCAGCGACCCGACCAACCCGTCGGCCGTCGTCCAAGACTTCAGCGACAGTGGCCTGGATCCGGGCAACAGCAACCTTGGCGAACCCGGCGACACCACCGGTGCCGACGACCCCACCCCCGTCGCGATCCCCGATATCGGATTGGCAAAACGAATCATTGGCACCGTTCAAAAAGGCTTGTCGTTTGAATTGACCATCGAACTCGTTTTGGAAAACACCGGCACCGTGGACCTCAACAACATCGAACTCAGCGACGACATCGCCGACCAGTACGGTGCTAACTTCGGTCGCATCATCGGCCAACCAACCATCATCGGCTCAACCGCCACAACGACGCCAACGCTCAATTCGGGATACGCCAACGACACGGCACAAGCGATCTTTGACGGCACCGACGGATTCTTGCGACCCGGCGAATCAGTGACCTTGCGAATGGTCGTCGAAGTCGTTCCTGAACCGGGACAAACCGAAGTCACTGTGGTCAATCAAGCAACCACCAGCGGCAATCCGCTTGACCAAAACGGCAACCCGTTACAAGACAACTCGGGCAACCCCATCGGACGCATCACCGACCTATCCGACAGTGGCGCAGTGGCGACCGGATCCAACCCCGGCGCACCTGGCAACACAGGAAGCTGGGACGACCCAACTCCGCAGCCGCTAACGTTCTTCACCTTCGACGCCTTCAACGATTTCAGCCAAGGCCAAAAAGGACTCTTGCAATCCGAAAGGCGTGACTCGTCCGACCCGTTCGATGATCGCGTTGGCGTCAATCCAGACTGGCACCGCGGCGGCAGAATCCTGACGCATCAAATCACCAGCCTCGCGCCCGAACCAATCTTCAGCGGTTCCGCCAGACCGGGCACTCAGATCTTTGGCCGCGTCTTCGATTCAGCCGGACGACTGATCGGCGAAGAACTCTCGATGGCCGACGTCGGCGGTAACTGGATGATGCAATTCCACCAACTCGGCAGCCAAGATCATGCACGGTTTGAATTCGTCGAACTGCCCGGAACCTCCGAAGCCTTCAACACCCGCGGCGACATCTACGGCTACATGGGCATGGACAACCTCGACAACGACTACGCCTCGCTAGAACCCTGGACCTTCTACGATCAATCCCACGAATTCACCGCACTCTACCGCCCCACCGTCCAGCAATCCCTGCTAGGCGAACACCAAAAAGCAACAAGACCACTAGGCCTAGGACGATAACCCAATCGCAATGACCCCCATCCCGCTAAACCGCAGGTTCATCGCCCCGCGCGTGCGGAGTTCCAAAACTGTTTAACCGCCCAGGCACCGCCTGGGCCGCTAAATCTTTGGGGTTAAAGTCATTCTTGCTTGCGCTACTTTCTTTCTCTACGCCAACGGCGTTAAACAACATAGCCCAGGGTTAAAGTCGTCAATCGCCTTGGCGATTTGACGCT
>NZ_LWSK01000161.1 GCF_001642955.1 Rubripirellula obstinata | reverse complement strand
GGTTCCTCGATCAATTCATACTCGTGTTGGCGATGCGACGCTTTACTCTTTGCTTGCACGACCGGCGACGACGTACCGTATCGGCGGCGATCTTCCTTGGTCACGCATCTTCACTGATCGCCGCCGATACGGAACGTCGTCGCCTCCAAGGTGGTTTCCACCGCAACTACGTAGCCGACGCCTGATGTCACGGACGACCGCATTAGAACGTTTTTCCCTGATTCAACCCTCTGCGGTAACGTCAAATTTGCCGACGACGATTGATTCTTTCCCTTCCGGGCCATCGTCGTCGGCAAATTTGACGTAACCGCAATCCCTTCGTTACACTGGCGTTCCGACTGGCCGCCTCGTAGGTGTCGGCCCCAATCGTAAACATGATCGCGGATAACCATGGGATGCACCGGAGTACGGCTTGCGCGATTTTCTGTGATGGTTAACTTTTCTCTCCGTACCCGGTGATCCCGGCCGTTATCCGACTGAGCCGCGGACGCTTGCTGCCCGCCTCGCGCCCTGCGGGGCACATCCAACGCACGACCAACCCCGCTTTGCCCCCAACGCTCAACCAATACTCACATTCAGACTGCCCTGCGGGGCATCAACCGACGCCCGAAATCCAATACTCAATCAATGCTGTAGTGCCGGATGCACTGCGTGGCATCAACCAACGCCTGTTCTTGGATACTCGATTTAATTCTGCTGGCCGAAACTTGCTCGAACGTCCAGTCTTTGCTACTCTTTCCACATGTTGATTGTCACCCACGGGGACGAAGTCCGCGCTGACGGACGACACCGCAATGGTGCGTTGCGGATAACCATCGCATGCACCGGAGTGGCGGCCGCACGCTTTTCTCTCTGCTTGCACGTCAAATCCCGCCACCTCGGTGATGCTTGCCGTTATCCGAGCGGGTGCGCTGTCGTTGATGCTTGACTCCGATTCTTGCCATTTTGTCTGAGTTCAATCAACGCTTCCCTGCGGGGCATAGATTGAAGTCGGACTTGCTGCACTCGCGACCCTCCGATTGTATGTCGAATCGAAATGTACACAAACTCCCAAGCACCTTGGCATACTGGCTCCATATTTCGCATGTACGCTTACGAAAACATCCTCCCCACCGATCTGTTAAATTGAACGCCAACTTTTGCGCGGTGCGAAACATTCCGAACTCCGATACAATGATCACTCCGTTGGCGAAAAACTTCGCGGCGGCGTCCCGCCGTTGTCTTCCGCTCTCGCGGCGGATGCTGGCGACGTCCCGTCGTTGTTTTCCGCTTGCGTGGCGGATGCCCGTCTGCAACCGTCAACTTTCGGTCACTTCGTAATCAAAACCCACGGATAACCAAGCGTTGCTGACGGAGCGGCGGTGGTCGGCTTGTTTTTCTGCTTGCACGTCTTGATCCGCCGCCCGCAGAACGCGGTCGTTATCCGAGCGGGTGCGCTGTCGCCTGTGCTTGATTCCGATGCCCACCATATTGCCTGACTTGATTCGATGCTGCCCTGCGGGGCACATCCAAAACTCGGACTTGCTGTAATTTTGGTTTTTCAATTCTGCGTCGCATGAAAACAACCACACACAAGCTTTGCGACACCTTAGGCATCCCGAATTCAACGCTCGAACACTTACCACCGTTTCTTGCCTTTACGCCGAACTGGAAGCTGAACGCTTAGTTTTTACGTGGTGTCACGTGCTGAACTCCGATACAATGATCACTCCAATGGTCAAAAGGTGGATGGCGGCGTCCCGCCGTTGTTTTCCCCTCTCGGTGTTCATGCTGGCGACGTCCCGTCGTTGTTTTCCGCTCGCGCGGCGTATGCCCGTTGGCTGCCGTCAACTTTCGGTCACTTCGTAACCCAAACCGACGGATAACCAAGCGTTGCTGACGGAGCGGCGGTGGTCGGCTTGTTTTTCTGCTTGCACGTCTTAATCCGCCGCCCGCAGAACGCGGACGTTATCCGAGCGTGTGCGCTGTCGTTCGTGCTTGGCTCCGATTCTCGCCATTTTGTCTGACTCGTTCCAACGCCGCCCTGCGGGGCACATCCAAAACTCGGACTTGCTGAACTCGCGATTCATCGATGTTGCGTCCCACTAATTCAAGCACACACAAGCTTTGCAACACCTCGGTCATCCAGACTCCTGCGATCGAACACGCACCAATGCAATTTGCCTCCTCACTGAACTGTGAACCAAACGGTCAAATTTACGTGGTGTCACAATGCTGGACTCCGATACAATGATCACTCCGATGGCTAAATTCTGGATGGCGGCGTCCCGCCGTTGTTTTCCCCTCGCGGGGTTCATGCTGGCGACGTCCCGTCGTTATTTTCCGCTCGCGCGGCGGATGCCCGTTGGCTGCCGTCAACTTTCGCTCACTTCGTAACCAATACCGACGGATAACCATGGGTTGTTCCGGAGCGGGGCTTGCACGTTTGTTTTTCTGCTTGCACGTCAAATCTTCCCGCCCGGAAAACCCGGACGTTATCCGAGCGGGTGCGCTGTCGTAAATGCTTGACTCCGATTCTCGCCATTTTGCCTGACTTGGTTCAACGCTGCCCTGCGGGGCACATCCAAAACTCGGACTTGCTGTAATCTTGGTTTTTCAATTCTGCGTTGCATGAAAACAAACACACACAAGCTTTGCGACACCTTCGGCATCCCGAATTCAACGCTCGAACACTTACCACCGTTTCTTGCCTTTTCACCGAACTGGGAACCAAACGCTAGCTTTTACGTGGTGTCTCAATGCTGAACTCCGATACAATGATCACTCCAATTGTAAAACGGTGGCTGGCGGCGTCCCGCCGTTGTTTTCCCCTCGCGGGGTTCATGCTGGCGACGTCCCGTCGTTATTTTCCGCTCGCGTGGCGGATGCCCGTTGGCTGCCGTCAACTTTCGCTCACTTCGTAACCAATACCGACGGATAACCATGGGTTGTTCCGGAGCGGGGCTTGCACTCTTATTTTTCTGCTTGCACGTCAAATCTTCCCGCCCGGAAAACCCGGACGTTATCCGTGATACCTAACGAGATCCATGCTTGACCAACGCAATCATTTGGTCCTGGAACTTCTCCGTGAATTCCCGGCAGAACCGATTCCTCCATATCCTCCTATGATGGGAATGGACCCGATGGGCCACGACGAGTACTCGCACTTCGCGGGACAACGCTGGACTGACGTTCCCGCTGAGTATCTTGAACGCGGGTATGACATTTCACCTCCAATTGGTTTTCGCTCGTGCGAACCTCCGCACATGTGGAACTATCACATACCCGGCTTCATTCGTATATCACTGCTTTACGAGGGCGAGTATGATGTCGTTGACAACTTTCTGTGGGGATTGCGGAACTCGAAGCCCCTTTTGGTGGTTGACCGGTTTGGCGATGATCCCTGGTGGTTCAGTGACACCGTTGGGGGAAACTATTCGACCCTTCAGATACGGCTGATCGTGAACTACCTCAAATATATGCAGCAGTTTGGAGTTGAACCGCAATATCAATATGACTGGGGTGGCCGCGACGACGAAATGCTTTCATCCTGGATGAACCATTTGGCGGCGGCAGAGCACGCTTCGCCGTAGATTAACCACGGCGGATAACCATGGCATGCACCGGAGCCGGGCTTGCAAGCGTTTTTTGATGGTCAACTTTTTCCTCCCGGCCCGGTGATGCGGGACGTTATCCGACTGGGTGCTCGGTCGTGCCGACGAACTCGAAGCTGCTCTGAGGGGCACACGCACGCCTTAGTTGGCTGATCGTTCAACTATTCCAACGCTTGGCTCTGCATCATTTACTTGCGATCGTTACTCTGGACCGTCCTGGTCGATTCCAACGGTTGCTCGCGTCGCGGGTCACCGACGGGGCGGGACGCCGGCGATACACGATCCAACCCTCGTCATGATTCGATCCCCGGTTCCGAAGACCTTTACCGCGATTCAAAACTTGTTCATGTGGCGACGTCTCGTGGGTGTCTTCTGCTTCGCAGGCTATGCTCGATTCAGTATGGCGGCGTCCCGCCGTTGTTTTCTGCTCGCGCAGGTCATGCTCGATTCACACCGATGTTTTCGCATTGCCTGTTCTCGCTCTTGTGCCTCGGGCCTGTCGCTGGTTTCCATCGTATCCCATGCCGACGGATAACCAAAGGATGCACCGGAGTGGGGCTTGCGGCTGTTTCCTGATGGTTGACTTTTCCGTCCCCACCCGGTGATCCTAGACGTTATCCGACTGAACCGCGGACCTTTGCTGCCCGCCTCGCGCCCTGCGGGGCATCTCTAATGCTCGACCAACAACGCTTTGCCCCCAACGCTCGACCAACATCGAAATGCCGACTGCCCTGCGGGGCACCAACCGACGCCTGAATTGCAATACTCGAACAACGCCGATGTGCCGGATGCACTGCGTGGCACCAACCAACGCTTGGTTGCTCGATTCAATACTGCTTGACCAAAGTTGTTTTGCCGGCGAAACTTTGTTATGCTTTCCCCACGGTGAATGTCACCCACGGGGACGAAGCCCGCACTGACGGACCGCATCGCAATGGTGTTTTGCGGATAACCATTGCATGCACCGGAGTGGCGGTTGCACACTTTTCTCTTTGCTTGCACGTCAAATCCCGCCACCTCGGTGATGCTTACCGTTATCCGACTGAGCCGCGGACACTTGCTGCCCGCCTCGCGCCCTGCGGGGCACAACCTACGCACGACCAAACCCGCTTTGCCCCCAACGCTCGACGAAACCGAAGTGCCGACTGCCCTGCGGGGCATCAACCAGCGTCTGAATTCCAATGCTCAATCAATGCCGACGTGCCGGATGCACTGCGTGGCACAACCAACGCCTGTCTTCCCGAACTCGATACACTGCCTCCTACCGCAACTTGCTTTGCCGGCGACACTCTGCTACGCTTCCCATACGGTGATCGTCACCCACGTAGACGAAGTCCGCGTTGACGGAACCTATCGCAACGGTGTTTTTCGGATAACCATTGCATGCACCGGAGTGGCGGCCGCACACTTTTCTCTCTGCTTGCACGTCAAACCCCGCCACCTCGGTGATGCTTACCGTTATCCGACTGAAATGACTCCACAATGAACATCAAGCCAAAATGGTCGATTGCCGCCTACGTGGGAATCACACTGTACGTCGCCCTCTCGAGTCTGACCGTGGATACTTCCACGACGAAGATCGTGGCACCCACAATGACCGGCCAGAACATACCAACGCCGTATCTCGCCTCGCTCCCCGCAGTCGCAAACAATCGTGGCGTTGTTCCTCCAAGCATCCAAAAGGCGTCGGTCACCGCTTACGTCGTTGAAACACATCGCGGATGGCCTTGGCGGATCGAAGACAACTACGGATACCGCTACGACATTTTCAACACTACAACCGGGTACACGGCCACCGTTTCTGGTTTCCCAACGAAAAGCGGCCTGAACACACTCAACTTGATCATAAATTTCCTCGGGACTTTGGCCGTATTTGCTGTTCTGCATCTTTCGGGCTTAATGGCTGTCCGATCCTTTCACTTGCTTGACTTGGCGACTAAGCGACCCCAATCGACCGGATAACCATGGGATGCACCGGAGTACGGCTTGCACGCTTTTCCGTGATGGTTGACTTTTCCCTCCGTACCCGGTGATCCCGGCCGTTATCCGACTGAGCCACGGACACTTGCTGCCCGCCTCGCGCCCTGCGGGGCATATCCCATGCTCGACCAAAACCGCTTTGCCCACAACACCCAATCAAAACTCGAGTCCAGACTGCCCTGCGGGGCACCAACCGACGCCTGAATTGCAATGCTCAATCAATGCTGACGTGCCGGATGCACTGCGTGGCATAAACCAACGCCTGTCTTCGAGTACCC
Organism: Rubripirellula obstinata; assembly: GCF_001642955.1. GTDB lineage: Bacteria > Planctomycetota > Planctomycetia > Pirellulales > Pirellulaceae > Rubripirellula > Rubripirellula obstinata. The sequence goes on along the minus strand of NZ_LWSK01000161.1, from coordinate 4,730 downwards.
GATTTAACGCTGCCCAACAAAACTTGCTTGACCTACCGCTCTTTGCTACGATTTACACACGGTGATTGTCACCCACGGGGACGAAGTCCGCGCTGACGGATCACATCGCAATGGTGTTTTGTGGATAACCATTGCATGCACCGGAGTGGCGGCCGCACGCTTTCCCCTCTGCTTGCACGTCAAATCCCGCCACCTCGGTGATGCTTACCGTTATCCGACTGAAGTTGCGTTGATTGAACCTTGATACCGACAGCGAACAAAGACCGGTTACCGAAATTCGTCGCGTATCCGCTGAACGCCACGCTGGTAACAGAAGCCTTCTCGGAACTTCCACAACTCAAACGTATGCAAATCTGGTTTACTTGTAACACTACACGCAACGCCAACGAGACAATGCACGTGCTGTCAGTCAGTTTCGACCATTTGGGCCGACTTTGGCATCTTGACCCCAGGGACAATCCAGATGCCGAAGGTTGTGTTTGGAACATCCGCGTGTCATCGGTACCTCGCCCTTTCAATGCTCATGTCCGCAACTCACTTATCGAATCAGGGCTGCATCAACTCGCAGACTGGATCGTGAAACCGCGATCCGATATCTGGTTTGCCTCGAATCACAGCGTCCTGCTATACTTCTCTCCTAACGATGACATTCTCTCCGTGGTCGAACATTCATCATAAGCCGAAGACGGCGGATAACCAGCGGTTGCACCGGAGCGGCGGTGGTCAGCTTTTTCGTTTGCTTGCAAGTCTTTCGCCGCCGCCCGGTGAACCGTACCGTTATCCGACTGATGCAACACTACGCTCGCTAACCACCGAAGGAGACAGACGTGAAGCCATTTGCTATCGCTGGGATTGCCTTGCTTACCCTCACTGTCACGCCAGACTTGTGCTCGCAGGGGCCGAACCCAATTCCTCTACCGAAAGCCGAACAACTCAAACGGCAATTGACGCTCGAGCGTCAGCGCATGCTATCTGCTTTAGCTGAAATCAACTACAAAGACAAAACCAACAGCTACCTTGCAGGCATCACTGGCATCTCATCCGTACTCGACGCGGCCACCGCCATCCTTAGGCAGGGGCTCTCCGATGGTGCAAGCGAAAGTGCCAAAGACTACGACCGGCGTATCGAAAAGCTCGAAGAAATGATTGCAAGCCGGGTGTCAACTGGCTTGTCAACAAAGGCTGAGCTTGCGACAGTACAGGCTGCCCGGCTTGATCAATTGCTGAAGCGGCTTCTAGATACCCACCACGGCGTATTGAATCACGGATAACCATTGCATGCACCGGAGTGGCGGCCGCACACTTTTCTCTCTGCTTGCACGTCAAATCCCGCCACCTCGGTGATGCTTACCGTTATCCGAAAGTAGAATCATGTCCCTGTGGGTCGAACGTGCCGTTAGCTTCACTCAGTCGCTCAGGCGACTCGGTGCAGATTCCGTTCGTGCAGCAGTTGCAAGCCCGCCTCTCACTGCGTCAGAGCTAGATGAACTGCGATCGACTCTCAATTCCCAAATTCCGGGCTCGCTTGCACACTTCCTTTGCACGGAATCTCGCTCATGTAACTGCGAATACTACCTGACGTTTCAGCACGAACCAAAAGCCTCGGCCATCGCGATGGTCGGTGCCGAAATGGCGTCCTTGTTCGCACAGACAAACGTCTATGGTGGCGCCAGCCTGTGCCAATCAGAGCATCTCGCCGACTGGAATTCCGAGAGCGTTCTCTCGGTCTTTGACGATATTGATCGTGATTGCGCTAATCTGTGGCGCAACACTTTCCTCTTCAAAGCAATTTCAAATGCAGACTTCCTTGGGCTCTACATCGCCGACGACTTAAACGATCCCCCGGTGGTCTACATGGATCACGAAGCGACAATCCACCGCCCGATCGCACCCACACTGGACCATTTTCTTAATGAATGGGAAAAACTTTGGTATGTGGGCCCCGAGTACTGGGAACTTGAGAACTTCATCGATCCCGATACCGGTTACATTAACGCTGATGCTGGGAACCTTTCAACACTTCATGCGCGTTTTCGCGGAAATGACGGATAACCATGGCGTGCAACGGAGCGGCGGTGGCCAGCTTTTCCGTTTGCTTGCACGTCGTTCGCCGCCGCCCGCTGACGCCTAACGTTATCCGACTTAAACTCTTGCCCATGCCGAATCCTGACCGCATCATGATCGCGATTCCTGACGAACGCGAAGCCGTCCGCGTCATTGGTGGGCTATCCCGCCTGAACTGCTGCACCGAGATACTGCCCAATGATGGAGAACTGCTCTCACACTTGACGCGGTTCCAACCACACCTAGTTTTGATTGATTGCTCTCGACAAGATTCGTTCACGCTTTGCGACCGGATCAAGAATGACCACAATGCAATGGTCGTGCTAATCTGCGAAACGTCCAACCTCGACGGCATTGACCGCGCCGTAACTGCTGGTGTAGATGACTTCATCCCGAAACCGCTGGAAGACGTTCAACTTTGCAAACGTGTGCTCAACATGCTAAAACTACGGCATCAATCATCCTGACCGGTGGCTACGCCAATGCTACGGATAACCATTGCATGCACCGGAGTGGCGGCCGCACGCTTTTCTCTCTGCTTGCACGTCAAATCCCGCCACCTCGGTGATGCTTGCCGTTATCCGACTGAACGCATGGAATTTCGCTACCAACTTGCAAACTTGAATCTGAGCACAAACGCTTGCGTTTCACCATTTCCACTCTGCTGCTTTTCATCGGTGCGTTCGCTCTCGCGTTCGCCATGCTTACGCACCCAACACAGGTTGGCTTTGAGATACTGCATTCTCTGACGATCCTCTCCGGTTGCACATCACTAGTTGTCGCTTTCCACGCAAATGGGCGACTCCAGACCTTCGCTTTGACTTACGGGATCTTTTCGCTAGCATCACCATTCTTTCACGCCTGCCCCGACTCGCTTGCGACCTGGGTGTACGAAAACATCACGCACGACGGCCCTAATTCCGTTCCCTCAGGCAACGGCAACGACTGGGTCGTTCGCGGACTTGTAAATACATGGTATTCTCTTCTGATTGCTCTGGTTGCTGCGTCTGTTGCTTCATCGCTCACCCTTCGGTTCAATGATCGCGGATAACCATTGCATGCACCGGAGTGTCGGTGGCAGACTTTTCCCTTTGCTTGCACGTCAATCGCCGCCACCTCGGTGATGCTTGCCGTTATCCGACTGGGCCGCGGACACTTGCTGCCAGCCTCGCGCCCTGCGGGGCACAACCCATGCTCAACCAAAACCGCTTTGCCCCCAACGCTCGACCTATACCGAAGTGCCGACTGCCCTGCGGAGCATCAACCGACGCCTAAATTCCAATGCTCAATTAGCGCCGAAGTGCCGGATGCACTGCGTGGCACCAACCAACGCCTGTATTCGAGCACTCGATTTGCTGCCCCTCGTCGAAACTTGTTTGACCAACGAAACTTTGCTACGATTTCAACTCGGTGATTGTCACCCACGGGGACGAAGTCCGCGCTGACGGATCGCATCGCAATGGTGGTTTGCGGATAACCATTGCATGCACCGGAGTGGCGGCCGCACGCTTTTCTCTCTGCTTGCAAGTCAAATCCCGCCACCTCGGTGATGCATACCGTTATCCGACTGAGCCGCGGACATTTGCCGTCCGCCTCGCGCCCTGCGGGGCACAACCTACGCCTCGAATCCGTGCCGCTTTGCCCCAACGCTCGACTAAGACTCGAGTGCCGACTGCCCTGCGGGGCATCAACCAACGCCTGAATTCCAATGCTCAATTAATGCCGACGTGCCGGATGCACTGCGTGGCACAAACCAACGCCTGTCTTCTAGCACTCGATACGCTCCTGCCCGACCAAACTTGCTTGACCGACCACTCCTTGCTACGATCAACACACGGTGACGGTCACCCACGGGGACGAAGTCCGCGCCGACAGACCGCATCGCAATGGTGCTTTGCGGATAACCATTGCATGCACCGGAGTGGCGGCCGCACACTTTTCTCTCTGCTTGCACGTCAAATCCCGCCACCTCGGTGATGCATATTGTTATCCGACTGAAATCGTCCGACGCTACGCGAGCACCCGATCGCAAATGATCCGCAAAACAATATCTGCCACCGTTACAAAAACCGGACCTGGCGGCACACCGTTACCTGGGCATCGCTGGCGTGTACGCCTGGATGACGGTACTGTAATCTGGGCCGCAATTCACGCACGCATTCGCACGACAAACACTCCGACGCTTCAGATTGGCGACGAGATCCGTGCATCCTGGGATGATGATACCGATACCTGCTCAATCGCACTGGAAGATTCACCCGTTGCATGGACCCCTCGCGGACGATTGCCGCGTCCAATTCGTCGCGCTGAAGACGCCGGCGACCGTTTCTAATTCCGGCCATTGCCTGCTTCTGTTCGTTTGACACGGCGGATAACCATGACATGCACCGGAGTGGCGGTGGTTAGCTTTTTCGTTTACTTGCAAGTCGTTCGCCGCCACCCGGTGATGTCTACCGTTATCCGATCAAGCAGCGGACATATGCCGTCCGCCTCGCGCCCTGCGGGGCACAACCTACGCATCGAATCCGTGCCGCTTTGCCCCAACGCTCGACTAAGACTCGAGTGCCGACTGCCCTGCGGGGCACCAACCGACGCCTGAATTCCAATGCTCAATCAATGCCGACGTGCCGGATGCACTGCGTGGCACTAACCAACGCCTGTCTTCT
>NZ_LWSK01000160.1 GCF_001642955.1 Rubripirellula obstinata | reverse complement strand
TTGTGAATAGTCCCGGAGGGCCGGAAGCCCTGTGCCGGGGATGTAAATCCCCGGATGGCGGCGTTGAACCTCCGAGCCAGAGAATTGATGTGGGGCAGCCATCCGGGTGCTCGCGCACCCGGCAGGGAGCTGCCGGCCCTCCGGGCCTAACTCGCAGTAACTGTTGCGACGAAACATCAGAACTGTCCCGAAACAGCTTCCCGGTTTTGTTTCCAGCAAAACATGGACCTCAACTGTTGAACCGTGTGGGCATCGCCCCGCGCGTCTTGCGGTCCCAAACGCGCGGGGCGATGCCCACGCGGCTAAACAATTAACGTAGGCCGGAACAAGGAGTCTTCGACGCAGTTCCGGCAATCCGCACCTGAACTCTCTGCCGGAACTGCGTCGAAGACTCCTTGTTCCGGCCTACCTGATTTTCGCTGCACCTCCGCTTTAAATTCCACCCGGAAAACAAACTGACACGAACCACTAACTCTCTTCACGAATGCTAACACATCGCTCGCTTGCGACGACGATGTGGTCCAGCACCGTGATGCCCAACAGAGTCCCCGCGTCCGTCAGACGCTCGGTGACTTGGTGGTCTTCACGACTTGGCGTTGGGTCGCCACTGGGATGGTTGTGAACTAGCAAAATTGCTGACGCCGAGTCACGGATCGCGGGTCGAAACACCTCGCGCGGATGCACCAAGCTCGCATCCAACGTTCCGATCGTGATGCAGTGTGTTCGGATCGGTTTGTGCTTGGTGTCCAACGTCACGATATGAAACTCTTCTTGAACCGCATCCGAAGCCAGCCGAGCAAACTTGCTTTGGCAATAACCAACCGCTTCCGCGGTGCTGGTGATCCGCACCGTCGGGACAACACGGTCTGACTCGGTCGCAGCGATTCGACGCCCCAATTCAATGCCAGCCATGATTTGAGTAAAGCTGGACTGCGTCGCTGCGGGACTGATTTCTTTCAGTTCATCCGGAGTCAACCGAGTCAAATCAATCATTGAATTGGCGAAGCGATTGGCGATCCGTTGACCGCCCATCACCGCCGATTCCTTCGGCACGCCAACGCGAATCAGAATCGCCAACAATTCGGCGTCGCTAAGCGATGCTGGGCCATGACGCAGCAATCGTTCGCGCGGTCGCAGCGGTTCAGGCGTTTCCTTGACTTGCAATCCATGGATCCGAGAATTGATCCAGGTGTCGGGGTCGAATCGATCGGGCGGTTGGCACCAACGAAAATGAGTCTTGCCGCCAATTTCAAACTGAGTCAGAACGCCATCGCCAACTAAGTCACCCAGGGTTCGCGTCACGTAGGCCGGCTTGGATTCGCGGCACATCTGCTTGGCTTCGACCGGAGTAAACTCGGCCAATTCCAACAGCGGTAAAAGCACTTCCCGCAGACGCTCGCGCCGAACTTTTTGAGTTTTGGTTGCCATCGATGCCGCTTGACCATTGCCGTTACTGAAAACCGGTACAGTCAAATTTTAGCGTCAGCAGCATGCCCAATGTTGCGGCCTAGGATCGAGCCGCAGATCTGTGTCGTCTTTCGCATCCACGTGCAGGCATCCGAAATCGGCAGTTTCCTTGTAGGCCGTAGCGAGTAAAGCGAGTTACGGCATTTTTCTGGGCTGCCAGCAAATTTGCGTCCCTGTACTCTACTCTAAGCGGCCCGCCTGCCTTCATCGGATTCTGGACGAGTTCGATTTTTCAGCGTCTCGATTGTTTGAATCGCTTGACGCAATCTTTGCTCATATCGCTCAATCAACAGCACTCCCTTGGCACGCCCTCCGCTTAGCTGAGCCCGCGACTTTGCGGCTTGGTTCAACAGCGATGTGTTGGTTTGATGAGCAAGATCCAATGCGGATCGCAATTGTTCTTGGTCGAACCCTAGCTGTTCAATCACACCCTCCAAATCTGAAAGCAGACGCTCAAAGCCCTCCAAATCAATCCGCGATGACTCACGTTCGGCATCGAATTCGTTCTGCAGTGTGTCCAACTGGTTCACCAACGAATCAATTCTCGATTGCAGCGAACGTGCTTGGTCCGCCTGAATCTGAACGAAACGCTCTTCGTTTTCTCTAGCATGTTTCAGCTCAGCATCACGCAACTGCAAATGATTGGCTGCCTCTTTCGAGCAATCCCAAGCGGTCACCAGTTCCACCTGAGTCGCTGCGATGGCATCCTTCAAATTGATGATCTCTCGGTCCCGCCGTTCCACGGATGCTTGCAGTTGTTCGACCTGGATCGCTTTCGCCCGCACCGAGGATTGCACATCGCTGGTTTCGGATTCACGAATTCGGCGATCAACGACACGTCCTCTGCTTTCTCGCTGAAGCTGTTTGTTCAATTGCGAATTCTCTGAACGAAGTCGTTGGACGCGAAGCTGTGCAACACGATGCTTCTGTTCCAACTGTTCGCGTTGCAAGTCGGCCTGCTTGCGAGCCTCGTCATCGACCGCTCTTTCTCTTCGCATTTGCTCCGCCAAATCTCGACGTGAAGCATGGCTTCGCTGGGTTTCTAATTGCCAAGTGGCGGCACGCTTTTCGGCGTTTGCCAGTTGATCACGCGATGGCATTAACTCAGCGATTTCTTGGTCCTTCCGACAAAGCTCTGATTCATTCTCAGTAAGCTGAGCATGCATCGCAGTGATTTGAATTTGCCCGTGCTGCGTTTCACTGGTCAGGCGCTCGCTTTGGGCGCGATAGGCAAACGCTTGTCTTTGCCATTGACCAGAAATACCATCCAACAGTGCAAGTTGGCGGTCTTTGTCCGCAATCGCTTGAGCATGCTGATCGCAGTGCTGTTGATGCTTTTCAAGCTGATGCTGAATGACCGTCGCAAGTTCAGCCAAACGATGCTCAGCGAACATGGTTCGGTATTCGCAATGGGCAATTTGTTGTTCGTACTTTTGCTGCGACTCTGCTTGCGTATTTTCTCCCAACTGCAGCTCTTCGCCTAGACGCTGAACTTCGCCATCGAATTCAGTCAGGGTGCATTGAAGACTCTCCGCGGACTCTTCGGCCGACCGCAGTAACGCTTCTTTCTGTTCAATCGTCGCCTGTTGCGATTCCGATTTGATTGCAGCCTGACGAACTGCTTTTTCCAACGCACCAACATCAGCAAGCAATCGCTCAATCTCAACTTCGTGACCACATTGGACCTGCGACAAGACGCGATTGGCTTGTTCCTGTTCGGGCGTCAAAGTGTCGATCAGCGGTGAAACACATTTGCTAACGCGACGCTTCGCAACGGGCTGATTGCTGGTAGGGATAGCGGAATCAGGCACCGCTGGCCGGTTGCTTGGCGTTGGCGGCAAAGACCGATTCCTTGCAGGGATAATTCGTTCTTCGCTGTCCAGCCACCACATCGCAATCTCTCCACAAAATTGTTGACCCGCATTGTTGAACCGCGCCTACGATTCGCGCCCACGATTCGCACCGGCGATTCACGCCTACGATTCGCGAGCTCCGTCTTTGGTTGATCGTCACCTTTACTATCAACCATTGAGCCAAGCCTAGGACAAACTCACACTCAGACCAAAAATGTCAACGTTTTCCAAAGAAAAGCGATTGCTAGCAACTAATTCGAGTCTTCATCAGTCGAAACGGCCGCAGAAGAAGTTCCTGTCGTAGCTGCAGGAAATCGCCGAAAAACGCGAATTGCGATAAAGATTGAAACCGTCAGCAGCAGGGAGCCGGCCAACAAGGGTGCGCCGGGCAACACGATCGGTGCGGCATCGCTGACGAAGTAACTGAACAGAAAGAAGTTGAAGAAGATTGGTGCGATCACGTTGGTCAGGCTGGTCAGGCCCGTCAGCGCTCCTTGAACTTTGCCCTGTTCGGTTTCATCGACCGAACCGGTCACCAAACTCTGAATCGCAGGCCCAGCGATGCCGCCGAGTGAACCGAACACGATGATGCCCGGAATCATCCAAGGCTGACTTGCCAATCCGTAACAAGCGAACGCGATCGCGGAAATGATCGTGCCAAACACGACCGCTTTGCGTTCGCCAATTCGCTTGATGACTGGACGCACCAGGCCGCCTTGGACCACGATCGCCATCACGCCGACCAAACCCAGTGCCAATCCATTCGTCCCTGCATCCCATTCAAATTTGAAACCAGTGTACAAGACCCAGACATTCTCCAGACCTCGCTGAGCCAAAGACTTCAGCACCAACACCGCGGCCAATGCAGCGACCAAAGGATAGACCTTCAATCGCCCGATCACTCGAAACGGATTCGCACCCTTCAACGTAAACGCAGTCCGGTTTTCGGGTGCCAGCGATTCAGGCAACACAAAATAACCGTACAGCCAATTCACCAGCGCCAAACCGGCCGCCACAAAGAACGGCAAACGCAAACTGTAATCCCCCAGGATACCGCCCAAGGCTGGACCGATCGTGAACCCAAGACCAAACATTGCACCAACGAGCCCAAAGTTTCGAGCCCTCGTTTCGTCCGTCGAAATATCAGCGATGTAGGCATTGCCGGTCGTCAAACTGGCACCCATCACTCCGGCCAACGTCCGCCCGATGAACAACCACCAGATATTAGGAGCAAACCCTTGGATCAAAAAATCAACGCCAAGCCCAAACAGCGAAACCAATAGAACCGGACGTCGTCCAAACCGATCCGACAACGCGCCCATGATCGGTGCGCATAGAAATTGCATCAAAGCGTAGGTGGCACCAATGACACCGACATAACGACCCGCTCGCGAAAAGACAACGCTCTCGGAAGCCGGTACAGCATTCCCCGCAACAGCCAATCCACCAACAGGCAAACCACCCGAAACCAAACCACCCGAAACCAAACCCTCAGCAGGCAATTCAGTGACCACCGGCTGATCCACCAATTCCTTGACCAATTCGGGCAAGACCGGAATGACAATCCCGATACCCAAAATGTCAATGAATAGGGTGAACAGAATGAACGCGATCGCGGCTTTGCGTGGCGTGCGATCAGCGGAATTCATTGGGCAAAAACAATGAGGTTGAAAACGGAAACCGGAAACTTCTTTCGCGATAACATGACCAAGCACTGCTGATTTGTCGATGACCGACGCAACACCGACCCAAGCACGCGATTCCAAGCACCCGATTCCAAGCCCCGATTGCTTCTAGACTTCGTCGGACCATAATTAGATCCCCGCCTATCGTCCCGCCCAGTTCCTCGTCTTCGGAAATCCCACGATGACAAAACGCCCACCACTTTTCGTTCTGATGCCCTGCTTTTTATTCGCAGCGCTGAACTACCAGGCGGTGAACTCTTCGGCGCTGTTCGCCAATCCAGCGACCGGTTTGCAAACCAACAGCGAACCGCATCAAAACCAACTGACGCGGTCCGAATCGCTCAGCGGGTGGAAGCTGCTTTTCGACGGAGAAACCACCGACGGATGGCGCAACTTCAACAAGCCTGACGTGTCGGATCGCTGGCAGGTCAAGGGTGGTGCGCTGGTTTGGACCGGCAAGGGTGCAGGCGACTTGATCACTAAAGAAAAGTACCAGAATTTTGAACTGTCTTTGGAATACAAGATCAGCGAAGAGGGCAACAGTGGCGTGATGTTTCATGTCACCGAGGAAACGGACAAGCCCTATCAAACCGGCCCTGAAATCCAAATCCAAGACAACGCCAAAGGACACGACGCACAGAAATCCGGCTGGCTGTATCAGCTTTACAAACCGGTTCCACCAAGATGGAGCAAAGACAAAACGATCCTCGACATGACGCGACCGGCCGGCCAATGGAATCAAATTTACCTGCGAATCTCGCCGGGCGGATGTCAGGTCTGCGTCAACGGTGCTGCCTACTATCAGTTCAAACTTGGCAACCAGGATTGGAATGAACGAGTCGCCAAAAGCAAGTTTGCCGATTGGCCGCTGTTCGCAAAGGCTGGCGAAGGTCACTTGTGCCTGCAGGATCACGGCGATGAAGTTGCGTTTCGTGACATCAAAGTGCGACGTCTGCCCGACGATGGAACAGTCCCGCAACCGATCGACGCCGAATTAGATCTTTCAACCGAACTGGCTTTTCCAAATTTGAAATGGCAGGACTGGGAACCGTTCGATGACGCTGGAAAGATGAAACCGCTGCGTCTGGTCGAATTGAACTATGCAAGCGATGATTCCAATCTGCTTTATGCAACATCACAATGTGGATCGGTTTGGTCGTTTGAAAATAAACCTGATGTTACTCAATCAACCCTGGTGCTAAACCTGCGCGACGAAGTTGCCGATTGGCAGGCGTCCGGCGGAAACGAACAAGGCTTACTCGGGTTTGCAACGCATCCAAACTTCAAAGACAACGGTTACGCATACGTTTACTATTCGCACCGAGACAAAAAACGTTCGATCCTGTCGCGGTTCACGTTGTCCAAAGATCAACCACGCATTGCCGACCCGGATTCAGAAACAATCCTGATGTCAATCGATCAGCCCTACCGAAACCACAACGGCGGCAGCATCGAATTTGGACCTGACGGATACTTGTACGTTGGCTTGGGCGACGGAGGGCTTCGCAACGATCCCCATGGCAACGGCCAGAACCCAAACACTTTGTTGGGATCTATCCTGCGAATCGATGTGGATGATGTTGCAAGCGGCAAGGCGTACGGGATTCCGTCCGACAATCCGTTTGTGGGCATGCCCAACACGAAACCAGAAATCTATGCGTACGGATTACGGAATCCTTGGAAGATTGCCTTCGACGAAACGACCAGCATGCTGTGGTGCGCCGATGTCGGCCAGGAATTGTGGGAAGAGATCGACCTGATTGAAAAAGGCGGGAACTATGGCTGGAGTTTCCGCGAGGGTGCTCATCTGTTCGGCAGTCAACTTCCCGATCAAGCAACCGCAGATTCCCTGATCGAACCCATCTGGCAATACGATCACCAATTGGGGAAATCGATTACCGGCGGACGAGTCTATCGCAGCGACCGATTGCCAGCGCTTTCAGGCAAGTATCTGTATGCGGACTACGTGGCAGGAACCGTTTGGGCGTTGACCTACGATTCCGAGAAAGAGGTCGTCGCCAAAAACGAACGAGTCACTCAAAAGAACATCCCAGTTTTGGCGTTTGGCAAAGCCCCCGGCGGCGAAGTGCTGCTGCTGACCAACAGCCCGCGCGGCGAATCGATCTACCGATTCGTCGCGAAGGAATCCGCTCAGGACCGCTAATCTGTTAAACCGTGAAGGGTTTCTAAATCGTTTAACCGCGTGGGCATCGCCCCGCGCGTCCACGCAGAACCAAACGCGCGGGGCGATGCCCACGTGGCTAAACGGCCTACATCAGCTACGTTGAAAACAAACTCGTCAGATTCATGCACCGCTCCACGCAACCCAGATCGCCTGTTATGATGTCGGTTCAAGTAAGGACTTGGCTTCGGGCTCGGTTCTCATTCGACCGGACAGGAGAGACTCGATGCAGATTGGCGTCCCCAGCGAACGTTGGCCAGGTGAGGCGAGGGCAGCGCTCGTTCCCGCCAGCGTCAAGAAGCTAGTCCAACTGGGCTTTTCCGTTGTCGTTGAATCGGCGGCAGGATCAAAGTCTGGGTTCCCCGACGACGCCTATGCCGCGGTCGGTGCCAAAATCGAATCAGATCGCTCCGCCGTTCTTTCTGGTTCTGACATCGTCCTGCGAGTTCGTCAGCCGGAAATCGAAGAGGTGACGTCGCTGAAATCCGACGCCATTCAAGTCAGCTTCCTCGATCCCTTCAACGAAAAAGAACTCGTCGGTGCAATCGCAAATGCCGGCGTAACATCGATCTCGGTGGAAATGATTCCGCGATCGACGCGAGCTCAAAAAATGGACGCGTTGTCTTCGCAAGCCAACTTGGCTGGCTACGTGACCGTGATCCAAGCGGCCTACCATAGCCAAAAAATCTTCCCAATGATGATGACGCCTTCGGGAACAATTCGTCCGGCTCGTGTCTTTGTGATCGGTGCCGGTGTGGCGGGCTTGCAGGCGATCGCGACAGCCAAACGACTCGGTGCCCGAGTCGATGCGTTCGACACTCGACCCGTTGTTGCCGAACAAGTGCGATCGCTCGGTGCAAAGTTTGTTGAAATCGACTTGGGTGAAGTCGGGCAAACCGAACAGGGTTACGCCAAGGCACTAACGCCCGAGCAAATTGAGCTTCAAAAGGAAGGTCAAAAGAAAATTATCGCTGCGTCGGACGTCGTCATCACGACCGCTCAGTTGTTCGGTCGCCCCGCACCACGCATTGTCACCCGCGACATGTTGCAAGCCATGCAACCGGGCAGCGTGGTTGTCGATATGGCCGTCGAAACCGGTGGCAATGTCGAAGGATCCGTGCTGAACGAGATCGTTGACCTCGACGGCGTCAAAATCATTGGACAAGGAAACTTGCCATCGGAAGTCAGCCGCAATGCCAGCGAAATGTATTCCAACAACTTGACCGCGTTGATCGAAGAATTCTGGGACGCCGAAACCAAACAGTTGACGCTTGATCCCGAAGACGAAATCGTGCAAGCCGCTGTCATCACTCGCGGTGGCAAAATCGTCAACGACACCATCGCCAAACTTCACGCCTAAAAGGTTCCCCATGGAAGCCGTTCTGCTCGCCTTCATTCTGATGCTCTCAGTCTTTCTAGGCTTCGAGCTGATTGCGAAGGTTCCCGCGACTCTGCATACGCCGCTAATGTCAGGAGCCAATGCGATTTCAGGGATCACCGTGGTCGGTGCCATCATTGCCGCCGGTGCGGATCTAGGCCCGTGGTCCACGTGGCTCGGTGCCTTGGCCGTATTCTTTGCCACGGTCAATGTCGTTGGCGGCTACATGGTGACCGATCGCATGCTCAGCATGTTCAAAAAGAAAGACAGTGACACGCGAGGTGATTCATGAGTCTTGAAGTTCTGGGCGGCGTTTATATCCTGGCCGCCATCCTATTTGTCTTTGGGCTCAAGTTAATGAGTTCACCGGCAACGGCAGTCCGCGGCAACTTGTTGTCATCGGTCGGCATGCTGATCGCCGTCGTCATCACGTTGCTGTCCAAAGAAATCATCGACTACCGCTACATCGCCGGTGCCGCAATCCTTGGCGCGGTGGTCGGGGCCGTCGCTGCTCGTCGCGTTGCTATGACCGGCATGCCGGAAATGGTTGCACTGTTCAACGGATCCGGCGGTATCGGCAGCCTGCTGGTCGGTTGGGCGGCACTCTACAGCGACGACCGGTCCGCATTCACGCTGATCACCGTCATGATCTCGATCCTGATCGGCGGCGTGACTTTTTCGGGATCACTGGTCGCATGGGCCAAACTTTCCGAAACGATCGGCAGCGGAGCAATCACGTTTGGCGGACAACGATTGGTGAACGTGCTGATCTTGTTAGCACTGGTCGTTTGCTCAGTTTTGATCGTCTTCAATCCAGCGTTGACGTTCCCGCTGGTCTTCGTCGTCATCGCACTGTCGGTCCTGCTAGGCGTGATGGCGGTGATACCGATCGGCGGTGCCGACATGCCCGTCGTGATCTCGTTGCTGAACAGTTACTCGGGCTTGGCCGCGTGTGCCGCCGGTTTTGCGATTAACAACACCATCCTGATCGTCGCCGGCTCACTCGTCGGCGCAGCCGGCTTGATCCTGACCAACATCATGTGCAAAGCGATGAACCGTTCGCTCAGCAACGTGTTGTTCTCCGGCTTCGCTGCACCAGGTAAAGCCACCAAGGTCGAAGGCGAAGTCAAACCCATTACCGCTGACGATGCCTACCTGATTTTAGAAGCAGCTTCGTCGGTCGTGATGGTCCCTGGCTACGGGATGGCAGTCGCTCAGGCGCAACACGTCGTTCGCGAACTCGGTGAATTGCTGGAAGCCAACGGAGCCGACGTTAGCTACGCGATTCACCCGGTCGCTGGCCGAATGCCGGGCCACATGAACGTGTTGCTGGCCGAAGCGAACGTGCCCTACGATCAACTGATTGAAATGGACGAGATCAATCCGCGAATTGAAAACATCGATGTCGCGATCGTGATCGGAGCCAACGACGTGGTCAATCCCGCCGCGCGCGAAGACGAAAACAGCCCCATCTACGGCATGCCAATCATCAACGTCGATTACGCAAGAACGGTCTTCGTCCTAAAACGCTCCATGGCATCAGGCTTCTCCGGCGTCGACAACCCACTGTTCTTCGGCGAGAACACGCGAATGCTATTCGGCGACGCCAAACAATCCCTCAGCAGCGTGATCGCCGAATTCAAATCCTAACGGATGTTCATAGCAATCCGCATTGGCCGCCAACGCAAGAACCAACTTCTCTGTAACCATTTCGCTGTAACCCTTTCTTTGTAACCCTTTCTCTGGCTCGGTTTCGCGTCTACGCCGCGAAACCGAGCCAGAGAATAATAGAGAATTAACGACAATTCTCGGTGAATGCCACCAATTACCTCCACCGCGCAGCGGGGGAGGTCGGACGTTTCAGCGGCCGGGAGGGGGCCGAGCATCGATGATCGCAAACCCTCTCCCTCGCTTAGGCTCGACCTGGGCTGATGAAAATGCGGTGGGTGATGTTATTCGCGAACCAGTCGAACATTGCAAATTGCAAAATGAACATTGCAAATTGAAAATTCTTGGGAAGCGGTATTTGCTGGTCAATTTACATTTTTC
>NZ_LWSK01000016.1 GCF_001642955.1 Rubripirellula obstinata | reverse complement strand
GTACTCATCAAGCTTCTTGGTCATCGCGTTACTCCATCAAAATACGATCGTTCATCAAGCCGAAACCGGGAACAAATCTGTCCCCCAAAGAAAACCATGTCAATACCAAAGATTTAGCGGCCCAGGCTGCGCCCAAACAAGTATTTCCACGACTGCAAACCGTAGTACGACCAGGAAATCATCGTCGAGAACGCGAACAAGATGATCGCAATGGTCAACACATAGCGGAATCCGGGCAACACGCTGTCGAACGCTGCGGAGGTCAGATCGACGCCGCCAATCCTGGCCCCGTCGATCAGCACTTCCTTGGACTGCACATCGCCCCAAGCAAACGCCCCGTCGGCATTGAACAACACGATCACCAATGCGGTCATCGTGCAGATGACAACGGTATCGATGAAGGGTTCCAAAAGCGCGACGATCCCTTCGGACGCGGGATACTTTGTCTTGACCGCCGAGTGGGCGATGGCTGCCGACCCTGCACCCGCTTCATTTGAAAATGCCGCCCGCTGAAACCCCTGGATCATAACGCCGATCAATCCGCCCAATCCCGCTGCGGGAGTGAACGCGCCGCTAACGATCTGCTCGATCGCCCACGGAACATTGGCAAAGTTGATAACAATGATCACCAAGGCTGCAGCAAAATAAACAAACGCCATGAACGGAACGATTCGCTCAGTAACCTTGGCAATCCGTTTGATGCCGCCAATGATCACGATGCCCACCAAAACCGCCATGACCAAACCGATCAGCGTCCCGGACGATCCGCCATCGGGCAAACCCAGCAACGATTTGATCTGCTGAGCCGCTTGGTTGGATTGAAAAGCATTGCCGCCTCCGAACGATCCGCCGACGCAAAAAATGGCAAACAGCACACCCAGGACTTTTCCCAGCGGCCCCATTCCCATCTCTGCGAGTCCCTTCCGCAGGTAGTACATCGGACCGCCATGAACCGTACCGTTCGAATCGATATCGCGATACTTAACGCCCAACGTGCATTCAACGAACTTGGTCGACATCCCCAAAAATCCACAAACGATCATCCAAAACGTGGCACCGGGCCCGCCGGTCGCAACGGCAACCGCCACGCCAGCGATATTGCCAAGGCCAACCGTGCCGGATACCGCCGTTGCCAACGCCTGAAAGTGCGATACCTCGCCTTCCCCCTCGTCTCGAATCGTATCGACCAGATCGCCATCGACTTCGTTGACCTCGACTGCGGTGGGCAAATCCTGCCCCTCTTTTTCGATTTCATCGTACTTGCCACTGACCACGGCGATTGCCATCGGTATCAATCTCAAATTGATGAAGCCAAAGGCGATCGTGAAAAAAGCGGCTCCGGCGACTAACAACACCAAAACGAATGGCAGCGGTCCTGCGACTGGCACTGGGACCGTAAAGAAAACGATTCCGCCCCAAGTGTCCGCGATCGGCTTGAACAACCCGTCAATGGTTTGATCCAGACCGGCTGGATCTGGATTAGGCTGTTCTTCTTGGGCGACCGCCGTGCCGCAGTTGCAAAACAGGATCACGGCCAACAAGATCAGAAAAAAACGCATACGATGTTTCGTGCCCAAAGTTGGCGACGACATAAATGGTTCCAGAAGTGTTAGGTATTTTCATAATCAAAAGTGCGAAGTTTGCACGAACATCCGCCCGCTAGATGATAGTGGTTTTCTCAACTCGCGTGTCTTCCGACCGCGAAGAGATCCAGTCAAGATGTTGATCAATCCCCGGAAGCCTTCACAAGAGGGAAATGTTCCACCGTGTCAAAAGTTTGCATTCTGAACGTTGTCGGGCTGACGCCCGCGCTGCTGCAACACGCTCCGCGAATTTCCGAACTGGGGACCGCTCGGGCTTGGACCAGCCCTTTACCAGCAGTCACCTGCACGTCGCAAGCGACAATGCTGACGGGATTGGCACCGCGTGATCACGGCATTGTTGGCAACGGCTGGTATCACCGCGACACGCAAGAAGTCCGTTTCTGGCAACAAGCAGCCTCGTTGATCCAGGCACCCAAGTTTTACGATGACTTCGAAACCGCCAAAATGTTTTGGTGGTTCAATCAATCATCCGGCGCAAAATACTCCGCCACTCCAAAGCCGCATTACGGGTGCGATGGATCGAAAGTGTTCGACATCATCGACCAAACCGATTGCGAACTCACCCAAACGCTTGGCCCGTTTCCGTTCTTTTCGTTCTGGGGACCGTCAGCGGGATTACCATCGAGCCGCTGGATCGCGGACGCATCGGCAATCGTGATCCGCGAAAAGCAACCGCAGTTATCGCTGGTTTATCTACCGCACTTGGACTACGACTTCCAAAGAATGTCATCGCATGACCCCGCGCGGGTCGCCGAAGTCGACGCGTGTGCTGGCACCGTGATTGACGCGGCGCAGGCTATCGGTGCCAAAGTGATTGCCGTCAGCGAATATGGATTGGTTCCCGTTTCTAAACCCGTTCACATCAACCGAAAACTCCGCCGTCTTGACTTGTTACAGGTTCGTGATGGACCGTTCGGCGAAATGTTGATTCCAGGCCAATGCAAAGCTTTCGCGGTTGCCGATCACCAACTGGCCCACGTTTACGTCAACGACAAAGACCTCATTCCCGAAGTTCGACGTCAACTTGAATCGATCGATGGAATCAGCGCCGTCTTGAATCCCGGTGACGTCGAACTCGATCATCCTCGCAGTGGTGAACTGATCGCGTTGGCCGATGCCGATGCTTGGTTCACGTATTACTACTGGCTTGATGATAATCGTGCGCCCGACTTTGCCAGGACCGTGGACATTCATCGCAAGCCAGGTTACGACCCCTGCGAACTATTCATCACCAGCAAGGCTCGTGCGATGTCACGCTTGGCACAAAAGAAGCTCGGTTTTCGTTACAAGATGGATGTCATTCCGTTAGATGCGGGATTGGTCAAAGGCAGCCACGGCGTCCACCCGGCCAACGACGACGATGGCCCATTGATCATCGGCCCCGGTGACCTTCCCGATGACATGCGAGACTTCGCCAAGTACGCCCGACGGCTGATAACGTGATACCCCGTTTAACCGCGTTGGAAGTCGATCACATAAATGTAAACAGTCGTTGATCGCTCCGCGATCAGAACGTTCGTAAATAGTCCCGGGAGGGACGGAAGCCCTTTGCCGGGGATGTAAATCCCCGGATGGCAGCGTCTAATCTCCCTTCTTCACTGGCAATGCGGTAGGTTCACTGGGCAATGCGGTAGGCCCGGCCGCTCACGCGCACGAGGCTCACTTTAATCGACACAAGCCGTCGCGCGCCCGGCAGCGAACTGCCGGCCCTCCAGGCCTAACGTGCAGTCATTTGGGCGATGTCCCGGCGGGGCAATCAAGTCGAAGTCTGATCGCTTTCGCCCCTGCCGGGGCTTCGGTTTTTGCTGCGTTTGATTCCGTGGGTCAAGACCCACGGCACCGTGCTGACGCCCCATCCGGGGCTGATGTAAGTGCAATTGGGCGATGCCCAACGCGGTTAAATGACCAACGCTTGAAATCGCGTTTACGACGAAACCGTCGCTCGGTCCTGGTTGTCGACGACGGGGAAGAACTCGTCGACAACGCTGTGGAATTGCTGCGAAGTGGAAACCTTGGCAACGTGGCTTCGGAAAAACCGCGCACCATGTTTGCCTTGTGCGTAACAGCAAGCGTACTTTCGCATCAGCACCGTGCCCTTCTCTTCCCCAAATCGGCCGATCACCAATTGGTAATGCCGCAACATGACTTCGCGCTGTTCGAGCATCGTGGGTTCAGGCGGGATTGGTTCTCCACGCAGCGCCGCGGCCGCTTGAGCAAACAGCCAAGGTCGTCCTAAGCACGCCCGGGCGATCATCACGCCATCGACATTGTAATTTTGGAACGCCGCAACCACCTTTTCAGCCGAATCCAAATCGCCGTTTCCGATCAATGGGATGTTTTTCAAGTGCGATTTGATTTCGCTGATTCGATCCCAATCAGCATGACCTTTGAACATGTCTTTGGCGGTTCGCCCGTGAACGGTCAGCGCCGCCGCGCCGGCTTCTTCGACGACCTTCGCAATCTCGTTACAGTTCACGTTGTCAGGCGAACATCCCAGTCGAATTTTGGCGGTCACCGGTGTCGGTGCGCAGGCAACAACCAACTGACTGATGATCGCGTGCATCCGCATCGGGTCACGAAGCAGGTAGCTGCCGCTGTGCGCCTTTTCCGTCACCTGACGGACCGGGCAACCGAAGTTGATGTCAACAACGCTGACCTTGTACTCGCCCGCCAATCGCCGCCCCACCTTGGCCATCGTGTCGGGATCGTTATCCCAAATCTGAACCGCCAGCGGCCTGGATTCCTCCGCCACACCCCACAACCGGTCGGGATGCTCGGCTTCGTTTTCGTCCAACCAAACAAACCCACGCGCATTGACCATTTCGGTCGCCAGCAATCCCGCACCCCCAAAACCACGAACAATCTCGCGAAAGGCCGCGTTGGTAAACCCAGCCATCGGAGCTTGCAAAATCGCAGGATCGATGACGAGATCACCGATACGAAGAGGTGGTGGAGGGAACAAGGGTTCGCAGTTGATGGAGTGTTTAAAAGGGCGGGTTTTCAGGTTGGGAACTGTCCCGAAACAACTTTCCAATTTCCCAACCTGAACGCGTAAGCGGTGGATCTCGTTTGACGCGTAATTCCCTCGCTTACGCGTTCAGGTTGGGATTTGGGTGGAAATAAGTGTCGCTTTTCGCTCCGTGAAAGTGTGATCCAATACACTGTCGCGGAGCGAAAGGCGACTATAAAAAACCGCCGGTTACTTTGCTGTGGCCCCATCCTAACGCGAAGCAACCAATCGTCCACCGAATTAAAAATCACTCAGCTCCATCCATCGTTCTTCGGCTTCGGCGGACTGGGCTTTGATGGTTTCGATTTGGGTGTGTAGTTTCATCGCTTCGGCTGGGTCGGTTTCGGTCAGCATGGTTTTTTCGAGAGCTTTTCGTTCGTCATCCAAACGAGCGATCTTTTTCTCCAGATTCTTGACTTCCTTCTCCGCCTTTCGTTGATCCCGTTTCTCTTGGCGATAATCACCAGAATTGGATTTTCCGGGTTTCGATTTACTCGCCGCAGATCCGCTGGTGGAGCCTCCGGCACGTGCTCGTTCGCCTTCGTCGATCTCGCTTTCGACCGTTTCCAAATAGCTGTCGTAATCGCCAAAGTAGACCTTCACTCGGCCGTCGCGAACTTCGACAACCCTGGTTGCCACACGACGAACAAAGTGCCGATCGTGACTGGTGAAGATGACGGTGCCTTTGTACAGATCCAGCGCTGACGCCAGAGCCTCGACCGTTTCGACATCCAAGTGGTTTCCCGGTTCGTCCAGCACCAAAACATTGGCGGTTCCCAACAGCAAACTGGCCATGCACAAACGCGCCCGTTCACCACCGCTTAACACTTTGACTTTCTTTTCAATGTGTTCATCGCGGAACAACAACGCGCCGGCCATCGCCAAAAGATCCTGGCGAGTCGTATTACTGTCAGAATTGTATTCCAGGTGTTCGATCACCGTTTGACGTTCGTCAAGCGACGTATAAACGTGCTGAGCGTAGGTGCCGATTTCGATGTTGTGCCCCCACTTCATGTTGCCCGCCAGCGGTTCCAGAGAGTGAACCAACGTTCGCAACAGCGTCGTTTTTCCTTGTCCGTTATCGCCCACCAGTGCGACTCGCTGACCGTGTTCGATTTCTAATGCAATCGTGTCGGCGACGACATGTTCGGGCAGATCTTTGGTGGCCTGATATCCGATCGCCAGACCTTCACAACGCATCGCGGTCCCGTTTTTGGGTTCGACGCGTGGGGCGCGGATATGAACGGTTGGCTCATCGACTTCGACTTCGGTGGTTTGCAGTTTTTCTAGCTGCTTGGCCTTGCTGCGAGCCTGCGATGCGGTGGCAGCACTGGCGCGGTTTTTTTCGATGAATCTTTCCAACTGTTTTTGCTTGGCAGAAACCGTCGCGTTGACGCGGCGATCGTGTTCGCGGCGCTCTTCGCGGAAATCCAAGAAGGCATCGATCTTGCCGTTGAACATGGTCAGCTTGCCGCGGGACAGTTCGAGCGTTTGGCTGCAAGTCGCTTTCAAGAACGCTCGATCGTGGCTGACGATCAGGGCCGCTTTGCCAAAGTCCCGCAGAAAGTGCTCCAGCAAAATCTGGGTCCGCAGGTCCAAGAAGTTGGTCGGTTCGTCCAGCATCAACAGGTTGGGATCATGCAGCAACAGAGCTGCTAATTTGACACGCGTTTGCCACCCACCGGAGAGTTCTTTGACTGGCCCTTCCAAATAGGCCCCCTTCAACTCGAACTGGCCCGCCACTTCGCCGCATCGCCAATCCGGTTGGTCGCTGTCCCGCATCAAGAAATCCAGCGCCGACTCGCCTTCTTTGAAAGGATCGTGTTGGCGCAGGTATCCGATCCGCAAGCTGGGGTGATGGATCACCTCGCCCTTTTCCAATTCCTCTTCCTTCAGCAACGCTCTTAGGAAGGTTGACTTTCCGGCACCATTTCGACCAACGAAGCCAACTTTGACGTCGTCAACGAGCGACATTTCAGCTCCATCGAGCAGGACTTGGTCGCCAAATCGTTTGTGGGCATCGCGAACTTGAAGCAGTACGGCCATGGATGAAAATGAAAATATCGAAGGATTGAATTTTTGAATCTGACGTGGGTGCAATCAGTGTTTTGACAGAGAATCGGTTCGTTTTGAACCACCTGCGTCGCTTCTGTCGCGGTGACGGACCAAGACTAGATCAAATCGATTACGACAAACGGAGAATTGGTTGGAAAAGTATTTCAACCTGGGGGCCGAAACGTCGTCGTTCCGGGTACCATGTCGCAGGATGATTCTCTAAAGTGCCCGCTGACGTAAATTGCGTCGATTTAGGTCACCCGCCCTTGGCCCACCTTCATCGGTTTCAAAACCGCTGCCATGAATAGTTATAGCTTGGACTACATTGATGATTTGTACGTCCAATACGTTCGCGATCCGTCGAGCGTTTCAGAAACTTGGCGTCAGTATTTCGAGCAATTCTTGCTGGTCAATGCTGTCTCCGGCTCGTTGGCGACGAAACCAGCGGCGGCGACGCCCAAATTAGCCCCAAAGCCATCGCCGGCGATCGGGATCAAGGCACCGGCCAAACCAGCAGCGGACCAAAACGGTTCTGCGACCGCGTCTAGCCCCAACGGTTCCAGTCCCAGCGTCGCGCTCTCGGGTACCGCCAAGCCAGGCGGGACGATCAATGCCGACCAGGCAATTTGGCTGTCCCAGATTCAGGACCGAGTCAACAATCTTGTCCGCGAATTGCGAGTTCGTGGCCACCTGACGGCCAAGCTTGACCCCTTGGGATTCCCGCGTCCCGAAAGCCCCGATCTGCGTCCCGAAGTTTACGGGCTTAGCCGCGAAGATCTCAATCGGTCCTTCGAGGGCAGCGCGATCGAGAACGTGATGGGTGACACGTTGGACGCGATCCTGACGCGGTTGAATAACACGTATTGCCGCAGCATCGGTGCACAATTCATGCACATCGACCGACGCAGCATCCGCGACTGGCTGCAGCGTCGGATGGAAACGACCGAGAACCGATTGGAACTGTCCCACGAAGTCCAGCGGCGGATCTACGTGCGGCTAGCCGATGCATCGATCTTTGAAGAATTTGTTCGCCGTAAGTTCGTCGGGGCCAAAACGTTTTCACTCGAAGGTGCCGAAAGCCTGATTCCAATGTTGGATCTGGCGCTCGAAAAAGCTGGCCAGCACAACGTCAAGGAAGTCGTCATGGGCATGGCCCACCGCGGCCGGCTAAACGTGATGGCCAATATCCTGAAAAAGCGAGCGACCAACATTTTCTGGTCGTTCGATGATCCGACGCCTGAAATGAACCGCGGCGGTGGCGACGTTCGCTATCACCTCGGGTACAGCAGCGATTGGAAAACCGCTTCGGGCGACAAGATTCACATTTCGTTGTGCTTCAATCCCAGCCACCTGGAATTCGTTAACACGGTCGCTCAAGGTCGTTCGCGGTGCAAGCAAGATCGAATGGAAGATACCGGTCGCCACGAAGTGATGACGATCTTGATTCACGGTGACGCTGCGTTTGCCGGTGAAGGCGTCGTGCAAGAAACATTGAACCTTAGCGAGCTGCCCGGTTATCGAACCGGCGGAACGCTTCACATCGTGATCAACAACCAAGTCGGATTCACCACCGAACCCAACGATGGTCGCAGCACCACCTATGCGACCGACATCGCCAAGATGTTGCAAGTGCCGATTTTTCACGTCAACGGCGAAGACCCCGAAGCGGTCGCGCAAGTGGTTTCGCTGGCGATGGATTTTCGCAAGGAATTCCAAAAAGACGTGGTCATCGATTTGTACGCCTACCGTCGTTGGGGCCACAACGAGGGCGACGAACCACGCTTTACTCAGCCGATGATGTACGCCGAAATTGATCGTCGCGACAGCGTGCGAAAGCAGTATCTGAATCAGTTGCTGAAACTGGGCAAGATCACTGCCGAAGAAGCGGATCAAATTCAGGTCGAACGAACCACGAAGCTGGAATCTGAATTCGAGGCGACGAAGAACATTGAATTCACGCCCGACACGCAAACGCTAGCTGCCAACTGGTCCGAGTACTTTGGCGGCGACGAACCTTCCGACGAAACCGACACCTCGGTCGATGTAAAAGTTCTCGGCGGTCTGCTCGACAAGTTGACTCGCATGCCCAACGAGTTTTCATCGAACAAGAAACTGAAACGTCCGATGGCTCAGCGTCGCGAAATGGCCGAAGGCAAACGGTCGCTCGACTGGGCGTCCGCCGAAGCCGCTGCTTTCGCTTCGCTGCTAACCACCGGCCACCCCATTCGCATGACCGGCCAAGATTGCCAACGGGGAACGTTCAGCCAACGACACGCTGTCCTGCACGACACTCGCACCGGCGAAAGCTACACGCCGCTGCAACACTTGTCCGACGATCAGGCTCAGTTGGAACTTTACAACAGCCCGCTCAGCGAAGCCGGTGTGCTGGGGTTTGAATACGGTTACTCGCTCGACAATCCCAACGGCCTGACCATTTGGGAAGCTCAGTTTGGTGACTTTTGGAATTGTGCCCAAGTGATCGTCGATCAGTTCATCGCCAGTGCCGAAGACAAGTGGAATCGCTTGTCCGGTTTGGTGATGTTGCTGCCGCACGGTTTTGAAGGCCAAGGGCCCGAACACTGCAGCGCCCGTGTCGAACGTTTCCTAGCAATGGCAGCCGAAGACAACATTCAAGTCGTTCAGCCAACCACTCCGGCGCAGTACTTCCATGTGCTCCGCCGTCAAGTGATTCGCAAGTGGCGTAAACCGCTGGTGATCTTGTCGCCCAAGAGTCTGCTGCGGCATCCAAAGTGCATTAGCCCACTGGAAATCATCGCGACCGGCAGTTTCAAAAAGATCCTTAGCGATCGCAAGGTCAAGCTTCCCAACGCAAGGCGTTTGCTGCTGTGTACCGGCAAAGTCTATTACGATCTGCTGGCCGCCAGAACCGAAAAGAAGATCGATGATGTTGCGATCATGCGGATTGAACAATTGTACCCGCTGACGCGAGATGAATTGTTGGATTCCATGAACGGTTTACCCGAAGGCAGTGATGTCGTCTGGGTTCAAGAAGAACCAACCAACATGGGCGCATGGCCTTACTTGAAATTGAACTACGTCGATGACATTTCGGTGAAGTACGACGTCCACCGAGTCAGCCGAGTCGAATCCGCCAGCCCCAGCACCGGCAGCATGGCGTCTCACAAACTCGAACAAGCCGACCTAATCGAAGAAGCTTTCGGTGAGCTTAGCTAGAGTTTTTGAGAATTGATGTAGGCCGGAACAAGCGCAGCGCAGTTCCGGCAATCCAATGCAATTGCCGGAACTGCGCAAAGCCTTGTTCCGGCCTACGTCGCGCGACAAAAATCGGTCAAAGGCTCTTTCATCACGATCCCTCGCGCAATCGATCGAAGTATTGCTGCGCGTGTTCGCGTTCGGTTCGGGGCAGCGTTTGGTTTTCTGATGGGTCGCTGTCTTCTGAGAGTTCACTTTCAATCGCTGCCTTGATGTCTTCGCGAGTGACCCCTTTTCGGTTGGGCCCGTCGGCGAATCCAGCGATGATCGCCTTGCCCTTTTTCACCTTCCCACGAACCTGTGTTTCGTAGGTATTGGTATCGCCCTCGGATTCGGGGCGATTGCCTCCGCCGGGCCCGCGGTCCATTCCATTGCCGTTGCCGGGCTGATCACATTCGCCGAATCCGCCCTGGCATTGTTTGCATCCACCGCCCTGACATCCTTGGCAACGCATTTGATTTTTGGACTGCGATAAATCACCGAGCGCCGATTCCAGGTCTTCCAATTCGGACATCTCCTGCGACATTTCCCCCAGTTGATCGGCCATGTCCTCCATCGCGTCCGCTGCGGCTTGGGCATCGCCGCTTTTCATTGCATCGGAAGCTTGTTTCATCGCTTCAGCCATTTGCCCCATCTTCTGCATCTGCGAATCCTTCTGCTGCATTTGATTCATTTCCTGCTGCATCTTGGCAGCGTCCGCGCCGCGGCCTTCCTGTTTTGCTTTCTCGATCTTCTCTTTCAAAGCCTGCTTTTTTTGTTCGTGATCCTTTGCAGCTTTCTTCATCGCGTCGGCCATTTGTTTGACCTGTTTTTGAAGCTGCTTCTTTTCTTGGTCCGACAGTTTTCCATCCTTCATTTTCTTCGCCAACTGTTTGACCAAGTCTTCCGCCTTTCCAAATTCACCCTTCTCGATCGCCTTGGCAACCTTTTCACCGGGACCGCTTTGCAGACCCTTCATTTGCGAGAGTGCTTTTCGCATCTGCTCGGACGACCCGAGTTCTTTTCGGCGGTCGTCTAGCTGTTTCTTCAAATCGTTGATCGCAATCATCGCATCTTTACGATTCATGCTTTTCTTGTTGGTCAACTTGTCGAGTTCCGATTCCATCTTCTCGTACATTTCTTTGGCTTCGGTCAGGCCTTGGCTATCCGCCTTGCGCTTTTGTTGTTCAATCCGTTTCTTCAATTGCTTGGCGACCGTTTTGACCTGCTTCATTTCAATTTTATTGACCGGGGTCGCTGAGCTGGCGTTGGTCGGCTGCATCGGTTCGACCAACATCAACACGATCGCCAAAACAGGCACGACGGCGATTGGCAACCAACCGACTTTATTGGGCTTCAATGCAAAACGATCTGCAATTGCCAATTGATCGGCTCGACGCGAAGCATCCTGCTGCAGCGCCATCCCAAACTCGCTGTCACGATCGCGGTCAGGCAGTCCCATCGTGCTGCTTAGTCGTTCGCGCAATCCGAATCGCCGATCCACTTCCACGGCAACACTCTGTACCGTGGGAGCTTTGACGATGGCGTACACAGTCGCTGCGACGACTGCCGCCGCGATGCTGCCAAAGATCCATCCCTGGGTCCAGCTCGCAAAATCGACTTCCATCACACGCAGCGCTGGCAGGGCGATCGCGATCGTCGCAACAATCAGAGCGACGAACAGGGCAACACAAAGCGATCGTCCGAACAGGCCTAAAATCATCCTGCGACGAGCCGCGTTCACTTTGGACTGGATGGTGTTCATGACGAATACTCTGCGGTTAGATTCAAGATCTGATGGATGCCGGAACTTCTTTTGGCTTGTTCCGGCCTACAATCAGTATAAGGACAATCGTGGCAACGCGATCAGTCCTAATTTTTGCTGCTTTTTTGCGATTGAAACCATGCTGCGACGCGTCGAACTTCCAGATCCCGATTCCAGAGCCGATTTGCCGACGCAATCGGATGTGGTGATTTATGACGGAAACTGCAATTTCTGCATCGGGCAAGTCCGCAATCTTCGCCGTTTGGACATCGGTGGAAAACGATTGTCATTCCTATCGCTGCACGATGACCGCGTGACTCAGCGATATCCAGAACTCAGCTACGACGACCTGATGGCCCAAATGTATGTGATCGACGGATCCGGGACGGCCCATGGCGGCAGCGAAGCGGTCAAATATCTGACCCGTCGGCTACCGATCCTGTGGCCCGCGATGCCGTTTTTGCATCTGCCCGGCACCGCTGGGTTGTGGCGATGGCTGTACAACCAAGTCGCCAAGCGACGTTACAAGCTGGCGGGAAAGAAGGCCTGCGACAGCGACGGTTGCAGCATTCATCTGTAGGTCATCGTCGCCTTTCGCTCCGCGAAAGCAGCGAGTGAACGCAACTTTCGCGGAGCGAAAGGCGACGATTTCCTACGCGAACCAATCAACCGCATTTTGAAACATTGCGTGACCGTCACCGAATTCGGGCTGTTCTTTTCGACGAGTCCAAAACGGATGGTGAGTCGCATCGACGTGGCGTTCGGGGTGCGGCATTAAACCGAATACTCGGCCAGTCGAATCGCAAACACCAGCGACGTTGGCATCGGCACCGTTGGGGTTGATCGGAAACGGCAAGATATCATCCACCACATCGGTTTGCGTTTCAGTCGCATAACGAAGCGACAAACGACCTTGGCTACCAAGTGATTCGAGCGCTTCCTCGTCACGAGCGACAAACTTGCCTTCGGCATGAGCCATCGGCAAATACATCTTGTCGATTCCACGAGTGAATACGCACGGCGAATCGGGATCGACGACCAAGTGAACCCAACGGTCCTCGAAACGACCGTGATTGTTCCAAGCCAATGTCGCGCTAGGCAAATCATCCTGACCTGCGCCCTCGGTCAGAACGCCCAGACGCATCATCACTTGCATGCCGTTACAAATCCCTAGCACCAAACGATCGCCTTGACCGTGAACGAACGAGTCCACCATCTCGGCCAGATGTTCTCGCAACCGAGTCGCCAAAATGCGACCGGCTGCGATGTCGTCCCCGTAACTAAATCCGCCTGGAAAGCACAAGATCTGATACCGATCTTTCAGCGCCGGATTTTCAATCAAGCGATTGACGTGAACTCGTTCAGCAACCGCGCCGGCTTGCTCAAACGCATAGGCAGTCTCTTCGTCACAATTCGTGCCGGGGGCACGCAAAACTAGAACACGCGGTTGAACTTTTGCGGAAGACATGAAGTGGGTCGCTGAAGTGAAAGAATTGGCTACCGATTCAGCACGGGACTATAGCCACGCTAGGCAAACTTGCGTAGCGGTGTGCAGATCCAGAACCGGAAGAAGATGCCCACGGATGGCTTTCGCAGACCCACGGATTTTGTGGGTAGTTTGGGCGCAATCATCCGTGGGTCTGCGAAAGCCATCTGTGGGCCAAAAAAAACTACGACTCAACCGCCAACTGCAGCCGACCATGATCATCGTCCCAGCCGACCACCGTTGCTTGGCCGGTCCACTGCTGACGCCCCAATTGCTCGAATTCCTCGCCCATATCGTGCGGAACAAACAGCACCAGTGGCAATTCTGGGTTGGGAAATCTTGCCCAAACACTGTGACCTTGCGGATACACGTTGGCATCATGATCACCTCCGTACAACAGACGTCGTTCGATGATCGCGGTCACCGAAAACGTCAATCCCGCGATCGCATCAACCAGCATATCTCGCTGGTCACGATCAGCGCGAACCTGCCACAGATGATTGACGGATTCTTCAAACGTGATCCCCGAACTGGATTCAGTCCCCGCCTTTGGCATCGCTAAATTGGCAGCATCGGACGTCACAGACTCGCCGGATGGCACGACTTGAAAGACCATCGTCTTGACCCAATCTGGCCAGCGTGGAATGTCGATTCGCACCACCACGGTCCAAATCAATTCGTTCGCTGCCAGATTCAGCGACAAGGGAGCGTTGCTGGGAACTTCCATCGCAATCGGTAAACGCAGCTCAGTGCCCGGCATCAATTTTCCCGCCTCGCGAAGCGTTTCTTCTTGTTCAAAGAAAACATGCCGGTGAGTGGTTTTGTTGCTGCCGCTACCGCTGACCACTTGTTCGCGGCCTTCTAGCTTGACGTTAATTCCGTTGATCCCAACGCTTCGTCGAGGCTTCAAAACAAGTTCGCCCGTTAACGATCCACCGGGAACAATCAATGAATCCGACAATTCACATTCGACATTTCCAAGCAGATACTTTGGCAACCAGTTTTTCAGAAACCAAAACCCGATCCCGCCGATTGGCAGCAGAAAAAATGGAAGTCCAATCCAACCCAATCCTAGGACAACCCCCGCGAACCCTGCAAAGACCGCCACCATCGCCACCATCAGTATCAAGGCCACAAACACCTTCGCTGGTAAGGAATTGGCTTTCGCCGCCGATGAGTCCGCGGGTGCTTGCAATGGCACCATCTGAAACGCGGCGGAGGCTTTCGGATCAAACGACCAGGCAATTTTGGCTCGTGCATCCACGTAATGATCGACATTCAAAAAGTGCCCGTGGTACGTCGGCGGCCAATCCAGAGCCTTCAACTCAAACGGATACTCCAGCGATTCTCCTTCCTGCCATTGCCCCTGAAACGCCGTGACCGAATCGCCGATCTTTGAAGTCACATTTCCGCGGCCATGCGTCCGCCAACCTATTTGAATCACCAAACCATTACAGGCGATGTCTTTGTCGACATCCACGCGGACGACACCGGTGACCGTATCACCGCCACGGAAAATTCGATCTGGTTCGGTCAATTCAACTGACAATTTTGGTTTCGACATCTCAGTAATTTCCCTTTTTGGAAAGCCTCATCAATCCCGATCCATCAGATCCGCGATACGCCGTTGAAATTGTTCGTACATGAACCCTTCGACCGATCGAAGATCGCTGCCGAATTCATCAAACAGCCAACCAGCCTCTTGCGCCGAAACGATGGGAATCGGTCCATCGCCACTGCGTGATGCCTCGATTCGACGATTCAGAATTTGTTGAATCAAAGACGCTGTGTTCTGTTGCCCGATGCGAACGCTTTGGACTTGGTAACCCCAACGCCGCAAGCATCGCGACAGACTTTGGTGGGTTCCCAAGATCAGCGGAACCCCCGTCGCAAACACGGACCGCTTTGCCGATCGGTTCATTCGCTGAGCCTCATCGATGATCAGCGGATTGCCGAACGGAATCGCTGGCACGGGGCCTTCTTCGGGAAGGTAAACATAGGTCGCCTGCGGCAAACGAGATCCCAGCCAATGCAATCGAGTCGATTTCCCACGCCCGCAATCGCCAATAAATTCAATCGCCGTCCGCAGGTCCAGCGTGATCTGGTCGAGCAAGTTTTCGTTCACGATCGCCAATTCAGCACGCTCAGCGATCGACAATTCACCGAACGGATTGCGGAACAAGTTCAGCCGAGACCAGGGTTGCCAGGCTGGCCCGTCCGACAAGCGGCCAGCATCGCAAACAGAATCTAAATCCATGTCGATCATCGCGCGATGTGATTCTTCAAAAGAGGAGCTATGATGTTTCGGAGGCCCAATCAAACCCAACGAGTGCATCTTACGGTTTGCTGAGGCATGGCGGTATTTGCTGGAGTCCAGGCTTTAGCCGCTTATGATCTCGGCGGAATTGGAACCTTCTATGAAGTGCTCAAACGGCTGAAGCCTGGACTCCAACGGTGCTAAGCTGTGAAGTTATCTCAAACCTAAACTTAAACCTAAACTTAAACCTAAACTCAAACCTAAACTCAAACCTAAACTCAAACCTAAACTCAAACCTAAACTCAAACCTAAACCTAAACCTTCGCCGTGAGAGTTGAAGTACAAGTTTTGGGATTGCTTACTCACTCACAGCCTTACGGATTGCAACCCGTAAGGTGCACTCACCCCATCCGAATTGCAACATTCATATTGCACCAGTCGAAAAGCGTACTGACCGAAATTGTACCGGCATAAAGTCTATCGAATTTTGCTGCCCGCTTTTTTGTTGGCAGCTCTTGCGTTGTTGATCCACTGGAAAATGGATTTCGCCGAGTTGAGACATTGGCTGGAAAGGTCCGGACCGTTCGCACCAATTTTTTTCGTATGCTTCGGCGTCATTCTTATGTCCGCCTGCGTTCCGAAAACCGTGATGTCGATCTCGGCGGGTGCGTTGTTCGGAACCTGGCTTGGCAGCGGCTTGATGCTGGTGTCAGCCGTGACGGCGGCCCTGCTGAATTATCACATCGGCCGCTGGTGGATGCATCGATCGCCCGGCGAAAACAAGGATGTCGCAACCGATCAAGAGTCGATCGTCCGATCGATGACGGAAATGGCTGCCGAAGCAGGTTTCGCTTCGCACCTGCTCGTTCGTCTCTCGCCGGTGCCCACCATGGTGATTAGCTACGCGATGGGATCCTGTCGGGCTCGTCAAAAACCGTATCTTGCTGCCGCAGCCGTCGCCGTGATTCCTCAAATCCTTTGGGTCCACAGCGGCACGGCGGCGGCATTGGCCAGTGATTCCAGCACGACCGTGGCCCAATGGATTAGCATCGCGATTGCGATCGTTGGTGGCATCTTGGTTTCCGTCATCGTTCCAAAACAGGCAATGCGGCGAATCCGTGAAAACCAAACGCGACACCCGACACAGAACGCAATCGAAACAGCCTCATGAAAGATCCTGAATCACCTTCTCATCCCACCACCCAAATCAAAGTCTACGAATCGGCGATTGATCGATGGGTAATCGCACTGTTGCTGTTGTCACCGCTTACCAGCGCAGCGATCGGTGTCTATTGCTTTGCCAACGGGAAAGCCGACGACGCCGCGATCCTGTTCGCAGCAGCCGCGTTCACACTCTTGGTTTCCATCGCGTTCACGCTGCCGTGCCGTTACACGCTAACCGCGGACGCCATCTCCATTCGCTGCGGACTCTTTGTGTTTTATCGAATCACGTACAACGACATCGAATCCGTTCAGCGAACATCGACATGGCGTAGCGGTCCCGCGTTGTCGCTGAATCGAGTTGAGATCAAAACGAACCAGAAAAGCGTGATCATTTCTCCCGTCAACCGCGACCAATTTATCAAAGACCTCACCGACCGACTTCCAAGACCAAAAGAAGATTAATTGCGATTCACTTTTATCTTTGCGACAGGTCGGATCTAAAACGTGGCATAGGATTCATTCGGCCTAAGGAATATCCCACTACCAGGTTCGGGCTGCTTCATAGGCCGTGATCTTGTCTTCGTGCTGCAACGTTTGAGCGATGTCGTCCAGGCCGTGCAGCAGGTTGTGGCGTCGGCTGGGATCGACATCAAAGCTGCGTTCGAAACCGTGATCGTCGGTGATCTTTTGGTTTTCCAGATCGACGGTGATCTGATAATTCGGATGCTTTTCCGCTCGTTCAAACAATTCGTCAATGTCGGATTCGGGCAGCACGATCGGAAGCACACCGTTCTTGAAACAGTTGTTGAAAAAGATGTCGGCAAACGAAGGCGCGATGACGCTGCGGAAGCCGTAATCTTCCAGCGCCCAAACCGCATGCTCGCGGCTGCTACCGCTGCCGAAGTTTTGCCGAGTGACCAGCACCGACGAACCCTTGACGTTGATCCGGTTGAGTTCGAATTCAGGATTAGGCGTTGTGCCATCGTCCATGAACCGCCAATCGTAAAACAAGAATTGGCCAAAACCCGTTCGTTCAATTCGCTTTAAGAATTGCTTGGGGATGATTTGGTCAGTGTCAACGTTGGCGCGGTCCATCGTGGCAACGATGCCGGTGTGTATCGTAAAGTTTTGCATGGAAGTAGGTATTAGGCGTTAGGCGTTAGGCGTTAGGTATTGGGAACAGCAATCGGGAGGGTGCAAAAGGCTGGCGGCGTCAGGCGTGGTATCTTCCTAAAACCTAATGCCTAACACCTTTTTCCCTACTCTCTACTCTCTACTCCTTGTAATTCCAGTCGCGGATATCAACAAAGTGACCTTTGACTGCTGCCGCAGCGGCCATCGCGGGGCTGACCAAGTGGGTTCGGCCTCCTTTGCCTTGCCGTCCTTCAAAGTTGCGGTTGCTGGTACTGGCACATCGCTCGCCCGGTGCCAACTTGTCCGGGTTCATTGCCAAGCACATGCTGCACCCGGCTTCTCGCCAATCAAATCCAGCTTCTTTGAAAATGTGATGCAGGCCTTCTTGCTCAGCCTGTAATTTCACCCGTCCGCTACCCGGCACCACCATCGCTTCCAGATCGCTGCTGACATGATGCCCCTTCAAGACGGCCGCGGCAGCCCGAAGATCTTCGATCCGTGCGTTGGTGCAAGAGCCGATAAAAATGCGATCCAGTTTGACGTCACCGATCGGTGTACCGGCTTTCAATCCCATGTAATCCAGCGAGTCGCGTGTGGTTTTCTGATCGGTCGCGTTATCAAATTCAGACGGATCAGGAATGTTGGCACGAACACTGCGAACTTGTCCGGGGTTGGTACCCCAAGTCACCTGCGGTTCGATATCGCTGCCTTTGTAAACGTTCGACTTGTCGTAGACCGCACCCGGATCACTGGGAAGCTTTTTCCAACGCTCAACCGCCGCCGCGAAATCCTTGGGTGCTTCGGGCAAGCCATCCAAGTAATCAAACGTCGTTTGGTCTGGTGCGATCATGCCGGCACGAGCACCGGCTTCGATCGACATATTGCAAACCGTCATGCGTTCTTCCATCGTCAGCGCTGAAATGCAGTCGCCGGTGTATTCCAGAACGTACCCGGTTCCGCCCGCCGTCCCGATCTGACCGATCAAGTACAAGATCATGTCCTTGGCTGTCACACCGCGACCCAATTCACCATCGACCCGAAGCTCGAATGTCTTCGGTTTGAACTGCAACAACGTCTGCGTCGCCAGAACGTGTTCGACTTCGCTGGTTCCGATACCGAACGCTAACGAACCGAACGCACCATGAGTCGCCGTGTGCGAGTCACCGCAAACGATCGTCATGCCGGGTTGAGTGTACCCATTTTCGGGACCGATGACGTGAACGATTCCTTGGCGGACATCGTTGATATCGAACAGCGTCACGCCAAACTCTTTACAGTTTTGACGCAGCGTTTCGATCTGCTTGCGACTGATCTCATCCGCGATCGGCAGCGACCGGTCGCTGGTGGGCACATTGTGATCGGGTGTGGCGATCGTGCGGGCTGGTTGCCGGATCGGACGCTTGTTGATTCGCAGTCCCTCAAACGCCTGGGGGCTGGTGACTTCGTGGACCAAGTGCAGGTCAACGTACAGAATCGCCGGTCCAGATTCGGGGGCGTGGACAACGTGTTCTTGCCAGATCTTGTCCAGCATCGTCTGAGGGGGCATCGTCTGAGGAGGCATCGTCTGAGGCGAGTCAGTAGCGTTCATAGGGGTCCCGCAGGGACTAGTCAAAAGAGGGAAAGATTGCTTCTTTGGAACCCCTAACTTTCAACACTGGGTGCGGAAATGTCAATGGATAAGGCAAAAGCGAAACAAACACGAAACACGGGGACAGGCACGTTGAATCGGCAGCCCCATTCGTAGGCCGTGGTGAGCGGAGCGAGTGACGGCATTTTGTGCTGCCCTGCCGTAACTCGCTCCACTCGCTACGGCCTACTTTAGCGCCGCCAGCCGATCGCTTGCCTGCATCGAAACAAACATCGCGAAAGGCCACGTTGAATCGGCAGACCCATTCGTAGGCCGTGGGGAGCGTTCACCTTGCCGATCACCAAGTTGGCACCCAGTTGATAGTGCCAAGAAGGACGATCCAAATCGGTTCCACGAATGATATCAGGCCAGGCACCCGCAACCCCGATCCGCCAACGATTAACTGATCCCTGATGGAGACTGCTGCAATAACAGCAAATACGTTTTGTTTTCGGTCGGGCGTTTCGAGAAAATCGCCAGAGGGCGATATCAGCTAAAGACGAAAGAGTCGTCTTCGCGATTGAAATAGGGCTCAGGGCTTGAATCAAGCATCAGAAAGCCAAAAAAACACCCGCGCAGCCGCCTTTCTTAGGCGGTTTGAGCGGTCGCACTCCCGTCAGCGCACGAAGCCGCCGACAACAGAAGTTTGATCATCCGTTTCGCATTGACCACCATCGCCACGCCGATCTGTTGGATCGCTACCTTGGACCGACCTCGGTAACGTGCCCGGCGGGAACCGTGATGGTTGACACACTCGTTGAGCTTTCGCTCCACCGCCGGATGACGGCGACGCACCTCGGCAAAAGCCTCGGTCTGAGCACGACCTCGAATGCGTTCATATTCGTCGGTGTACTCGCCCTTGCTGACGCTGCGTCCAAACGGTGTCTTGCCCAACTTTGGTGCGCATGCCGCTTGCAAGGGACAGCCCTGACATGTCGTTCTGGCAAACCGATAGACCGTCGAACCTGAACTCTCCTGGCGATACGATGATGTCTGACCTTCAGGACAAGTGACCGTCGAACCGTCTTCGCTTACCGTGAATTCGCTGGCGGCAATCGCCACGTCGCTGCGGTCTTTCTTGGGTGGGACATAGACCGTCACGCCCATCCCGTCGTCTTGGGGATCATCAGCGTCACCTTCAAAACGGCGAATCATTTCCCCGTTGTGGCCCGCTCCGTCGATTGAGATCGCCTCAACTTGGTTACCTTGATGTTCGTGTTCTTGCTCGATCAAACGCACCGCGCTTTCGGCTTCGTTGCCACCGGCTGGCAATACGTCGATCGCCGTGATCAGTTCGCTATCGGGATCCATCGCGATGTCGGTTACATAGCCGTCGTAGTACACACCGTGTTTGCCACGTCCGGCTTCCGGGTCGGACGCGCTGCGAAGCTTGCCCGGTGTTTTGGGGTTCTGATGTTGGCCCAGCAACCGTTTGGCAAGCTGCAACGCTTCGTCGAGTTTCTGTTTTTGTCGTTTGCTAAGTTTGACTTCCGGCGGCAAGTCGCTGCACGTTGCGACGATGTCACCGAGCAATTCGATGCGGGCGAGCAGCCGCGCCGGATCGTCTTGGTCTTTGGTTTGTTGGCGGACTTGTTCGGTCGCGATGCGGAACCCCTGGGCCGCTTCGGGGTCCGCATTTTGAAGGGAATCGATCAGTTGCTCGCGGATTTGAGCGGCCAGCACCAGGGTCGAGGGGACCGAGATGTTGGCGAAGATGTGAGTGGCGTCTTTGAGCCGAAGCTGATCTTTGACGATTCCTTTTTGGCGGGCTTGCCGGACCAGCGTTTGGAAGAGCTTGCGGTAGCCCTGCTCGCCGAACCTGCCTCGAAACCGCGTCAGCAACGTCGAGTGAGGCATGGCTTTATCGATCGGCACCTTCAAGAAATAGCGAAAGGCCACATCCGTCTCGGCCCGCTCGATGACTTGTCGGTCCGAGAGATTGTACCAATACTTCAGCAATTCAAGCTTGAAGCCGATCATCGGCGGGATCGCCGGATAGCCGTATTTGTCGCTGTAGCCGGCGTTGAGCTGCGGCAAGAAGTCGTCAAAGTCGATAAGTTCGATAGCTTGGTAAAGTCGATGATCGTCGTAGATCATCCGGCGGTAAAAATCGAGTTCTTCGGGCTTCGCTTCAAAGAAGCTATCCCACAGAGGGCTACGCATGGCGAACACACGGCAGACAAATTGACAGATGAACCGGAAACAACCTTGTGCGGTGCAAAAATTGAACCATTGAGTAGTGCAGCAGTCTCCTTCGGCTGACTGTTAAACGAAACGTGGCCTCAAACTGATTAAATCGACAGCCTGCTGGGCCCGCTAGGGTTCAGTCGGGTAGAGTTCCTGATGGTCTGAACCCTGGCGGGCCCAGCTACGGGAAGACTGGGAAGTTATTCCGGGACAGTTCGGAAAGGGCGGACGCGAGGGGCTGATTGCATTGCGCCAATGGCGGGGTGGCCGGTTGGAATCGGTTCTAGGGCAGATTCTCGACTGCGATGCAGCGCCGATCTGGACTGAACCGATCTGGACTGAACTGATCTGGTGCTGGCTCCGGCTGCTGCTGTAAAACACATGGGAAACTGTACCTGTAGATCGCGGGCGCAGCGTATTTCACAGCGTATTTCATTGGGAAATCGCAGCCATGTCTGAAGAAACGCTCAGTCAGAATCAAGTCGAAAGCCTGTTGAAGGCAATGGAAACGGTCGAGGGTGCGCCACCCAAGCCGGAGCCGCCCAAGTTCAGCAGCGAAAAAAGCCCAACTGCCGGTGCCAGGCCGTCGCCAATCGTCGGCTCCGGTGCCCGCGTGACCGCGTATGATTTCAAACGCCCCGAACGCGTCGGCAAAGAGCAGATGCGGGCGATGCATTCGTTGCATGAATCGCTGGCCCGAAACTTTGGTGCCAGTATCTCTGGCATGCTGCGGACGATGATCGAAGTCAAGCTGCTGTCGGTTGACCAACTGACCTACAGCGAGTTTGTGTTCAGCCTGGACAACCCCAGTTGCTTTAACGTGGTTTCGATTGACCCGCTGGAAGGCAACTGGATCCTGGACATCGCACCGACGCTTTCCTACGCCATCATTGA
Organism: Rubripirellula obstinata; assembly: GCF_001642955.1. Taxonomy (GTDB): domain Bacteria; phylum Planctomycetota; class Planctomycetia; order Pirellulales; family Pirellulaceae; genus Rubripirellula; species Rubripirellula obstinata. The sequence goes on along the minus strand of NZ_LWSK01000016.1, from coordinate 52,164 downwards.
CCGCATGCTTGGCGGTGACCCGGATCCTAACGAGGCGATTCGGCGTCCGCTGACCGAGATCGAAAATCGATTGATCGGCCGGGTGGTGGAGCTGTTTTTGATTCAGCTAAAAAATTCCTGGGAGAACATCGTCGAATTGAATGTCGGCATCGAAAAGGTCGAAAGCAATCCGCAATTGGTGCAGATCGTGCCTCCCAATGAAGTGGTGATCTTGGTCGGATTTGAGATGCTGCTGGGGCGAAACCGAGGCATGTTGAATCTGTGTATCCCGTTCAACACGGTCGAGCAATTCAATTCAAAACTGTCTCGCAATGGTTGGGTGGGTTACGGCAAGGCGGTTCCGACGGAAGAAAGCCGCGGCACGATTTCAACAAGCATGAACGAGGCGCCCGTGGACATCGCAGTCACCCTGGCACGCTCCAAAATCCGCACAGGCGACCTGCTTGAATTGGCTGTTGGTGACATTATCACGACGGAGAAAGAGGTCACTTCGCCGTTGGAATTCTCGGTTCAGGACGTGCCAAAATTCAACGCTCGCGTCGGTGCATTTAAGGGCAAAAAAGCGGTTCGGATCGAGTCGGCGATCGAATAGCGCCAGCTTGGCGCTGAGGAACTGTCGCGAAATAACTTTCCGATTTTCCCGTAGCTGGTCCCGCCAGGGTTTGGTACTTGCTTAGTACCTGCTCAGTCCATCATTAGCTGTACCCGACTGAACCCTGGCGGGCCCAGCTACGAAAGATTTCGCCAAACCGGGAAGTTGTTTCGGGACAATTCCCAAATGCAGGCCGTGTGGCAGCGGGGATATCGACGCTGCTTGGGCAACGAAAAGCCGCATAGAGAATCGGCGGTTGCGATCGAAGAAGTGGAACGTCATTCACGGACGAGCAAACGCCCGCGAATGGGTTTCCATGACGTCGCGATGAAACGCGACAGAGTGTTCAACAGAATGCTAAAACGAATGAATCGCTTTAGATCATTTCCTTCAGACCCTTCAAAGGTCGGATCGAAAGCTTCTTGCTGGCTGGTTTTGGCTTGAGCCAGATTTCTTCGCCGTTTGCTGGGTTCCGACCCTTACGCTTTGGCTTCGCAGGGACATCCTTCAGGACGATCTTGCAGAGGCCTGGGATCGCGAACTGGCCTGGGCCGCCCTTGGTCAGGGATTTTTCGATTTCGGCTGTGAGAGCGTCAAATACGGCCGCGACGTCTTTCTTGGTCAATTCGGTCGCTTCAGCAACGTTTGCCAAAATCTGAGTCTTGGTTGGGGCCTTAAGCGGAGCTTTTGCCATGAGGTCAAACCTTGTTCTTTGGGTGTGTGTTTTGGGGTGGGGTTCGTGAAAATTGCGGTCCCCGTCAATTCAGATGGGGAAGTGTTATGCCGAGGGCCCCTTCGTTGCAACCCGACATACCACAAAAAACCAATGATTTATGGGCTTTCGACATTGGGGGGTTGACTAACGAACCTGACGGGTGTTCACCAATCAAGACGCATTGCGGCCCACCCGGCGGCGATCGGATTCCTTCAACAGGATCTTTCGCAGCCGAATACTCTCGGGCGTTACTTCCACCAATTCGTCTTCTTCGATGTATTCCAGGGCGGCTTCCAGCGACATATCGCGTGGTGGCTTCAGGATGACGTTTTCGTCGCTACCGCTGGCTCGCATGTTGGTCAGCTTCTTTTCGCGACAGGGGTTCACGGCCAAGTCGTTATCGCGAACGTTTTCGCCAACAATCATGCCTTCGTAGACTTCGGTACCGGCCGGAACCAACAGTTCGCTGCGGTCTTGCAAACCGAACATCGCAAACGGCATCGTCTTTCCAGAAACCATCGAAATCAAAACGCCGTTAGATCGCTTCGGCACGTCGCCTTCCAAAGTTCGGTAGCTTTCAAAGCGGTGGTTAATGATCGCTGTTCCGCGAGTCGCATTGAGCAAGCGGGTACGAAGGCCGATCAAACCGCGTGAGGGAATCAAGAACTTCAGCAACGTGTATTCACCACGCTGCGACATTTCTTCTAATTGTCCTCGACGCAGGCCCACCAATTCCATCACGGGTCCCATCGTGTCGGTGGGAACCTCGACGGTCAACGTTTCAAACGGCTCGTGAGATTTTCCGTCGATGATTTTGTTGATCACGCGAGGCTTGCCAACGCTTAGCTCGAACCCTTCGCGGCGCATCGTTTCGATCAGGATCGCCAGGTGCAAAACACCGCGACCTTTGACGGCGTAGGCTTCGACGCCTTCGACCATTTCGACTCGCAACGCCACGTTTCGTTCGAGTTCTTTTTCAAGACGCCCTTTGAGTTGGCGAGTGGTCACGTACTTGCCTTCGCGGCCGACCATCGGCGAAGTATTGACGCTGAACACCATTTCCAGAGTCGGCTCATCGACCTTCAAACGCGGCAACGCATTGTCGGCTCCGACCAACGAAATCGTGTCACCAATTTCAACATCGGTCAGCCCTTCCACTGCGACGATGTCGCCCGCCGAAGCGGATTCGGCGGCCACTCGTCCAAGATTGTTGAACGTAAACAAGCCGGCGATTTTCAGCTTTTTAGCTCCGTCTTTTTGATGCAATTCGATCGTCGAATTTGCTTCAATGGTTCCAGCGCTAATTCGGCCAACCGCAATTCGCCCAACATATTCGCTCCAGTCCAGCGTCGTGACCATCATTTGCAGCGGCGAATCGAGATCGACTTCGGGGCCGGGCAATTCGTCAACAAACAGGTCCAGCAATGGCCGCATGTCGGTTGTTGGTGTCGCCGGATCGGTTGTGGCGTAGCCTTCTTTTGCGCTGGTGTAAACGTACTTGACGCTGTCCAGTTGTTCTTCGCCACCGAGATCCGCCAGCAGTTCCAGTGCTTCGTCGAGCGCTTCGGTTGGACGACCGTCGGGACGATCGACTTTGTTGACGACGATGATCGGACGCACGCCGGCTTGCAATGCTTTTTCCAGCACGAAGCGAGTTTGTGGCATCGGGCCTTCGGCGGCATCGACCAGCAACAAGCAACCGTCGGCCATCTTCACAACACGTTCGACTTCGCCACCGAAATCCGCGTGACCGGGCGTGTCGATCAAATTAATCTTTACGCCGCGATAAGGGATCGCAATGTTCTTTGACAGAATCGTAATGCCGCGTTCGCGTTCCAGATCATTCGAATCGAGAATGCGTTCGCCTTTGAGTTCAGAGTCTCGGAATTCACCGCTTTGACGCAGGAGACAATCGACGAGCGTGGTTTTACCATGATCGACGTGAGCAATGATGACGATGTTTCGGATGTCGTTGCGGCGCAAGGGAGAATCGTGGGTGGCTGAAGGGGATGCGAAAGAAATAATGTGGGAAAGGCTTCCAGCCTGGCGACCCAAATGGACGCAGGCGGGAAGCCTGTCCCGCATTTGTGCCGCACATCTGACCGAGTTACTGCATCAGCGTCGAGAGACATTCCCACAAGTCAGCCTACAGCCGCATTGGCGACCGTTAGCGGGAACTGCAGAACCGTTAGGCCAATCGCTTGTTTGTAGCGATCGATAGAGATTTTCTAAAACACATTTTCCACAGCAGCCGTTGCGATTTTTTTGCTGCTATGCGATATTGATCGCTCGCAAGAGATTGCTTTGCAGCGACGGTTCGCACTCAATTCTTTGATTGCCAAAACACACGTTCGACCGAATCCCAACAGCCTGAAGTCCGATAAGACTTTGGGCTTCGGCTTGGAGAAAGTTTGTGAAAAATTTCACAAGCTTGCTCGTGATTGACGGCGGGACGGACCAGGGAATCGGGTTCGCCTGTTGCCGAAGGGATCTTACATCCGATTTTGATTTACGAGCAACGTTCATCGATGACAACGATCAAGCAGGGATTGGACTTACCCATTTCGGGCAGCCCCGAACAGCACATTGAACCGGCTCGGCATGTGTCCCGCGTCGCTTTGCTGGGTGACGATTACATCGGGATGAAGCCAACCATGTTGGTTGGTCCTGGCGACCGGGTGAAGTTGGGTCAGCCCATCTTTGAGGACAAAAAGAACGTCGGCGTCGTCTTTACTGCACCGGCGACGGGAACGATTCGCGAAGTCAATCGTGGTGCAAAGCGTAAGTTCGAGTCGATTGAAATCGATGTCGATTCGCAGAGCAACGACCAGGTTGAATTCGACGGCGTTGCTAACAGCGATCCTCTTTCGCTGGGTCGTGAAAAGCTCGCAGAGAAGCTTGTCGAAAGCGGCCTGTGGACATCGCTTCGCACGCGGCCCTATGGCAAGGTTCCAGCGATCGGAACGTCGCCCAGTTCCATTTTTGTTCAAGCGATCGACACAAATCCGCTCGCCGGCGATCCGGCGATCATTATCGCTCAGCGAAAAGATCAGTTTAAGCTCGGTCTGCAAGCGTTGACGCAGTTGACCGATGGCAAAGTGTTCGTCTGCAAGGCTCCCGACGCGGAGATTCCTGGTTCGGGAATCAACGGCGTCGAAGTCGAATCATTTGGCGGTCCCCATCCAGCGGGCCTGCCCGGAACCCACATCCACTTCCTGGATCCAGTCGGCCCGTCGAAAGTCGTTTGGTACATCGGTTGCCAAGATGTTTGTGCCATCGGTTCTTTCCTACAGTCGGGCAAGCTGGATGTTCGCCGAGTCGTTTCGCTGGCGGGTCCAGTGGTCAAGCAGCCTCGGTTGCTGGAAACTCGAATCGGTGCAAGCGTCAGTGAACTGCTGGAAAATGAGTGCGAGGACGGGCTGGAAATTCGGCCAATCAGTGGCAGCGTTTTGTGTGGTCGCGTCGCAAATTCTCCGGTTGATTATCTGGGGCGGTACCACCAACAAATTTGTGCGGTGGCCGAGGGCAAAGAACGAGAATTCCTGGGATGGCAAATGCCGGGCTTTGAGAAGTATTCGTTGACTCGCATTTATGCTTCCGCAGGGACACCTGGCAAGAAGTTTGCGATGACAACGACCACTCATGGCAGCGAGCGTGCGATGGTTCCCATGGGAACTTACGAGAAGGTGATGCCGCTGGACATTTTGCCCACGCAACTGCTGAGGGCACTGATTTACCGGGATACCGACGAAGCTCAGTCGCTTGGAGTGCTTGAGCTGGAAGAAGAAGATCTCGGGCTTTGCACCTTTGTGTGCCCCGGAAAATACGAATACAGCTCATTGCTTCGCGAGAGCCTTTCGACCATTGAACGTGAAGGCTAGGGGAAATAGTAGATGAAACCACTGAGAGACCTTTTGGACAAAGTCCATCCGCTGTTCGTCAAGGACGGTCCGCTATCGGCGGCCTATCCGGTTTACGAAGCGACGGACACGTTTCTTTACACGCCAGGTGAAGTCACCCACGGTGCGACGCACGTTCGTGACGCCATCGACCTAAAACGCATGATGATCACCGTGGTTTTGGCACTGGTGCCAGTCACGTTGTTCGGAATGTGGAATGTCGGGCACCTTGCCAACCAGGCGATGGCCGAAGGCTTGGCCGCTGGCGTCACGCCGGACCAGGATTGGCATCACGCGATCTATACGTCGCTGGGGTTCAGCTACGATCCGGGCAACCACATCGCGAACTTTATCTTTGGTGCGATATTCTTCCTGCCGGTCTACATCGTTTGCATGTTTGTCGGTGGGCACATTGAAATGATTTTCAGTGTCCTTCGCGGTCACGAAATCAATGAAGGGTTCCTGGTCACGGGCCTTCTGTTTCCACTGACGCTGCCCGCATCGATTCCGCTTTGGCAGGTGGCTTTGGGGATCGCGTTCGGAGTGATTGTTGCGAAGGAAGTGTTCGGCGGAACCGGTCGAAACTTTTTGAATGTCGCGCTGACCAGCCGCGCGTTTCTTTACTTCGCTTACGCCGGACAAATTAGCGGCGACCGTGTTTGGACCGCCGTGGATGGTTACAGCGGTGCAACGGCGCTTGGTCAACTTGCACTAGCCGAAGACGGTTCCGACGCAATCGCTTCGCTTGGTTCGATTCAGCACACATTAGGTGTCGGGATGGCCGAACAGGCCACTTGGACCGATTCGATTACATGGATGGATGCGTTCCTTGGCAATATCCAAGGCTGCTTTGGTGAAACCAGTGCGTTGCTTTGCATTGTTGGTGCCGCAATTTTGATTTTCGCCGGTGTTGGATCGTGGAAAATCATGGCGGGTGTTGTTCTGGGTTCGGTGGTGACATCGGCTTTGATGATGGGAACTTACACATCCGGTGCAGAAGGCGGTAACGCGATGTTCAGCATTGGGCCGCATTGGCATTTGGTGATCGGTGGGCTCGCCTTTGGGCTGGTCTTTATGGCGACTGACCCGGTCAGTGCATCGATGACAGATAAAGGAAAATGGGTTTACGGTTTTCTGATTGGTTTCATGACGATCCTGATTCGCGTCGTGAATCCGGCATACCCCGAGGGCATCATGTTGGCGATTTTGTTCGGCAACGTGTTCGCTCCACTGATTGATTGGTTCGTAGTTCAAATGAATGTTCGCCGGAGGGCCGCTCGCTATGCAACAACGTGATTCACTTGGTTACACGCTGATGGCTGCGGCCGTTTTGTGTGTCGTATGCTCGCTGGCGGTTAGCGCCGCCGCGGTTGCATTACGCCCAATCCAAGAGGCCAACGAAAAGTTGGATCAACAGAAAAACATCCTCGACGCAGCGGGACTGGCCATCGGCGAGTACGGCAAGGTGGCGGGTGAATTGGAACCCGAACGTATCAAAGAGTTGTACGGTTGGGTCAGCGAAAAAATGGTTAGCCTGGAATCAGGCACCTACGACGTGGATGCGAATCCAGATACCTGGAAACTGATGGACGCAATGTCCAATCCAGCGACCAGCATCGCAATCACGGATCCTGAATTCGATCCAGGCGAAGAACGCCGGCCAGAAACGATGAAGGTTTTCTTCGTCAAACGACCCGGCAGTGATTCGATTCAGCAGGTCGTTTTGCCGATCTACGGCAAAGGTTTGTGGGGAACGTTGTACGGTTACTTGGCACTCAAGAGTGACCTGAAAACGATTCAGGGAATTACGTTCTACCAGCACAAGGAAACTCCTGGGCTGGGCGGCGAAGTCGATAACCCGCGCTGGAAAGCCCAGTGGGACGGTGTCCATTTGTACGACGAAGATGGCAATCCTGCCGCGAACGTTTTCAAGGGACCAGCACCGACTGACAACGTTTACGCCGTTGACGGTTTGTCGGGCGCGACCATTACTTGCCGAGGCGTCACTAACTTGGTTCGTTACTGGGCCGGCGACGATGCTTACGGCCCGTTCCTGACGCAGCTTAAATCAGAAATGAAGGAGTCGGAGCAAAGCGATGGCTAAAAAATCAATGGATGTCCTTGTTGATCCACTCGTGGACAACAACCCGATCGCTCTGCAGATTCTAGGAATCTGTTCGGCGCTGGCGGTAACAACAAAGATGGAAACGTCGCTGGTGATGAGCTTGGCTGTGATCGCGGTTTGCGGTTTCAGTAACCTTGCCGTCAGTGCGATTCGTCACTTCATCCCCGGCAGTATCCGAATCATCGTTCAGATGACCGTGATCGCGTCGATGGTGATCGTCGTTGACCAAGTGCTAAAGGCTTTCTTTTACGACATCAGCAAACAATTATCGGTGTTTGTTGGTTTGATCATTACGAACTGTATCGTGATGGGGCGGGCCGAAGGCTTTGCGATGAAGAACAAGCCTGGCATTAGCTTCCTGGACGGGATCGGAAACGGTCTCGGTTACGGATTGGTCCTGATGTTTGTCGCCGCGTTCCGTGAATTCTTTGGCAGCGGTTCACTCTTCGGAGTCGAGCTGATGGTGCTGGACCGCAACGGCGGTTGGTACAACCCGAACAACTTGATGCTGTTGCCTCCAAGTGCGTTTTTCTTGATCGGCTTGCTGATCTGGATCATTCGCGCATTCAAGACTGACCAAATCGAAAGCGCTTAGGAACTAACCATGGAAAACTACCTCAGCATTTTCTTGAACGCGGTTTTCATCGAAAACCTCGCACTCGCCTTCTTCCTAGGCATGTGTACGTTCTTGGCTGTCAGCAAAAATGTGAAGACAGCCCTCGGTCTGGGTGCCGCCGTGATCGTGATTGAATTCATCACGATTCCGGCCAACCAATTGATCAATCAATACATCCTGAAAAAGGGTGCGATGTCGTGGGCGAATGGTTTCATTCCCGAAACGACCGTGAACTTCTCCACCGTTGACCTATCGTTCCTGGCCTTCATCAGCTTCATCGGCGTGATTGCGGCAATGGTTCAGATCCTGGAAATGGTGCTCGATAAGTTCTTCCCGCCTCTGTACAACGCGTTGGGTATTTTCCTGCCGTTGATCACCGTGAACTGTGCCATCCTTGGTGGTTCGCTGTTCATGCAGGAACGCAGTTATGACTTCGTCGAATCCTGTTTTTACGGGCTTGGTTGCGGAGTCGGTTGGGCGCTTGCCCTCGTGCTGCTTGCGGGAATTCGCGAGAAAATGAAATACAGTGATGTTCCTCCACCGCTTCGCGGTTTAGGAATTACGTTCATCACCGTTGGCTTGATGGCTTTGGCTTTCATGTCCTTCGGCGGAATTCAACTTTAAGAAGCAAAAGTAGGCCGGATGGATCGGATCGAAGTACGGCATTGAACCCCGCCGTAACTCGCTCCGCTCGCTACGGCCTACAGTACCCAAACACAAAAACTCACCCTCAGAGTCTTTCACTATGGAAATCGTCCTTGGCGTCCTGATGTTCACGCTTGTCGTGATCGCATTGGTCATGGTCATTATGGGAGCCCGCAGCCAATTGGTTGCAACGGGGCCAGTCAAGATCATGATTAACAATCAAAAAGAGGTCGAAGTCGCGGCAGGTGGCAAACTGCTTAGCGCTCTCGCTGATGCTGGCGTGTTCGTCAGCAGTGCGTGCGGCGGCGGTGGCACCTGTGCTCAGTGCAAGGTGAAGGTCCACGAAGGTGGTGGCGATATTCTGGAAACGGAAAAGGGCCACATCAACAAGAAAGAAGCAGCCGAAGGTGAACGCCTCAGTTGCCAAGTTGCCGTCAAGACTGACATGGATGTCGAAGTTCCACCGGAAGCTTTCGACACCAAGAAGTGGGAATGTGAAGTCATCAGCAACGAGAACGTTGCGACGTTCATCAAAGAGTTCAAGCTGAAGCTTCCCGAAGGCGAACAGGTTGATTTCCGTCCCGGTGGTTACATTCAAATCGAAGCTCCACCGCACGTCGTGAAGTACAAAGATTTCGACATCGAAGAACGGTTTCACGAAGATTGGGACAAGTTCGATATTTGGCGGTACGTTTCCAAGGTTGACGAGCCCGTTATCCGCGCTTACTCAATGGCGAACTACCCCGGCGAAAAGGGCATCATCATGCTCAACATTCGCGTCGCGTCGCCGCCGCCGCGTGCTCCCGAAGGAACGCCTCCTGGTCAGATGAGTAGCTGGATTTTCAGCCTCAAGCCCGGCGACAAAGCGACCATCAGTGGTCCCTACGGCGAGTTCTTCATCAAGGATTCGCAAGCCGAAATGGTCTACATCGGTGGTGGTGCTGGGATGGCTCCGCTGCGAAGCCACATCTTTGAACTGTTCAAAGAACAAAAGACGGACCGCAAGGTTTCGTACTGGTACGGCGGTCGAAGCAGTCGCGAATTGTTCTACATGGACCAATTCGAGCAGATTGAACGCGACTTCCCGAACTTCAAGATGAATGTTGCGTTGTCCGAACCGTTGCCCGAAGACAACTGGGAAGGCTACCGAGGATTCATTCACCAAGTGCTGCTCGAAAACTACCTCAGCACGCACCCAGCCCCAGAAGACATCGAGTACTACATCTGTGGCCCACCAATGATGAACCAAGCGGTCTTCAAGATGCTTGATGACCTGGGTGTTGAACCAGAGAACATTGCCTTTGACGACTTCGGCGGCTAACCCGTGAATGACCAGCATCGTCCGGTATGGAGTCACGCTTCCTTCGCGAAGCTCTCGCTAGGGATTCTTTGGCTGATGCTGTTCGTGTCGCCCGCGGCTGCGGGTGAGATCATTGCTTGGTCTGGTGGCACGATGGGCACCAGCTACACGGTCAAAGCCTACGTCAATGATAAATCGGAATCAGGCGATCAGGCTCTGCCCGATCTCGACGAATTGCGGCTAGAAGTCGATGCGGAGCTTCGCCGCGTCAACGACGAGATGTCGAACTACTTGAAGTCGTCTCAAATCTCGCGGTTTAATGAATCAGACTCCACGGATTGGTTTCCGATCAGTAAGCCTTTCGCGGAGGTTGTCGCCTACGCACAAAAGGTCGCAAAGGCGACCGATGGTGCGTTCGATGTCACCATTGGCCCCTTAGTAAACGCCTGGAACTTTGGTCCGGCCGCCAGAACCGATTCGGTACCAACGGACGCTCAGATTGATGAGTTGTCGTCGGTCGTCGGTTACGAAAACCTTTCGGTGCGTCTTGATCCGCCCGCGATCAAGAAGTCCATTGCTGGTTTGCAAATCGATCTTTCTGCCATCGCCAAAGGTCACGGCGTGGACCGAGTCGTTGACCGGCTCACCGAACTTGGGATCGCCAACATGTTCGTCGAAATCGGTGGCGAGGTCCGAACCGTTGGCACGAAGGGCGATCAGGCTTGGAAGGTCGGAATCCAAGTTCCCGATGCGGCAGCCGATCAGTTTGACATTGCCTATGAAATGACCGACCAATCGATGGCAACTTCGGGCGACTATCGCAACTACATCGAAATCGACGGCAAACGTTACTCGCACACCATCGACCCGCGAACTGGCCGTCCGATCACGCACGATTTGGCATCAGTTTCAATCGTCAGCGATCTGTGCATGGAGTCCGATGCGTGGGCGACCGCGATCAACGTTCTGGGTGAAACCAAAGGTCTAGCCGTTGCATCAGAGCAAGATTTATCTGCTTTGCTTGTCAGTCGTGGCGAAGACGGTTTTTGGCGAACCGGCACCGGTGACTTCGCGGCTTATTCAAGACCACGCGAATCCGTTACCGAAAATGCAGTTGCCGACAATGCCGTCGCTGAGAACCAACCCTGGGTTGTTTTGGCAATCACGTTCGTCGCCTTCGCGGTCTTGCTGTTCGCAATGGCCGTTGGTGTGATCTTCAGCGGCAAAAAGATCAGCGGTTCCTGCGGCGGAATCGCCAGCCAGCAATCCGAAGACGGCAGCACCAGTTGCTCTCTCTGCAGTAACCCCGCCGACGCCTGCAAAGAGCTACGAGAGCGAATGCAGGAAAAAGCATCTTCGACGTAATTGTCGTAGCTGGCCCCGCCAGGGTTCAGCACCTTCTCAGTCCATCAGTAGCGGTACCCGACTGAACCCTGGCGGGCCCAGCTACAAAAGATTTCGCCAAACACGGAACAAGTTTCAGCACAGTTCCGGCCCACGTTGGCTGTTTAACCGCGTGGGCAACGCCTGGGCTGATGAAAATGTGTCGTTGTCAGCTTGTCACGCCCCATGAAAGTAGGCCGTAGCGAGCCATAGCGAGTTACGGCGTTGCGCACATTGCCGTAACTCGCTAAGGCTCGCTACGGCCTACATGCTGGCGATCAGGGAAATGTTGCCTGCCATGGTGCAGCTTGCCCAATTTGCTGCGTTGCAATGATTTCCATCAGGCCAGGCTACGTCTGGGCACTAGAAAGTAGGCCGTAGCGAGCCAAAGCGAGTTACGGCGGTGCGCAAATTGCCGTAACTCGCTAAGGCTCGCTATGGCTCGCTACGGCCTACACCCTGGCGATCAGGGAAATGTTGTCTGCCATGGTGCAGCTTGCCCAATTTGCTGCGTTGAAATGATTGTCATCAGGCCAGGCTCCGTCTGGGAACCAGAAACCTGTGCTACTTATTCAGAAGTCTCACGCCGCTTTCTTGCGGCGTCCAGAATCGTAAGTTTCTGTTGATCGCTGCAACTTCCCCACGCAGCAATCTCGTCTAAATTCCGGTAGCAACCGACACACATTTTGCTACCGTCGATAACGCAAACATTAATGCAGGGCGATTCAGGCTCGTTGCGTGGATCGCTCATCGTGTTTTGTGTCCGTACATGAAGACTTCTTTGAGTTCGTTTTCGATTGTGAGCGATTGCAAAATGATGCTCGACTGTCGGTTGAAGGATAGTTGATCGGCAAGAGACAACTCGGCTTGCGCGATCAAGACTGCGTCTCCGTCGCCCGAACGGCTCCGTAAATCAACAAGCCTGTGACCAGGCATACCGAATGACGCAGTAAATCCAAACAGTGCCTCACGGCCAGCGAATCACCATTTCCGTTGGAATATCGGCAATCCGCTGCGTCGTGACCTTTACTGCGACGTGACCAATGGTGCCAGAACGTCAAGCTCGTAGCAGACCATTTCTTCGGCATTGCGAACAAACAACTTGCCGTCAGCGATCACGGGATGATTCCAGGTGATGCCTTCCACGGACGCAATGCGAACGATCTCTTCCAGTTTGTTGGGGTTCACCTTCGCTAGAACCAGGTCACCCTTCTCGGTCACGATCAACAGCGTTTCCATTTCCTTGACCAACAACACTTGTCCATGCCCGTATCGGCCACGCTTCCATGCCTTCTCACCCGTGTCGGCATTCAGACACATAAAAATGGGGCCGTCGAAACCGTACAGAAAGCCTTCGTGGTAAACGCAATCGTTAAAGTAAGGTTTCATCGATTCGGTCCACGCATGTTCGGTTGACCACTGATCGCCATCACGCGAAATATCAATTCGTCGTGTTCCGTTGCCGTAGCCAGTCCCAAGGTAAGCCGTGCTGCCGACGACGGTGGGCTGAGTCACTCGAGCCATCACGTCGATGTCCCATTCATGATTCCAAAGCTCGCGTCCGGTTTGCGGATCGAGTGATTGCAAGCCTCGATTGCTGCTGATCAAGACTTGTTCGGTGCCTTCAATCGTTGCAAGCTGCGCCGAGCTGTAACCGTGATTCCCACCGGGCGTTGACCAAGCAAGCTTGCCGGTGGTTCGATCCAGTGCGATGGTTCCGTGCTCTTCGCCACCGCCAGCGAAAACGATCACCAGATCATCATCAAGCTCTTCTTTCTTGTTGCTGTACAGCAGCGGCGAACTGGCAAATCCCCAAGACGGTAGCGGCACATCCAACTGTTCCATTAAATCGAATTGCCAGATCGGCTGACCCGATTTTGCATCCAAACACTGCACCAAACCGGATGCACCGGTGACGAAAAGTTGTTGGTTGTCATACGTCGGCGTGGCTCTGGGACCAACGCCGCCCATCGATGCTTCGAATCTGGATTCTGTTTCTTGAATCCAGACACTGCGACCATCGGCAACGGTGTACGCCGAGACGGTTTCCTGTTCGCCGCGTTGTTCCTGCGTGTAAAAAACCGGCCCGACGACGCAAAACGAAGACCAGCCTGGACCGATCGGGTGCCGCCAAAGTTCCGCAGGCGGATTTGATTCCCAATCGGTTGAAAAGGAAACATCGTTCAAGATTCCATCACGCTTGGGTCCGCGGAATTCTGCCCAATCTTTCGATGTCACCGCATCCGGCAATTCAAGAGCATCTGAATCGATGGTGGATGCCTCCTCGCTAGCCGATACGTTTTGCAACGAGTCCAGAAAGTTGTCTTCCGCAGTCGGTTTCCATCGCGGAACCAAATCAAATGCAAACTCAGCATCCGGGTCTTCCGCTCGGACGAAAAGTCCCGCAATCATCACGGCCGAAAAGAACGTCAAGCCGATCCACGCCTGTTTGCGGGCGTTGACGAAACTGCCAACAAAAAAACCCGCTACCAGTAACGTCAACGCGATCGGCAGGCCTTTGACCAGCATCGCGATCATGACTGAAAAGTCGATCGAGAACATCGTGACCGCAAAGATCAAAAACATCAGACCGAGTCCAAGCCAACGACTGTTCCGCGGAATGACGCGTGTATTCATCCACCAGATCGAAAGCCCGATTGCACCAAACATTGGCCCCAATTGCATCGAGTAGAAATGCATCTTGGTCAGCGGCGCAAGCATCGCTGGCACGATCAAGATCATCCACATCGCAACAACGATCGCGATCGCGACCCAAACGCGAAACGATTTTGGCGACGACGGAGAACTGGATTCGCTGTCGGTGCCGTAAATTTCGGAAATGGTTTCAGCTTCTTGCATCGGAGTTCATATTTCCATTACGAGGCTTCTGTTGAATTTGAATCATCAATTTCGACAATCATTCCTTGGGGTCCGGCGTTCAAAATGCTGGTCGGTCCCAATTTGATTTTCTTACCCCAATCGCTGTGGATATGTCCGCAGACCACCAATTGAGGTTTCTTCGATTCGACCGCATCACGGATCGCCTGACTGCCGCGGATCAGACCTTTGCTGTCGTGGTCTACGGTGTCGATCGGTGGTGAATGGACGACCAAGACGCCGCCGGTTGGTGTACCAGTCAGCATGGGCACTGCTTCCTCTTCGCTGAAATCATAGCTCCAGTCGCCAAAGGGAGTCACCGGGATGCCGCCGCCCACGCCCCAAAAATTGACACCGCCAACGACGCATCCTTCGCCATGCAGTATCGTAGCGGTGGACCAAGTTGCCGCGGCCAAGCGGAGTTCTTCCACGGTTTCGCCGTTTCCGGGAACCAACACGGCTGGCAAGTTGATTTGCGACAAGATTTCTAGCGTATCGGTTGCACCTTGATGACGATTGGCAAAGTCACCGGCACCGATCACGACATCAACGTCTTCGGCTATGTTGACCAATCGCATGGCTGCGTCGCGATCGCGGTGGAGGTCGCTGAAACAAAGAATTTTCATCGGCTATTTGTCTAGGTTTGGAGGCTAGCGTCACTTCGCCTAAGCTTACCGCAATGACATCTCGCCCACCAACGGACCGTTCCCCAAGCGATTCTATCAGCGATTGGCAAATGCGCCGCCGCTTGGTGCTGGTCATTTCAGTTGTCTTGTTGATCGTTTCAGCCTTTGTGTCTTGGCAGTTCGGAAACGATTCGACCGCTCGGTTTGCCGCGTCGGCATCGGGACGGATTGGTTTGGTGATGGCTGCGTTGTGGTTGGCGTGGCCTTCGCTAAAACGGCCCGCCGCTTGGTTGCCGCCGGGAATCGCCGTTGGCTTGGTCGTGGCCTTGGCCGTGGTCGCCGCTCAACCGCGTTTGATCATTGTTGCTGTACCGGCAATCGGCATTCTTTTCACGCTGGCGTCGGTGGTTCGATCGTTTCGCAGTTGAAATCGGCCGTGAAACAGGTCGATTGGGACGTTTCAAACCGAATCAGCGCCAAAATTGGAAAAAACCTACCAGCGATAGGTCCCTACGACCGAAACAACCAACAACACTCCTCTGGTGTGTCCGTTCGAAGAAGCAAAACAAGAGATCGTCCACCGGGCATGTGCGTCCCACGGACTACGAATCGACGGCCCAGAAGATTTCAGGACTGAACACAACCTAGGACTGCTCGGAGGCATATCTGATGCGACGCAAGAAACTACTGATCGCGATTGCCGCGCTCGCGAGCCTCGGGCCGATCCAGGCCCAGGCCGCAGAAATTAATTCTGCAGACGCCAATTCTGGTGACCGCGAAATCGCCCAACAAATCATGCAACGTCTAAAAAGTAACCGTGACTCGGGTGCTTTAAAGGACTTCACGCTCGACATGAAAGTCGATCAAGGCGTGGTGCTGTTCCGCGGAAACGTGAACGCCAATGACCAAAAACAACTGGTGCTGCAGGCCGCTAGCGGTATCGAAGGCATCGCCAAAGTGGTTGACGAAGTCAGCGTGACACAAATCGCTGCACCGGTGCCTAAAGCCGAAATGGCGACCGAGCCGCCCGAAGCTGTGGTGCTGACACCAAAGCCGGTAATGACCGCAACCGAAGAAACGCCAGAAGACACGAGCGGTTTTTCGTTCAGCCAAGCATTGGCTTCGGAAGCTCAGGTTGTTCGCCAGCTTCGCCGCGAGCCTCTGACGGTCGTGCCAGGCGTCGTCCAACCGGTCGCCGCGATGGAAGACACCAACAGTGACCAAAACGTGGTTTCCGCGGTGGTTTCGGCTCTTGGTCGAGCTCAAAACGCAGGCCAACTGAAAGGTTTTGGCGTCGATGTTCAGTGCAACGACGGCGTTGTTGAACTGACCGGTCGCGCAGCTTCGCCTGAGCAACGAAACACGATCCTGCGAATCGCCGAGCGAACGCCGGGTGTTTCAGGTGTACGTGAATCGATCGCCGTTCCAACGGCCGCTCCTTCGCTGAAGCAATTGCCCGAAGTGGAAACATTGCAAGCACCGCAGCAATCGCCTCAACCACGTGTGCCAGCCCAATTGGCATCCGCACCGATTCAGCAAGCGGCACCGCTGATGAACCCAGCACCGATGAATCCAGCACCGATGCAGCAAATGCAAATGCAGCACGCACCGATGCAACAAGCACCGGTCATGCAAGCTGCTCCGTACCGCATGCAAGGTCAAACCCAAGCAATGGCGACCGGATTTGGTGGCGGTGGCGGAATGATGGGAACACCTGTCCCCATGGCACCTCACGCTCCCGTCGGTGCACCTCGCTACGACAGCCCCAACTTGCCCAACTACGCTTGGCCAGGCTACGCAGCGAATTCAAACTACGCCGCGGTGACCTACCCGCAACAATACAGCCCAACTGCATGGCCCTTCATCGGACCGTTCTATCCTTACCCGCAAGTCCCATTGGGATGGCGTAAGGTCAGCTTGGAATGGGACGACGGTTGGTGGTTCTTGGACTTCACCGATCGCTAAAGAACGCTCATTTCAGCGTCTTTAGTAAGACGAAACAAATGCCTCGCGTCTGACGCAGGCAACCGGATACCCGCAGGCGATGGCACCGTCGTCTGTGGGTTTTTTCGTAGACCGATAAATGTAGGCCGGAACAATCGGAGCGAAGTTCCGGCAATTGCATCGTAGGTCATCGTATTGCCGGAACTGCGCTCCGCTTGTTCCGGCCTACATCATTGTGTCGCAACTCGAAATACAAACGCATGAAACTGGGGCGTGTTTCACGAACGAAGTAACGATAACTTGTTCGGCTTTTTCAGAATCTTCGGAATTACCCGCAAGATCCTCCTAAGTTCACACGATACAGATAGTACGAAGCGAGCGCGAATCGCATTCGCCGACGTCATAAGAACGGCTCGCACAACGAACCACGGAAGGTTACTCGGATGACCACCATGAATTGCCCAACTAACAACAATTCATCGCTCACAGCAGCCAAAGAATCGGCAACGCCGCGTTCTTGGGCCGCCCACATTGCGATGGGCTTGGCTGTGA
The DNA here is from genome assembly GCF_001642955.1 of Rubripirellula obstinata. Lineage (GTDB taxonomy): Bacteria > Planctomycetota > Planctomycetia > Pirellulales > Pirellulaceae > Rubripirellula > Rubripirellula obstinata. The sequence goes on along the minus strand of NZ_LWSK01000016.1, from coordinate 34,890 downwards.
CCGTCATTGTTTCCTCGACCGGCTGCTTCGGCCTGGGCGGCGGATACAATCTCGGATTCCTCGGCTATCCGATGCCAGTGAGCCCGTACTACCAACACAAGCAAGAAGAAAAGTTCTGGAAGAAAGAACGCTACGAGCGAGTGCCAATCCTGGGACCGACCACTTCCGGCGGCAGCGTCAAAGCTTTGGATCCACCAAGTGATGATGAAGTCATGCACGCCCTAGAAACGGCTCGTCCGGTTCAAGGCGGCATTCCGTTGATCTACGAAAAGCAACGTAACAACGTTCGCATCATCAAAGAAAAGATCTCCGACTACATTGACCCGCCTCGATTCTATCCTTTGATCGGGCCCGCTCAATTGCACCACGCCCACTACAAATGCACGATCTACTTTGACGAGAAAACAACGATCGGCTATCCCGTGCCACACACGCTGCACGACGAAGAAGCCATCGAAGTGGTCTACATTGACCATAACCACTTCCACATGGTTGGCGATGTCGAACCGTACACGACGCCGAACCTGTAACGGCTAACACCGACTCGTTCAGAAACCCCAACGCCGCTTTGGATATCCAAGGCGGCGTTTTTCGTGCGCGCCCCGTAGCTGATCCCGCCAGGGTTCAGTAGAACGCAAGTCGTGATCAACTGAACCGTGGCGGGATCAGCTACGGTTACGGTTTCCTTATCCGTAAGTTTTTTCTCAACAGTTCCCAAACATTCTTAAAATCTGTCGGCGTAGATGAATCTTGAATCGACTCCCACCGACCGACGCTGTTCGCCCTCAATTATTTTGGTCGGCGTCGGTGTCGTTGGCAAAGCAATCTTGCGAGCTCACACCGATGCAGGGCTGTCAGTCTGTTTAGTGGATCAGGATCTAAAGGCACTGGTTGCAGCGACCGATTCACTGTCGCTTGATCTCGACCAGTGGGACGTCAGCGAAGCCATGACTCATCCATGCGGGCTGCCATCGGTTTCGCTGATTCATCGACCACAAATCTCTTCGCAGAATCCTGTTCCGCTGCTGATTGAATCAATTCCGGAACGTTTGGATCTGAAGCGATCGTTCTTTTCAGAAGTTCAGAACCGTCTCGATCCAAACACAATCCTATGCAGCAACACGTCAACGCTTCGGATTGGCGATCTGGCCGACGGACTACAGCGGCCCCAGCAGTTTTGTGGAATGCACTTTTTCATGCCCGTTGAATCTCGCGATGCCGTGGAATTGATTCAGGGGAAACAGACGGATTCCAAAAGCCTCGCACGTGCGATCGCGCATATCCAAGACCTTAAAAAGACACCGCTTGTCGTTCGCGACGGCCCAGGTTTCATCGTCAATCGTTTGCTGTCGCCTTACCTGAACGAAGCGCTGATGCTGCTTTGCCAGGGCGTCGAAGCGAAAGACCTAGAAGACGCAGCCATCGAATACGGGATGCCGATCTCGCCGCTGGAATTGATCGACACGATCGGAGCACGAACCATGTTTGATGCCGGGCGAGTGTATTGGCAAGCGTTTCCGAATCGAATCGCACCGTCGCCGTTGCTGGCCGGATTGGTCAAGTCAAAACGAATGGGAAAGCACACGGGCGCTGGCCTGTTCGACTACGACGACGCTGGCAATCGCTCGGAAGGACTCGCGACCGAGTGTTTGGCCTTGGTGGATCGCTATCGCCGTGATGACAACCTTGAATTGTCGCATGCAGATTTGGTTGACCGTTTATCGATTCCCATGTGGATCGAAGCGGCACACGCGGTTGCCGACGGAACCGTCACCGATGTAACGCAGTTCGATCTCGCAATGCAGGGCGGACTCGGTTACCGCCGCGACCGATCCTGGCTAAGTTTTTTTGATGAACTCGGGTCCAAGCGAATGATCGCGGCAATTGATCGCTGGTCTGAACGAACCAAGGCGATTCAAATTCAGCCTGACCTGCGATCAGCGCTGACGAAAGGAAGCCCGAGTTCCGCAATCGCAGGGACTTGAGGCAGTTGATGTAGGCCGGAACAAGCGAAGCGCAGTTCCGGCAATCCAACACAGGAAAATGCAATTGCCGGAACGGAACCGACTGCTGATCACCCTACGGTTTCCACCCACTTTTTCCAATCGACCAATTCTTCATCAGTGATCGCGGCAGCCGGCAGTGCTGGCAGGCGGCGGGTCGTTAGGATACTGGGCGTGGCTTCGCCGGGCATGGGCGCACGAACCGTTAGCAGTCCATTGACGTTGATTTCAAAGCTAATTGTTCGTGATCGCTTCCCGACACCGCTTGATCCCACTTCGATTTCGTGGCGTCCCAACGTCTGCCATCCGCTTCCGTCAACGCCGGATGATTCCACCAGCGATACGTTTAGGTGCTCGCGTGAATCATTGACCGACAATCGGCGGTTGGTGCGAGCCGGTAATAGCGTGCCACGTGGGATGATTGGCAGGATGCGGCGTCTACCTTTCTTGTCTTCCACCACGATTCCGATCGTTTGACTGGTGACGCTGCGGGGCGGTAAACCGTTGTCACTGCGGCCGGGTAGCTCCGCTGCCAAACATGCCGCCGCACCTCTCGCCACGTCACCTCGGTCAATCGATGTCTTGATCGTTGTTTTGGGCAAACCGTCTAACAGCGATTCGGCAACACCAGGCATCCGCAGCAGGCTGCCCAACATGACGCAGCGATCGATTTGCTGAATCGTCAACTTCGATTCCGAACAAACCTGATCAACCGCCTTCTGTAAAGTCTCGATCAAATCCTGACACTGCCCAAGCCAATCGCGACGATACACTTGCACTGCATGCTTCTTACCGGCGACTTCCAAAGCGACCGAAACAGAAGGAAATTGCAGCAGCGAAGTGAGTGCCTCTTCGCAAGCGATCTGCAACCGCACGGCAGACTTCTTGTCGGCTTTCGGAACGATACCATGGTGCTCTTTGAACAGTTTGCCAGCCAAGTCTACAAGCCGCTGCAGCCAAAGTAATTTGCCACAGCTCCAGTGACCTGCCGTCGCCAATTGTTGCAGCCTCGACGGACCACCACGTATGATCGCGACTTCGGTTGCTTGTCCCGTCAGCGAAACGAACAAGATGTTTTGATCATCCGAATCCGAGATCGTTCCCGGGACCGTTTTCGATTGCCTTTCAGCGTCACCCTCTTTTTCCATCCACAACGATTGAACCGCGGCAATGCTGCGGCTTAGCAATCGGACAGACGGAAATCCTGCCATCTGCGCCGCCTGGATCATGCATCGCCGACGTAATTGGTCATAACTAGACGGGATCGTGATGGCGGTCGCGTGGGGAAGACTCAGTTGGTCCCACGATCGAGTGAACACTTGGCGCATCATCAACGCCATCAAAACTTCTGGCGGACATTGGCGACCGGCGAAACGTCGGGCAACAGACTTTTGCCCCATGTAGAGCGGTAAGGAATGAGCGACCTGCAGCGGTGAATCTCGCCGCCGCCCAATCGCGTCCTTGCCGTAAACTAAAAGATGACGGTCCGTTGCAATCGCTAATCGCATGATCGATTGCCCGTCGTCGCCTGCTTGAAGTTTGCGGTTTCCGCCCTTTGGATTGGCAATCGCTGCGGAGGCATACATCATTCCAAAGTCGATTCCAAAGACATTTGATTCGCCGTCGGGATCAGACCGGCTTGAAATGGTGGATGCATCGGTCCCAATTTTTCGCTGAGTAAATTCGACCAACCAATTTGGCGTGTCAGTTTCGCTCGCGTAATCGCCCAGCGCCTCAATCACTTCGTCAAGCGACTCGTAGCGCTCCGATGGCGACTTGGCTACCATGCGAGAAAAAATGTTGGCAAAGTTGAGGTCGATGTCTCCTCGCGATTGCATCAGGTCTGGAATGTCACCGTGGCGATGGCCGTAAACAAGATCCAGATATTCGCCAACATACGGCGGCGTGCCGGTTAGCAGGAAGTAAAGCGTTGCACCAAGCGAATAGATATCACTACGGATGTCAGCGGAGTTGGGGTCTTCCAACTGCTCGGGTGACATGTACGCGAGTGTGCCGACCAACCGACCACTGTTATCTTTGGAATCTGTCTTCGAATCGCTTTGAACGTCACTTAACTTGGCTGTTGGAATGATCGCTGAATTCATCCTGGCAAGTCCAAGATCAAGAACCTTGACGGTTCCGTCGCCGGCACGCATCAGGTTGCCAGGTTTGACATCACGATGAATGATTCCCGCACGATGAGCATGCAACAAACCAAGGGCCGCTTGCCGAATAGCCGCGGTCGCCTCACCGACGCTCATCGGACCTTTGTTGGCAACCGCCTGGGTCAACGTCACGCCATCGACATACTCCATCGCAAGAAAATGAATCTTGCCAAATTCTTGCGTTTCAACGGATCCCGCATCGAAGGCAGCCACAATGTTGGGATGCAACAATCGCGATGCTGCTCGCACTTCGGCAAAGAAACGTTGAACCGCTTCTTCATTTTTCATACGAGCAATCGGAAGCATTTTGATCGCGACGGTTCGCTGCATGCGAACGTGCTGACCCAAGTACACGTTCCCCATGCCGCCGGCTCCGATCATTTGACCGATTTCATAGTCGCCCAACTGTTTGGGAACACGGTCTGACGAAGTTTCTGAGCTAGCGAGCTCAAACTCGCTCGAGTTTTCACCGTCGTCTTCGACCGCTGCACCAAGGAACGACGAATCTCGCGTCGGTTCTTCGGAGATCGGCAGCGGCGTAATCGCATCTTGCGCTGAAGATGAATCGGGGTCAACGAAGTCTGGCGATGAAGACTGATTCACAGATAAGTGGGGTGTAAAAGCCTGACGAAGATCGACGGAATTCAACCTTGTTGATTCTAACGGGCTATTTCGAGCAAAAACCGACTGCTTCTAAGAAACACGAATCAAACCGAAGCAAGGTTCCGCCGATTTCACTTTTCCCCCGTCAGGCCTATCATACCCCGACAAGTTCAGGCCCCCTAGAACCCACGTCGGCGAACTCGCCGAACTCGGCAGATCACTTACATTTGCATCCTAATTTCGTTTTCATCCCTACAGCACGTCTCGCTACCACATGATTCCTGCCCTTCGCATCGCTACTCGTCAAAGTCCGCTCGCGTTGTGGCAAGCCAAGCATGTCGCGGCGTTGCTGATGGAAAACGGCATTGAGTCGGTTTTGGTGCCACTGGTCAGCAGCGGTGATGTTGACATGACGCCAATCGATGGGACGCGGCAGGTGGGCGTTTTCACCAAGCGAATTCAACGAGCGCTATTGGACGATGAAGCCGATGTCGCAGTGCATTCGCTGAAGGATTTGCCGACCGAGCCTGATGATCGCTTGAAATTGGCGGCAGTTCCGACCAGAGAAACCGTCGTCGATTCACTTGTATCCAAAGAAGCATGGTCACTTGCCGATCTGCCACCACAAGCACGCGTCGGAACTGGCAGCCGTCGTCGGGCGGCGCAATTGTTATCGTTAAGGCCTGATTTAAACGTCATGTCCATTCGCGGAAATGTGCAAACGCGATTAGCAAAACTGGATGATGGTGAATTTGATGCGATCATGCTTGCCGAAGCGGGCATCCTGCGTTTGGAAATGCATGACTTATCGCGATACACTTTTTCGCTCGATGAAATGTTACCAGCACCTGGCCAGGGGGCACTGGGAATCGAGGTGCGCGCCGGTGACACCCGTTCATTTGATGCGGTCAACCAACTCGACCACATGCCGACTCGCATGGCAGTAACCGCGGAACGCCGGTTGTTGTCCGCTCTGCACGGGGGGTGCCTCGCACCAATCGCAGCACATGCGATTCTTGAAGACACGCAGTTGAAACTGGCGACGGTGGTGCTGACGCAGCAGGGAGATCGACGACTCGATAACAGTGATTCCGTCGATGCTGGGACTGATAATGCGGCTGAGCATTTAGCCGATTCCATCAGTCGTCTATTGATTGATCAGGGTGCGATTGAAATGATCCGGCCTGATTGATCGCGTATATCAGGCTTTTTTTCCAAGCTTCGGTCAATTGTGTCGCAAAGATGCGCCGATGACCTTTGCTGTGAGGCTAAACGCGTCTAAAATGACACGGCTTGCTTGAACAAAGCTCGCACGCTTCGGCCTAGTAGTTTTCGGCAGAGGGATCATTTTTAGGGTTCGTCAGGATCAATCAAAGGCTTGTGCAGAAGCACGCTGAGATCCTCACGTTTCTCCCAGCGGCTCCATTTTGCCGCCGAAAGGTCGAAGCACTCTATAAAGCCGATTGGCAACTGTGATAAACGGTTGTCAATCGGTTTTTTTGTGGACAATTCCAGGTGAGCGCCCATCCCAAGGGAAGTCGAATAAATCAATGCAAATTGTCGTTGATCGATCCGCAATCATAACGTTCGGTGAATAGTCTCGGAGGGACGGAAGCTCTCTGCCGGGGACGTTAATCCCCGGATGGCAGCGTTATCTCTCACTCATTCACTGGCTCGGGGCAGCCATCCGGGTGCTCGCGCACCCGGCAAGGAGCTTCCGGCCCTCCGGGCCTAACTCGCAGTAACTGATTCAACGTCCCGAGCGAAACGCGACTATAAAAAGTCGTATGTTCCTAAGCCGCAACTTCGATGTTGACCGCGATCTGGCACAAGACACCCGCACGACGGATCGCAGGAACCAACTGCTGGACCAATTGGCCATTGGGAAGTTCACCGCTGAGCACGATTCGTGAATGCTCAATTTCGATTTCGATCAGTTCGACATGGTCTCGAAGAGATGCATCACCACGGAAGATGGTTAAGATTTTTTCTCGAGTGCGTCGGTCACGCTTTTCACATTCGATCACTGTCATAACTGTTCCTTCCCAAAATGCATTTGGGCTCAAAGTAGATTTGAGCACAGTGGATTTGCCGCTAACGACTAAATTCGGCAAGCCTTCGTTGGCCAATTCAACCTTTGCACGATGATTAACAGCGAAACCGAAAGGAATCTTGATTTGTTGCAAATTGTTTCGATTGATTCATCGATGGGCCGATCATATCGGGTTATGCAGGATATGCGTCGCGATTGATAACGAGCTGGTTGAACACGCCTTCGTTCAAAACTCGATCACTTGAAACACCCTCTGCTGAATGCCCCTCTGCTGCATGACCCTTTCGGGGAAACCCAACCCCCACTAAGTGCGAGTTTTAAAAAGTTAGATCTAAGTTCAATGGGCATCTGCCCGATATCTATACAGTGACGGCGTTGGATGCCGATGGATTGCGTGGGGCAGGACATCATCCATCCAATGTCGATCCTTAACGGCCTGGGTTTTTCCATCAACGACGCTGTGGGGCGTTGTCGTTGGGGCACAAGAACCCGGGCCGTTTTTCTTTATCCCAATCCCTTTCTGGGTGCATCAACACGTCGTCTTGCGGTGAACCGCTGGAACGAACGTTGTAAAAAAACAACGTCGTCGTGATGTGACGGTTGGGTTAATCCGTGATCCAGATTCGCTTAAGTGCATGCTGCAATGCGACTTAGTAATGCGATCGACACTTAACGTCTGACTACGGCACGCGAGCTGCTTCTTTGGAAACCCATCAAGTTTCCTTCCCGATGCCGCTCTTGTTGAACGTTCCCGTATGCACTGCGTCCTGATAGCCGATTTAGCTGCGATGATGTCTCAGCATGGACCAGCGATACTACACGGCAGCGATCGCGTGCCCGCGGAAGCCGTTTCTCAATACTGGTCAGCATCCCGGAATCGACTGGAACTCTGGCATCAAACGATGGCGCGTTACCGAGCCGCCGAAGACAGCGGCAATGTGATGCAACTGAAGACGTGGTGGCAGCAACACGCCGGGGTCATGGAGGAAGTTTTAGTCACTGAAATGCTGACGCGCGTGGTGGCCGCGATTGCCGCCGGCCTTGATGCCGTCCAACGGGTCGATGAAATTTCGCCAGTCACGCATGCGGTTTACTTGAGTCATTTGGAGGCGAGGAATCGTGTTCAACAGATCATGCTTTTCGGTCGTGGAAATTCTGTCTCCGACGCAGTCCGACTGAACCGTTTGCGACGCGTTGTGGAGCGTTGGACCGATACGATGATCGGCCGTCTGTCGATCGACATGCCCGATCTGACTCGCTACGGAATCAACGTTGAACTTGCCAAACAGCATGCAAAAGAGTCACGTGATTTCAGTGTCGGTGTCGCCGGTCGAACCACAACATGGCTGATGAACGCAGCAATGCGCGATGCACTTCAACGTCGAACATCCCAGCAAACATCTCTGCCCGGTGCCAACCATGCGGTGGCCTCAAGCGTCGCGATGATGCTTAGGCCAGATCTATTCGATAGCGTCGGCACACTCAAATCACTCTGGATGCATCGGCTAAGCTCGACGACCGGCCAAGCCGATCGAGTGCTCAAAGAACTTCAGCACAAAGACATCGACCAAGCCGTTACAGCGGATGGTTTAGAAATGACGAGCGGAGACTTCTTTTCCCGCTGGTATTTTTAAGCTGCTAACAAAGCTGCTGCGCGGTTTCTAACAAAGCCGCTCCGCAGTTTCTAACAAAGCCGCTGCACAGTTTCTAACAAAGCCGCTGCGCGGTGACCGATGCGATTGATTTTGCGGCATTCGGGAATGCTGCGTCAACAATCCCCCGCCGAGCCAATTCTTGATGTGATAGCCGGCAATCAACTTCGCATGATTTTAACAACACCAACTCGCGTGCGTTAGTTTCCATGGCCAATTGTGCCGCCAATGAATCAGTCGTTGTTCGCCAATCCCAAGGCAACGCGTTCGCCAAAGATCCCGGCGCGCTACCCTCTCGTTCACGATGATAGAACGATTTGCAACGAACGATCGTATTCATCTTGCGTGGTTGCTGTTTTACCAACTCGCGAAACTGTTGCTGTGACTCGATCCGATTCCAATCACTCAACAAACTAGATGCGACCGCAAAGCTAACGTCTAGCAGATCGATGCAAAGCCAGTGCAACCTACTGACATCCAAGCAATGAACTTCGTCAAGCTGACGAACTGAATTGATCACATCACCCCCGCCAAACAAAAACAGATTCTCCGCGATCGATTGACGTTCAGTCCAACACACAATTTGCTCGGCCAAGTCTTTGCGTTTCAGCAAACTGCCGCCAACTTTGACCACCCGCCGAATCATAGCAACGCGTATCGATTGTTTTGAAACAGATGCGCGACAGCCAGCGCGGGAAGGCAACGCGAAGCCGGTTCACTGAATCGATCCGTCAATCGAATGATTCCGCGTCCGCTGGGTGGGTCAAAAAGTGCGTCGCCATGACCACCCAGGATGATTGTGCCGCCTTGGTCAACCGCGTGAAACGATTGTTTGATTCTCGCTTTTGCAGCATCGACAATCTGTTCGGAAAGTTGCTTGGCGACATCCACCGATACTGAACTACGATCCAAGCCAACCATTCGGGCAATTCGATTGGCCGCAAACGGCACCGTCCTTGGTTGGCCATCGGCAGATTGTAAGTCTTCCGCATCGGGCGACGTCATTTCTAAAACGACCAATGCATCGTCGATTGTCGCAAAGACCTCATTCATCACAGGGCACCATTTCCCATCAATCAACAGCGAAGAAACAAGACTGCATACCGGCGTGCGGCCGCACCCAACATAGGCAAGCGCCCCTTCGCAAAGACGATCATGATCAGTTTTAGAAGGGGTGGAAACTTCGCGGTTGTTGATCGGTATCAAATCGGTTGTCGTGGAACCGATATCGACCAGAATGCCATGATCAACTGAAAACTTCGATGCCAACCACGTCGCCGATGCGTGCCAGTTCGCAGACGCCACCGAATCAGTTTCCTTCTTCGATTCCGTCAAACGCGTAAACCTGCCGTCACTACGATAGAAACCGAATCGATCAACGCCCGCCTTCGTCGCCGCCAAACGACAAGCTTCGGCAATCTGCTGGACTCCTAAATGGCGATCGATGAAGCAGTCTGCCATCTCGCCCGTCATCGTGATAGCGAACGCATCAATCTTTCCGAAACTGGATAGTTCGGCAACAAGAACATCGGCCAGACGGTTCGCATCGGTCCACATGGGAAAGAAACAAGAATGACATGCTTCATTGTTTGACTTTGGGTCAACGGCTGCGAACTTAAGGTTCGCTCCCCCAATATCAACGCCGACGATCATGTGGGTTGGTTCTTCAGCGCGTACTTAGGAATTGTCCTGGAATAACTTCACGAGATTAGATTCCACCCAAATCTCAACCCGAACGCGTAAGCGAGGGAATTCCGCGTCAAACAATATCCCTCGCTTACGCGTTCGGCTTGGGAAATTGGGAACTTGTTTCGTGGCAATTCGTTAGCCGTTAAGACATTTCCGCCACTGCATCGTTGACCCAGACCTGACCATCGGCTGCCCATTTCACAGAATTGACCGGCGTGCAACAGGCAACGGGCCCTGTTTCAATATCGAAAAATCGAGCCGCAAGGTTGCCGTGAATCATCCGGCGCAGACCTACGTAAGATGTCGTCAGCCGAGGATTAATTTCAATCACACAATCTTCGCTCGAACGCTTGCCCAGCAACATATCGAATCCGATGAATCCTCTTGCTGTCGGCGGCATTGCCTCGATCGCGCGCATTGCCAGATTGGTCAATCTTCGCTGAGCATCGTCGTCAAGTGGGCCTTGTCCGCCCGCATATTCACAACTGTTGTCGTCAAGTTGTTGCGAGACGGCCGGTAAGAAAACTTGTTGTGTTGACGAGGCAATCAACGAAATCGACACCGCACGGCCCGGCATCCAAGCTTGCAGTAAATCGTTCTCGTGCAGTTCTGCCTTGGCGGTATCAAAACAATCAAACGTTCGGATTTCTTTCGTGCCACATCCGTCACGTGGTTTGACGACGAAACGATCGAATTTCGTCAGCGCCTTGGCGTGCCTGCGATCGGTTGCTGACATGAATAACGGATGCGAAACGCCGGCCGCGATCATCTTTTTGGCCGTCAACAATTTGTCGCTTGCTGTGCGCAAGAAATCTCCACTGCCAGCAACAACGTCAATTCCTGCGGCCCGCAGCATCGCGACTCCTTGGGCAAGTGCTCCGTCGCTTTCAGGTGCGATGATCAACGCCGCGTCGCAATCTTCGGCCGCCGCGATCCATTGGGGCCATAGCGGTTGGTCTTTGCAAAATTCGCGTCGATCGATCGGGCCGTCGGTGAAACATTCGTCCGAACTGTCAATCATTCGCGGATCAACCAAAACCACGACTTCTGCAAATTCCGCAAGGTCAGCGACCAGTGCGCGAAGCATCGACGTGCCTTCGCGCCGAAGGCTTGCGGGAATCGATTCGATTGGCAAGTCGGCCAATCCGCCACCAACAACATATTCGCCTACAAAAATTCGCACGTTCAAACTCCATGATTGAAAGGCACCCCGCCAGTGCAAAAAAGTTGAGTGGGCAGTATCCCATCGAAACCGATGCCCGCCAACGCTCACCACTATCGTACCGGATCAACTCGCAAGTCGCTGCGAGTAAGGAACTGTCCCGAAATAACTTCCCAGCTACGAAAGGTTTCGCCATCTACGGAACTTGTTTCAGGACAGTCCCTAACGCCAATCGAGACCTAAAAGATTCCGAGGTGGTCCCGAGCGTCGTCAGTCATCTTTTCAGGCGTCCAAGCGGGTTCCATCACGACTTTCACTTCACAGGTGTCTACTTCGTCGAGCCCTTCTGCGGCACCTTTGGTTCCCGCTACCAGTTGGGGTCCGGCGGGACACATGGGACTGGTCATGGTCATTTCGACGTGAACATCATGCCGACCGTCTTCTTTTTCTTCGCCGACGGCGACCACGTAAATTAGCCCAAGATCGACGATGTTTACGAAAAGTTCGGGGTCAATGACTTGCTTCAGAGCTTCGCGGACTTTGTCTTCGGCTAAGGCCATGATAAAAATTCCTGGGACACGGGATGGAGTATTTTTGAGGGTACGGTACTTCTTGCTAGCTGCTTCGATCCTAGCGCCAAATCAATTTTTGGCAACCCAACCACTCAGCTAGACGCGGAAAACGCCTGATCTAAATCAGCTTTTAAGTCTTCCATCGATTCCAAACCGACTGACAACCGGATCAGGCCATCGGTGATTCCGAATCGGGCTCGATCGGCGGCATCGTAGCTGGCGTGGGACATCGTCGCCGGTTGCTCGATCAGCGATTCGACTGCACCCAAACTGACCGCCAGACGAAACAGCTTGGTTGATTCACAGGTATTGGCTGTTTGTGCAATGGTGCCGTCAAGTTCAAAGGTCACCATCGCACCAAATCCGCCCTGCAGCGTTTGCCGGGCGAGTTCATGCTGCGGATGACTTGCCAGCCCAGGGTACAAAACCGATTTGACACACGAGTGCTGCTGCAACCATTGCGACAATTCCAATGCAGTCTTGGATTGTTCGCGAACTCGCAAGTCCAATGTCTTCAATCCACGCGTGACCAAAAAACAGCTCAGCGGATCCAAAACCGCACCGGTTGCGTTTTGGATAAAATACAGTTCGTCAAACAACGCTTGATCGGCAACCGAAAGCGTTCCGCCCATACAATCGCTGTGTCCGCCCAAGTACTTCGTCGCCGAGTGCATCACAATGTCGATGCCCAGTTCCAGCGGTCGCAACAGTGCCGGTGTTGCAAACGTGTTGTCCACACCGGTGCGAATGTCTTTTGACTTCGCAAGGCTGGCGATCGCTTTCAAATCAGGGATCGACAAACGTGGGTTACCGATCGACTCAAACCAAATCAGTTTTGTGTTGTCGGTAATCGCCGATTCAATTGCCGCTAAATCGGTCATGTCAACCAGCGTGACTGTTACGCCAGAGCGGTCACAAATCTTGTGCAACAATCGATAGGCCCCCCCGTAAAGGTCGCATCCGGCGATCACATGGTCACCGGTTTTCAGCATCATGGTGACGCAGTGGATGGCTGCCATGCCGGAAGAAAACGCCAGCGATCCACAGCCGCCTTCTAACGAAGTCAGCGTCGTCTGCAAATTAGTTCGCGTTGGATTGCCGCTTCGCGAGTAATCAAATTCGCCCCATTCACCTGCGCCGGGTTGCTGGAACGTGCTGGCCAAATGAATCGGCGGAACTACCGCGCCGGTTGCCGCATCGACTTCATTGCCGACGTGGATCGCACGTGTTCGGAAAGACTTCTCACGCATCAAGTGCCTGCTTCAGATCGGCGATCAGGTCATCGGTGTTTTCGATACCGCACGCCATGCGAATCATATTGTCATAGATGCCGAAGGTTTCTCGTTCTTCGGGTGAGTAATTGAAATAGCTCATCACCAACGGCTGTTCGATCAGCGATTCTACACCACCCAAGCTGGGTGCGATGCGTGGAATCGTTGCCGCATCGACAATCCGCGAAGTTTCTTTCCAGTCAGCATCTTTGACGGTGAAGGAAATCAGTCCGCCAAAACCGTTCATTTGGGCTGCGGCAATTTGGTGAGTCGGATGTGATTTCAATCCCGGATAGTAAACCGTTTCGACGCGAGGATGAGCTTCCAGGAACTCTGCGATCGCTTGACCGTTTTCATTGTGACGCTGCATCCGAAGGGCGAACGTTTTCAATCCTCGTTCAAGCAAATACAAGTTGTGCGATGAATTAATGCTGCCCAGAATTCCACGCAGCCGGCGGACGGGTTCCAGTTGTTCTCGTGAACCGCAGATTGAACCGGCCAACAAATCATTGTGACCGCCCAAGTACTTCGTCGCGGAATGCAGAACATAGTCAACGCCGAACTCGATCGGTTTGATGTTGAACGGAGTCGCCAAGGTTGCGTCGATCAGCGTTTCAACTTCGTGGGCCTTTCCAAGCGCAACAAACTTTTCCAGATCGACTGCGGTCAAGTGTGGATTGGTTGGCGATTCGCTGACCAGCATTCGGGTGTTGGAATTGATCGCCGATTCCATCGCGGCGAAGTCACCGGTTTTGACTTGGCGAGTGACAACACCAAATCGAGAAAGGTGCTTCGAACAGAATTCGCGGCTGCGGTGGTAGCACTGATCGAAGAAGACGATCTCGTCGCCAGCATTCAACTTGCTCATCAGCAGGCCGACGATCGCCGCCATTCCGCTGCTGTACAAAATCGCCTCTTCGGCCCCGTCGAGTGCCGCCAGTTTGGCTTCGACGCTTTTCTCGTTGGGCGTTCCGTAGCGACCGTATTCGGGCCGGTCCTCATCGCCTTCAACGAACCGCAGCAGCGCTTCGGTGTTTTCAAACGCAAAGGTCGAAGAGGTCACAATCGGAGCAGCAACGGCTCCATCGTGTTTTTGCCTCACTTCGCCAGCGTGGACAGAAGTGGTCGAGATGCCCGCCTTACGAAGGGTTTCAGAATCGGTCGGAGAGCAACCGGAATCGGTTGCGCTGTTGTCTATCGATGTTTTTAGAGTCATGGCTCTTTAGCAGTGAAGGCTGCAAGCGGCCGCAAATCCCTGGTGGGAACGCGTAGTGGCGAACAGTTCGCCAGCGTGCAGTCAAGGTTAGCCAGCGAGTCGCAAGTTGACAACCATTTGATTTGCTGAACAGCCAAACTTATCCGAACCGCGTCGATTTTCGGTCACACATGGCTTAGAAACCGTCGCAAAACAGCTTCCCGATTTCCCAACCCGAACGCGTAAGCGAGGGATCTTGTTTGACCTGGAAATCCCTCGCCTAAGCGTTCGGATGCCGATCTTATGGAATCCAGTCTCCTAAAACGACTCTGGACAACTTCTCAGCAGGACCGTCGGCGACGACTGCTGGGCTCCCCTCCAACGCCGTAAAGGGTCTCTAAATTGTCTAAACGCGCGGTGCGAAAAGTAGCATGGCGGCCCCCCGCCGTGGACTCACCCCGCGCACTATGGGACCGCACGGCGCGGGGCGATGCCTGGGCCGCTAAATCATTGGGGTTAAAGTCATTCTTGCTTGCGCTACTTTCTTTCTCTACGCCAACGGCGTTAAACAACATAGCCCAGGGTTAAAGTCGTCAATCGCCTTGGCGATTTGACGCTGCAACCCTGGGTCACTGCAACCCTGGGTCACGGAGCACCAGCAGCCCCCCTCCCCCGTCCCCGATTTTGGCGGCGAAGCCGTCAAAATCGGGCACGGGGGAGACTAATTCGTTAACGTCATCAACCCAGGGTTGCGGTTTGCTTCGCTACGCTCGCAAAACCTTAACCCTGGGCTATGGTGTTCAACGCCGTTGGCGTACTTCAGTAGGGACGGAACAAAACTTGGACCTCCAATGTCCGCGTCAACGCCAAAGATTTAGCGGCCGCACCCACCGCCCCACTGAACCGAAACCTCTACCACGTCGCCGCCTTCATCGTCGGCTACCGCGAAGACGCCTTCCGCGACCTCGGCTTCCGCGTGAGGGAACTTGTTCTGCGACCAGAAACCAGCTCATCACGAACGCCAGGAACTGAGATCAAAGTCTTGACGAGTTCCGTTACGACGACGGAAGTTCTTCGGGCTCGGTTACCTGCACGTTGGTGGCTAGGTGTTGGAGTGCCGTTCGTTGAACGTCGTCGCTGGCCACATGCTGGTCGTGACGTAGGGCCGATTTGGGGTTTGCTAGGCGACCGATGTGGACGACCGGCTCACCAGGTTGAACCGCGGGCAGGGTGGTCATGCCGATGACGATTCCTGAAAACGGGGCTTCCAGTCGGTTTTGATCTTCGGTTAAAAGATTGCTGTTCGATGCGAGCGCTTGTCCTTTGACAACGCTATCACCGGGGGCAACATGCATCGACATGAAACCACCACGTTCGGCGCGTATCCATTTGGTTTGCTTGATGATCGCTTGATGCTCGGGAATGTCCGGCGGGCCATCCATCATCTTCAGCGTTTTTAAAATGTTGAAGACGCCTCGCAGCATGCAATCGGCCACCGACGATTCGACCTTCCAAACTTCGCCGCCTTCGACCACGATCGTTGGACATCCCGCCGCAGTTGCCTCGCGGCGGAATGATCCCTTGGGGCCTTTGCCGTGCAGGATGATGCCGCTACCAAACGCCTCGGCCAGCTTCAAACAAGTTGGGTTGTCGAGATCGGCTCGTGCGTTGGGAAAGTTCGTTCGGCGGACTGCTGCGGTGTGCAAGTCGATCCCAAAATCGCACCTGCGAACGATCGAATCAAACATGACCTTGGCTAACCGTGATGCCATGCTGCCAGTTGTGTTGCCGGGGAAGCATCGGTTCAGGTCGCGGCGGTCGGGTAAGTAACGCGAGTGACGTTCAAATCCCAGAACGTTTAGCACCGGTACCATCAGCAGTGTTCCAGACGCGAGTTCCCAGGAGGGATCGCCCAGCATGCTGCGAATCGCGCCGGTGCCGTTGAGTTCATCTCCGTGCAAAGCAGCGGTTACGAACACGGTTGGTCCAGGATTCAGTCCACGGCGCACGCGAATTGGGATGGCGACATCGCGACTACTGTAGCTTTCAGAGATCACCAATTCGGTGCTGATCGCTTCGCCGGGTTTGACATCATGTCCGAACCAGTTTTCAGATTTTGCGTTCATGAGTACTCCGGTTGCGCGTTGGCGTGAGCGACCATTTCAGGTTCCAAGTGTTGCGGTTCGGGAGCACGTTTCTTGCGGGTTTTCTTGGGTACCATCGACTTCATCGCTTCCTGCTTGCCAAAGCAAAGCAAGCGGTCGCCCGATTCGAGGACCCGTGAGACTTTGGGGTTGGGAATGACGGTTTTGCCTCGGTAGAGCGTCAAGACATTGATATCCTGATCGGCGAACGATGCGTCGGTGATCGTCATGCCAACGAACTTCGATCCTTCAGGGATAACAAGTTCAGAAACCGTATAGCCTTTGCTGACGGTCAGCTTTTGCCGGACATCCATTTCGGGGAAATCCGTGTGAGCGGCGCAGTAGTCGACGATCGCACCGGCGATGTCACTTTGCGTTGCCGCCTCAATGCCTTCCAGACCTGGCGAGCTATTGACCTCCATGACCTGCGGCCCATTCTTGCCTTCAAGCATGTCAACACCTGCGACTCGCAAACCCATGATCTGCGCCGCACGAATTGCAGTCTCGCGGTATTGGTCATCCAGCTCAACTTTTTCAACCCTGCCACCGCGATGGACATTGCTGCGGAACTCGTCACCCTGAGCGACTCGCCGCATCGCACCGACGACTTGGTCGCCGATCACGAACGCTCGGATGTCACGGCCCTTGCTTTCCGAGACGAACCCTTGGACCAAGACATTCTGCTTTGCCGTTTGCAAGGTCTCGATAATCGCTTCGGCAATCTTGATGCTATCCGCCAGAATCACGCCGACGCCCTGAGTGCCTTCGAGCAACTTGATGATGACGGGCGCACCACCGATTCGTTGAATCGCCGGAATCACATCGGCTTTGTCGCGAACGAAGGTCGTCCGCGGCATCCCGATGTGGTGACGACTGAGGATCTGCATGCTGCGCAACTTGTCGCGGCTGTTGGAAATTCCACCCGAGGTGTTGGCAACGAAGACGCTCATCTGTTCGAGTTGACGAACGACGGCGGTGCCAAAGTAGGTGATGCTAGCGCCAATGCGCGGGATCACGGCATCATAATCGTCCAGCGGCTTGCCTTTGTAGTACAGGTCCGGCTTGCCCGATTGCAGGTCAATCGAACACTTCAGTGTGTTGATGACCAATGGATCGTGGCCGCGCGACTTGGCGGCATCCATCAGACGTCGGGTGCTGTAGCAGCGAGGGGATGTGGAGAGGATGCCAAGTTTCATTTCAACAACTTTGATTGGGGATGCAGTGTGTTCCGGTAGGCCGAGTCGGTGTGTCGACCGGGTGCGGTAGGGCATGAGAGGCAAATGCCGGGCCCAAACCGATGCGAATGCCCAACATCAGCCGAATGCTTCGAGGATTGCGAGGAATTTGCAGAACCGAACGCTCCGTGGGGAAAAAGTTCTCGCGGAAGTGGAAAAGTTTTTTCCAATGCGAGTTGCCGGCTTCCGCTACCGACTGATGGCGTCATGCCTTATCGTTCCGTTCTTTCGATACCAACATCGGCACCTTGAAAGATCCTTGTCATGCCGCTTAGCCGATTCAAAAAACGACACACCAAAGTTGGCGCTCGGCCGGGCACGCTCGTCATTCCAAAGGATGCGGCCAAACCAACGATCCGTTCGATCCACTACCACTTGGGCGGCTGTGACGAAGCCGATGTGGTTGACATTGACAACCTGCACGAAACCTTCAAGCCGGACACCGTGACTTGGGTGGACGTGCAAGGGTTCGGCGATCGAAAGGTCATGCAAAAAATTGGCAAGGTGTTTGGTCTGCACTCACTGCTGCTCGAAGACATCGTCAACGTGCCTCAACGACCCAAGACCGAACCCTACGGCGATCAGTTGTTGATGGTCGTTCGCATGGTTCAGCTCGAAAAGAACGAAGACACCCGGTCGGTCGGAGTTGACATGGAACAGATCAGCATCGTGTTGGCAAAGAACTATGTGATCACGTTTCAGGAAAAGCACGGAGACGTCCTGGACCCGGTACGTGCTCGCATTCGATCGGGCAAAGGAGTCATTCGCACTCACGGGGCCGATTACTTGGCGTACGCGATCGCCGACACGATCATCGATTGCTACTACCCCGTGCTGGAATCGGTCGGCGACAAATTGGAATCACTCGAAAATGATGTGATCCACAATCCAACGCCCGCGGTTCTGCAAGAACTCAACGCGATGAAGAATCAGCTAATCAATTTGCGTCGCGCGATCTGGCCTCAGCGGGAAGCGATCAACAGTCTCGTTCGCGGCGATCATAACTTGATGACCGAACCGGTGGGCGTGTACTTGCGAGACACTTATGACCACTGCATTCAGACATCCGAAGTCGCCGAAATGTATCGCGAAATGGTGACGGGATTGATGAACACGTACCTATCATCAATCGCCAACCGCACCAATGAAGTGATGAAAGTACTGACCATCATGGCCAGCATCTTCATCCCGCTGACATTCATGGCAGGCATCTACGGCATGAATTTTGAGCACATGCCCGAACTGCATTACCGATATTCCTACGCGATCCTGTGGGCCGCGATGCTAGCCGTCGGCGGCGGAATGATCGCTTATTTCTGGAAGAAGGGTTGGATCGGAAAGTAGGTTCCCAAATGTAACGGAAGTCGCCAAGAATTTCGGCTCATCCGACAGAAGTGTGCGCGGGGCTTGGTTTTGATAAAAGTGCGATGGATGGATGAAAAAGCGTGGACATGCCATCCTTCAAGGGAGGTTTCTGAAGTCTTCCTTTGAGAGAACGCACATGTCCACCACTCTGTTGTATCAGTCCTTTGGTATCCGTGGCTACCAGCAAACCCGTATTGAGTTCGCCGGAGGCGTCACACGGTTCCACGTTCACCCAAATAAGAAGTCGATCTGCTGCTCTTCGTGTGGGAGCGGCAACGTGTGATCCGGCGGGGCGCCAAGGAGCGAGACTTCAGGGCTTCGCCGATCGGCTTGAAACGAACCATCATCGTTGCCACCTTACCTCGTGTGCAGTGCCACGATTGTGGAGTCGTACGCCAGATCAAAGTCGGCTTCGCAGACGTTCGTCGAAGCTACACCAAAGCCTGGGCCAAACACGCTCGGCAGCTCACTCGCAGCATGACGATCACCAACAACAAAATCAAAACGGTCCAACGACAATTCTACGGCATTCGTGATCGCGAATACTTTGAACTACTGCTCTACTCGCTCCATGCGACAAAGTACGCTTTAGTCGGATGAGCCATTAAGCTGCCCTTGGAAGTGGTTTTCTTGAACCACACCAACGTTGCATACAAAAACGCAGACACCAACAGGATGTCGATCGCATCGACCAAACGAAATGATTGGTGAAGTTCGTCCGCGAAAGAGACTATAGTTTCAATCATGTCGAATCTATTTGTGCGATGAAGTGAATTGCCAGTCTCGCCAAGCGATCACCGAAACCGCCAGAATGCCAGTGGGTAATACGATCATCGCGAAACCTTGCTTTGCGAATGGAATCTCCGCGATTCCTGTTGCATCGCCGATCAGAATTGCCGTGTAGCCAACGTACAACGCCAGCATCAAGAGTGCCTCGCCACGCGAGACGTTCGCATGGCTGATAAACATCGGCAAACACAACACCGCGACCAACATCATTGCCAATAGATCAAAACGCAGGACGCTCGGTGAGACGACGATTCCTGTGGGAGACAACATCGCCGCGGTCGATAGTACCATTAGCAAGTTGAACACGTTGCTGCCGACGACATTGCCTACGGCGATGTCGCGTTGACCTTTCAATGCGGCGGCGATCGACGTAGCGAGTTCGGGAAGCGATGTTCCTGCCGCGACGATCGTCAGTCCAATCACCATGTCACTGACGCCCCATCCGCGAGCGATTGACGACGCGTTATCGACAAGCAGTTGGGCGCCGAAAACCAAACCCACTAGTCCCGCGGCAAGCCAAGCCAGACTCCGAAAGACACTTTTCCATGTAATCGCGGATTCGTTCTCACAGGATATCTCGGATGATTCACGACGACCAACGCGAATCAAGAACCCTGTATAGGCCACAAACGCGACCATCATCATCACCCCCTCGACGAAAGAAATCACGCCGTCGAGTGCAGCCAGGCACACAGCAATCGACGCGGCGATCATCAGTGGCACATCGAGACGCACCAACTGTGATGAGACACTCAGCGGAACGATCGCGGCGGACAATCCCAGAATCACCAGCACGTTGAATAGGTTGCTGCCGACGACATTCCCTAATGAAATTGCTGCGTCACCACGGGCACCGGAGATTGCGGACACGGCAAGTTCGGGGGCGCTGGTTCCGAACGCGACCACGGTCAACCCGATCACCAGTGGTGAAATTTTGGCCAGCGTTGCCAACGACGCGGCTCCGCGAACAAGGCAATCCGCGCCTACAACCAGAATGACGAGTCCAATCGCGAGCAGAAAATAGGCCATGAAGCGTTCCTAAATGTAGCGGAAGTCGCCAAGACTTTCGGCCAGCGGTGGGTTGAGAGGTTGCCGAAAGTCTTGGCGACTTCCGCTACGGGTGCGCTCCGCCTTACTGACCAAACTGCTGTCGAACGAGATCAGCGACACTGTTCGCCGAACCGATTTCGCCGACGACGGTGGTTCGGGGGAACGAGATTTTGGGCACCGTGCCCGCACCGGCGTCTTTGTACAACAAAACGTTCTTGGCAACGTACTTCGACGCGGTTCCCTTCGCCAATTCAGCCGCAAGTGCCTGGCGATCGACAATTGTTTCGGCGTACATGCGTGCTTCAACCGCCGAACGTTTCTGATCGAACAACCAATCGTGATACGCCGTGAACTTGCTGGCATCGACCAACCAAACCGAAATCGCTAGCCGGGCAATTTCGCAAGCGTCGGCTCCTTCGGGACTGTTGTTTTTCGCCGCGTCGTTGCAACTCTGATGCAGGGGAACAGGCAACGTCAACACGGCAAAATCATTGCCCAACAACGGTGCGGCGGCTTTAATTGAGTTGTGCGTGTTGCGACAATGATCGCACGTGTAGTCGAACATCTCCACAATCAAGTATTTTGCATCGACGTTGCCCCACACCGGCCACTTGCGAGCGTCAAGTTGTCGCCTGCCGCCCGAGACGGGAACTAAACGCGGCGGGAGTGCAGGCTGGTCGGTTGCGACCGCTTCGTCCGCCATCACAACACTCACCAGCGACAACCACGACAACGCAGACATCCCGAGCGGTGATTCAAACAACGCGTTATCATCCAACGGATCAAACTCCATCGGCAACATCGACGGATCATTCGTTTGGATCTCAAACGTATCCGGTACCGGGCCAAACGCCTGAATCGCAATCAGACTGCCCGAGAGTGCGACGCCCGCCGTCAGATTTCTGACCATGGAAGAACGTTTTTCCGGATGGTTCCACCAGACCCCGGCGGCCAACAGCAACCCGCAACCGTGAACCACCAAGCAATACGGACAGAAGTGACCGATCGAAAAGACTTGCAACGAAATGAACCACAACGCCGTCGTTGCTGCCGCGACCGAAAGTACCGATAGTGCCAACCAAGCAAAGCGGCGTGCTGATCCCTTTCCGTGACGCAATTGACAGACGGCACCGATGACGACGGCGTACAAACCAATCGCGAGAATACTGACCGGAATGCCCAGCACCTGTGACCACCGACTATTCAAGACATGGTCGCAATTAAAAATTCCTCCGTCGCATCCCACCACCTTCGATTCGGTCAGTCCGACATAAGCCAAATAGCTGCTGAAACAAATCGCAACGAAAGCCAAAATCAAAGATGCCACGACAAACCGCTTAGAAGCCAGTTGAGGGCGATTCGTGGCGAAGTTTTTAGTTGGCGAACTGGAGACGGATTCGGCTTGAAAACGAGAGGCGGAAAGACTTGAAGCAGACAGCATGGAGAGAGCGGCAAATGGTTTCAGGGTGATAGAACAATACACCTCAACTCAATGCACGCGTCGTACCAAAAGCAACGAAAACCGTTCCGTTCCGCTTTCTTGGCAAGTTTTTTGTTCAAATCGTTTATCCACGAATCAAGCCGGAAAGACTTTTTCCAGGTTTGAAAAAAGTTTTCCACACCGCACCCCGATGAATCCGGATCACGCCTGAATCCGGATCACGCCTGAATCCTGATCACGCCAGCGATGAATGGGATGCGAACCACCGCTGAAACGCTTCGCGAACCTGGTGGTAACCATTCAATTGCCCGTACTCCGCTTCCAGCGATTCGGCTTGCTGTAGCAAATCGCTTGCGTTGACCCAACAGTCTTTTTCCGACTCGGCTAAGGCTTGTGATGCAAAGTCTGCCGCCTGGGCTGCATCGGCTTCCACTTCGGTCAACCAGACAACCGCCGCCGCCCAGCAAGCCGCCTCTTCACCGCGAGTCGCCTTTTGAGCCAGTCTGGCCTGCCGACTGCGAATGCCCTGCAAATCTAGCTTTTTTGGACCGAAACGAGTGGGCCAATCACAGCCTTGCCAACCCGACCGAGCCGACTGAATCAATTGCTGCATCGCCTTGTGATGAGCCTGATGATTAGCAAAAAAGAATGAATCAAAGCGTTTGGGATCGACCATGGTACCAACCAAAACCGAGTGAATCGCCCGCCTGATGCCAAAAGCCAAGCGGTACTAGAATAGGGCAATCATTCGCTAAGCATTTCGTGTGCCGTAGCGACAACTCGTATCGGAAGTCGCCGACAGGAAACCCGTTGAACACATCTCCCGAAGATCAAAACGAACAAGCGTTAGTTGAACGTCGACGCCAGCGGCTTGAATCACTCGGGACACTCGCCAGCGGGATCGTTCACGACCTCAACAATCTGCTGACGCCGATTTTGATGAGCAGCCGGATGCTGCAGCGTACCGATGTCAACGTTGATCGCGATGCGTTGTTGGCAACGATTAGCACGAGTGCATCGCGGGGAGCGGACTTGATTGCCCAACTGTTAACGTTCGCCCGCGGCGGCGAAGGCGTGCATGTTCCGTTGCAAGTCGATCAAATCATTCCCGACGTGATCGCGATCCTGCGACACACCTTGCCGGAATTCATTAAACTAACCGCGGAAATCGAATCCGATCTGCCCGCAATGCTAGGCGATGAAACGGAGATCAGCCAAGTGGTGATGAATCTGGCCATCAATGCCCGTGACGCGATGAGCAGTGATGCGATGAGCAGTGACGCGATGAGCAGCGACGCGACGAGCAGCGACGCGACGAGCAGTGACGCGACGATGACGCAGGCACAAACGCTTAGCATCCGTGCCCGTTCAATGAATCTCGATACCGAGCAAACGTTTTCGTATGTCACGCTGCCTGCCGGACGTTATTTGGCCATCGCCGTTTCGGACACTGGCAGCGGTATCGCAGCAGAAGTTCGCGAGCGGATGTTTGACCCGTTCTTCACCACAAAACCACGCGGCCAAGGCACCGGACTAGGGCTGAGCACCAGCCTTGGCATCATCCGTTCCCATGGCGGTGCTATCGACGTGCAATCCCAGATCGGCGCAGGCACGACGATCACCGTCCTGTTCCCCATCGCCGAAACCTCGTCTGAACCGCACCCGCAACCGTAGCGGAAGTCGCCAAGACTTTCGGCCAGCCTTCGCATCAACTAAAAACCGAAACTCTTGGTGAGTTCCGCTACGAAAGATTCACCTCATGCAACCCAACGCCCCAACTCCATCGCTTTTGGTCGTCGACGATGATCCATTGATCTTGCAGGTCATGAAATTATGCCTGCCCGACCCCGACTACCGCGTCTACACCGCCGAGAACGCGACCGACGGACAAGCTCTGTTCAGCAAGCATGCACCCGATGCCGTGTTATTGGACATTCAAATGGCCGCCCAATCTGGTCTCGCTGCGCTTCATGAATTTCGCGAACTAGACCCGCGCGTGCCCGTGATCCTGATGACCGGCCACGGCACCGCCGAAACGGCGATCAGTGCGATGAGCGGCGGTGCGTTCGAGTACATCACCAAACCGTTCGAGCCCGATGATATCCTGCCGCTAATCGACTCGGCCATCGAAACCAGTCGCATGGCAAGGATGCCCGCAGTTCTGCCGGGCGACGATTCACCCAAAGCCAACGATGTCACGGCGGGCGAAAAAGTTCTCGGCCAATGTCCCGCCATGGTCGAAGTGTTCCGCAGCATCGGACGCGTCGCCGCACGTGACGTCGCCGTGTTGGTGCTGGGCGAAACCGGAACGGGAAAAGAAGTCGTCGCCCGAGCGATCTATCAACACAGTCAGCGTCACGACCAAGTCTTTCATGCGATC
Organism: Rubripirellula obstinata; assembly: GCF_001642955.1. Classification (GTDB taxonomy): domain Bacteria; phylum Planctomycetota; class Planctomycetia; order Pirellulales; family Pirellulaceae; genus Rubripirellula; species Rubripirellula obstinata. Next base: position 10,121 of record NZ_LWSK01000016.1, on the reverse strand, counting down.
AATTGCGCCGCGATCCCTGAAAATCTTCTTGAAAGCGAACTGTTCGGCCACGAAAAGGGATCTTTCACGGGAGCGGACCAACGACGGATCGGGAAGTTTGAAGTTTGCAACGGAGGAACGTTGTTCTTGGATGAAATTGGCGACATGACACCGCTGATGCAAACCAAGATGTTGCGAGTGTTACAGGAAAAAGAATTCGAGCGGGTCGGCGGCAGCAAACCGATCAAGACCGACGTGAGAATCATCGCCGCGACCAACCGAGACCTCGATGCAGCCATGGCCGACGGCAGTTTCCGCAGCGACTTGTATTATCGCTTGAACGAATACACGATCAGCCTGCCACCGCTGCGCGATCGCGGGGATGACGTCCCAATGATGACCGAGTTCTTCTTTCGCACCTTCGCGAATCAACTCGGCAAAGACTTCCTCTCCATCGCCCCTGAAACGATGCAGGTCTTAACCTCACACAACTGGCCGGGCAACGTGCGCGAGCTACAAGGCGTCGTCAAGCAAACGCTCCTCAAATCCAGCGGCCCCGTGATCGTCCCAGCGTTCTTGCCGATCGGTTTCGGCGAAACAAAATCACCAACCGGCTCGGACGATCAGCCAAGCCCAAGCTGGACCGGTGACCTCTCCCTCGAAGTCCAGCGTCTACTCGAAAGCGGATCACAATCCATCAGCGAAGAAGTCCACGACCAAGTCGACCGAGTCCTCCTGCAAGGCATCCTCAAAGCCACCCACGGCAACATCAGCGAAGCCGCCACCCGGCTAGGCATCAGCCGCCCAACCTTGCGAAACCGAATTCGTCATCTCGGGATCAATACGACTGGGCAGTAATCGAAAATCACCGTCGCCCGTAGCGAAATTCGCCAAGACGTTCGGCCTGGAGGCGGATGATTCGCTTGAATTGGGTTCGCTTGAATTGGAAAAAACTTTTGCAGCTCCGGCAACTTCTTTTCTATGGTTCCACCCGCTGCCATCGTGTTCAATGCCGTTTTGCCTGTCCGTCATTCTGGCACGAAAACTGCAACCGCACTCGTAGCGGAAGCCGCCAAGACTTTCGACCACTGTCCACGATCACCGAAACTCTTGGCGAGTTCCGCTACGACCCACGCCATGAAACTTCACTACGCTTCGCACGAATTTCTGCACCTGCTTCGATACTTGGTTCGCGAACCGTCGGTCGTCGGCATGGAGGACGCATTCTTTCGAGTGCTTCGTCGGGAACTGGAAGAGTACCCGGTAAAGATCACTCGGTATCATGGGCTGTTGGTCGTCGAAGGCGACGAACCAGAGAGCGTCTATCTCTCCGCTCACGTCGATCGGCACGGGCTGCTATGCACCGGGCCACACGAGTTCCAGTACGCCGCGTTCATTGCGGGCAACCGAGGCGAGCTGAACGGTGATTCGATTTCCGAGCAGTTTATGGAACTGATCGCGGGACGGTTTCGCGGCCAACGGGTTCAGGCTCACGCGCCCTACGCCGGTTCGTACTTAGGGCAAGGTACGATTACCGAATCGTACATCTGTCCGCGACGAAAGAACCTGATCTTTGAAATTGACGGACTCGATTTCTTGCAACCCGGCACGCCGGTGTCCTTCATCGACCGCTTGCAGGAAAACGACGGTTACATTTCCGCTCAGTTGGACAACGTCGTCAGTGTTGCGATGTTGATCGAACTGATCCGCCGCGGCTTTTCCGGAACCGCGTTCTTTTCGGCGGGTGAAGAATCAGGGCGTAGCTGGCGGTTTGTGGCCGAGTGGTTTCAGCGACACGATACGACGACAGACCAGTTGATCGTCATGGACACCAGCCCGTTTGCCACGGTGGACGATTGCGACCAACAAGAAGTGGTGCTGCGGCACGCGGATTCTAACGCAACGTTTGATGCGAAATCGACCGAGCGACTGCGGAAGTCTTGCGATCGACTGGGGATTTCCTATTGCTTCAAAGACGATTACATCATGGCGCTGAACCGCACGCGAGAGAAACAGAGTTCGATCGGACGCACCGAACTAGGCCGACTGATCGCGGCGACGTCGGGACAGGTTTCCGGAACAACATTGCAATTGCCCACGTCGTCGTATCACACGCATTTGGAAACGGCGTCGTTGTTGAGCGTGGACGCAATGCTGCGGCTGCTATGCGATCGGTGTGAATTGTGAGGGTTCGCGCGTAGCGGAAGTCGCCAAGATTTTCGGTGTTCAGTCACGTCGTCCCCAGCACCGCCAAAAGTCTTGGCGACTTCCGCTACCCTGAAGAAACATCCATTGTCGCACGAACTTATTCTTGAAATTCAATCACAACCAAGTGACACGGCGTGCGGACCAACGTGTTTAGCGGCTGTCTATGATTATTGGCAGAAGCCGGTCGATTTAAATGACTTGCTCGGTAAAATCAGCGAACTCAATAGCGGCGGAACTCTGGCCGTCGACCTGGCATGCGACGCGCTGAATCGTGGATTCGCTGCAGAAATCGTCACCTACAACCTGCAGTTGTTTGACCCAACATGGTTTGACGCGCGAGGTGAAATGAAGTCGGGCGAGTGGTTGACGGAAAGATTGACCAAGCAGCTCGATGCGAAACAGCATCGCGGCGATTTTGACGTTGCCAGATTAGCGTCGGCGACGAAGTCGTACCTGCAGTTTCTTTCGCTCGGCGGTCGAGTACAAATGCAACCGCTCGATGAATTATTTCTCGTGTCGATGATGGCTCGCGAGACGCCGATCCTGTGCGGTTTGAGTTCGACGTACCTGTATCAAGAGTCTCGTGAGACACCCATGGGCGACGAAGACGACATCGGTGGCGACCCGACCGGGCACTTTGTCGTGCTGCACGGATTCGATCCCGTCAAACGAACCGTCTTGATTGCCGATCCGCTGCACCCCAACCCCATGGCACCGACCAACAAGTATGTCGCGCCGCTGTCGCGAGTGACGTCGGCGATCCTGCTGGGTATCGTCACGTTTGATGCGAATTTATTGACCGTCTTTCCAAAATCACAACCAAAACCATAGCGGAAGTCGCCAAGACTTTCGGTGTTCAGTCACGTCGTCCCCAGCACCGCCGAAAGTCTTGGCGACTTCCGCTACGAAAAGGAATTTATGAAAACCATCCTTGTTGCTGAATCCGGTGACGATTGGCTTGGCGAATTCGACGGCGTGCAAACCGTTGACCCACGCGACTACCTTGCTTCGCCCGACCCAAAATCACGGGGCCGCACGCGAGTCTTCAACCTCAGCCGTTCGTATGCTTACCAAAGCATGGGCTACTACGTTTCGTTATTGGCCGAAGCTCGTGGGGAACGTCCCATGCCGGACGTGACCACCATTCAAGATCTGTCCGGATCGTCTGCCGTCCGGTTGATCCCGCAACATCTGGAAGAGCTGATCGAAAACTCCTTCAAAGGACTTACCGGCGACGAATTCGTGTTGAGCGTTTATTTCGGCCAGAACCTCGCCAAGAAATACGACCGGCTCGCTCGCGAACTGTTCAACCTTTTTCAGGCACCGCTGTTGCAGTTTAAATTCGCTCGCCGCAGCAAGTGGCGACTTCGTCGTGCGTCCGCGATATCGCTGGGTGCGGTGCCGCTGAACCACCGCGACTTTGTTGCCGAGGCCGCGGCAAAACACTTCGCACGCGGAGTTTCCAGTCGCCCCAAACGCAAGTCGATGCGGTACGACATGGCGATCTTGCACAATCCCGACGAAGGCGATCTGGCACCGTCAGACGAAGCGGCGCTGAAAAAGTTGGTGAAGGCGGCCGCAGCCGAAGGTATCAACGCCGAACTGATCACTCGGTCTGATTCAGGCCGACTGCTTGAGTTCGATGCTTTGTTCATTCGCGAAACGACCGCTGTGAATCATCACACCTATCGGATCGCACGCCGCGCCGAGGCCGCGGGGATGGTGGTGATCGACGACCCGGTGTCGATCCTGCGGTGTACCAACAAGGTCTACCTGGCCGAATTGATGACGCGTGCCAAGGTGCCGACGCCGCAGACGACGATCGTTCACCGTCGCAACGCCGATGAGCTTGCAAAAACGCTTTCTTACCCGTGTGTCTTAAAGCGTCCCGATAGTGCGTTTTCGCAGGGCGTGGTCAAAGCCGCGAATGCAGACGAATTGCAAGCTCGGCTGGCTGAGTTCTTTGAGGATTCCGAACTCGTGATCGCACAAGCCTACATGCGAACCGATTTTGATTGGCGAATTGGCGTGATGGACGGAAGAGCGATGTTTGCGTGCAAGTACCACATGGCGCGCGGCCATTGGCAGATCGCCAAGCACGGCACGGACGTTAAGTCAAAACCAAAATTCGGTAAGTGCGAAACCTTTCCCGTCGAAACCGCTCCGCGAAAAGCCGTCGCGGTCGCCGTCAAAGCCGCGAACTTGATCGGCAACGGTTTGTACGGTGTCGATGTGAAAGAAGTCGACGGACATTTTTACGTCATCGAAGTCAACGACAACCCGAACTTGGATTCCGGCATCGAAGATGCGGTGCTGCGAGAGGAACTGTATCGCCGCATCATGGAATCGTTCGCAAGACGCATCGAAGCCACAAAGTCTTAGGAGCTGTTTATAGCGACCTCTTAGCCCCAAACCACCATCCCAACCGTAGCGGAAGTCGCCAAGACTTTCGGCCACGCCCCCTATCCCCAAAACCTGCCGAAAGTCTTGGCGACTTCCGCTACCATCAAAGATTCTCCCATGACACTCAAACTCTTCGACGCTTTTGGCATCGAAATGGAATACATGCTCGTCGACCGCAACACGCTGGACGTGCGACCGGTCGCCGACACCCTGCTCGCAATTCTGGCGGGCGGCAAGACGGTCAGCGATTATGAGTCTGGACCGATCACGTGGTCCAACGAACTCGCTCTGCACGTCATCGAACTCAAAACCACACTGCCCGCGACCAAGATTCGATCACTGCCATCGCAGTTTGAAACTGCAATCCGCGATTTGCGTCCAGCCCTGGATCGACTGAACGTTCGGCTGCTGCCCACCGCGATGCACCCGTGGATGAACCCCGCGATCGAAACGATTCTCTGGCCGCACGAAAACCACGAAATCTACCAAGCATATGACCGGATCTTCGATTGCAAGTCGCATGGTTGGTCCAACGTGCAAAGCGTTCACCTGAACCTACCCTTCGACGGCGATGACGAGTTCGCTCGGTTGCATGCCGCCATTCGTTTGGTGCTGCCAATCGTGCCCGCCCTGACCGCCAGTTCACCGATCGTCCACGGATGCTATACCGGCAGACTCGACACGCGGATGCAGTACTACGCCGACCATTGCCGAGTGCTCCCATCACTAACCGGGCGATTGATTCCTGAACCACTTTATGACGAAGCCAATTACCGACGCGAGGTTTTCGACAAGATCGCGGCAGACGTGGCTCCGCATGATCCCGCCGGAGTCCTGGAAGTCGACTTCCTGAACGCTCGCGGGGCAATTGCTCGCTTCGACCGTGGTTCGATTGAACTTCGCGTCATGGACGTACAAGAATACCCCGGTGCGGATGTTGCGATCTGCGCCGCCGTGATCGCGGTGGCCAAAGCATTGGTGGCCGAACAGTGGTCAACAACCCAACAGCAGAAAGCGGCGTCGACCGAATCCCTGCGAGCGATCTTGGACCGCGTCACGGTCAGTGCCGAACATGCCGTGATCGACGATGCAAAGTTTCTCGCCTTATTCAATGTTCAGAAATCATCTTGCACGACTCGGGATTTATGGGAAGTCTTGCTGGGGCGAGCGCGGCGCGATGACACCACGCTATCGAACCTCTATGCACCAATCGAAATCATCATGGATCAAGGAACATTGGCGACAAGGATTCGCGTTTCGTTGGGTGAGAAGTTCGATCACGAAGAGTTGCATAGTGTTTACGACCAGATTGCCGATTGTTTGGATACTTGGGAACCGTTCCAGGTTTAGGATTTACGCTACGTTCGATTTACGCTGCGTTCGATTTAAGTCATGACCGAATTCCTAATTACCTGCGAACATGGTGGCGACCGGGTTCCCGCCGAGTACCACTCGCTTTTTGCCACTGCCGGTGCCGCCAAAGCATTGAGAAGCCATCGCGGCTATGACCCGGGAGCTCTCGACGCCGCATTCCAATTTTCCGATGCCTTAAAGACGCAGCGAATCTGTTGTGAAACCACGCGTCTGCTGGTCGATTTGAATCGTTCGCTCGACAACCCCGAGTTGTATTCACGGTTCACTTCAACACTTTCCGAAAAGGCGAAAACCGACTTGTTGCAGAATCATTATTTTCCGTATCGCGATCGCGTGCAGCAGGCGTTGAGTGAGCGAATTGCGACGAATCGCCGAGTGATCCATCTTTCTATCCATACTTTTACGCCCCGATTCCGGGGCAAATGGCGACCGATCGACGTCGGCCTGCTTTTTGATCCGGAACGATTTTCGGAAGAATCGTTTTGTGAAGCTTGGCGTCAAAGGATCAATGATCAACATCCACGAACACGAGTGGTCGCCAACGAACCCTACGCGGGAACCGACGACGGTTTCACAACACATCTGCGTCGAAAATTTCCAGAGACGGGTTACCTTGGCATCGAGGTGGAAATCAATCACCGCTACTGGAAACGATCTGTTGATTCCCAACGAAAAGTTGTAAAAGCGTTGCTGGAAACGATCCCTCATTTGTAGCGGAAGTCGCCAAGACTTTCGGCTCTCCCCAAAACCTCCCAAGCCCGCCGAAACTCTACGCGAGTTCCGCTACTCAAAACTCAATCGCTTTGATGGACCGGATGCTGACCGCCCGTGAACTTTCCAACGATCGACCAGGCGGAGCGTCCGATCCGAACCTCAGTCGCAGCATGGGCGACGCCGCCTGTTTTGGTGGGATGGTCGGTTGTGGCGAAACGTACTTTCCCGCGTTTGCGTTGGCCGTTGGGCTTGGGGAAACCGCGGCCGGATTAGTCGCCAGTATTCCCTTGCTGGTTGGCGGCGTCATCCAATTGGGTTCGCCGTACGCGATCAAGCGAATCGGCGGATACCGTCGCTGGATCGTACTAGGCGCGTCTTTGCAGGCGCTCGCGTTTTTGCCGCTGGCGCTTGCCGCATGGCATGAAACGCTAACACTTTCGATGATGATGATCATCGCCTCGGTTTACTGGGCCGCCGGACTTTCGACCGGGCCGGCTTGGAATACTTGGATGGAACAAATCGTGCCGTCGCAACATCGAGCACGATTCTTTTCCAAACGTTCGCGATTGCAACAAACCTGCACGTTTGCATCCCTGATGGTCGCCGGGTTGGTCTTGCAGTGGGCTTCCCAGGAAGGCATCGCTTTGACTGGGTTCGCGGCGTTGTTTTGCGTCGCCGCAGGCTTACGATTGGTATCCGCCGGATTCTTGCACCGAACGCGAGAACCGAAAACGGAACACCACGCAATGCAATCGGCAATCAAAGGTGAATCAGAGTGCGTTTCAGCGGACAACCATTCTGCGATGCGATTGCTGGCCTATTTGGTCGCAATGCAGGTCTTCATCCAGCTCAGCGGACCCTACTTCGTTCCCTATATGCTGGGTCATTTGCAGTTTGGGTATGGGATCTATGTCAGTTTGGTCGCAGTCGCGTTTCTTAGCAAAGTAATGTCGCTAGCGTTTTGGGGACGCATCGCCGAACGATCCGGCGCGTCCAAGGTGCTTTGGATCGGTGGCATCGGACTGGTTCCGTTGGCGGCGTTATGGATCGTTTCGACGAACCTCTATTGGTTGTTCGCCATTCAAATCCTAAGCGGTATCGCTTGGGCGGCCTATGAACTTGGTTTCTTCCTGATGTTCTTTGAAACGCTTCCTGCGAACCAACGCACACGATTGTTGACGTACTACAACTTCGCCAACACGCTCGCGGTTTGCTTGGGAGCTCTGACCGGTGCCGCGATGCTCGCAACGATGGGATGTGAATCACGAACGTATTACTGGCTATTCGGAACCTCATCGGTTGGTCGGCTGCTTTGCTTGGGTCTGCTTGCGGGGGTCGTGCTACCCAAGGGATCACTCAAAACCATCCGCATGCGAATCCTCTCCGTCCGCCCGGGCGCGGGCAGCGTCACGGTCCCGATTATCGCCAGCGCCGAAGAATCCCCGTAGCGTAAGTCGCCGGGACTTTCGGAATGCCCAGTCTTCTGGACGGTCGATTACGGTGGATCGGAAACGTGGTACGTTGCTTTGTTGGCCTGCGCGAAACCATGTTGCCCGGAAAAGGTGTCCGACACCTTTGATTTTCCTAAAAGTCATAGCGATCACGAGCACACCATTTTTTGTCGCTAATTTTTTTGTCTAAATCCTCCCAGCCTCACTCCTAGGCCGGCAAGCACACCACGCGTTCCAGTGAAGGTTAGACAAAAAAATTAGCGACAAAAAAATTGGGAGCATGAAGGCCGTGTGGGAACTGGAAAAGGTGTCCGACACCTTTGATTTGCCCGTCCATCAAGACTACCTCATCATCCCCTACGCGATGTCCGACTACGCCACCACGTTTGCCACCATCGGAATGAAAGAGTTGCTGTCCGCGATGGCATAGTGCCAAGGTCGTCACGGAATGATCTTGTAACCCTTTTTTAGCGGCCGCCATCCGAAGACTGGGTCGATGTAGTCGGCTTTTAGCGTCGCTTGCCAACTGTCGGCGTCTTTCGCGATCCGCTTTTCGGTTTCGGGAATGTCATCGCCGTCGCTGTAACGTTGCTGAGTCACGATGATGCCGATTGTGTCGGTTTGTCGATCCCACCAGAACATCGTTCCACTTGATCCGGTATGCAAAATCCAGGATGCGACGCCGGATTCCTCGGCGGTTCCGAGCGTGAAGCCTAAACCGTAGAACGCACCGGGACGTTTGCGGAAGTACTGCTGCTGCAGGTAGGGTTTTTCAGTCCAAGTCTTGCCATCGACCAATCCGCCGTTTCGGTGCATCAGCATGAACTTGGCCAAGTCATCGGCTGTCGTCACAATGCCGCCACCGACCGAAGCGTATTGTCCGTGCGGCACGATGCGCGGATCGAGTTGACGGCGGAAGGATCCGTCGCTGCGCCAACGCCAATAGAAACTCGCCAGCTCGTCGGCGGAGTCTTCATCGGCGTAGAACGTTGTGCCCGTCATGCCAAGCGGCTTGCACATGCGGTTTTGCAAAACGTCTTCCAGCAACTGCCCCGTGGCGACTTCGATCACGCGACCGACAATGTCATAACCGATCCCGCTGTAGGCAAACCGGACGCCGGGTTGGCGAGCCATCGGCAATTTCAGTTCGGCGTCGACCGCTTCGGCCAGCGTCACGCCTTGACCACGAAACAGCAACCACGGACGCCCGCCTTTGGCCTCGTCCGCGGTAAATCCTGCGGTGTGATGTAAACACTCCCGCAGCGTTGGCATCCGATCGAGCGGTTTGGATCCTCGCAGTCGAAGCTCACGCGTTTTGGGCAACGCCTTGTCGATCGGATCCTCCAAGTCCAGAATCCCTTCGCTGGCGAGTTCGACTACCAAGGTCGAAATGATCGACTTGGATAACGATGCGGCTCGAAACGGCGTCGTCAATTCAAACCGACGTTGATTCCGCAAATCTCGATACCCAAACGATTCCCGAAACACGGTCTCGCCACGATGAATCAAGATCACGATGCCTCCAGGCACCGATCCATCTCGGACACTGGCGTCCAGGCAGTTTCGCAGTTTCGTTCCAGCCTCGCCCGAAAACTCTTGTGCTTCCAGACGGCTGGCCAATGGATCTTGCCCCGGAAGTGGCGACATCAAAATCAACATTAATAAAAATGCGAAACCGATGAGGGAGATTTTGTTCATGGCATCGGATTGTAATTCGCGAACCCCGTAGCGGAAGTCGCCGAGACCTTCGGCTTGCTTCCGAACCCGCCGAAACTCTATGCGACTTGTTGAACTATCTCGTTTTCGATGGGTTTTGGGGTGGTTTCCCCCTTACCCCCGCTGCGCTCATCGCGCAGCGGGAGCCTCGTTAAGTCGTCGTGTCGGGTTGGAGGGATAGGCGGACGGGGGAAGGCACGATGCTCAGGCCAGGCTGCTAAGGAAAGCCACAACCCGATCCGAGATGACGCTCCAGGATCGTCAGGTTGAAGGCCA
>NZ_LWSK01000159.1 GCF_001642955.1 Rubripirellula obstinata | reverse complement strand
GCGGTTAGTAGTAGCTTCCAGTTGCCGCTCCGTCCGGGGCAAGCCCGGCGGAAGCACTCAACGTCGCGGTGAGAATGAAACCTGCGCAAACGAGAACTGATGCAATCCCAAAGATTTAGCGGTCCAGACGATGCCCACGCGGTTAAACGAACTAACACGTGTCTTCCGGGACCAAATCTCTTCACGGCTTTGGGTTCAGTCCACGGTTGGGCTCAAGCTCGACTGAACCCTGGCGGGATCAGCTACGGGTGGGGGCGTCGGGCAAATCGACTTTTACAGCCACGCTTTCATCTGTTGCAGATTACGAGCGTTCTGCCCCAGGTCGCCCTTACCGACTCGCGATCGACTGGACGCGTACAAACGTGTTTGGCCGTCTTGGTCGCTCGACAATTCAATCCTCACGTCGTCAACAAAACCAAACAGCTTGGTCCTTCGAATCGCGTGCAGAACGATTTGATCGTCTTTGCCGGCCTGCGAAATGGTTTCCCATTGCCGGTGCGAATCGAAGGCAACGTTTAGCTTTCCAGCGATTTCCACCGGCGAACCTGGCAAATCATCCAATTCCAGCTTCGCGTGGTTGACGGTCAAACCGAGGATCAGTTTTTCAAGCATCGAGAATTCAGTTCACCTTCCTATTCGCCGCGGCCGAGTTGATCGAGTTGTTCTTTGTATTCGTCGCGTTCGCGGCGAGTGGCTTCGAGATCGAAGATCAAGTACTTCATGTCGAGACGCAGTTGCGAAAGTGCTTCTTGAACCAGGGTCAGGATTCGGCGACGGCGGGTGCTGCATTCGACAACGCGAGTCAGTGCGGGAGCGACGACATCGCGATAACGCTCCGGCAGTGATTCGATCGCTCGTGCCATTTCTTGCAGCTCGATCGGGGTTTCGTCGTTAAGCTTGTCGGCGGTTCCGATGGACTTTTGCATGAATGCTCTCTTGTCGTGGATGGCGTGACGTGGATGGTTGGGTTTTCGTTGATTGCCTTCCATTGCATTCAGAGTGCCGAAATCCAAATCGGAACCCGTGGCGGACGCGTAAGTCGTTTCTGGTCCAGCGTTTACGCGAATGCCGTCTGTTTGGCCTCGGTTGGTCTGCGTTGCAAATTGGCAACATCGACTGAGGCACCGAATCGTTGAATTCGGCTTGGCTTGTTGGCGTAAATCTTGATATAGAAACAGCTTGCGTCCGGCGATGTTGCCTAGCGACACCATGGGGTTTTTCATCAACGCCCGGTCGCACCCGTCCAACATCCTACTAATTACGAGCGGCCAGTGGTGACGAAATCGAAGTCTTTCGACAATTCGATGTCCACGGCGGCCCGCGTTACGTGGCGATTGTTCCGCTTTGAGCCAACCGAGTCAATGATCGAATGTTCGCCGTGAATTTGAATCGAACCAAATCGCCGTCAGTGATAACGACCTGGCAAACTCTGCGGTCCAACTCGCGGGTTTGTACCCTGCTGCTAATCACCTTTTTCGCATTCCAATCCACCGCCAACGCACAACTCCACGATTCACTCGACGCCTATCCGCCGCGGTTCTTCTTGGGCGCTTCCGATTGCGACGCTCGAGTGATCCAACACGACAGTTCCGTGACCGGCGGCGTGAACGGTGGTGCTTGCGAAATGGTTACGATGGTCGCGACCAGCGGCACCGAAGCTCATTTGGTTTACCCGATCGAACCGGTGCGGCCGATCGACGATTTGAACGCCGTGATCCAAGTGATGAGTGCCAATGAAGGTGCGACGATTGGCTTTCGAGTTCGCTATCCGTTTTTGCGAGACCCTGAAACTCGCCGGCCAGTATCAGTCATCGTCTTTGGTGCCAGCTACGCATCGCCCGGCGAATTCGCATCAATCGGAATCGGGGCGATTCAACGTCCTTTGCAGCTAAAACAGATGTCACTGCGCAGCCAGTATGGTCCCGAATCTGATTTGCAGGATCCCTACGTCGATGCCGTCGTCATCAACGCCTACGGAGGCCCCGGAACGACCGCGATTCGAATGGATGAACTAAGAGTCGAAGGCATGATTCCCGTCAGTGCGGGTGTGATCACGGGAAACCGACACAGCAATGAAAGCAGCAATGAACGTAGCGGTGATGAAACTCGTTATCGCTTGCAACCCGGATCGTCATCAATCGAAAACGATCGCGACTTGGAAAGCGTCACCAACTCGCTTGCCTTCCCCGTCGGACGAGTCACGCGAATCTTGCAACACAGTGGCGAACCTTTGGCGTGGGTCAGGACACTTGGGTTCGACGCAGTCCTATTGCGCAAATCGCCCGACGCCGCGATCCTGTCCGAAGCGATTCGCACTCGAATGAAAATCTACGCGCCGCCACCACAATCGCCTGACCCGACTTTGGCTGCGATGTTGGAACCCGTTGCCGGTTGGTACATCGGATCCGGCGAAGCGCTGGACGAACGGCAACTCGATACGGCCACCGAAACGATCGCTCGCTTGAAAGCCTTGCCGACTCGTTGGCAACGCCCGATCGTCGCCGCCCCCAGCGATTCGTACTTGCGATACGCGTCGATGGTCGATGCGATCATTGACGATTTGCCGCCGCCCGCCCGCTCGCTTCGCGGATCCGAAGAATCGGCGCAGCTAACCCAGCGCCGAACCTTGATGGCTGATCGTGCTCAGGTCGCCAGCGGCGTCGCCAGCATGCCGCCTGAATCGATGTTGGTCCAAGCCGAACAGATCGCCGACGCCATCGGCGCACCACGTCCATCGAATTACCGCTGGCAAGCGATGTGGTTGCAAACGATGCGATCGCTGCAGCAAGCCCCCGCCGCCATCCTGTATCGATCGACTCGGTCGTTGGCGTCAGGTTCAGAAATGGACCAGGCACGTGCGATGTCGATGAGTTTTACCAACCGAATGGTGGCCATGATCGAGCCGTGGATCGTCGCATCGACTCCATCGGCACCGCCAACCGTCCAGGGCGCTGCCTACCAATGTTCGCAGCAAACCACAGGCTCAACCGATCTGCTGGTTTTGACCTCCGATGCAACGCGTGGTAGTGAAGTGTTGGCTGGCGACGGACAAAGTCTGCGCATCAAACTGGGCCCGTCCGAAACCAACAAAACAGCTTGGCGGTTGACGCACTTTTCAGCCGAGCGTTTGACACCACGAACCAATTCACTCGGTGGCGAGATCGAAATCGTTTCGCCTGACGCTGTTGAGATCATCGTCCTTAGCAGCGACCCCGCCGTTGGTAGCCAACTGGTTCGCCAATCAAGCCGCTACGCCAAACAAGCCAGCTTGGATCGTTGGCAACTAGCCGCCGCGTCCGTCATGCAGGCTCGTTCGGGTTGGGATCAAGCGATCGCGATGCGTGCAGTCGGCGACGCCAGCCCCACCAACCTGATCGCGGTCGCCGAGCAAACGTTGTCGCGAGCCGAACCAGCCTATCGTGCTGGCGACACCGACACAACGATCCGCATGGCTTGCCGAGCCGATGCGTGGGCGATGCGAAGTTCATGGCAATTAGCCGAGGCCCTGATGCCGCACTGGCCGATGCCAACCAGTAGCCCGCCGATCGATTTTGGTGCGACCGAAATTCAATCGTTGTGGCGACCGCTGATGAACGACGAAGGCTGGGGCGAAAACCTGTTAACCGCGGGCTCGCTCGATTCAGCCGAATTGGTTGGCCCAGGACGCTGGACATTTGGTCGGCGATTGGAAAGCCGGGCTCACAGCGAAGTTGGGCACATCAATCGCGGATCGTTCGCCGGTCCAGGGGCGCTGCGTGCTCGCGTGACCGCGCTTGGAAGTCAAACATCGGCCGATTCACTCGGCGGCGGATACGCCGGAACGGTGGTTCAAATTCGCAGCCCATCGATTCGTCTGCCTGCCGGTTCAGCGATCCGCATCGACGCAATGGTTCGCACCGTCGGTTTCGGCGGGCCGCATCAAGGCGTTTTGGTTTACGACGGCATTGGCGGTCAACCGATGGGCGTGCTGGTTCGCGGTCGCAGCGATTGGACGCCGGTGCGTTTGTATCGGCAAACGGTTGCCGATGGCCCGGTGTCGGTGATGTTCGAATTGCTGGGTGCCGGGGAAGCGATGATTGACGAGGTGACGCTGCGAGTCTGGCAACCCAAACCTGATTCCGGGATCCAGTTCAGGCCGATTGCACCGGACACGGTCGAAATCGGCTTTGGAAATGTTTATAATCAGGCAGACCTTTCCAACTCATCTCCAACGAGTCTGTCATCCGATGCAGCAAATCAAAATCTTCAAAGGCGTTGACACTGAGATTCCTGAAATGGAACGCCAAATCAATCGTTGGATGCGTAAGAGCGGCGCAGAAATTATCTCGATCCAAAGCAGCCTCGCGCCCCAGCCAAACAAAGGCACCGGCCCGATGAATTCTTTCGCCGGCAGCGACATCATGGTGGTGCTGCATTATCAGATCGATGCACCGTCGTAGAACGAAATTCGTTCTGTGAGGCGAGGCTCCGCGAGAAGTGGACTGAACCCTGGCGGGACCAGCTACGGGAAAACCGGGAAGTTATTTCGGGACAGTCACTAAAGTAGGCCGTAGCGAGTGGAGCGAGTTACGGCAGGGGTTCAGTTGGGTACAGCTAGTCATGGACTGAACCCTGGCGGGACCAGCTACGGGAATACCGGGAAGTCATTTCGGGACAGTCACTAAAGTAGGCCGTAGCGAGTGGAGCGAGTTACGGCAGGGGTTCAGTTGGGTACAGCTAATCATGGACTGAACCCTGGCGGGACCAGCTATGAAAAAACCGTGAAGTTATTTCGGGACAGTAATCGACAGGCCGGAAAGCGTCAAATTTTTTCGCGAACCAATCCCTTTTCACCTGCGTCCAACACAACGCCACTCTGTTTTTCCAAGCAAAAAAGGGTCGAAAACGCAGGCGAAAATTTCTCTTGCACGATCCTTGACTCGTGAGGATAATGGAGGCAGTTGGATCGCGATAACGCGTCGCGATTGACCCCTTCCGTACGGCGATTGATCTCTTCTGGTTGGCACCTGGATCATGAACCGTCGAACCAACGTCTGAAAGGAGGTGAGCAAGTGGATTTATGCTGTACTAGCCAACGGGGTGATAACCGTTAGTCGATGTCGGCGGACCTAGGCTACGGCCATGGTCACCCCACTCGCTGATCAACTGTCGATAGATTCGATTTGAAGATTGAGACTGCTTGAAAAGCAGCGAGAAACAGCCCCGCCTGTCGAGATCGCCTTGGTCTTGGCAGGCGGGTTTTTTATTGCCCCCACCATAAATTACATTTTCCTAAATTCGCAATCATCTCAAAAATCTTATGTTCTCACGAAGCCTGATCGCTTGCCTTGGTGTTAGTCTGTGTTGGATGGTGGTCGCGGGCTGCGATAACAGTGACACTGCTGCCAATCCAGTATCCGCAAATGTTGTTAAGAAAGTTGAAAGCGAAAGCGTTATGAGTGAACAGCCAGCAAAAACGGTCACCGGAAAGTACAACGAACTGGACGAGCAAGAATCGTACGTGATCCTGGAAAAAGGTACCGAGCGTCCCGGTGACGGTGGATACACGCTGACCAAAGACGCAGGCACCTACATTTGCCGACAATGCAACGCGGCTCTGTATTCATCGAAGCACAAATTCATCAGCCATTGCGGTTGGCCGAGCTTTGACGATGAAATCGAAGGTGCGGTGGAGCGACATCCAGACATCGATGGTCGCCGAGTCGAGATCGTCTGCGCTAATTGCCAGGGCCACCTCGGCCACGTTTTCGAGGGCGAACGATTGACCGATAAAAACATCCGTCACTGCGTCAATTCAATCTCGATGAAATTCATCGCCGATGGGGAAGAGCTTCCCGCGATGATTAAGTCTGTCGATTAATGTGAACGCCATTTCGTAGGCCGTGTGTCGCAAACACCAGTTCCAACTACAGCTCAATCATTTTCTTGGATCGAAACGACGCTTCCGCCGCTTCGACGATTCGCATTGAATTCACTGCGTCACGTAGATGCTCAGTCAAATCAAGGTCTTCGCGAATCGCTTTCAAAAAGTACTGCTGCTCGCGTCGGCAGAGTTCGTCGTGATCGGGTTCGTCATCCAAGTTGATGACCTCGTCCTCGCGAGCGAATTGGCCGCTGGCGTCTAATTCGCTGTGATGAATACGGATGGAATTGGTTTGAGTGTGGGCGTCAACGTTGGCACTTTGCCCCGCCGCTGCGGCTGAATTGGCGACAATCGACACCGAACCTTTGGGGCCGACAACGTCTTTGATAAAGAACGCCGTCTCGCTCATCATCGGGCCCCAACCGGCTTCGTACCAACCCACCGAACCGTCTGCAAACGTGACTTGCAGTTGTCCGTAGTTGTTGATGTTCGGTGCGACTTCGTCGGTCAAACGAGCACCGATTCCCGAAACGTGCGTCGGGTTGGATTCCGTCATCTGAGCCATCACGTCCACGTAATGCACGCCGCAATCAACGATCGGCGAAACCGTTGCCATCATATTCTTGTGCGTCTCCCAACTTTCCGCACACGAACTCTGATTCAAATTCATCCGCATCACCAACGGCTTGCCTAGCGACTTGGCTATTTCGATAAACCTAACCCAACTGGGATGATGCCGCAGGATGTATCCGACAACGACTTTGCGGTTGGCCTGTTCGGCTTGTTCGATAATTTGCTTCGCCCCATCGACCGAATCCGCCAACGGCTTTTCAACAAAGACATGACACCCAGCCTGCATCGCCTTCGACGCAAACTCGGCGTGAGTTTCCGGGTAGCTGGCAATGCAAACGGCATCAGGTTTGGTCGTTTTCAACGCTTCGTCAAAATCAGCGAAGTGTGGGTAGTCGCTTTGCAAATGAGCGTTCAGGTCATCCGCCGATTTTCGAGATCGAGTGCAGATGCCGACCACCTGGAACCCGTCGATGTCCTGATAAGCCTTCGCGTGCGATCGTCCCATGTTGCCTGCGCCGATGCACAAGACGCGAATGTCGGGCGTGGTTGTTTCTTGCGTTGATAAACTCAATGGGTTCACTTTGAAGTGTTGGATAGGTTCAACTTGGACGCGGCAGCATCATCCATCAGGAATCTGACGTCACCGTGTTGCTGTAAGAATGTTGCCGGAATCGATTCGGTAATATCGCCGCAAACGGTTCGCTCCACAATCGCCGACTTGTGTTCACCGTAGGCCATCAAGCGAATGCGTTGAGCGTTCAAGATGGTTTGCACGCCCATCGTCACGGCATGATGAGGCACGTTTTCAAGACCGTCGAAGTTTTCCGCCGCGTCGTTTCGCGTCACCGAATTCAGCACGACCATTCGGGTGACGGTATCAGCATCGGACCTAGGTTCGTTGAATCCGATATGCCCGGTTCGACCGATCCCCAACAACTGAAGATCAATTCCACCGGCCGCTGCAATTTTTGATTCGTAGTCATCGCAGAACTTGCCGACCGATTCTTCTGCAATCGTGCCGTCGGGGATGTGGACGTTTTCCGAAAGCACATCGACATGGTCAAACAGGTTCTCGTTCATAAAACGAACGTAACTCTGTGCCGCATCGGGGGCCATCGGAAAGTATTCATCAAGATTGAACGTGACCACATTTCGCAGCGATAAATTCTCGTCGCGATGCATCCGAATCAGCTCGCGATAGACACCCATGGGCGTCGACCCTGTTGCCAATCCCAGCACACACGGTTTGCCTGCGCTCGCGCGCTCGCGAACCAGAGTCGCAATCTCGGTCGCAACCACCTGACTGGCTTCGCTTGCGTTCTTAAACACCGATAAGCCGATGCCGGCGTGAATTGCATGGATCGGATACCGATGCTGATTGGTCGATTCAGGCAACGCTATGGGTCTGCATTTTTGGGGGATAACAATTCTGTTAGGACGTCATTGGCTGGATAGCCGTGTCCCCGATGTTGCACAAAGCACTCGGCCGATTGGACGCCCATCTGACGACCGCGAACCGCATCGTGATTTTGCATCGCAACCAGATAGTCATCAATGCCGTTGTGAACACGCAACCATTCTCGTTGACTCTTGTGACACGCCAACATCGCCGTCTTTCGATCACTTTGATCCGACACATCGACCATCGTCGTCGGCTCAATCACCTTGCCGTTGCGGTCCATGCCGCCATGCCCATCGCAATAGTACAAGTGCGGCACGGTGGATCCGTCGATCAGTGGAAGTTCGGACGCGTTTGGTGCGGCGTAGACGAAGCTGGCGGCACGACCAAGTTGGCCGGTGATTTCATGGTCGGCGTGATAGTCGGATAGGGGCATCGTGATTGCCAGCGTTGGCGCGACTTTGCGAAACAAATCAATGGTCTTTTGCAGTGCCGATCGGTCGTAGACAAGCCGTCCATCGGGTTCGCCCAAACAATGATAAGTCGCCCCGATCAACTGTGCCGCTTCGGTCGCCTCCGCCATTCGCATCCGAGCGACCTGATCGGGGCTGCCCGTGACAGCACCGCAATCACCAGCGGTCACGGTTGCGATATGAACCGACCAACCAGAATCGACCAATCGGATCAGCGTACCGGCGCACGCGATTTCCGCATCGTCGGGATGTGCCATCAACGCCAACGCGACTTTGCGATCGGGATTTGAATCAGTCTGGGGCACGCGTGCATCTCGGCTAGGTGTTGGTGTTTCAGCAAGGTTGGTGATGAACCTACGCCGTTCAGCTTTCTTGCAGTCTACCGTTCCGCTGCCAAATCACCATCAGCCCAACGATCGAAAGTGCCGTGACCACGGTTAAAATGGATGCGTTGGTGGTCTCGCCATACATCCACAACCCGGTGGCAAACAACGCACCGTAAACCGCCGCACAACCTAGCACCATGCACAGGATCGCTGATGGAATGTGGATCGCTGTGTCTTGGGCAATTCGGTTCTCCGCCGCTAATTCCGCGTAGACGTGTCGCCAACCCGGGCCACCAGGATTGATCTTCACGCAAAAGTCTTTCAGGACTGCCGAATCGGTCGGCGTGCTGATCAGCGTCGCACTCACCCAAGCGACCGTTGTCAGCGACACACCGATCAGCAGTTCCTGCCAGGATTCAAAACCGAAATCACCCAATTGGAATCCCACCGCGACAACAAACGAAACCACCATCGCCACCAATTCGCTGACAGCATTAATCCGCCACCAAAACCATCGCAGGATAAACAGCAACCCGGTCCCCGCACCGATCTGCAGCAGAATCGAAAACGCCTGCAGAGCGTTACTCAATTGCAATGCCAAGAAACCTGCGGCAACCATCATCGCGATTGTTGACACTCGGCCGATCAGCACTTGCTGTCGATCGGTCGCATCAGGCTTGATGAATCGTTTGTAGACATCGTTGACCACATACGACGATCCCCAATTCAAATGAGTCGAAATGGTGGACATGTAGGCGGCCGCAAGCGAAGCCAGCACCAGCCCCAACCAACCCGACGGCAAAATAGCCTTCAACATTGCTGGGTAAGCCAAATCGTCATCAATGATTTCGGGGTTAACATCCGGAAACGCCTGACGGATACTTTCCAGATCAGGGAAAACGATTAACGAGCACAACGCGACAATGATCCAAGGCCAAGGACGCAGTGCATAATGTGCCGCATTGAAAAACAGCACTGCCGCGGTGGCGTGCGATTCGTTTTTCGCCGCCAACATCCGCTGGGCCAAATAGCCGCCACCGCCCGGTTCCGCGCCGGGATACCAAACGCTCCACCACTGCACCGCGATTGGCATGATCAACACGGAAATCAGCAAGTTCAAACTCTCTGGCGTCACCGAACCGTCGCCGGCGTATTCCAAATGCGGCACTAGGTCCAACTTGCCGGCCACGTTGGGGTGCGAAAAAAGAGTGGACAAGCTGCCGATATCAACATGCCCAATCGCGAAAAACGCCGCGGCAAACGCTCCAATCAGTGCAATGAAAAACAGAAAGAAATCCGTTAACAACACGCCTGTCAAACCGCCCATCGTCGAAAAACACACCGTGACAGCGGAGGCGTAAACAATGCATTCCCAGGGAGCCAGCCCCAGCATCACGCCGCCGATTTTGATTGCGGCCAGCGAAACGGAGGCCATGATCATGATGTTGAAAAAGACGCCCAGATAGATCGCGCGAAAACCTCGCAAAAACGCAGCGGACCTGCCACTGTATCGCAGTTCGTAAAACTCGATGTCGGTCAGCACGCCCGACCGACGCCACAGCTTCGCGTAAAGGAACACCGTTAGCATCCCGGTCAACAAAAACGCCCACCAAACCCAATTCCCGGCGACTCCGTTCTTGCGAACAATATCAGTGACCAAGTTGGGCGTGTCCGTCGAAAACGTCGTCGCCACCATCGACATGCCCAACAACCACCACGGCATGTGACGACCGGATAAAAAGAACGACGCAGAATTCTTTCCGGCCTGTCGAGCGGAATAGAAACCTATCATCAACGCGAGCAAGAAAAACCCGATCACGAACCCATAGTCGAGCGTACTGAGTTCCACAGGGTGACCTTCTTTTGTTGTTCGAGCAAACCGGCAACGATGATCGCCAAAGCCTATCCGAACTAGTCCACGATTGGAAACTGCCGGCTCAGTAGGTCCGCGAAACACAAGGGTGTCAGGTACCTTTTTGGAAACACAAAGGTGTCAGGTACCTTTTTGGTTGTTTAGGAAAGTTTTGCATTGCCTGTTCGCGGATGAGTTGGGCAAAACGATGGAGGGGCAAAACGATGGTGCGCGGTCTTAGCACTGATTGAGCAAGCGGGCCGCGCATCATCGTTTTGCCCCTTCATCGTTTTGCCCAATTTCTCATCACCGTTTCCAGCGACGAGCAAGACGAAGGTGTCAGGTGCCGTTTTGGTTGCTTAGAAAACTTTTGCTTTTGGTACCCGGCACCTGGTATGTCCCCTAGATCAACAGAAATCTGCAAAAGGGCCATTCGAGTGCTTGAATTGGAAGAACTAAAACCCCTTCCACCCAAGAGTCACTCGAATGACCACTACAAAGAATTCTACCCGCA
>NZ_LWSK01000158.1 GCF_001642955.1 Rubripirellula obstinata | reverse complement strand
ACCCGGGTGCTCGCGCACCCGGCAGGGAGCTGCCGGCCCTCCGGGCCTAACTAAGCCGCGTGGGCATCGCCCCGCGAGTTTCGTTCCGCGTGGACGCGCGGGGCGATGCCCAACGCGGTTAAACAATTTAGAAACCGATCACGGCGCGCGGGGCGATGCCCACGCGGCTAAACGGTTTACAGGTACATTCCGACAAATGAATCGGGATCGCCGTCGTTTTGCATTTGCTCGATGCGTTGACGAGTTTTCTCCATATCGCCTGCTTCGATGTAACGATCGAATTCCACTAGCAAGGCTTGGCGAACTGATTCGGATAAAAATTCGACCATCGGTTCGTTGAGCCATTCGCAGGTCTCTCGAATGAGTTCCACTCGAACGTCAACCGCTCGGGTTTTGACATCGCGGTCGCCCGTCAGCACGGTTCCCTCGAAGCTGAAAATGATTTCGCCACGGTTGGCGTCGTTGGTTAAACGGTAAACACACTTGCCGCGATGCAAGTAGTACGTGTTCAGAGTGCCGTGCTTTGCCATCGCTTCTTTGACCCGCAGCACAAATTGTTCGTACTTTGGCGAAGCGTCAACAGGCACGTCGAGACGCGAAATGCTGCGAAGCGGTAAGCAATCAAATTCAATCTCGACCCAGTTTCCAACCATCGAACTAGTTCTCTCGTTTCGGAAATTATTATTTAGAGACCGTTTTAAAACGTAGCTGATCCCGCCAGGGTTCAGGCAATAAGGTTCAGGCGATAAATTTCAGGCGGCAAGGTTCAGGCCATAAAGTTTCAGTAGACGACCGGAACAAGCTCGACTGAACCCTGGCGGGATCAGCTACGGGCAGGTCGGCGGCAAACTCCGAGGTCGTTTTAAACAGTGTCATAGGAACGAACCTTTAGTTATAGCCGTATTTCGCTCTACTCAATACGGCCTACCTTTGCACCCGAACTTATTGCTTCTCCGCAAGTGCCTTTTCGAACTCGGCTAGTTGACGTTCCAGAGGCGGTGAATGTGGCATCAGCTTGATGGCTTTCTTTTGAGTCTTGATTGCATTTTCAATCTGGCCAACGGCAAAGTAACAACGGGCACACGTGTCGTACTTTGCTCCGTCAATTCGTAGCGTCAGCGATTCAAGGCTGTAGCGAAGTGCTTTTTCATAGTCGCCTTCTGTGTTGGCGATCAGCCACGCGTAGTTGTTCAACAATTCGCTCAATTCGCCCTGCGCCGAAACCCTGCCGGAGCGAATTTGTTTGCGAATTTTTTCAATGTCTTGTTCGTTTGATCGCGTTACCAGCGCCAAATGCCTTTTGACTTCCCGACGCCATTCATCATTGCCATCGGTTTTGTACATCTCAATCAAGATGTCAATGTTTCGACCGCTTTTGGCGTACGCCAACGCCAGCTTCTCTCTCGATTCAGATCTCTTCCCGGATTCTGCCAATGCCAATGCGGCATGAAATTCCAAATCGCTGCGGATCAGTTTCAAATTCAATCCGCGGCGTTGCAAACCCATCCGCAGTTTTTCGTCCTTGTCCAAGCGATCGACAAACGGCTGCAACATGTCCACCACTTTCTGGTGCTGCTGCAATTCGCCCAGCATTCGGCTGGCCGACAAACGGACGATCGCACTTTCCCAAGACGCCAGATCAACCGATTGAAGGATTTCGTCAAATTCTCGCAGCGACCATTCAAACTGACCACGTTTCTGTAATCGTTTTGCCATGTCCAAATGAGCTTGGGCAAGATCCTGCTTCGCCGCATCGGACATTTTCTCCGCCTGTTCTTTCGTCGGCATCGGCTCCTTTTTCAGTGCCGCCGTTGCCATCGATTCCGCCCCCGTCACGTCGCCTTGCTTTTGCAGTGCCTCGGCTGCGGCGTATAGCAAGACCGGCTTTTCATCGAACATCCGCCGAAACTGACCACGCAAATTCAAAACGACCGGATGCAATTCGTGATCGATCGCCCACGTGGCTGCGTCAATCAATTTCGGCGACGTTGGTTGTATCAAATCTAGGTGTTCAGTCGCCAATCGAATCGCCTCGTCACGGTTGCCAAGATCGGCCGAACGGCTGGCACAAATTTGAACCAGTTCCAGTACCGATTTGCGGGTTGCCGGATGCGCCGATTCGGTATCGATTCTCTCTCGTTGGACTGCAATCAATTCGTTCCAAGCGTCCGGCGAATACTTTCCAGCAGCCAGATCTTGTGCATACACCCGCAGCCATTCGGTTGGCGGTCGATCGGAATCCCCCAGCCCCGAAGCAATCTTGTCGCTCATCCCACGACGGACGTCCGCATCCATCACCATCGACTGCTTCATCAATTCAAGCGCCGCCATTTCGCTCAATTGCGGTGACGTTTCAAATCGTGTCAAACGAACCAGAGCGTCCACGGACATACTGGGTTCCATTTGCCCCAGCCGCATGATTCGGCTTCCTCGCTCGACTTCCGATTGGCTGCCGTATTCATGCAACACTCGTTTGACAGGCTTGGGATCGGTGTCTTTTGCCCAACTGACCATCAGGCTGCTGACCAAGTAACGCGACGCCATCTCGACTTCAATGTCGCTGTGATTCTGAGCCGCGTGAAGTTCGTCAAACGCTTCCAAGCCAAGGTGTTGAAGTTGTGCCCGTGCTCGCACGCGCGTCGCGTAGCTTTCAGCCCCCAATCGCTCGATCAATTGATGCACTTCCGACGATGGCGACGCCGTGGGTGATTCACTTTCGGATGAGCCGTTTTCTGCGGAAACATCAGTATCCGATTCAGCGTACAGATTACTGACGAATACGCTGCTGACGAAAACAAGGCTTAAAAAGAGTCCCGGCAGAAAAGTCAAACGATCCACTTTGCTGCTTTTACTCGACGCGGCTTCAGGACTAGCCGTTCTCGCGATCGATTGCAGACCCATGTTTGATATTCCTTTTGTCGGTGCTTCAGTCATCTTCAAAAAGTACAGGCTCATCCAGATCCAGGTCCGCTGAAAAGTACCAGGCGTTGACGTGCGAATTGTTGCAATCCACAAAGTACTTCCACTGGGCCGAAACAAAGTCCCATGATTGCCGGGCGACCTCGCCATCGTGAATGGTGTCCGGCATGTGAACTTTAACCTGATCGAAAAGCACAAAGTGTGGTTGCTTGATCTTATCAGGTTTTGGATTCATCTTGTCGATCAGGTCGCGAACCGATCGACGAAGATTCTCTCTCTGCGAAACGGTTTCGCCGTTGATGACTTCGGTCTGCGACGGCTTGTGCTGCAATTTGATGATCGCCGATTCTGATTGATCATCAGGCTCGAACAACTTGATCAGCATATCGCTCGCACGAATTTCCATCGTATTTCACCTAGGTCACAGGCTGTTTGACGAACTCTGTTTCCGCAGCGATGTCGCTTCCATCGGGAACTTCATCGCTATCGATGTCAAACCACTCTTCTTTGAACTCAAGATAACCGCTTTGGCCGGATGCTGCTTTCTTAAGGGCAACGTTTGTGCCCAAGGCGATCACCGCATCGCCCATAGCGACTGCGGGATAACAACGTGGGCGATTTTCGGGCGATGGATTGCGGATGCAATAAGCCCAGTGCTCAATCTCTTCCCGATACCCGCGACTGACCGGACCAGAATCCGCGGCCTTGGCAATCGGAGCCGAATAGTCGCCGCTGGCGCTGGTGTCCAACGCGTAGCCCCCGGCCTGTTTCGACACGCCGACCTTGCTGCTGGTGTCGCTGTTGCGATAGAGCAGAACGTCGGTTTCCTTGTCCAGAACCAACGTCCCCTTGCTGCCCATGACGACTTCGCCCCAACCGCCAAAGCCGTTGCCATTGATCGACGAATAAGTCACAACGACCTTTTTGTTGGGGTCAGTGTCATAACCAGGTACCGGATCGATTTGTTGGTACGTTCGTTTGCCAGTTTTCTTGGACCCCGGATAGTTTTGGATCTTGTCATAGTAGCCGACGTCGAACGTTGGATCGTATTCCGGCCCGGGGAACTCGAACATGCAATAAACATGGTCACCAACACTGCGGTCGCGCGGCATGATATGCCGACCACCCACCGCATGAACGCTCAGCGGATGCACTTTCTTTTTGTCATCCCGAAGCGAGCTTAGGAAAATGCTGACGGCATCGAGTTGGTGGCTTCCAAGTTCCGCCATCAAACCAGCACCGGTGCGATCAAACAAACGCCATCGATGCAATTCTTCCATCGACGTAAACACGTCGTCACCGATGCTGAAATCTTGGTAACCATGCTTGGACGCGTCAACGTTTTTGTCCGCATCCCAGGCTTGCAATTGAGCAAGCTCCATTTCCAAACGCACTCGCGTATCCGGGTCTTTCTCTTTCGCCAGTTTCCCGATTCGGTTGCGAATGTCATCCTGGATGTCGTTGTACACTTCGCCGTTGGCCCCCAATTCGCCACCGGGCAGCGGCATCTTCCAACTGTCGGCACCGGGCACATTGCTGCGGTGCCATTGAGCCCGAATGTGGTGGAGTTGCCCCAGCAATCCCCATTTGATCAGGTTGATGGCGTTGTCATATTTGACGTTGTAATGTCGTTGGTGACCTGTCGCTAAGTGCAACGGGTTACCGGCTGGATCTTTTAGTTCATCCGCTAAACGTGACATCACTTTGCACTGGGCAACGTTGTGAGCCATCAGCTTTTCGGTCAGAACGTGCAGCCCTCGTTCCATCGCCTGAACCGCAACCGACGCGTGCAACCAAAGTGGCAACGCGATAATCACGGCTTCGATATCGGGATCATCTAAACAGGCGGTGATTCCGCCGTTGGTTCCGTCGTAAACCTTGACGTTTCGACGAGCTTCGGCCTCGTCCTTGTAACCAGCAACACTGACCAAACCTGGTCGTCGCGTCAGAGCAGCGGGGCTGGACCAATCGCCGTTGAATGCTCGGTATTGACCGAACGGTCGGATGTCGCAGATCGCTTTGACTTCGACATAATCGGGATTGCAACCACCGATCAACACATTGCCTTCATCGCCGGTTCCGATGACCGCAATTCGGACTGGATCGTTGACTTTGCCGTAACCGAAATAGGCTGCGCCAAGACCAGCGCCACTGACGGCCCCCGCCGAAACGATGCTACGCAGGAAGTCGCGACGATTGACGTCGTAATAGCTTCCGACGGCGTTGTAGTAATTGTCTTTTCCGACTTCTCGAGCGTCTGCTGAAAGTTTATCAACCATAGGAACTTGAAAATATGAGTATTTGGGAAGCTTGTTTTTTTGACGTGTCAGGAAACCTGGTCGTCGTTTAATTTTGGTTTCTGGTTTGTTCGCAGAATTGTTTTTCAGGCATCATCATCCTCGTCAAATTCATCCGCTTCTGATTTGCGAACAAACAAATGCAGGAAGTAATCGAGTCCCGCGAATCGCCCGGCACCGGTCGATGCCAAGACAAAGCAGGCCATGCTTTCGATCAATTGATAATTGCTGGACGTGGTTCCAGTTTCCGGCGGGTACTGGCTTAGGAATACCGAGAACAAAAACACGCCCGCGGCCAAGGCTGCAACCGGCGTAAAGAGCCCCAGCAGCAAACACAGTCCGACCGCGATGTCAAAGTACGGCAGCAACCCGTCCACGATGCTGGTGTCGATTCGGTTGGTGCGAGGTTTCCGTAGCGGAAATTTCCCTTTGGCTGCGAGTTGCCGCTCGGATGCGATCGCGTTTTGAGCAACTGCGTAGTTGTCCCAAATCTTGTCGATCTGATCGAGCGCCGGTCTGGCTTTCCCGGTCCACTCTCGCCGGATCGTGTCCCGTTGGCCGCCGAGCGAATCCACTCCTTCGCGAAGACTTCTTTCTTTAGCATCGGTGTCGAATTTTTTGACTCGATCGATTCCTAATTTGAACTCTTCGATGTCGGCTGCGTTTTCATCCATCACCCAATCGAATTGGTCGATCGCCTTGGCGTAATTGGCCTGAGCTTGACGTTTCTGGTCTTTATCAAAATCAAAATGGGTTGCGACTTGCTCGCGGTAAACCGCTAACACTTGCATCGTTGCACTTTTGTTCAGTCGATAGCGACCGTCGTAATCCCAAACCATTTGCCGGTACTGCTCCGCAAGCGGCCCACGAGCGTTGGCAAAGAAAGGCGCGGCGGTCCAGTTGCCTTGATTGTGCTTGGTCAAACCCTCGGTGTAAAAGTGCCAGCCGATGGAAAGTCGCAACAAAACCAGCATCAAGATCGCGGTAAAACCAATGAGTTTTGGCGAGATCCCCCACCCGATAGAGAGTCGAAGGGGAAGCAACAAAAACTTTCGCACGAAAAGCGACCAGAAAGGAGGGAAGGGTTGGAAGGTGGGATGATGCCCCGGTCCAGGCCAATGAAGGAAGTCTGGATCACCACATTAATTCTACACAAAAAATCGACCGGACCACCACTACGCTCGAAAAGATCCAAGACTGGAAATCCCCGATGCCCCTTGAACGCCCGATGCCCCTTGCACGAAAGCGACGTCTTGCCGTCCACGGGGTGCAGGCACGCTAATCGGCAGACGTTTTTGTAGGCCGTGGCAGGTGGAGCGAGTTACGGCACTTCCATACCTGCCGTAACTCGCTCCACTCGCTACGGCCTACTTTAGGGCCCCCAGCCGATCAGCTTGCACGCGTCTCAGCTCCCGCGTTTACTTAACCGCGAAAATGATCCAGGTCCAACGTGTCACCGACGGACGGTGCCGTGCCAGTATTGAACACGGATGCCCTTCTTCTCTTTCGATTGCGATTCGTTTCTGAATCTCGCCAGGCCCGCATCCCGATCGCGGGTTCCACACCGTCCATCTCTGTGCTCGCCAACTGCAAACGCCGCATCGGTTCGTCATCGGTCACGACCCTTAGGTCCGGCTTGGCTTCCTTGAGTGCGTTGACCTGCGATTCAGAGACCTGGCAACCGTGCAATTTCACGGAAAGCAGCGTCTTGGCATTGCCCAAGCCCTGCAGCATTTGATCATCGATCTGACACCCCGAAAGGTCCAAGCATTCTAGCGATCCCTCGGTCAGCAGCTTTGCGATATCTGAATAAGCCAATGCCACTCCAGCCAAAGACAAATCGATAACGCGGTTGAGTGAATGAAGCGAATTCAGGCCCAGCGAATCGATCTTTGCTCGGGCAAGCGACACCGATCGCAGGGATTCGTTGCGACTAAGCCACTGGATGGTTCGACCGCCGATCTCACTTTCATCAAGATTGATTTCCCACAGCGATTTTAGCGGGTGCCAAGCATCAGTGATTTCCTGATCGACACCAGCGCCGGGAATGATCAAAGCCGTCAAGTGTTTCGCTTGACCAATTTGCCGCAACATCGACTTTGATAAGTTGGGATACGCCAAAGTTAAACGATCTAAATCCGGACACATCAAAACTTGTTGAACGATCTGATCGCTGACTTCGGGACCGCCCGCGGCAAACCATTCCAAGTTCCGCAGCCCGCTGATCGCTGCTCCCGACTTCAACGGTTTTTCAACCACAATGCCAAACAATGATTCTGAATTTTGAATGATCAATGTGTCCGGGCTTTCAGAGAACTTTAAGTTCGTGCTGAGCCGATGTTGATCGACCAACCGAAGACTCTGAATACTTTCCAAACGATCAAGTTCCAGTATTTCCAATCGGTTTGGTTCCACCAAATTCACTTCCTTCAGCGCCATCCCGCTCGCTCGAAGCACCTCCAGATTTGGAAAATCAGCCATCAAACGCCGCAATTGATTCTCGCCCAGGACACAGTCGCCCAGATTCAATTCAGCCAAATGCCCCTTCGGCGATTTTGGATTCACTTGATCTGCCATGATCCCACAACCATTGAATTGCAGCCGCTCGATCGCAGTGTTATTGATCAGAGGACTCAAATCCAAATTGGTTAGCGGAGTTGAGTGAAAGACAAGCGACTTTGGGCCTGCTGTCTTGCCCATCGAATCGATCAAGCTCTGGAAATTGGAATCGCAGGTGACCTTCTTTCTGATCCAGCCACTCGAAGCAACTAATTCACAAGAAAACTCGATCAGATCACAATCGAGCGTTTCGTCAATCTCGAAATTGTTAAGTTCACAAAGGTAGAAACTGCACTGCGAAAGTCGCGGTAACTGCATCAGCCGGACTGAATCAACCCAGCATCCACCGGGGATCCAAATGTCTCGCATCGACATTCGATGTTGTCCGTCCGGGAAATCGTCAATTCCTTCCAGCTTGGGAAGGCTGGACAGATCAAGGCTGTGTTTTTGGTATCGATCCAACAGCAATGATTCCAGCTCTGGAAGATCGGACAATTGAATTGACAAAACCGCCCCGTTCGTTTCGCTCGAACTACGTCGAACACTCAACGTCGTTAACTTCGGCCAGCCTTTCATCGTCAGCTCACCGCTCGTTCCATTCTTCGGTCGAGGAAGCGTAAGCTCGGTGACTGAATCGGACCAAGCTGGCTGACCAAAATTGGACAACGCGATCGGGTTGTTTGACAAATTGACGTACTCCAATTTGTCCCAATGGCTAAACCGGTCCAGCAATTGATCATCCAACCCACAACTACTGATCCGCAACCGTTCCACATACCGAAGCGATGCGATTGATTGAACATTTCTATCAGTCACCGATTGCCGTACCAATGACAACCGGGTTAGGTGGAAGTGGTTCGAGAGCTGTTCGAACAAACCGCTGGGTACTTCGCTTCGATAAAAACTGATGCCCACCAATTCCGGCAATCGAGCTACTAATTCGGTCTCCTCTGGTTCTGCACTGATGAACTCGATGCTGCGAGGTTTTAGAAAACATCTTCGCAGTGGCGACGGAACTTTGTCGGCAAACAATCGGGGATACCAACACGACAATTCAACACTTGCCTTGCTGTCCACGTTCCGAAAGAGTCGCCGTTGACGTTCACTTGACAACCACGACGCGCCCAAGAAAAGTACTGGCAACAGAAAAATAAGGGTCGCAAACAAAACGTCGAAATACTTTTGGGTCCGGCGCTGTTGAGACGACTCAGATAACTTCTTTTCGCGATAACGAAGAATCCAAAACGCGAACGAGCCAACGAACAGTGCAATCAAAAGGTTGCACACCAACGGCGGCCACGCGAAATAACGAACGACTTGATCGTTAGGGTATTGAATCATAAAACGCATCGGCCAACCCGCCATGACCGGCATTTCGGCGTCGCTGATAATTCGCGATCCTGACAGATGAAATGCGCCCTCGGCTTCTCGTTGGCGATCGACGTACTTCAATGGCAAATTGGCGGCAAGGAATCCCAGCATCACCAAACCCGCGATCACCGACGCAGCAATCAATCCTTTGTCATCCTTCGAGCCTTTATCATCCTTCGGGCCTTTATCATCCTTCGAGCCTGAACTAGTTTGCATTTGATTGCCAAGCATGATGGCTTACGCGGAACGGTTTGAGGTTAAGATAAAGGATACCAACACCGTCATGCCCACTCAATCGTTTTCCTGACATCACGCATCCAACCTACTGAACTACAACAGATATGGCACTTCCCAATTGGACCATCGAACTTCTTCGCCGCAGCCTCAACGAAGTTGCTGAAAAGGCTCGCCAACCCGAAACGATCGAAAAGTTTAAGAATCAGGCCAACGAGATCCTGCAAGATCTGCCGCAAACCGCTGCCCGAGGAATCGATGCGGTCATGCGTGGTGCGGAATCGAGTCGCAAGTCGGTCGAACGTTGGACACGAAAACACACGCAGTTGGCCGTCCCGATGCTGAACGCGACCGGCGTTTTATTGACTGACAATGGCACCGGCGTTCCGCTTGCCGATGCGGTCACCGAAGTCGGCCGCGAAGTCATTTTGGGCGATTGTGTTTCGGGGCACATGATGGTGGATCGGCTTTCACGACGGTTGGATCGCGCCGCCGGAAACGGTGATCAGCACGGTGCGTTGGTGATGTCCAGTTTCGAGGCCGCGGTCGCTTCGCTTTCGATCTTTTCAGCCAGCCATACGATTGCGGTTCATCGCAGTAATTGCGTCCAGCTTTCTGCCGATGGCGGAAAAGCGGGGCTGCCGCTGCCGTCCGCTCTTTCCACCATCGGCGTCACCCTGGCTGGTCTGAAATCAACGGTGATGGAAGTCGGCAGTTCCAACGTTCACAGCGCCGCGGATTTCGCGGGCATCGAACGGCCCTGCATTGTGATCGCCGATGGCGGCGATCAGGCGATCGAAGCTTTCGATTTAAAATCCCCCGAGCTTTCAGGATCCAACGCGATTCAGATTGCGATCCTGCCCATCGCAACGCTTGAACCTAGTGATTGCATCACGAGTGACATTCCGGTGGTTTCCGATTGGCTTTCCAAGGTGGATCTTGTCGTGATTCCGGGCAATGGATTGGTCGGTGGTCCCGAAAGCGGCATCGTGATGGGCAGGCGTGATTTGCTGGATGTGATTTCGTCGTCGATCGCCTGGCCGGTGCTTCGTGCCAGCGAGCCCACCTTCGCGATGATGACGGTCGCGATTGAGATCGCATCGTCCAAAGACCGATTGCCGACGACGGCGTTGATGGAAGCGTCGCAAGACAATCTGAAGAGCCGTGCGGAACGGTTGTCAACACGGTTGGGTGCCTGTGATTGGATCAAGAGCTGCGAAGTGACAGCCGACGATGCAAAACTAACCTCACGCGGTCGATGGACGCTGCCGTCACGACAAATCTGTTTGCGACACCAATCGAAATCACCGACCGCCTGGGCCGAAGAGTTGCGGGAAGAACTGCCATCGCTGTTCGTAGCGGTCGGCGACGACTGCGTCAAACTGGACCTGCGATGGATCAGGGCATCCGAGGACGCAAAGATGGCCGAAGTGATAGAAAATCTGGCAGGATGATTTCCCCGATGTAGGCCGGAACAAGCGCAGCGCAGTTCCGGCACCCCGCCCGTAGCTGATCCCGCCAGGGTTCAGTCGAACTTGATCCGATCGCGGACTGAACCCACCGCCGCGAAGAATTTTGGTCCCGGAAATTGATTGGTTCGTTTAGCCGCGTGGGCATCGCCTGGCCTGATGAAAATGTTTGCGTGGCGGGAAACTGGACGACTTTGGGGGTTTGTGGCTGACCGGCCTCGGTGTTGATTGCAAATTGCAAAATGAACACTGAAAAATGTAAATTGACCAGCAAATACCGCTTCCCAAGAATTTTCAATTTGCAA
>NZ_LWSK01000157.1 GCF_001642955.1 Rubripirellula obstinata | reverse complement strand
AGTAGTAGCTTCCAGTTGCCGCTCCGTCCGGGGCAAGCCCGGCGGAAGCACTCAACGTCGCGGTGAGCATGAAACCTGCGCAAACGAGAACTGATGCAATCCCAAAGATTTAGCGGTCCAGGCATCGCCCCGCGCGTCCACGCGGAACAAAACACGCGGAACGAAACGCGCGGGGCGATGCCCACGCGGTTAAACAACTTGGGGGAAGCTGTTGACGGACTGAACCCTGGCGGGCCAGCTACTTGGCTTCAATTCGCTTCCCACCGGAGAGCCAACAATCGGGCTGCGACTAAAAAACATAAGGCGCTGGTCATCAATACGACCAACTGCGGTGCCAAGGACGCGGGCGGTAGGTCTCGCCAGAAAATTTTGTTGTAACCGTCTAATGCCCATGCGTTGAAAGTCCAAAGCCCCATCTGCTGCAACCGCTCGCTCATGACGTAACGCGGGACCATCGATCCACCCATCGCGCTCATCGTTAAAATTAGAATCACCGACAAGCCGTTCAACTGACCACGCGTTTTGCAGAGCGTTGCCAGGAACAAACCAAACGCGGCGGCAGCACACGAAGTCACGATCGTCATCATCAGAAATCCATCCAAGTGACCGACCAAGTTGACTTTGAAAACGACTTGTGCCCAAACGAACATGACGGTGACTTGAACGATGCCGATGATTGTGATGTAGAACCACTTGCCCAACAACAATTGGTCCATCGACATTTGAGTGGACAGCAATCGGTCGAGTGTTCGGTTTTCGCGTTCTTCCAAAAATGCCCCTCCGCCACCGGTTGCTCCAAAGAGCAAAAACATGACCGCAATGCCAGCGGCATACATGCTGACGACTGGGTTCGATTTTCCTTCACCAATCACGTCGATCAAGGTCACCGGTTCGCCCGCAGCTAGATCTGCTGTTTCGGCTTCGGTTGTTGAAACGTCGCCGGTTCCCGACGAAGAATCTGCGTCGGCCGCATCGGCTGGTTTTGAGAAGACGTTGAACTCTTTCTCCTGCGCCTCGGCTTCTGCCATCATGATTTCGCGAGCAACAATGGCGACCACCACCTGCGACGCTACCTGATCCGACGAATCGGAAAGCAGATCGGCGTGCAATGAAGTTTCAGACGTTGCATCGGATTCAGTCTTCAAAACAATCGCCATCGTTGCGATTCCCTTGCGAACCAATTGCTGGGCTGATTCGGGATCGAGCGGTTTGGACTGTTCAGCTTTTTCATCTTCACGATCACGAACAAATCGCAGGCCGGCGCTTTTTCGTAATCCGGTCATCACCTGGGTGCTTGCGTCGGAACCTACCAAGTCCACCGCCACGACCTTAATGCGGGGCGTTGTCCCGCTGCCAATTCCGCCGCCAAAGATCAACGCAAAGATACTGAAGAATGCAATCGGAACCACAAACGTTAACAACAACTCAACACGATTGTGCATCAGTCGCTGGAACTGAACCTGTAAGACCGTCCATGTCATCGGGATAAATCAGTCTCTGAGTTCGTGGCCAGTTAAGTGCAGAAAAACGTCGTGCAACGAAGGTGCGCTGACGTCCACGTCGCAAACGCGGTAGCCCTGTTCGTGTACCGCGGTAAGCAGTTGCGGCAGACGCTTTGATACGTCATCGATGCGTGTCGATAGCTGATCGCTGCCGACCCGGCCAAGTTTCGATAGCGGGCTGGGCAACAACCGATCGAGCGGCCGATCAATTCTCAATCGCACCATCCGCGAACGGCCAACCGATTGATCGATCAATTCGTCAATCGTTCCCTCGGCAACGACCGTCCCCTGATCGATGATGACGATTTGATCGCTGTACTGCTGGGCTTCATCAAGGTGATGCGTCGTCAACAAAATCGAAGTCCCCGCCCGATGCAACTGGTCCAACATGGTGAAAATCTTTTGACGGCTTTGCGGGTCCACGCCGACGGTCGGTTCGTCCAGCAGCAACACCGACGGTTGGTGCAACACGCCGCACGCCAGGTTGACTCGCCGTTTCATTCCGCCTGAAAAACCGTTGACCAAACTGCCCGCGCGATCTTCCAATCCTGTCCAATGCAGCGCCCATTGCACGCGGTCTTTGATCGTCTTTCGATTCAGGCCGTGGAATCGCCCGAACGCGCGTAGGTTTTCGATCGTTGTTAGATCGCCGTACAACGCGATTTCTTGCGGCACAATGCCAAGCTGATCACGAACGCCCATCGAGTCGATGGGATGCCCAAACAATTCGATCGTTCCACTGCTGGGCCGTGTTCGTCCTGATAGACAACGAATCGTCGTCGTCTTGCCCGCTCCGTTGGGGCCTAGTAATGCCAGCCGTTGACCACAGACCTGTGAGAACGAAACGCCGCGTAGCGCTTCGACAGATCCGAATTGCTTTCGCAACCCATCGATGCGGATCGCCGGTGTTTGAATTTTTTGTGCAGCCTGTTCGGCCGCCTTGTTAGCCGCCTGTTCAGCCGACATTCGCTCACTTGTGCTTGCAAGCTTTGAACCTGCATCAACAGGAGTCACGGTTGCGGATGAAGGGGGGACGGACATTCGGCAGGCGGGTGAGTGTGGAGAGAACAAGGTCGATCACCTCGCACGCCCGAAATCAATTAATGCTCTAATAGTGAAACTTGTCGCGATACAGTCTCACGTTCGGGACGTCGCAATCAAGAGGAATTACGCGAGCTGACGAATTACATGCCTGAAACTGGTCCAAACGAAACAAAAAACAACCCCGCTCGAAAGCTTTTGGCAAGCGATCCGTACTCACGGACCGTCGGGGAACAGTGGAAGGATAACCGGGGCACCCAGCTATTCTTCTTAACCTGCCTAATTTTCACGATCGGTGTAGCCTTTTTACTGTATCGCCAAAACAGGTTTGTGCCCGTCGAATTTCCTGGCGGTGACATGTTTCAGGGTATGGATTCATCATTCAATGACGCTTCGGGCGCTTCCGAGCCCGCATCGGCATCCATTGTGGTGGATGGCGCATCCAGCGATGTGGGGGTACTAAGAATCGCGATTTACGATGCGGCGGAGGGCTTCAACGACCTCGATTATGCCGTTCGCAAGGCGAAATTACCGATCCAGGATGGTCAATCAATGACACGAATCCCTGTCGCGATCCTGGCCGATTCATTCGCCATCGCCGTGTTTCACGACGAGAACGAAAACGGGTCGCTCGATCGCAATGCATTTGGGATCCCGACCGAATGCTATGGGTTTTCTAACAACGCCCGCGGGCTGACCGGTCCGCCGTCCTTTACAGATGCAAAAATCGACCGCCCAGAACCCGGGCAGTCGATCAAGATTTCAATTCGATAGAGTCTGTTTACGACTGGACGTTAGAAAAGCTCGCGAGGATCAGTCAGACCATCAGCCAGACGCCGCAGTGCTTCGGTTTCAATCTGGCGAACTCTTTCGCGAGTCAAGCCGAGCTCGGCACCGATTTCTTTCAGCGTCTTGGGTTCGTTTCCACCCAAGCCGAAACGCAGCCTAAGCACATTGGCTTCGCGTTCTTCCAAATCGCCCAGCAACTCCATCGCGTGACGCAGGATGTCGTGATCCAACATCGCTTCATCGGGCGACTTCAATCGCTCATCCATCACCATTTCGCCCAACGACCATCCCGAATCCGATTGGTCGCTCTGCGGAGTGCTGTTGTTGATCCGAATCGCTTTGCGAATGATCGGCAGCTTCTTTTTAGGCAGCCCCAGAACCCGTGCGACTTCTTCGTTGGTCGGTGTCCGCCCAAGCTCTTCGCTCAACCGAGCCGTCGCACGTCGCCACTTGCTAAGCAGTTCGACCATGTAGGCGGGAATGCGAATCGTTTTGGAACTGTTGATGAGCGCCCGTTTGATCGACTGCTTGATCCAGTAACTGGCATAGGTACTGAACCGCGTGCCCATCGATGGATCAAAACCTTCGACCGCACGCAGCAGACCTAGGTTGCCTTCTTCGATCAAATCCTGCAGCCCCAGACCTTTGCCGGTGTAACCGCGAGCGATGTTGACGACCAGCCGCAAGTTGGCTCGCACCATGCGGTCGCGGGCCATCGCGTCGCCCTGAGCGATTCGGCCGGCGAGCTCTTTCTCGTCAGCGGCACTCAGCAACGCCGTTTCGTTGATCTCGCGAAGATACGTTTCCAGCGGTGACTGGGCGGCACGAGATTTGGGATCAGCTTTGCGACGATTTTTTTTCATCGCCGCTTTTAGTTCAGCGTCCTCGGACGGGATCGCAGTTTCAATTTCGCTCATCAATGATCGCCACAATTGGTTTCGTCTGAGGCTGGTTTTCCTGAAGCGGCAAAGCAAACGACCGGGTGATCGATCTGGTGATCGATCTGCTCAATCGATTTGGGCAATCGATCTGGCCTAAGCATCGTTGACTCTTGTAAAGCATGCCGAAATCAATCGCCGGGAGAAGCGAATGGCACGAACAAGAAACAGACGAGCAATGATCGTCGAGTCGAAATTCAGGAGGTCAGCCCCAAACCTGGGAGGTGGATTGGGTGGACAATAAGAGAATCGTCCGCCTTGATGGCAAATCTTAAAGCTGCGTTAAAAACAACCGAATGTAAGGATCATGCTGAATCCAAGAGTAGGCCGTAGCGAGCCTAAAGCGAGTTACGGCAATACGGACGATGATCAACCGCCGATCGAATACATCGGACGCTCCGGCGGATCGAAACTATCGCTGTCCATGCCGTGCGACGCTTTCTTGTTCGCCACCGAAGCCTGGATCTGGCGAATCAGTTCTTCTTCGTCCGCACCGGCTCGCATTAGATCGCGGAGCGGTGTTTCCTCGTTGGCAAACAAACAATTGCGAATCGAACCATCGGCGGTCACTCGGATTCGATTGCATGCACCACAAAACGGCTGAGTCACCGAACGGATGATGCCGACGGTCCCGCCGCCTACCAAAAAATCTTCTGCGGGCGCTGATGGATCGCTGCGAATTATCGGTGCGATGTCGCCAAAGTTCGACTTCAAGATCTCCAAGATGCGATCGCCCGAAAGCACGTTGCCTCGACTCCATTCTCGATCAGCGTCCAACGGCATGAACTCGATGAACCGAATGGTGATCGATCGATCCATGGCAAAGCGAACCAGCCTGGCGATTTCGGCCTCGGTTACTCCTGCAATCGCAAGCGAATTTAGCTTAATGGAATCGAAACCTGCATCGATCGCAGCATCAATGCCTTCGATAGTTTTTTCAAGTCCATCACGTCGAGCGATCTCTTTGAAAACGTCCGCGTCCAAGGTGTCTAAGCTAATGTTTAACCTACGCAATCCGGCATCGCGTAGCGATTGCGCCTGTTCAGCCAACAAGATTCCGTTGGTCGTTAGCGACAGATCTTTAAGTCCGTCAATCGCCGCGATCTGCTGAATCAAAACGGGCAAATCGCGTCGGACCAGCGGTTCACCGCCGGTGATCCTGACATCGCGAATGCCAAGACGGTTGACCAGCAATCGGGTCAGCCGCGTGATCTCCTCGAACGACAACAACGACTCACGCGGTGCGAACTCAGCACCGAATTCGGGCATGCAATAGAAGCACCGAATGTTACAGCGATCCGTCACGCTAATGCGGACGCTGGTGTGAACGCGACCGAACGAGTCGATCAGTTTCATCGCTCGTTGATCGGCACGAATTCTCGAGCAGTTGACCCCGTGTAAACCTGGCGAGGCCGATTGATTCGCTTGCCCGGTGTGTCGTGCATTTCTTTCCAGTGAGCCAACCAACCTGGCAAACGACCGATCGCGAACAGCACCGTAAACATGTCCACTGGAATGCCCAAAGCGCGGTAAATCACACCGGAATAGAAATCGACGTTCGGATAAAGCTTGCGTTCGATGAAGTACTCATCTTTCAAAGCAACGTCCTGCAGTTCCTGAGCGACATGAAACAAGGGATCGTCCAACTGCAATTTCGCCAACAATTTTTCGCAGGTCGCCTTGATGATCGTCGCGCGAGGATCAAAGTTCTTGTAGACGCGGTGACCAAAACCCATCAGGCGGAAACCGTTCTCTTTATCCTTGGCCATGTCCACGTACTTCTTGACGTTGCCGCCGTCGGCCGCAATCGTTTCCAGCATGTTGACGCAAGCTTCGTTGGCACCGCCGTGCAGCGGTCCCCACAATGCACCGATGCCCGCAGAGATCGATGCAAACAAGTTGGCGTTACTGCTGCCGACCATTCGCACGGTGGACGTGCTGCAGTTTTGTTCGTGATCGGCGTGAACGATAAACAACAGGTTAAGTGCTTCCGCGAAATCGGGATCGACCATGTAATCGCGAGCCGGTGTCGCAAACATCATGTGCAGAAAGTTTTCGCAGTAGTCCAGTTCGTTGTTGGGATAGATGAACGGTTGGCCCATTGATTTCTTGTAACTGTACGCAGCGATCGTTGGCAGTTTGGCCAGCAACCGGTACATCGAAATCTCAACTTGCTTTTCATCGTTCAAATCCATCGAGTCTTGATAGAACGTTGAAAGAGCACCGACCACGCTGGACAGAATCGCCATCGGGTGTGCGTCACGCGGGAACCCGTTGTAGAACGTCCGCATGTCTTCGTGCAGCATCGTGTGTTCGCGAATGCCAACTCGGAATTCGTCCGCCTGCGCCGCGTCGGGTAGTTCGCCAAAGATCAGCAGATAAGCGGTTTCGATGAAGTCGCTTTTCGCGGCGAGTTCTTCGATCGGATATCCGCGATAACGAAGCACACCCTTTTCACCGTTTAGAAAGGTGATTGAACTGCGGGTGCTGCCGGTGTTGACAAAGCCTTCATCGAGCGTGATGACGCCGGTTTGTCCGCGAAGCGATCCGATGTCGATCGCCTGTTCGCCCTCGGATCCCTGCAACAAAGGCAAGTCAACTTCTTTGTCGCCGATCTTTACTTTGATCGTGCCCTTTTGCTCCACTTCCAACTGTGTTTTGGTGCTCATCCGAGATCCGCGTGGTCGATTGTCTTCAAGAAGGTTGTTCTAGAGAGTCTAGCGGCGTATCAACGAGGCGACAATCAGACCGCAAGCAGATCGACCATGGTTTGATGAAGTGTCGCAGAGCCGGCGACGACAAATTTTGGATTCCAGTCGTTCAGCGGGTTTCCGTCGTGCGCGGTAATCGTCGCTCCGGCCTCGCGAGCGATCACGATCCCGGCGGCGGAGTCCCAGGACGAAACCGCTGTGGCCCAGTATCCATCAAGTCGGCCTGATGCGACGTAGCACATGTTTAAGGCGCATGATCCGAGCCTTCGCAGCGACCGGCATTGTTCCAGCACCGTCACAAACCGCCCAACTTCGGGATGATCGGCTTTGATTCCCGCGGGAAAACTGCAGGCGATCAAGCTGTCGGAAATCTCATTCTGCCCACTCGCAGAAATCGGCTGACCGTTACAGAACGCCCCGGCCCCATCAATTGCCGTAAACAATTCATCGGTTGTCGGGTCAAGGATCACACCCAATCGCATTTTCCCGCCGGCATACAACCCGATCGAAACGGCAAACGATTGCAGTCGGTGAACGTAGTTAATCGTTCCGTCCAGCGGATCGACGACCCAACAAGGCGGCGCGTCGGCATCGCCACGAAGTACCTCCGTCGGCGGATCGTTTTCACCTTCCTCTTCGCCAACAAACGCGTAAGACGGAAAACTGTTTTCCAGTATGTCGCGAACCGCTTTTTGCGAGGCCAGGTCGGCGTCGGTGACGAGATCTTTGGGCGCTTTTTCGCTGACGACAAACTTGTCACGGCGACTCATCAATTCGGTCGCGCCCGCACGCGCCGCAAGAATGGCAACGTCCAGATGATGTTGGTCCATCAATGTTCTCTGATTCAGTTTTGTTGACTCAATACTCGATCAACAAAACTTATCAGAAACTAAGATCGTTGCTATCCGTTTCAATTTCCAGATCGCGCAGTTCTTCCAGCCAACATCGAATGTCATTGTCGTATTCAGTGGACATGTCACTGCGAACCAATTGACGCAAAAACGCAGCAGCACCCGATTCGACGTGTTCAGCGGCTTCGGCATCGGGAAAACGTCGGTTCGGATCTGGGGAAATCAAACCTTCAATCAGCGACATTAGCAAACGATTTCTAAGCACCTCATCAGGCAATAGCTTTGCCAAACGTGACGGCAGATTTCGTTTCGCCATCAACAAGTCACGATACTTTTCGCTCCCTGAAAACGGATTGGCACCGCTCAGTAATTCGACCAGGACATAACCCAAGGATGCCAAGTCACTGCGAGGCGTCGCCGATTGATTTTCAAGAACCTCGGGCGCGGCATACAGCGGCGTGCAATCACGTTCGCGGGGCGGAGAATTAAAATAGATTGCTGATCCCATGTCGATCAACTTTGCGTGACCACTTCGCTTCAACATGATATTCGCAGGCTTAATATCACCGTGAACAATTCCTTCACGGTGCAACGCCGCAAGCGCTGCCATCACTTGACGCACAATCGAAACAGCAACCCCCGCCTTAAAACGTGATTGATCAGGGCCTTCGGTTAAGATCACTTCGTGGATATAGGTCCACCGCGACTCGTCCACTCGGCCATCAAGCAGCCTCAAACAACGCGGCGACACCAGTTGCCGCAGGTCATATCCATCGACCCATTCCATCATCATGATT
This sequence comes from Rubripirellula obstinata, assembly GCF_001642955.1. Taxonomy (GTDB): domain Bacteria; phylum Planctomycetota; class Planctomycetia; order Pirellulales; family Pirellulaceae; genus Rubripirellula; species Rubripirellula obstinata. The sequence continues at coordinate 2,645 of NZ_LWSK01000157.1, read as the reverse complement.
CGAATGCAGTTGCGTTCGACAAAGCTATGAACGTCCAACACATTGTCGTGCTGAATCAAAGCAACGCGAGCGGCGATCGAGGCGACTCGAGCCATGGCTTCGTTGTATGCCGAACTGTTGGCATAACGTTCAGGCGAAAACACCTTCATCGCAACCGGCAACGTGAATCCATCAGAACCACGGTGCTGGGTCAAATAAACCTCGCCTTGCCCGCCGCGGCCAAGCATCCGACCAATGTGATAGTGCCCAGTCCAGCTAAACGTCCGGTCGCGACTAATCTGTTCATAGTTCGCGATTAACTTTGGATCGCCCGTATTGACGCTAACCGAACCGTCAGCGGCAAGCGTCGCGTTGGGATCGAACCGGGTCGTCGATTGAGTTGGGTACAACATTTCATCCATGGTGAAGCAAAACTAGCAGGCAATCGAGTATCGGGCGGACGAGATTTGAGAAGTTTTTTTCAAGCTATCAGGTCGTGACATAGAGCACATCTCTCCAAAACAAGTCTGCCTACGCAATAGTGGCATTTTGCACACCTCTTTGCCAGCACGACCATAAGGCGGAAATCATTCTGTTGCAATAACGAACATCGTTCGCGATTAAAGGAAAAGAATCTGCTCTACGTTCGGCTGCTGGCTTTCTATAGTAGCCCAGCAGCAACCGCATCCTCGGTAGAAACCGATCGCCGCTGACTATATTCCCGCTTGTTTTGAACGGTGTCTATCACACTTATGCGTCAAAACCTTCTTGATTCCACCGGTGAATTTCCAAAATGGGTTCGTCCGGCTGCAATTGCGACCGCTGCACCGGCGACGAAACCACCAATATGGGCCCACCACGCAACACCACCTGCTTGGCCAGAGGTCTGGGCGGCGATCCCGCTGTAGGTTTGAATCGCAAACCAGATTCCTAGAAACACAGGAGCCGGCAGCACAAAAACTTGCAGGATGATGAAGATCGGCAGCACCGCCTGGACCTTCGCATGCGGATACAACCAAGCGTACGCACCCATCACGCCCGCGATCGCACCACTGGCGCCGATCGTCGGCACGATGCTGTCCATGTTGGTGTAATAGTGCGTCAATCCGGCCGCGATCCCGGTCCCCAAGTACATCAATGTGTAACCAAAATGCCCTAGCCGGTCTTCGACATTGTCGCCAAAGATATACAAAAACCACATGTTTCCAAGAAAATGCATCCACCCGCCGTGCAGAAACATGCAGGTCACCACCGTGGCCCAGGGCACGATTGCCGACGGCGCGATCACACGCTCGACCACCTGCACCTGGACACCACGCGGCGTCTGAACCCCAACCTGTTGTCGCAACACCGTCGGCGCGGACTCGTCATTCAATCGCACCGGAACCATGCCGTATTGTTCCGCCAACTTGCCAGTCGGGTCGGAAAGCTGAGCAAAAAACGCGAGCGAACAAATCGCGATCATCGTGTAGTTGACGAACGGAATCGTTCGGCTCGGAATGCTGTCTCGTAGCGGAATCATAGATTCGGATGACCCAGAGTTTTGAAATTGATAATCCTGGCCGAGAGTTTAGCCAGTTCCGCGATCTGCCGCAGGGCTTGCGACCGCTGGGTGCTCGCATTCTGATATCACAACGATACCTCTTCACTCACGAGCCTATTCCATGTCCGACACGCCGGCGGTCCTTGCAACCGATCTTGATGGAACCTTCATCCCGCTGTCCGGAAACCAAGATAACCGGCGAGACTTAAACCTGCTTGTGGATGAACTCCGCAGGCGAGACATGGATCTGGTTTTTGTCACCGGAAGGCACCTGTCATCCATCGTCGCCGTGATGGAATCCGAATCCTTACCAACGCCCAACTGGATCATCAGCAACGTCGGGACCTCGATCAGTCGAGTGGAATCACGCGACCGCATCGTCCCCAGCAGCGGCTACGCGGATCATTTGTCACAGATCATTTCCGCCTACCCGATTGAACAACTGCGACAAGAATTTTTGGCTTTTGAAGACTTGACGGCTCAGGAAGCAGAAAAGCAAAGCCAGTTCAAATTGAGTTTTTATTGTGACGCTGATTCCATCGATGAACTATCCCAACAGATCCAAGATCACTTGAATCAGCATGCATCACCTTACCGCTTGATCGCCAGCGTCGATCCATTCAACGGAGACGGGCTGGTCGATTTGTTGCCAGCCGGTGTGTCCAAGGCTTATGCGATTGATTGGTGGTGCCAAAACCTGCGACTCAATCCAAACGAAGTGATTTTTGCGGGCGATTCAGGCAACGATTTTGCCGCACTAACCGCGGGCTACCGCAGCATCCTGGTCGGAAATGCTTCCAGGGATCTGGCGTCGCGAGTGCAAGAATCACACGCGTCGAACGATTGGCACGACCGCCTGTGTTTACCCACCGAACAAGCAACCAGCGGCGTGTTGACAGGCCTGCTTTACTATTGCAACAACCAAGATTGACGTAGGCCGACCCTGGTCCGCTAAAAGTTTGGGGTTGTGGAGTTATCGGCTTGCGCCGTTTTTATCCTGTCTCACCATCGAAGGTCTTAGCCCAGAGGGCGGCAGATCTTTGCCGGTGGCGTCAGCCGCCGGTCCACGGAAAAAGCGAATCCAATAGCCCAGAGGGCGGCAGATTGCCTTCGTTGTGTCGCC
>NZ_LWSK01000156.1 GCF_001642955.1 Rubripirellula obstinata | reverse complement strand
CGGTTAGGAGGTAGCGGAAGTCGCGTAGACTTTCGGCGTCCCCCTCGTAGCCGAAACTCTTGGCGAGTTCCGCTACCCGAAAATTGAGGTGACGCGGAATGCCAGCAGTGAACTGAACCCTGGCGGGACCAGCTACGGGAAAACCGGGAAGTTATTTCGGGACAGTTCCTATGCGAAGAGGCCCGCCGGTGCGACGGAATTAATTCCGTTCTACGGCTTGCAAGTGGCCTTCATCACGGTGAACAGCGAAAACGGATTCGTTTTATATCGCTCGTCCAAACGCAGCGGCAATTCACCCAGCACTTCGTTGACTTCCAAATCGGTTCGCCAACCGAGTCGCTTGGTAATGTTGCCAGCCTGGTCAACCACTTTTGCGATCAGCGGATTGTCGCTGCGGAAGTGATTGATCAACAGAATGCGAGCACCAGGTTTGCACACCCGGACAATTTCGCTCATCATTTTTCGCGGTTCCGAAACCACGCTGATCGTGTGGAACGACGTCACCATGTCGAACGTCGAATCGGGGAACGTCAACTTCTCTGCATTCATCGGCAGCACGTTGATGTGATTCCAATGGTTTTCCTGAATCGCTTGTTCCGCTTCAGACAACATCGCTTCGGACAAATCGACACCGGTCACCGAAATGTTTTTGGGATAACTTTCCAACGACATGCCTGTCCCGACGCCGACTTCCAGCAAGTTCGTGCCGGCCGGAATGTCGAGCGCCTTGATCGTCGCCAGGATGCGACGCTTTGCCATCGCAGGCCACAACGCTTGATAGGCCGGGACTAAATTGTTGTAGAACGGACTCGCGTGAGGCTGAGCTTTCTTCGCTGTTCCCTTCGCTGTCCCCTTTGCACCGTTGCTTCGAAACGAAGAACTGGCATCGGCATCCTTTGGATCTATTTCGTTCACCGTTGTCTGTTCTTCTTCACCAAGTTGTGCACTAGACATTAACCGACCACCTTCAAAGCAACTGGATTATCGGCCTCTGCATAACTGGCCGCCTCGTTAGGATTGCAAAACTGGGCTCTGAGTCAACTCAGGTAAACCAACTCGGCTTGCCGACCGGCAGAAGCAGATAAGTCGTTTCGCCACCCAAACTTAGACGCAGAATACGTCGCTCAGCGACATTCGTCGAGACCCAGATTGAACCGATCAAGGCCGATCTTTTACGTACCCGATACAAACTAGCCATCAAAACCGTCAGCCTTGCGCTGGACAAGCCCCGAACCCAACTGAACCCCAGCGCTGTGAACGGTTCCAAAATTGTTTAACCGCGTTGGGCATCGCCCCGCGCGTCCACGCGGAACCAAACGCGCGGGGCGATGCCCACGCGGTTAAACAGCTCGCAACGACGCTGCCCAGCAAATCAGCTCTGATCCGCTGCTTGCGTTGCATTCTTAGACCGAAGCCTGGCGCTGTGAACGGTTCCAAAATTGTTTAACCGCGTTGGGCATCGCCCCGCGCGTCCACGCGGAACCAAACGCGCGGGGCGATGCCCACGCGGTTAAACAGCTTAGAACGACGCTGCCCAGCAAATCAGCTCTGATCCGCTGCTTGCGTTGCATTCTTAGACCGAAGCCACAACGCTTGGGCCGGCGCACGAAACGCGTAATAGCAGAACGCGACCGGCAAAACCAACGCATGAAAAAGAAACGCTCCGATCAACACAAACAGAGCCTGGCTAAACTGATGAGGCGATCGGCGACCGCGAATCAATTGCTGAAAAATATGCGGATACTGGAACCGCGAAACCATCAAATACGCCAACGCCAACGCGAGCAATGGGATCACGTAATGAAACCCGTTAAGAGTTTGCTCGGCCAACCATGCAACGTTCCGCCAAGTCGAATCGGCGACGTCTGCTGATCCAGCGGTTGTTTGAGGAATGTACGATGCCAGTTCGTACATTGCGATTGCAAACGCAGCGATCGTGCCCGCCGCGGCGGGACTGGGCAGACCTTCAAAACCCTCGTGCGAGTCGTCTTCGTCGGTTTCCACATTGAACCGAGCCAACCGAATCAGAACGCAAAGCGCGAACAACGTCCCAATCGCCCAAGTCAATTTCAAAGGCAGAAAACCGCCGGAATTGAAACGCCAAACCAAAACCGCCGGTGCCGTCCCAAACGTTATCGCATCACAAAGCGAATCCAGTTGAGCACCAAATTCGCTTTCCTGGCCAGTCATCCGCGCAGCCGAACCGTCCAAGGCATCGAACAACATGCCGCCAAAAATCAACAGCCCAGCGACCATCATTTTGGTCTCCAACGGCCAATCCAAATTGACGCTCATCGCGACCGCGATCGCCGCTAAACCGCAAGCACCGTTGCCGAGCGTTAACAATGTCGGCAGAACCGAAAGAGTCAATTGACGCCGCCGTGTTCGCCGCACCCGCCGCCGACGCTGGCGATCCGATTCACCGTCACGATTCAGATCACGCGACTCGGATGATTCCAGCGTTCCAGAATCCTCGATATCACTATCAAGGTGTTCAGTTCCGGATCGGAGGCTGCGTTTGATTTCGCTCATCAGGTTCTTTGAGAGTGGTGTCTTCGTGAGTGGTGGGAAATGAAAAAGAAGGGCAATGTTTTTGTGAACCACTACCGGTCAGGCAAACTCAGTAGCTGATTCTCGTTCCGTCGCCCACGCGCAATTAGCCGTTTTGGCGCTAGCCACGGTTCCTCCTTCACTGACAAGAACCGTGGTTAACGCCAAAACGGCTGATTAAAATCCGCTACGGCGTTGCCGCAAGACCTCCGGCATTTCCACACACTCATGGTAAACCAAAGTATCGGTTATATTCACAGATTGTCGATACGCCCCCGGCTTTGCCCAGAACCGGTTCCCCCTTTCAGACCCAGTCCGCCCGATGATGACTCCTCGATACCTGCTGCCTTTTGATTCTCGGCGGGCACTTCATCGTTTTACTGACGTGCTAGTCATCGGCGGTGGCTTGGCCGGTTTGCGGGCTGCCAACGCGGTCGCGTCCAACCAATCCGTGTTTGTCGTCACCAAAGACGTGCTTCGAGAATCCAACAGCAATTACGCCCAAGGCGGCATCGCCGGCGTCCTGGATCCTGCGGACTGTTTCGATTCCCACGTCAGCGACACGCTGGCCGCCGGCGGGAATCTGTGCGAACGCGAAGTCGTCGAAATGGTCATCCGCGAAGGCCCCCGGCGAATCGAAGAATTGGTCCAGTGGGGAACGCAGTTTGATTCCAGCGAAGGAGAATTAATGCTGGGCCGCGAAGGTGGTCATTCACGCGAACGAATCGTCCACGCCCGAGGCGATGCGACGGGCGCGGAAATCATGCGAGCGGTGATCGAAAAAACTCGCGAGGCCGATCACATCGAAATTTGGGAAAACGCCTTCACCGTTGATCTGCTGACCTACGAAGGCCGTTGCCGCGGTGCCGTGATCGTTGACCATCATGGTCGAACCGTGATGGTCTGGGCAAAGGAAACGATCCTTTGCACCGGAGGCAACGGGCAAGTCTATCGCGAATCCACGAATCCATCAGTCGCAACCGGCGATGGTACTTCGTTGGCTTATCGAGCCGGCGTTGAACTGCGTGATATGGAATTTGTTCAGTTTCATCCAACCGTTTTGTACATCGCCGGTTCGTCACGATCGCTGATCACCGAAGCCGTCCGCGGCGAAGGTGCTCATTTGGTCGACACCAACGGCCATCGCTTCATGCCCGACTACGATGATCGGGCCGAGTTGGCACCGCGTGATGTGGTCAGCCAATCGATCATCCGACAAATGGATGAAACAAAACACTCCAACGTTTACTTGGACCTGTCGCATCTAAACGCAAAAGAAGTCCACAAGCGATTCCCCGGCATCGCGGACGCTTGCGATAAATTCGGATTGGACATTGCCGTCGATCGAATCCCCGTCCGACCGGGTGCTCATTACGAAATCGGCGGTGTGACGGTGGATCGCCAAGGACGCACCAGCATGCCCGGGTTGTGGGCGGCTGGCGAAGTGACCAGCAGCGGTTTGCACGGTGCGAATCGGCTGGCCAGCAACAGCTTGCTGGAAGGTCTGGTCTACGGTGCCCACGCCGGAATCGCAGCGGCACGTGCAGCGGCTGAACAACCCAGCAAGATGGAAGCGTTGCCGATTTCTAGTCCCGTGGTCGATCGAGACACAAAGTTTGACGTCGCCGACGTTCGCGTTTCTCTGAAAACCTTGATGGGGCGATTGGCGGGCGTCGAACGGACCGCCGAAGGACTCCGCGAAGCTTCCGATTCGATTCGCTCGTTCGGTGCTTACGTAATGACGCACCAATTCAGTAGCGTGGAAGGCTGGGAATTGCAGAACTTGATGCTGACGGCTTCCTGTATCGTCGAATCTGCATTAGCCCGAACGGAATCACGCGGCGTGCATTTCCGAAGCGATTTCCCGATCCCACGCGACGACCAATGGCGTCGCCACTTGATGATCAAAGTCGATGTCGATGGTGGTCACCCGCAAGCCAGTGATCTGTTAAAACCATCCGAGGTAACCGAAGCAACTTTTTCAGCCCAAGATTTGCCCGGACACAGCAACAGTTAATGCTCTAGCCCCGCACGGGGCGACAGCGAGCAAACGACGAGTCTGTTACCCCGACGGCGCAGTCAAATGTCTGAAGTAACCAACACCGGCCGATGCTCACGCGGTTTAACAGCCAGCAACAAACTGAATCACCCAAAAAGGATTTTTTGAATCATGTTGGAACGCGCAATTGAGGCACTTGATCACAATCAAGACACGCTAGACAGCGTCAAGGATCCCGGTGAATTGCGGCTGGTGCTGCATTCACGCGTCACCGGACCGATCGGCGAAATGACGTTTTTGCAAAAGTCGTTGCTGTTCGCTGAACTGGCAATGATTGCCTACAACGACGAAGACGAAGCCAGGCGTGCCTGCGACATCATCGGATTCGGTGACGTCACGTTCTACGATCGAGACGGATCGCAGGCTTTCCGGTTCAGGAATGACCACGATTGTGTCATCGCTTGCCGCGGCACCGAACCTAACGAATGGAACGACATCAAAGCGGATGCAAACGCGGCATCGGTGCTGGCCGAAACGACCGGCAAAGTGCATCGCGGGTTCAAACAAGAAGTTGATGACCTGTGGCCGATGTTGGAAACCGCGCTGCTAAACAACGAACAACCACTTTGGTTTTGCGGTCATTCACTCGGCGGTGCCATGGCAACGATCTGCGCCGGGCGTTGTTTCCTGTCTCACATCAACAGCAACCCTGAACAGCTTTATTCCTACGGCAGTCCACGTGTCGGTAACAACCGCTACGTCAATTACGTCAAGCTCGATCACTTTCGGTACGTCAACAACAACGACATCGTGACACGCGTCCCGCCAATCCTGTTAGGGTACCGACACTGCGGCCAAGAAGTTTACCTGAACCGCAACGGCGAGATTCAACAAATTGGGCACATCAATCGCCGCCGTGATCGCTGGAAAGGTTTCCTGGGTGGTTTGTTGAAGTGGAAGATTGATCACTTCGGCGATCATTCCATCCATCAATACATCGATGCAATTTTGGCGGCTGTCGAAACCGAACGCAAAGAGATTGCCGATGGTGGGCAAGCCAAAGGGGCGGACGCCTACGCACAAGAAGGATCGGACCCGATCGAAAAAGAAGACCTCAATGAAAGCGAAGCAACTTGATGACTGACGCTGGATACGCAGAATTTGGTGACCTGACCCTCAAGCTAGCTCAGCCCTACGAGTCGGATACGCAGTGGATCGGGCAACAAGAAGTCCTGATGCAGCTTTTAGCATGCTGGATCACTGTCGATGATGCCGATTTGCCGCTAACGCCTCGACTGGTCGGTTCGCCCGGCGTCGGCAAAACTCAATTGGCGATCGCGGCGGCAAGAGCCCAAAACAGACCGCTCTACATTTATCAGTGTACCGCTGACACACGCCCAGAAGACTTGTTGGTTACGCCGGTGCTGAGTCAGGGTGGTGAGATTTCGTATCACGCGTCGCCGTTGGTTTCGGCAATGATCATGGGTGGCGTTTGTCTTTTGGACGAGGGCAATCGCATGAACGAAAAGTCATGGGCTTCGCTTGCGCCGCTGTTTGACGGACGACGTTTGGTCGAATCGATCGTCGCCGGTGTGACGATTCCAGCGGACCATAATTTTCGCGCCGCGGTGACAATGAACCAAGATGAATCGACCTTCGAAATTCCCGATTACATCCTCAGCCGTTTGCAGCCGACACTCAAAATCGGATTTCCCAATAAGCAAGATGAGATGGCGATCCTGCAATATCACTTGCCGTTCGCTGAATCAGAAATGCTGGCGATGACAGTCGAGTTTTTGCAGCACAGCCACGAACTCAAGTTAGACTTCTCGCTCCGCGACGGACTCAACCTGATGCGTTTCGCAATGAAGCGAATGATCCAAGATCCCGACCATCCGATCTCGCGTGACGTTGCGTGGCAGGAAGCACTCGAAAAATGCTTGGGCGAAGACGCCGTCGATCTGGAAGATTTAGCCCAGCGTCGAAAACGAACTCTCGGTGGCGATTCAGTCCCACTCGGCCTAGCCGACCTGTTCTTCGACACCGACGACCCGCTTCATCCCGACCGAGATGATGATGAAGACGAAGAACCGTTCTAGCGGTCAGCTTTCGCCCGACGTAAATAAAGATTGCAAATCGCGACCCGCAAAACTCGCAAAACCCGTAGGCCGTAGCGAGTAAAGCGAGTTACGGCATCTTGGTGCAACCCTGCCGTAACTCGCAAAACTCGCTACGGCCTACGTTAAGCCATCCCGCCGACTACCGTGCGTGCACCGGTCCCCACTGGCGAACGGTCTCCTCGGCAGAGGTGTTATCACCAACACTGATGCTAAAGGTGCCATCGGCGATGGAATGAAACACCGAATCGCGGATCGTTCGTTTGTCGTAATCCTGCAAGCGGATCAACAAACGCTGAATCTCGAGTTCCGAATGTCCTTGCTGAGCCAAAATTTCAGTCATCACGTTTTGGTTATCGTTCACAGCCAGCGCTCCGGTAAATTCACGAAGGATAAGAATCAGCATCCTTGCCGGTAGATCGTTTAGTCAATGCACAAGCTTGGAAACGGTCCGCCACGATCGCGTGTAAAATCTGAACAAAAGAAACAACCCACAAAACCGGGCAATCTTCCGTCATCGGTCCGAATTACGTGCAACGTTTAAGCGAAGTCTATAGCTCCGGCTATCGACGTAGCACCAACGCATGGGATTTCGATGACCACACAAACCTCAACCGTTTCAAACACGTCCACTCCACTGGATCACCCGATCGACTCGCCTGCAGAATCAACTGTTGGCAAGACATCGATCTTCTGGTTCGCCGCTTCGACTCTGTTGGGTGCGTTTCTGGTTTTTCAAGTTCAGCCGGTGATCAGCAAGTGTGTCCTGCCCTGGTTTGGCGGAACGCCTGCGGTTTGGACGACGTGCATGTTGTTCTTCCAACTGTTGCTCTTTGGTGGTTACCTGTACGCACATTGCCTGCGCACATTTTTCAAACCAGCGATGCAAGCTGTCATTCATTTAACATTGCTTAGCGCCGCCGTTTTGCTTTTACCGATTCAGCCGTCGGACGCATGGAAGCCCACCGGTTCTGAAACGCCAACAATGTATCTGCTATGGATGTTGTTGGCACATGTTGGTTTGCCATACTTTGTTCTCTCCAGCACCGGCCCACTGGTCCAAGCCTGGCTCAGTTACCAAGACAGTTCCGACCGCGTCTATCGGTTGTACGCACTGTCCAATGCCGGGTCACTTGTCGCGCTGCTCAGTTATCCATTCGTTGTCGAGCCCGTTCTATCGGTGTCTCAGCAAAGCACGACATGGTCATTGATGCTGTGTGCATTCTTGTTGGTCATTGGCATGGTCGCGATCAAACTTTTCCGAGTCAAACAGGATTCGCCCAAGGTTGAATCAACAAGCGATACGCCAATCGCATTGCCTGCATCAGTCAGTTGGAAAACCCGTGCCGCATGGATCGGATTCCCCGCCATGGCATCGACCATGTTGCTGGTCGTCACCAATCACGTTTGCCAAGACGTCGCGGTTGTTCCATTCTTGTGGGTGCTGCCGCTTAGTTTGTACCTGCTAAGTTTTATTATCTGTTTTGATTCACCGCAGTGGTATCGTCCCAAGCTGATCGCCGTCGTCACGATCTTCGCGGTTGCAGCGATCGAATTGAAGGACTTGATTCCCGAACACCTAAAACTGGTCTCGTTGGTCGTCTCGTTCATGGTCTTCCTGTTGGGCATTTGCCTGATGTGTCACGGCGAAGTCGCTCGGCTGAAACCACCGGCACGTTTGCTGACCCAGTACTACACGATGCTGTCCGCGGGCGGAGCGATCGGTGGACTGATTGTCGCTGTCTTTTGCCCAATGTTGTTCGACAGCTTTATCGAACTGCCGGTTTCAATGATCTTGGCCAAAGGATTGATCTTCGTCCTGTTTGTCGCCGTTAAAGGTTGGCAAATGCCCAGCTACGATTGGGATCGAGCTTACCGAATGCGATACTTCGCCGCCGCACTGGTCGCCGCACCGATGATCGGCGTGATCAATGGAAGCGGAGATGAAACTGTTGCGTCGGAGCGGAATTTCTTCGGCATGTTGCGAGTGCTTAAAGACGATGACGGACTGCACTTGGTTCACGGCAGCACCATTCACGGTATGCAACGAACTGGTCAGCACGCTCAACAACCCACCACCTACTACAGTCACGTCAGCGGCGTGGGACGAGCGACACAGTTGCTTCAACAACGCCAAGACTCACTCGAAATCGGCGTTGTTGGTCTCGGGTGTGGAGTCTTGACGACTTACGGTCGCCCAACGGATCACTTCGACTTGGTCGAGATTAATCCTGCGGTCGTGGACATTGCCAAAACACATTTCTCATTCATGCGAGAAAGCCAAGCCGAACTGACCCATCACCTCGGCGACGGACGATTGGTTTTGGAACGGATGACTGACAAGCAGTTTGACTTGCTGGTTCTGGACGCATTCAGCAGCGACGCCATCCCGGCTCACCTGTTGACCATCGAAGCGATCGAACTGTTCCGGTCTCGTTTAGCAGAATCCGGCGTGCTTGCGATTCACGTGTCCAACAGTCACTTGGATCTTGCACCGTTGGTTCATCGCATGGTTTCGTCGGTCGGGATGACTGCACGCACGATGCGCAGCGACGGTGACGAAGACCTATGTACCAGCAAGGCGGTTTGGATTTTGATCACCGAACCCGGCAACGAAATCTGGAACAGCGAACAGCTAGCCGACGGAACATCGCCAACGAAGGCCGAACTCCGATCCGCCCCTTTCTGGACCGACCAGCACCACAATTTGGTCAGCGTACTACGAGCCTGGTAGCCCCGCATCAAAAAACCGATTTCCTTCCTGAAAGTGTCGTAGCGACCCTATCGCCCAAAACACCAAGTTGCTATCCTACCGCCGCGGGATGGAGCAGCCCGGTAGCTCGCGAGGCTCATAACCTCGAGGTCGTCGGTTCAAATCCGGCTCCCGCAATTTCCTGGTGTTCGCCTGTTCAGTGCGACCGCCGAGTACAGAGATTGGCCGGCGTTGATCATCATGATCGACGCCGGCCTTTTTTCGTTATTTACCGCCTGTTTTGCCGTGCGCAACGCGATGTCGCTAGCTCTCGCGACTCTCTTTGTCTCTGCTGTTAGCGAGTCTCCGATTCAGGTGGCGTACACCATCGGCCGACACCCTGACCAAAGGTCTCGGCACTCTCTTGTCTCTCCGACCTCCGGCTTAGGTGAATTTCCGGCGTTTAGAGACTCTCTGAATCCGTCCGCTCGGGCGACTCAGTCAGCCCGGCCGCAAGCGAGTGCAGGCGGTCGTCATCCAGTTCGATCGTGAGCTCTCCCGAGCCGTGGTGGTAAATGACTTTCTCGACAATCCTTGGCAGGTCCGTTTGAAGTTGCCGTTGATCAATTTGTTTCCAGTGCTCCCGAAGTTCCAGTGGGATCTCCGAGCTGATGTCTTCGACGTCCGTGATCACTGTGCACACGAACCGCTCCAGTTCGTAGACGCCGATGTTGACTCCTGGACACGGTGCCACTCCGCCAGCGTTCGATCGACATCGGTAGTACAGATAGCGAACCGGACCGCGGTGCGAAATACTCGTGCTCATCGGGCGATGGCAACCACCACAAACGAGTAACCCCAACAATCCCGCGTGTTTGTGACCACCACGTGCTCGGCGTTCACCTCGCGGGGACTGCTGAGTCCGTCGGCTGATCAATTCCCTTTGCACCGCATCGAAAGCAGCAACCGAGACGATTGCCTGGTGGGCCCCCGGTAACGTTGAATCGCCATCGGGAATCTCGCCGACATAAACACGATTGCTGAGCAACTTCAAAATTCGTCGAGGCGTCCATTTTCCAACGTTTCCGTTTTGATCTTTCCAATGGCTTTGATTCGCCAAGCCCGCAAGCTCGCTCGGTCGGCTACCCTTCGACGCCAATGCAAAGAAATCACGAACGGCGACTGACTGGACTGGATCAACGACGAGCTGTTTCGTGACCGATTCCGCCCGATAGCCAAACGGCACCCGTCCGGCGACGCGTTTGCCCACGCGTTTGTAAGCCGACCGCATGTCCGCCATCCGCTCACGCGTCAAATCCTGCTGAAATTCGCTGGCTGCCGCAACGATGTTGGTCATCAATCGGCCGGCCGCGGTATCGCTATAGTTCGGGTCTGTCACGACCACCAGTTCGACGTTGTGCTTCTCGAACAATTGAAGCAACCGCCCGAAATCCGCCAATCGTCGCGAAAGCCGATCAATGCTGTAGACGACCAGGCGGTTGATCTTTCCTGCTTCGACTTCGGCTACCAGTCGCGAAAGTTGCGGACGATCCAATGTTTCGCTGGACTGCCCTTCGTCGGAAAACACGTGCGTAACCAACCATTTCCGCTGCGAAGCCAACGATCGGCACAAGTCGATCTGATTTTCGCACGAACTGTAGGCCTGACCACGCCTGCGTGACTGACGCGCGTAAATGGCTGTCACCGTATCGCACATGGAGCCCCGTTCAGCCTCCGATTCGTCGCCTTTTTTCACGAAAAGAGAAAAACTCATCAATGTTGCCGCGTATTGCGTTGTGCAGTACAATGAAGATTGTTGAAGTTCGCCATCCAAGCCAATAGTGTAGCAAGCCATGCAAAAGAATAGTTCGTTGATGGTCCGGCTCGATGAGCAGTCCAAGGCGTTGCTCAGCGCCGCCGCCGAGATGCGTCGGGTCAGTGTGAGTGAC
>NZ_LWSK01000155.1 GCF_001642955.1 Rubripirellula obstinata | reverse complement strand
TTAAAATGATGTGCGAGCGAACGAAAAATATTCGATTCAAAACTACGGCTCTCGCTCTTGAGATTGCTTTCGATCGTGATCTTTGGCAACAAAACAGAAATCTCAGACACCATGTTTTCCGTCGTTTACAAAAAATCACAGCCTCGTCGGGACTATTCACGAACGTTATGATCGCGGATCGATCAACGACAATTTGCATTGATTTGTTCGACTTCCCTCGGGATGAGTGACGACACCAATCCGGCAGTAATTAATACGACGTCCCCTGCGAAAGGCGACACTTATTCCCCGCTCGTTCCTTAGTTCGTTTAGCCGCGTGGGCATCGCCCCGCGCGTTTGGGCCAGCACGACACGCGGGGCGATGCCCACGCGGTGAAACAATTTGGAATCCCTTCACGGCGTTGATCTGTACCCGACTGAACCCTGGCGGGTCCAGCTACGAAGGATTCAGGACAGTTCCTTAACTGCTGACCACGATCGAGTTGACGACTTTTTCGACGCCGATGGTGGTTCGGGCAAGAGCGTAGGCAACGGCGCGGTCTTGTTCGCGAGCGACCGAACCGGTCAATCGGTAGTCGGTGCCATCATGTTCACATTGAACATTCTCAAATCCGTTTCGTTTCAGCGCAGCGCTGATCCGTTGGCACAAGGATTCAGTTTCGGGATCGTGGGACATTTTTTCTCAGGGTTAAAATTTAAGTAACAGCGTGTTTGTGATGCCCCACAGAATTCACACTGCGGATTGAAATCGGTTTCAATCATACAAGCTTTTTGGTGTGTTTCCTACCATAACAAAACCCCATTTTGGTTGCATCGACCAAAAATCCGATCCCCTTGGGTGAACGATGCTCGTCTGCCTAAAATCACGCTCGCACGAATCGAATTTCTAGCGCTATAAATGCTGAACTAGCAACATTTGCGGGTGTTGTTGAATCCTAATTTTGACCAACGATAAAGTCATGGCACGTTACAACCCTTCCGAGATTGAACCGCGTTGGCAGTCGTATTGGGAACAACATCGAACGTTCGCAACCGATGACTTGACGACTTCTGATTTGAAAAACGGTGCTCAGAAAAGTTACATCCTAGATATGTTCCCCTACCCGAGCGGTGACGGGCTACACGTGGGACACCCGGAGGGCTACACCGCAACAGACATTGTCGCTCGTTATCGTCGTGCATGCGGTATAAAGGTTTTGCATCCGATGGGCTTTGATGCGTTCGGCTTGCCCGCCGAAGAACACGCGATCAAAACCGGAGTTCATCCGCGGATCAAGACCGAGCAAAACATTGCCGAGTTCGTGCGGCAATTGAAGATGCTGGGCTTTAGCTACGACTGGGACCGAGTCGTTTCGACGACAGACGAAGACTACTTCCGCTGGACCCAGTGGATCTTTTTGGTGCTGTACGACACTTGGTTCGATGCGGAACAAAACAAAGGCCGCCCGATTGATGAGCTGTCGATCCCAGCATCCATCGCTGCCAAGGGTGACGATGCGGTCGAGCAGTATCGCGATTCAAAACGGTTAGCGTTCGAGGCACATGCTTTGGTGAATTGGTGCCCTGGACTTGGCACGGTGCTGGCAAATGAAGAAGTTCAAAATGGTGTTAGCGAACGTGATGGGCATCCGGTCAAGCGGTTGCCACTGCGTCAATGGATGCTTCGCATTACGGCCTACGGCGATCGGTTGTTGGAAGGTTTGGATGACCTTGATTGGCCGACGGGAATCAAGAAACTGCAACAGGATTGGATTGGACGCAGCACCGGTGCGGAGGTTGATTTCTACGTCGGCGATGAAGCGAACTACGCCGACTGGAAAGCGGTGCGAGCCAAAGCCGGATTCCCTGAAACCGAAATGGATGCGGACGGTTCCGCGGTATCCGATCAGCAATCGCTTCGCGTCTACACGACACGTCCCGACACGTTATTTGGTGCGACTTACATGGTCGTGTCGCCTGAACATCCCTTGGTAGATGTGTTGACGACGGCCGCGCAATCAGAACAGGTCAATCAGTATCGCGAGACAGCTTCGTTTAAGAGTGACCGCGATCGCACCGACGGCGGCAAAGTCAAAACGGGTGTCTTCACGGGCAGCCACGCGATCAATCCGGTCACTGGCAAACCGATTCCTGTTTGGGTCGCCGACTATGTTTTGGCGGGTTACGGGACTGGCGCGATCATGGCGGTGCCCGCACACGATGAACGCGATTTTGAATTCGCAAAGCAGTTTGACTTGGACGTCATTCCGGTCGTTGACCCGCCTGCCGATCACGAAGATCGTGACGCGATCCTGGATGGGCAAGTTTGTTTCGTTGCTCAGGGGCTTGCGATCAATAGCGGTCAGTTTGATGGAAAGACGACCGATGAAGTCAAGGAAGCCGTGACGTTGTGGTTGGACAAAGATGGGATCGGAAAGTCGGCAGTCAATTTCAAGCTTCGCGATTGGTTGTTCAGTCGCCAGCGGTTCTGGGGCGAACCCTTTCCGATTCTTCATGAAGTCGATGCCGACGGAAAGCTAACCGGACGCAAACGAGCGGTTCCGTTGGAGCAGTTGCCGGTCACGCTGCCCGATTTGGAAGACTTCAAGCCGCACGGTCGCCCCGAACCGCCGCTAGCCAAGGCGGACGACGATTGGTTGTACGTCCAGCTAGATGGAAAACGCTACATCCGCGAAACCAACACGATGCCACAGTGGGCTGGGTCATGCTGGTATTTCTTGCGTTACATTGACCCCAAGAATGATCAACACTTGGTTGATCCCGAAAAAGAGAAGGCGTGGATGCCGGTCGATCTGTACGTCGGTGGTGCCGAGCACGCTGTTCTGCATTTGCTGTATTCCAGGTTCTGGCACAAGGTGCTGTACGACCGCGGTCACGTTTCCACGCCCGAACCGTTCGGAAGGCTCGTCAATCAAGGCATGATTCTGGGCGCGCCGCAGTATCACCTTTCGCCCGCTGCGTTCTCCGGTGCAAAGGCAAGTTTGGCAGCGATGGGCTATGCGGGCGTTCCGGTCGGTGAGGACGAAAAGGCGTCAGTGATCCTGGTTCATGCAAAAGACAACAGCGATTTGCGTGACGATCAAATTGAAAAACGAAAGGGCAAGTCGTTTGTCGCTGGAACCGATATCGAAGTCTTGGCCAAGGCTGATAAAATGTCCAAATCACGCGGCAACGTCGTCAACCCCGACGACATTGTTCGCGAATACGGCGCGGACTCGTTGCGTTTGTACGAAATGTTTATGGGGCCGCTGGAGGCAACCAAGCCTTGGGCGATGGAAGGCGTCGGCGGCGTTCGCAATTTCCTGGACCGAGTTTGGCGGTTGGTCGTGGATCATCGATCCGACGAGGGTGCGTTAAGCAGCGCGTTGACGGATGATGATTGCGACGAAGAACAGAACCGCGTCTTGCACCAAACGATCAAAAAGGTGACCGAAGATACCGAAGGAATGAGCTTTAATACTGCGATCGCTCGCATGATGGAATTCACGAACCATTTCAGCAAATCTGAAAAACGTCCGCGGTCGGCCATCAAGAATTTTTTGATCCTGCTGTCGCCCTACGCTCCGCACATCGCCGAGGAACTGTGGAGAAAACTAGGCGAAACTGACACGATTGCTCACGCCCCGTGGCCAAAGTTTGACGAAGCCGCGTTGGTCCAATCCAGCATCGAAGTGCCGGTGCAGATTAATGGTAAAATCAAAGCCAAGATCAACGTCTCGCCCGAAATCAGCAAAGATGAATTGGCCGCTGTTGCCCTGGGCGATGACCGGGTCAAGCAGTTGATCGACGGGAAAACGATCGTCAAACAAATCGTCGTCCCAGGCCGCTTGGTCAACCTAGTCGTCAAGTAGTTTTAACTCACCCTTCACTCTTCTCGCTTCAAACTTCAAAACATGTCTATCGGAATCGGAATTGTCGGCTGCGGAATGATCGCAAACTTTCACACCAAAGCGATCGCGGACGCCAAAGGTGCTCATTTGGTTGGCGTGACCGATCGTCGTCCAGAAGCTGCAACAGAATTCGCAGCCAAGAATGACATCGAGGCGTTTGATTCGCTCGAAGCGATGTTGGCCGACCCCAGAATCGAAGCCGTTTCGATTTGTACGCCCAGCGGCGCTCACATGGATCCGGCTGTTGCGGCTGCCAAAGCGGGGAAGCATGTGATTGTTGAAAAGCCGCTTGAAATCACGACCGAGCGTTGTGATGAAATCATTCGGGCTTGTGAAGAAGCGGGCGTTCGCTTGGCAGTCACTTTCCAAAGTCGTTTTCACGAATCAAGCCGCTTGATCAAACA
The DNA here is from genome assembly GCF_001642955.1 of Rubripirellula obstinata. Lineage (GTDB taxonomy): Bacteria > Planctomycetota > Planctomycetia > Pirellulales > Pirellulaceae > Rubripirellula > Rubripirellula obstinata. The sequence continues at coordinate 7,094 of NZ_LWSK01000155.1, read as the reverse complement.
GGCCGTGGAACAGGGCCGGTTTGGCAAGATCACGATGGGCGACGCCTACGTCAAATGGTTCCGCAGCCAAGCGTATTACGACAGCGGCGCGTGGCGTGGAACGTGGAACATGGATGGCGGCGGAGCGTTGATGAATCAAGCGATCCATTCGGTTGACTTGCTGGTTTGGTTGATGGGGCCGGTCAAGGAAATTAGCGCGATGACCGCCACGATGACTCACGAGCGAATCGAAGTCGAAGATGTCGCGGTGGCAACGTTGAAGTTTGAAAACGGTGCATTGGGCGTCATCGAAGCGACGACCACAGCCTTCCCGGGATCGCTAAAGCGGATCGAAATTAGCGGCAGTCACGGAACGGCCGTCTTGGAAGAAGAAGATATCATTCAATGGTCGTTCGCCGAGGAAACCGACGAAGACGAAGCGATCCGCAAGCGAATGGCAGGCAAGAATTCAAGCGGCGGTGGTGCCGCCGATCCGTCGGCAATCGACCACCACGGGCACACTCAGTTGTTTGAAGAATTGGTGGCGTCGGTCAACGAAGATCGCCCGACCGTGATCAATGGTCACGAGGGCCGTCGAAGCGTCGAAGTCATCCGAGCGATCTACGAAAGTGCCAAAACCGGACAGACCGTCAGGCTTAGCTGAAAGTCTTTACTTCTGAATGAAGTCCACCATAGCCGCGAGCCCTCTCCCTCGCTTTGGCTCGACCTTTCCCCGCAGGGCGGGAGAGGTGGGATCCAACGCTGTATAGAGTTTTGGTTCCGGAAAACGGATTAGTTCGTTTAATCGCGCGGGCATCGCCCCGCGCGTTCACGACAGCACGACGCGCGGGGCGATGCCCAACGCCGTGAAGGGTTTTTAATCGCTTAACCGCGTGGGCATCACCTGGGCTGACGAAAATGCTTGCGTGGAGGGAAACTGGATGGCTTTGGGGATTTGTGGCTGACCGGCTTCGGTGTTGATTGCAAATTGCAAAATGAACACTGAAAAATGTAAATTGACCAGCGAATACCGCTTTCCAAGAATTTTCAATTTGCAATGTTCATTTTGCAATTTGCAATGTTCGACTGGTTCGCGAAAAACATCACCCACCGCAGTTTCATCAGCCCAGGCATCTCCCCGCGCGTACGGCACCAGCACGACGCGCGGGGCGATGCCCACGCGGCTAAACGAACTCATCCGTGTTGACCGGTACCGCTACTGCTGCGGGGACTGGCCTTCATTTGCGTTGGGCGCTGTCGCAACTACCGGCTCGATGCGGCGGACCACGAAAACGTAGTCCTGGTAGTCGCCGTTGAAAGCTTCCTCGAAGCAAAACAAATACTGGTTCTTTAACGGTTCGCCATTGACGTCCTTTGCGGCGTAGATTCGACAGGCGTGGGTCGCGTGCTTTTTGTGTAGCTTGCGATTCCACCGGTCCGCGGAATACGCATCGTGGCTTGGGCTGGTCGTATAAATTCCGAAACGATCATCGCCCGGTTCAAAACTTGTGCCGCCGTCTTCCAATGCCGGATGCAAGGTCTGGTGCTCCGGAAAGGTCTTCATGCCCGAGAGCACGCCGACCTGATGCAGGACTGGCTTTCCCGAGTCGATTGTGTAGTAACCAAACGGCAACGAAAAAACGGGGCTGTAGCGGGCCACCGGAATGATATCGACGCTTTGCGTTCCAACGCTTTTAAACAGCTTTGCCGAAATCTCGTCGCCCATCATTTTCGGCTTAACGTTGTTGGCGAGCGTATTCCAGCCGATGTCGACGCGGTATCCAAGCGTTTCCAAAATATCGGCCAGTGGCGGCTCGTTCTTACCTTGCAACCCACGCGTGCTAAGTCCCCGAAGTGAATGTTCAATCGGGGGTTCGTCGCCAAAGGTGACCTGCAATGTCGCGTCAACTTTACCGACAAAGTCAGCCGGTGGATTGAAAACGACTTGCACGTCAATGGTTTCCCCTGCAAGACACGATACGGATTCAGGCGACTGGATTTCAAAGTACTCGGCTTCGTCGCCCGCAAGCCGCACCGTCGCGGTCGATGGTTCGGATTGCTTGTTTTCAAAGCTAACCGTTGTGACTTTGCTGCGAGTTCCTTTGATCGCTGACAACCCAAAGATCTTGGGTTGGCTCGATTCAACCTTTTCAGCCGACCTAGCAGCATCCTGCGCTAAAGCCTGACCGGTGAAGACCTGAAACGCCATCAATGGCAACAGGATGCAAAAAACAGTTCGGATCATTTCGCTGCCTCCTTAAGTTCGGCAAATCGAGCACGCATTTCTACCAGCCGTTTCGCTTGTGCTGGGTCTGCCACAAGATCGTTCTCTTCCATTGGGTCCGCATTGAGATCAAACAATTGTTCTCGATCAAATTCCGGCCAATAAAAGTACTTCCAATCTTTGCGAACCAGTGCTTCGGAAGCCGGAATAAAATCGCTGCTCTTGAACATCGGGTGCTCGTAAAAGAATTCGTCACGCCACTGCGGCGTTTCTTCGGCAAGGTACAACGGGCTAATATCACGACCTTGCATCGTTTTCGGCGGTTCGATTCCAGCAGCTTTCAAGATCGTGGGTGCCAGGTCAACGCTGAGCGTAAATTCGTCGTTGACGAGCCCCGCGTCGGACTCATTCATTCGGGGATCCGAAATGATCAACGGCACTCGGATACTTTCTTGGTGCGGGTACCACTTATCGCCCAGCCCGTGCTCGGCGTGATAATAACCGTTGTCGGTCGTGAAAATCACCAACGTATTTTCAAGAACGCCCTGTTTGCGAAGTTCGTCCATCACGCGACCACAAGTTGAATCCACCTCGGTGGCCAATCGATAGTAATTTTTCATCATCGTTTGGTATTTTTCCGGCGTATCAAAACGCCAATGCCATCGATTGCGACCTTCGTTCTTTTCATTGGCGACGAACTCAGGCAATCGCCGAAACGATTCTTCGGTCGCGTTTGCCGCGACCGGTACCGTCACGTCTTTGTACAATTCCATGCTTTCGGGTTGAGGCAGAAATTGCAGCGGGTTGCTGTCTTCGGCATGCGTTGCAAAGAACGCAAGCGTCAAACAAAACGGCTTGCCAGCAGGCCTTTCGCGAAGAAAATCGAGGGCGTCGTTTTCGTTCTTTTGCGTGACATGAATCTTGGAACCGTCTGGTTGGGTTAACCAGTGAGTGCCAGAGTACTCTCGCCCAAAATCGAAATGTTTCGCGGGGAATTTTCCGTTGTGCCATTTGCCGATATGCCCGACGAAGTATCCGTTGTCTCGTAGCATTCCGGGGTAAGTTTCCGACCAGGGAGTGTCGAACGGCTTGAACGCCCTGTTTCCGTGCCGAGACATCCATTGCCCTGTGAACAACGTCGCGCGACTGACTCCGCAGATCGAAGTCGTCACGCAGTTTTGGGTAAATCGAACGCCTTCCTTTGCCATGCGATCTAAATAAGGCGTTTGGACGACCGCATTTCCCGCAACGCCAAGCGTGTCGTGCCGCCAATCGTCGGCGTACAGCACCAGAACGTTCATTGGCTTTTCTGCGGCTTGCAACGATGTGCTGCGGTCCGCGAAAAGAACAGTAAAAACCAGGGCGAAGCTAAGCTTCAAGGCGACGGAGATATTGAGCTTCATGGGTTTTGGATCATCTTGGGTTGATTGATTCGATTCGATTGACGTGGTCAGACCGCGGTTTGCTGGTTTAGTTTAACACCACTCAGCCCGCCAGTTTCGATACTGGACGAAACACTTTTAGCAAAACCAGAAGAGGACACTGAACAAAACACTACCTAATGGTAACATTCTCGGCCCCGTAAAAACCAGCCTGCGGGCCGGAAACCTGCCTGCAAGACGATGCCGTGATTTAACGCCGAACAAACGCTATTCTTTGTGTGTCCTCATCGCTTTTGACGGTTTAGATATCTCGCAATGGTGGTGATCCAATACGGGAATGGAAAGATGATCCCTCGCTTCCTCCTCAAAAAACCAACATCGTGAATTCTGATCGCCAATCAAAATCGAATGCAATTAGCTCGCCCTGCGAAAAACTCGTGCAATCACAATCGCGATTGTTCGCATACGCGGTAACCCTGTTGGCCGATTTAGAAGCGGCTCACGACGTCTTGCAAGACGCCAATCGAGTCCTGCTGGAAAAGCTGGACGACTACGATCCCAGCCGAGATTTTACCCAATGGGCATGTGGATTCGTTCGCACTCAGGCACGTGCATATTTTCGAGATCATGCGCGTGACAGGCTTCAATTTTCGGCCGACTTGATCGAGAAAATTGCCGTTGAAGCGAACGTGGAGGTAACGGAGTCAGCCTACCGAGGAATCCTGCGAACCTGCCTGGATAAGTTGACCGATCACCAGCGGATGCTAATCGAGCTTCGATACACTTCTGAATCAAACGTCGCCGGCATGGCCAAGGAACTCGGACGCCCCGCCCCATCCATTTCAACCTCTCTGAATAAAATCCGAAGAATGCTGGTTGAATGCACCAATCGGTTGCTCAATGCGGAAGGGCTCGCGTGATTTCTAAACCAATCAACCAGGAAGAGTTCGACGATCTGCTTGGCAAACTGATCGACGATCAACTGAGCCCCCATCAGCACCGACGACTTGAATCTGCGATCACTGACAGTGAAAACTATCGCAAGCAGTATCGCGAGATGATGCGTCTGCACGCGACGCTGGCTTGGTCGCGAAACTGGTGCATGAAGGATTCGGCGCCCCTGCGAAACACGGCGGATGATAGCCAAGTCATTCAACCCGAAAGCACCAATCCACAGCTCATTCCATCTTTACAAAAGCAGGCCAAGACTGATCACAATCGGATAAAACTACTTGCGGCGTTGCTCGTTTTGGCGGCATCTTTCTTGATGGTACTAACTTACAACGCCGTGGTGAACGGTTTGGCGAAACCCGGTGATGATGGAGTCACCAAGATTGCCTCTTCGCAAAACCAGTCGCAAAACCAGTTACCCAAAAAGCAACAAACGCTCCGACCCGAACAACGAATTGAAGCTGCAGATCTTAAAGTTCTGGCGGTCAGCAATAAAGTAAGTAACTTAGCGGTCATCAGTGATGCAGTGGGGGTGAAGTGGAAAGAGGGCGAGGCTCGCCGTACTGGCGAATTGCTAACTGCCGGGCCGCTTCGGTTTGATGCGGGGCTGCTGCAACTGGATTTCTCCTCCGGCGCGAGACTTGTTTGCCGAGGCCCAGCCTCGCTCGAATTGATCTCAGCAAAGTGCGTCCGGATTCACGCTGGTGAAGCGACGTGTTACGTCGGAGAACTCGGAAAAGGATTCCAAGTGCTGACCGGCGAGAGCGAGGTGGTCGATTTAGGAACATCGTTTGGAATTCGGGTTGATGCCGAAGGAGAAAGCGAAGTTCACGTTTTTGATGGAGCCGTTTCGGTTCGCAGACAACCCGAAAGTGACGCCATTGAGTACACCGAAAACACGGCGGTGCGAGTGTCACCTAATGAACTGGTCAGCACGGACTTTTCGCTCGACGGCTTTCCAAAATCCGAAGAAATTCGCTCATTACGTGAAGAACAGTGGAGCAATCGCTATCTCGCTTGGAAGAACTACGCCAAGTCGATCAGCGAAGATCCCTCGGTGCTGGTTCATTATACGTTCGAGGATCAAAAGCAAAGCGATATTGAAGTCTTCAACCAATCAACGGGAACGACGCGCGGGACCAGCGGTACGATCTTGCGAGCGAAGTGGTGCGAAGGCAGATGGCCCAACAAAAAAGGGCTGCAGTTTCAACGAGAGAGCGATCGAGTCTTACTCACAATCCCTGGGAAATACGACAAGCTTTCGTTTGTGACTTGGGCTAGGCCGGACGCGTTTCTGCAGTTGACTTCGGCTCTGTTACTCACCGAACACCCTCGACGATGGGGCATGCACGGAACGCTTAGGGATGAATTGCAAGACACGAATGCCCCAACAGATACATTTCGCTGGGTGCTGTCTGATCGCAATATCGCTCGGCTAAGTTTGGCTTTTATGGACAAAAGACCGATGACCTATGACATCTGCGGGTATACCAGCGGAGCAGAACCGGAAATTGAAGATCAAACCGGCAAATGGGGCTGTTACGGTGTCACCATCGATCCTCACAAAATGGAAGTTTCCCATTTCTTCAATGGCAAACGAACCAGCGTCACAAAGATGAAGCGCGTGTCACCGTTGCCGCTTGAAACAATGGAAATGGGAAACCACAGCACAACGCCTGCCGAACGACAATCCGGAATGAGCTATCGATTCTTTGGAGTGATCGATGAACTTATCGTCGCGAACCGGGTGTTTGACAGCGAAGAAATGGCATCCATTTACGAATATGGACGTCAAGATGATTTGTGAATTGAGCCAGCAAAACCAAAAAAATAGTTTCGGAATTGGCGTTACAGCGACGAGCTAGTTTTGGTAACTCTCCATTGTTCCGCTTATCTCTGGGGAGTGATTGATGTTAGCCGATGTTGAAAATTCGACCGAAGTCAGTAGCCTGCTTAAACTGCACGTCAGCTTCGTGGATATTGATTCCGACATGCGGAAAATTCGCGAGTGCTGTCATGCAATGGAAGATCTCGCCCCCGAGAACAATCAAGCGTTTGATAGACATCGTTGGAATAATGTCTTGAACGTGGCGACCTTGACGCTAGATGTTCTCTACAACCAACTCGAATCCGGAAGGGTTGGTAAAGCCCGTCAATCGCTTATCAATGCGATGGACGCAATCCACGAAGTTGAAAATATGCTTAGCCTTGATCGTGATCATTAACGAATGGTGGTACTGGGCTAGCAGGTAGCGAAAGTCGCGTAGACTTTCGGCGTCCCCCTGGGCCGCTAAATCTTTGGCGTTGACGCGGACATTGGAGGTCCAAGTTTTGTTCCGTCCCTACTGGAATACGCCAACGGCGTTGAACACCATAGCCCAGGGTTAAGGTTTTGCGAGCGTAGCGAAGCAAACCGCAACCCTGGGTTGATGACGTTAACGAATTAGTCTCCCCCGTCCCCGATTTTGACGGCTTCGCCGCCAAAATCGGGGACGGGGGAGGGTGGCTGCTGGTGCTCCGTGACCCAGGGTTGCAGCGTCAAATCGCCAAGGCGATTG
>NZ_LWSK01000154.1 GCF_001642955.1 Rubripirellula obstinata | reverse complement strand
CAACATGTCATCCACGTCGGTCGCAAACGTGCTGATCGGAATGTCCGTCGGTCCGGGAGCGTTGGTCAACGTCCCGCCAAACGTCTCGTCTTCATCCACCGTCGGGAACGTGCCCGCCGCAATCGCGTTGGCCACCGGACCATCGTTGGTACCGGTGATCTCAACGACAAATGTCTCCGTTCCTGTTGAGTTGCCAAGGCCTTCCTCGTCATCAATCTCGACCGTGTAGGTCAGCGTCAGAACTTCGCCCTCAGCCAAGTAATCAAACGCCGTTGACCCCGCCGTGAACGTCAGCGTGACGTCGCCATTGTCGGTACCGCTCGCCTTAGTCACCGTCCCGACCGAGATCAAGCCAGTCAACGCCGTGGCATCCAAGTCCAAGCCGGTTGTTGTGCCACCAGTGGTCACGCCGGTGATCGAGGCCGTGTGACCGACATCCGTCAGGTCGACATCGGTGAACGTTACGGCAATGTCAGCAGTGATGTCGTCCGTGTCAGTCTGTTCGTCAAGGTTCGTCTGAGCGATCATGTCGACGACCGGGTCATCATTGGTGCCGGTGATCTCAACGACGAACGTCTGCGTCCCCGTTGAGTTGCCAAGGCCTTCTTCGTCATCAATCTCGACGGTGTAGGTCAGCGTCAGAACTTCGCCCTCGGCCAAGTAATCAAACGCCGTTGATCCCGCCGTGAACGTCAACGTTACTTCGCCATTGTCGGTACCGCTCGCCTTAGTTACCGTGCCGACCGACATCAAGCCAGTTAACGCCGTGGCATCCAACGCCAAACCCGTCGTCGTGCCACCAGTGGTCACGCCGGTGATCGAGGCCGTGTGACCGACATCCGTCAGGTCGACATCGGTGAACGTGACGTCAATGTCAGCAGTGATATCGTCCGTATCAGTCTGTTCGTCAAGGTTCGTCTGAGCGATCGTGTCGACGACCGGTTCATCGTTGGTGCCCGTGATCGTGACTACAAGCGTTTGCATTCCGATGTTATCTGACGATTCGGCGTCATCGACGGCGATGGTGTAGGTCAGGGTGAGGACTTCGTTTTCCGCCAGATAGTCGAATACCGTTGAGTCGGCTGAGAAAGTCACATCGGCAACTGAACCGTTGTCAGAGCCTGTTGCCTTGGTGACTGCACCGGTTGAAAGCAGCGATGCATAGACTGCGGATCCACCCGCCAACTCGACATCGCCATCGGTGATACCTGGAGGCACAACACCCTGCAGTTCTACTTGGGTGACAGCGGCGGTGTGGCCGACATCAGCTAAGTCCACATCCGTGAACGTGACCGCCTGAGTATTGGAGATCACGCTCGAGTCGGTCTGCTCATCCAAATCAACTGCTATCGTTGCATCGATCACCGGGGCATCATTTGTCCCTGTGATCGTAATCTCGACATCGCGAGAAATGCTGTCGGTTCCATCATCAATCGTGATCGTGTACCTCTGAACGAGCACTTCGCCAGCAGCGAGGTCGTCCAAGTCACCGTCGGAGACATTAAATGTCCAAGTGACCTCATTGGTTCCAGATTGCCCACCGGAGAAGAGGCCGCGGAATTGTGCAACTGGCAGTGTTGTCGTCACTCCATCGTAAGTACGAGTCCCAACTGTCCCTGAACCGACAGTCACACTATGCATATCCAGCTCTTCGATATCGTCAAACGTGATCGCGGCGGTCGCCGTTAGTACCGCCGAGTTTTCGTCTGCCGCACCATCAGCTCGCTCGGTGATCGTTCCGGCAAGAGTTGTGGCGTCGATGATATGCGGTGCATCGTTGCTACCGTTGATCGTGATCGTGATGCTTTCGGCCTGGGTGTCACGAGCACTTTCGCTAAGCAATTCCCCCCCAGAATGAACATCGTAGGTAATCGCAACTTGAATGCTCTCGCCATCGTCAAGCCGATCAAAGAGCGTCGCGTTCCTGTCAAAGCTAATGGTGTAGGTCGCAGGAGTCCCGCCCACCGCGTCAACATCGACGATGGTGAATTCGGCAAGGATCTCCGCTGGGGTAAATCGAACCGGATTCACTCCTCCAGATGAAGCGACAACCGAGGCGGCGATATTTGAGATGCTCTGCACATCGGTTAGATCGACATCAGTAATTTCGGTAATCAATGCACTCGTTGGAACCGCGGGATCACTTAATCCAAGCAAGTCCACCGTCTGTGTATCTACCGTCGTCGTTGGAGTAGCTGATCCAATCGGATCGAAAGAATCGCCCTCAGTGAAGTCTACGGGGTCGGTAACCGTGATTTCTGGCGCGTCATTGGTACCGGTGATCGTGACGATAACGGTCTCATCGTCGGTCGCCCCGGTGGTGACATCGGTCACCGTGACGGTGTAAGTCACCGTCAGTGTTTCGCCAGCAGCCAGGAAGTCCACTTCATCGTTGGCCAGCGAGAACGTCCAGTCGATCGAACCGGCACCGGTATTCGTGCTGTCGGTACCGAGTGTCGCGCCGAAGGCAGTATCCAACGCAGCCGCCAAGCCCGTCGGCAACATACCGCCAGTATTCGACCACACCGTTGAGGTCGTGACTTCCGAAACCGTGTGCGTGTCGGTCAAGTCCACATCGGTGAACGCTAGCGAACCGCCGTCTTCCAGGTCACCCGAACCATTCGCATTGGTGTCCTCTTCGAGTGCCGAAGTGTCACCATCGGTGATCACCGGAGCGTCATTGGTGCCGGTGATCGTGACGACTAGCGTCTGGGTTCCGATGCTATCTGTTGCCTCGCCGTCGTTGACGGCGATGGTGTAGGTGAGAGTGACTTGTTCACCTGCGGCGAGGTAATCAAATACCGTCGAACCTGCGGAGAAAGTCACGTTCGCGATGGAGCCAGTACTAGAACCAGCGGTCTTTGTGACCGTCCCCAACGACAGAAGTGGCACATACACCGGAGTTCCTACTGCTGTCTCAACAGCTCCGGTAGTTAGTCCTGGAGGCACAACTCCATCGAGTTGGACCTGAGTCACCGAGGCAGTGTGACCAACGTCAGCCAAATCAACGTCGGCAAAAGTTACCGTTTGCGTGTTGCTGATGACGCTGGTGTCGGTCTGCTCATTCAAGGCAACCGAAGTGGTCGCCGAAACGACCGGCGCGTCGTTGGTGCCGGTGATCGAAATCACGACCACTTGGTCAACAAAACGGGCGGTAGAATCGGTGATGCGCAACCGGTAATTCTGAGTGAGTGTTTCGCCAGCGGCGAGGAAGTCGATGGCTGAATTCGCAACGTTGTAAGTCCACGTCACCGTGCCAGTTCCATTGCCATTACTGTTGATCGCCGACGAAACGAAGCCAAGGTAGCCGCTGCCCAGCGGTGTCGTGGTGACCGTATGCCCCGTATCGGTCGTTTGCGGGTCGGCGTAGTCAATCGTCCCCGTCGCCGTGCTGTTGCCAATCAATTCATTCGGATCCCCATCACCCAGTTCGGTAACGAGCCCGGTATCGACCGCCGCTGTGATTTCTGGCGTCTGGGTATCGACTGTCAGAGTGAAAGCAGTTGAAACCAGACTGACGTTTCCGGCTGCATCGGTCGCGGTGGCGGTAATCGTGTAGGTGCCGTCGGCAACGGTCGTTCCCATGTCGTCAAACAGCCATTCACCGTTACTATCGGCTGTCGTTGTTCCTGCAGAACTTCCATCAACGAAGACCTCGACCGTTGAGTCGGCTTCCGCCGTGCCGTTGTAGACCAACGTGTTGTCACTGGTGATCCCGTCGGTGCCATTGATCCCAGAGTCGGTGCTAACGCTCTGGACGATGGGTGCATCCGGGGCGACATTGTCGTACGTGATGACTACGTCGTTTGAGCTTGTGTCCGCTGCGTAATCGATCGCGAATCCACCCGTCGGCATGTTGTGAGTCACGGAGCCAAACGTGCCGGAAACTCCATCAGCCATGTCGTTGTTGATGATGACAAACGAGTCTTCGTTTGCGGGCAATCCGTTGCCGCCGACATTAGCCGCTACAATATTTAGCACCGATGTCGTCCCAAGAGTGACCGTTCCTGTCACGTTGGTTTGGTCGTGGTCATCGCCGGCAACGATCCCGCCAGTCGCATCAAGTTCAATTTCGATGACCAGGGTTCCGTTGAGCGTGTAGTCGCCGGAATTGGTGATACCCGGACTGTTGCCCGGCGCATGAGTGCCGCCATCGTCGATGGTCACATCGCCCACGACTGAAAGGTTGCCGGCTAAAGTGCCACCGCTTAGCACGGTGATGTCGCCATTGACATCGCCATCACCGTTGAGCGTGGCGGTCGCGTCAACGTCAACGTCTCCGTTGACTGTGCCGTTTGATGTCAGTGTCCCCGAAGAGTCGACATCGAAACTCGACGAACTTTCTTGCGCCGTCAGAGTTCCGTCGACTGTGGTTGTCGCCCCCAGCAAAATCGCATTGCTGTCCACAATAACAAGTGTTGCGTTTGCGTCGACAGTCACCGCGCCGCTGGAGCTGAAGCCTCCAGAACCGGCTGTTGTGCCAATGGTTAGGGCTTGTCCAGCCGTGTTGGCATGCACTGTTCCAAGACCAGCCGACACGCCTCCATTGACAGTCCCAAAACCGGACAACGTGTCGCCAGTGGACAGCGTGATTCCGTTGGCCGCAGTCAGGGTTCCGCCGGTCAGAGTCGTCAAGGACCCTAGGCTGGCCGAACCGTCATCGAGCAGCGTTACATTCTGATTTCCGACATTGAGTGTTCCGGCCGTCACAAATCCGTCTGACGAAGACGCATCGCCCAGGACCAAAGTGTCAACCGCGGTAATCGTCGTTCCCGCGTCCTCGATATTGATCTCGCCAGCGACAGTACCCCGCAGTTCCAGCGTGATTCCAGCACCGTCTGTGACAAGAATGTCTTCGGTGACATTGAGGTCAGCCGCAACCCGGATGGTATCACCCGACGAAGCGGCGGCGATCGCGGCACTCAGCGTTGGGAAGGTTGCTTCGAGGTCATCCGTGGAGCTGAAGACCTGGACCGGGTGGGTCAATTCGATCGTGTTGAGCGTGCCGTCGTCGAATTGGAGTCGCTCGATGCCGGAGAGAGTGTCTGTGCCGTCGGCAGTCGTTGTTACCTCAGAAATGGCAGTGATGAAGCCGGCGTTCGTTGTGGTTTCAAACTCGGCGTCAGCGATGTTGCCGCTGAAGACGGCGGTGTCTGTGCCAGCGCCGCCGGTGAGGTCGTCATCCCCAGCTTTCCCTTGAATGAAGTCATCGCCAGCCCCGGTGTCGATCGTGTCTGGCCCGGTGCCGCCGACGATGATGTCATCGGCAGCGCCAGTAGTGATGGTGTTGGTGCCGATTAGCTGGGATGACGGAACAACATTTGGCGATGCAAAAAGGTCGACGAAGAAGACGGCGGAGTTATCGGGGCCTTCGCCGTCGGCATTTCCAGTTCCTTCTTGGTTGAACGTGTTACCCGTGAGTATCAGACCGTTGATAGTCGGTGCGGCGTCACCGCCTGTACCGACATTGTTTCGACCATCGAAGCCGACCAATGCCGCGTCGATGCCTTTGCCTGGAGCAGCAGTTCCGAAAGTATTGTTGGTAACGGCAACGCTGGAGACGACACCATTGATATCACCGGCCAGATACTCCTCGAAGGAGTTGCCCGGCAAGGTCAGGCCGTGAACCACATCCGTGATTGTATTTCCATCGACCGTCAGTCCTGAAATACTGTTGTCGGCGCGGACGCGCACGCCGATACCAGCACCGGAAATTTGGTTATTCGAGACGTTGACGGTGCCGGAGGTGCCAGCGAGGATCGCCGCTACCTGGACACCATAAAAAGCCGCAGGCCCCGTGCCGGAGGTCCCGCTCTCGAAAGGGGGACTGCTGAAGATCGAAATGTTCGGATCGATCAATCCCAGATCAATGGCGTTACGCGTGACCGTAGCGTTGTTAACATTCGTCAGGTTGATTCCCCGACGCATCGAATCTGCGGTCGGCGACAAGGCGGTTCCATTGATAACGACCGTGTCTTCGATGTTAAGCATCTGGACATCCGAAGCGCGAATCGCCGTCGAATCGAAGCCGATGTTTGTCGCATCTACCTTCACGCCATCAATGGTGACATTGTCGGCACTGACGATGACGGCTTGTTTGATCGTATCGGGAGCGATCGGAGCAACACCCTGGATGATGGCTTCACCTGTCCTGGTGAGACTGCCAGTCGTTCCGGCATTCGGACCAACCAGCGACAGTCCTTTGTTGATATTTAGATTTCCGGTGTAAGTGCCAGCAGCCAGGTTGACTGTGTCACCTTCGGAAGCCGCATCGATGGCGTTTTGGATCGACCCGCCGGCGGCGACAAACAGTTCGCCGTCGACCCAGGTGACGAGGCCATTGCCGGAATTGTCGATTGCGTGACTAATAGCCTGCTCGATCGCAAAGTTGTTCGCGAACGCGGCATCATCCTCGGTCAAGGTGTTGCCAACAATTTCAAGGTTGGCATCATCTTGCCAGTCGATCAATGTCCCGGTCCCCACGATGTTGATCGTGTTGTCATCGGAAGACATGTCTAGCTCACCACCATCAAGCACAAGGATGGCAGCAGCGGATGCCGTTGATGACTCGTTTACCGTGACATTTTGAAGCGTTAGTTTTCCTCCGTCTTCGACCCGAATCGTTTCGTCGCTCGCGGTCTGGTTGATAGTGACACCATCGCGAACGATGACTTCGCCATCAAGTACCGCCAGCGCTGGCGAAGCGCCGGTAATGATGTTGTTGGTGCCGGAGATAATCAGCACCACATCCTGAGGTGCATCAATAGTGATGCCTGAGAAGGTTTCACCGGCTGGAAGTGAGAGTTTGACTTCAACTGGACGGGAGTCCCCAGCGGCAGAAGTCTGCCCTATCTGTGTAATGAAATCCTGCACCGGGTTATTTCCACCCGTTGCCGCTGGTAATTCAACCTCAATCTGAGGAACTTGCTCTGGCGGTGTGTTCAAGACCACCTGATCGAAAACGGCTTCGAGTTCAGCGGGCGTGGCAGTGGTTGGCTCAACGCCGGTTTGAATCGTGCCACTGCTTAAATCAACCACGAATGCATCGGCGGGCGCTAGACCAGCACTGACCAGTGCTCGCAATCCAGCGACAGTGGCGCTCACGTCGGCGGCGTAGGCGAGGGACATTTCCAGGCCGGCGACATTGGATCCGCCGACGACTTTGGCGTTGAGTCCGAGGTCGCGGGCGAATTGATCTAGGTCGGCGGTATCGCCGCTCAGGTTCAGCGCGGCGTAGGGGACCGAGATGTTGCTGCCGAAATTGACCGAGGCGGCGGCGTCGACGTTGAGCGGACCGGGGGCGAAGCCAGGCATGTCGGCGATGTAGATTCCGTTGTTGCCACCCGCGGTGCCTCCGGCGACCACGCCTGAGACGTTGATCGTACCGTCCAATGTCAAGCCGCTGACGGCACCGCCGGTCGGACTCGAATAGATACCCAAGCCCGCAAAGGCGTTGCCATCCAAACTCGCACCATCGATGGTGACGTTCGCTCCGCCGGTGATCGAGATTCCGTGACCGTAGTCACGATCGGTCATGTTGGTGCTGTTGTTTGCCATGGTCCCGTCGATCCCGCCGTTGCCCGTGGCCGTGACATTGGTCAAGACGGCACCGGCGACGTTGTTGAGGTCAAAACCATTGCCGAAAAAGTCGCCGCCGAACTCGTAAATGCCTGAGTTGCTGGCCGTTACATTCGTGATGGTCAAGTTCGCGGTTCCCGAACCTGCGGTGTGAATACCGAAGACTTGAGCTGCGTCGATCGTCAGGCTCTCGATCGTCACATCGTCGCTGGTGACGTGAATGCCGTAGGCACCGCCGGAGGCATCGAGAATCGTGCCGGCTTCGGATTGACCGGCGATGGTGACTGGCTTATCCGCCAAGATATTTTCAGCAAACGGCCCTGCGGTCAGGTTGACGGTGTCGCCGTTTTCGGCCGCGTCGATGGCGTCTTGGATGCTCATGCCATCGAGCACGGTGAAGGTGTCCGTGGCGGTGTTCTCGAGCGTGATGTCGTCAAAAGCACTCGTTGAAACAAGGAAACCGGCCAACGGGGCACCGTTGCCTGCGGTGGTGTAAGAAACGCCTTCCAAGTTGTCGGCAGGATCTGTAGCCAATCGCGTCGATGCGACTCGGTCAACGAATGTCAACGGCAACTTGACATCACTACCAGTGCTCGTGCTCGCGGTGATCGTTGTCGAGCCTGGCTGGATGGTCACGAGGTCCAAGCCGGGGTTTACATCGTCGATCACAATACCCGTCGGAGCGGTGCTCGCGCCGGCACTTGGGAAGATACCGATGCCGCCGAACTCGTTGCGAACCACCGGGTCGGTGCCCAAGGCGGTCACTGCGTTGCGGATGGTGACGTTCTGTGCGCTGGATAATGCGATGCCGTAGCCTTCATTTCCGATCACAGTGACGTCTTTGACTAGGTTCGTTCCCGTGACGCCGTTGAGATCGATGGCGGTGCCGCCGAATGCCTGGCCCCCGCTGAGCGTACGCTTGATCCCGGTGATGGTGACGTCTTGAATGGTAACATTTGAGACGCCGGAGGGTCCGTTGGTATGGATCCCGAAGAAGTTGGCATCTTGAATCGTCAGATCCTGAATGGTGACATCCGAGGTGGCGGTGATCTCGATGCCGCGAGTTTCACCGGTGGCGTCGATGATCGTTTGGCCCTGGCCGGCACCGATCAGCGTGATCGATTTCGAGAGGGTCAGCTTTTCGGCAAACGTTCCCGCTCCCAAACGAACGGTGCTGCCCGCCGGAGCCGCGTTGATGGCTGCTTGAATGCTGTCGCCTTCGACGACGGAGGCACCGGACTCGAATGAAATGGTGACGGCATCGTCAGCGGTGAATGTCGTCGGAACTGTTGCGGATTCAACGACCTGCAGCGTGTTGGTGTTGACGATTGCAGTGTCGGGCGTGAATGTCCAAGTGTTCGGCGTGTTGGGATCGGTGTCTTCGGTGACCGTCACGTCACCAGAAACGGCTTGTCCGTTGAGCTGAAAATGCAATTCAGCCGGATCATTGGTTGTGGTGGTGCCGGTAATTGTCGGCGTGGTGTCGCTGGTGGTCGCGGTGTCGGCCGTCATGCCGGACATCTCAACGAATCCAGGCGAGTCCGTGTTGCCGTCGACGCCGAGGATATCCGCCGCCAGCAACTGACGTTGTTCGAGCGTTTCGGCGCTGATGCGGCTTTGGGTGCTGGGGCGGGGGGAGGATTGGCCGGTCGAGGTGCGGTCGCGGCGGGACAGGCTGATGCCGAAGGGCAGGCCCATCATGTACGGGGCGACGGGACGCTTGACGAACTTGACGATAAACGGCGGGTTGCGAAGCAGGTCCAGGATCGCGACCAGGCCCAAGCCAATCTTGGTCAGCCAGGCGCCGCGGAAGGCGTTCTTGTATCGCTCGATGCGGGCGGCTTGTTTTTGTGCCCAGGAGTCGCGGCGGGCTTGGTCGAATTTGGCTTGGCGGCCGGCGTAGGCTCTTAGTTTGTCGGCGCGGCTGAGGTTGGCTTGGGTGCCGGTGCCGAATCGTCGAGTATTGCGGTGGGACATCTTTGTAAAACCTTCGATCAAAAGACTAAGAACAACGCGGCGTGGCGGGTGCCACTCGCTAAAAGAACGAGCCGGCAGCCGCTGGGGGCCACCACGTCGCTGTTAAAGAGTCAAACTAAAAATGGATTTGCGTGGGGGGGGGAACAGACCTAGTCTGTAGTTCCAACGCGATGAGCTTTGTGTGTACCCAGCGAATTCCAAAAATCAACTGGCACGGAGAAGTTAGGTGGAGCGGAACTTGAGAGGACGTGTCAGAAACGGTGAGGCGAAAGCGGGGCAATCGCGGTTGTGATGCGTGGCGGACAAAAGGTCTTAGCAAGATCGATCGTAGCCCTCTCCCTCGCTTTGGCTCGACCTCTCCCAAAAGGAAAAGTGGATCGCAACAACTATGTTTTGCGAGCCTAAAAAACTGCGCGACCTCCAAGCGTGAGAAGTGTTGCAACGCTGAGGAGTGCGAAGGAGGCAACCCAGACGTTCCGCGGAAGCTATGGCGAACGGTAGCACAGTGGTCGCTAGCGATAACAACAGAAGATACCGCAGTGCTACCTTTTTTGAACTCGGGAACGATTGCGAGTTCGAGGCCGCCTGCTCGCAGCACACACCTGGAAAACCAGGCGTTGCACCGGCGCTGGTGCGGACTTGGACGACGCGGATGGGGCGTCGAGGTGTTGCTTAGGGACAGGTCCGCGATCATGCGGGATAGCATCCAATAGGAGGCGGGTTCTTGGGTGTGAATCAGGATGCCAGAGTCTGATTTCGTGTCGCTTTCGCGAAAGCTTCCTGCTCACCATCGGTGCCTCCTGCACCTATTCGTAGACTCGGACGTTGAAGACACTAAACTCAGGCGGGGGGCGGGTCAACCGTTCGAACCAAGAAAACCCTGCAACTTAACACTCTCTTGTGGGGGGCGTCCCGAAGTTGAACGAAGGGATCGAGTGATTTCCATAAAGGTGCGTCAAAACATAATAAATATGCGGTTTTTTGACGCTGGAAACGTACGGCCCTTGTTGGCTACCATTCGTTTTCACCCCATGATTCACGTAGTTCTGGCTAACCAAGGGGCAGTCAGCACTCCTTGCACCACTCGAAAAGCTTCACCAAGCGAGGGGTGCTTGTAATGATGGAGATTCCGACGCTTGATTGTCGTTCGGGCACCCACATTGGGCCCAATGGATTACCAAACTGACGTTCTTCTATAGACACGAGTTCATCGATGCTATTTTGTCCAGAAGCATTTTGTTCACAGCTAGCGACAGGACAGCTGCGCAGCCTACCAACAGCTCACGTTTTGCCAGTTAGCCGACGCCACCCATCGCACGACTCGGCAAACATCGGCTGAGATCATACGTCAAACAGATCGGCAATGATCAATCGGGGAATTGCAGATTTCAGGATGACGAGATGCTGGCAAGACTATAGGTGGCAAGAGCATGTTGCGCGCTCGGGTGGGGAATGTATTTGAGCAGAAAGATTAGAGGTAGACAAATTGATCCAGTGGGTGAGCTAGGAATCGTTTTGCCCTTCTATCGTTTTGCCCATCACGTGTCTTGTTAGCGTTTTGTTAGCGACCATTAGCGGTTCTTGCTTTTGGCCAATGGGTTACTCGCTCGGTTTAATCAGGCCGATCATTGGGCAAAACGATGTGGGGGCAAAACGATGGTGCGCGGTTGGGTGGGTGATCTCATTCCCGCGGACGTTGATCCAAGTCCTTTTGTAATCGCTGCAAGTCACGTTCGAGCTTTGCAAGCGGCTTGGACAGCAGTTGGTCCAGCGTCGATTCTGGCACTCCGAGTAGCCTTTCGAGCAGTTGGATTTGCCCGGCCAATCGTCCTT
>NZ_LWSK01000153.1 GCF_001642955.1 Rubripirellula obstinata | reverse complement strand
CGAAGGCTCATCCAGAGAAAGTCCGCAGCTACCGCCAAGCGGAATCCCTGGCCCGCGCCGCCCAAACCAAAGCCCGCCGAGCTCGCCGTCGGAAACTAGCCCGTAAATAGTTCTGCCGAACGCTTACGTTGGTCGAGCATTATCCGAACTGAAACGCCTCGCGCCATCGCAGCAAGTAACTCGTCGTGCATATCAAATCGCCGGAAGTGTGCTGACGCAATCTGAATCGTTTTCTTGACTGACCGGATAGCCTTTATCAGCCTTTCCCCACAGACGCCGGGCAGATCCGAACCGGCCCGGAACGTAGGCTCACCGCGATAGGTCGCCAGTTCCATGTTGGCCGAGGTGAACCGCACATCCGCGTCCGAACCGTCCGATCCTTCCGCACCCTCCACGCCGGGCGGCGTCCTTCAGTTTCTTTTGCAGTCTAGTATCTGAAAAACTGTAGATCGCAACGTCGAGCGTGCTCTCTGCTCCGTCAATGGCTTTCTCGATCGCTTCCGGCACGTCCTTTGACGGTGCAAAGAAGACGTCAACCGCCATCACCGGCGACATGAACAGCAAAGCGAGTAAGAATCTCATGGTGTCAAAATCAGCTCGGTTGGGCGGTGGTCGCTTGTTGTTTCATCGTCGGGGAAATCGCCGGGCCGCTTGATAACTTCACACCTTGGGTTCCAGTCGCGGGCTGGACCGGCCACAAAAGCGAAGTCCAACATCGAGTCAGGGTAATCGTCGAGCCCATCACCGCCTCGTCCGAATCGCCCGTCCGACCAATTGGTATCCACCCACTCAACAGGTTTCACCCACTGCCAGACATTGTCACGAAGCATCGCCGCAAAACCTGAGTTGCCTTGTTCGGTCACAAAGGAATAGTCGAAGTTGAAATCGCCGATGGCAACCGTCGCCATCGTCTGTTGACGCGCCCACTCACGCAGACCGGAAGCTTGGCTTTCACGAAGTTCTGCGTTGCCACGCGAGAGGTGATTTCCAACTACTTGGAAATCAAGGCCGGACGCCTTGTCACGCAGATGGACTAACAACGGCGACCGGTGGTTACCATCGTTGAGCGTGTCCATCTCCATAGACCGGACCAGCCGGAACCGATCGGATCGGAACAGAATCTGAAGCCGGTCGGCACCGCCAGTCCTAGACACCACTGATTGATAGTCTGGGCCGAGGGCTTCAGCGTACTTGTTAATTGATCGTGGTGAGACTTCACTCAATGCAAACACATCGACCGGGCCGAACTGTTTTAGCTGAAGAGCGATCACTTCAGGATCGTTGCCGCCGCTTTCAATGTTCCATGCCAAAATCTGGATCGGTTCGCATCTGATCGGCTCAGGGCGGCTAGGTTCAGGCTGGACCGGCTCCGTCAAGGCAGTTGGCTGCATCCAAGCAGTATGCAGCAGAAGATCCATCCAGCGTTTTTCATCGTGTATCCTGGGAGTGCGTTTCGCACAGTTTACATAGTTATCTGATTTTTGAACCCTCGCTCCGTATTAACAAATGAATGATCAAACGATTCGTCAACTCGCAGGGTTGTTGTTATTTGAGTGGCCAGTGCGGCCAATATCCAATCAAGAATTAGCTCCGCCAGAATTGTTGGGCAGAGTTCTTGAACTTTCTCAAGCAAGTTCGACCGCATCGATTGTCCTCACGGACTCCGAGATTGAATTGGCAGGGTTAAGCACTCCATCACTTGTTAGAAGGCAAGGCGGTGCAACATTATTGGTTCAGAGAATCTGTCAAGCTGCTGACGAAACCAACCTGAATGTAGTCCTTCGACCGCAAGCATTTGGCGACGTTACGACTGACAATACCTGGCTCATGGCGTTCTACGCAAAATTCGGGTTTACAGGTGACGACACAGAGATGAGACGCACTCCGGGATCTACTGAAGCGTGACGCCGCAAACAACTACGGAATCGCCCACGCCGACGACATCAGTGGATTGATCATGGCATGGGCGAACGCGGGTGATGACTTTGATCCTGTTGCTCACTGCCAAAAGTACCACGATCATTGGGCACGAATGGAAACTGATTCGCTGAGTGCTGGTGGTTGGAAGGTCTAGTGCTTTCGCCGTTCAAAATCGTTAAAATCAGAGGAGGAAAGCGGTAATGCTCCGTTGCCTTTCTAGCAGCCTGCGTCTTTAGGATGCGGGTTGTTTTGTTTACAGGGGTATGGTGCCTCAGATGGAAATCTCGTCAGCAAAATTCAAAGGTCGAAGTTGCTTCAAGGACTCTTGGGCAGGCTTTGACGAATTCAAGCCTATCACCGTCATCATTGGACGGAACAACACTGGCAAATCTCGGTTGCTGGAGTTCGTCGAGCATCTTTGTGAGGGGAAGCCAACTAAGAAGAAGTGGCAGCTTTCGCTCACTGGAAATATGGATGAGGATTTCTTGAAATCATGTTTTCCGATGAATATGTCAGGGGGCGAACTTGGGGGCCATCACTGGGATTCTCACGGGCGACACTTGATCGACGTTTTTGTGGAGTGGAAGGCCAACGGTGGCCAGATAACCTTGGAGACCGAACTACCCAATGACAATCCAAGGGTCGGACACAGCCAGGCGAAAGCGCGTCAAAGTAATGTGTCGCAATCTCTTTCACGTGTTCAATTGCCTTTTAAGGGTAAGCAGTTCAAACACTTGCTGGCGGATCGAGACGTGCAGCCTGAAGTTGCAGTTGTCGAATTGTCTTTAGCAAGCAATGGTGTTGGCGCTACAAACATTGTTCGACGGTACATCACCAGCACCAGCCTTAACCGAGACTTAATTCAAGCGAAATTGCTTGAGGCACTCAATGAAATTTTTTCGGGTGATGGTGCCTTCACTGAGGTTCAAGTGCAAATGCACGATGGTGGCGACGATGAGAATTGGGAAATCTTTCTTGGTGAAGAATCCAAAGGCTTGATCTCGCTAAGCCAATCAGGCAGCGGTCTAAAGACGATCTTCTTGGTTTTGCTGAACTTAATTGCCTTGCCGGAACTTGAAAATTCTGAGCCCAGCGGATTTGTGTTTGCATTCGAGGAACTTGAGAACAACCTGCATCCGGCACTTCAGCGACGGTTAATGGACTACATCAGCGAGTACTCCGAAAGGCACTCGGCAACCTTTTTTCTGACGACACATTCCAACGTTACGCTCGACTTCTTTAGCCGCCTGGATTCAGCACAGATCATCCACGTTTCGCACGACGGCAAGTCGGCTCACACGCGAACGATAGAAGCCCACTTCGACCGTGCTGGCATCATCACCGAGTTGGGTGCGAAGCCGTCAGATTTGCTTCAAGCGAATGGGGTTCTATGGCTTGAGGGGCCTTCCGATCGAGTTTATCTCAATCGTTGGATCGATATTTACAGTGATGGCCAGCTCGTAGAAGGTCAGCACTATCAGTGCGCCTATTACGGAGGGGCAGTGCTCGCGAGGATGCAGTTCACTGATGAGGAAAGTGCAGACGACGAACTAACAAACCTTCTGCGTGTAAATCCAAACATTGCAGTGGTCTGTGATGGGGACCGTACTGCCGAAACTGGAGAAGGAAGTCATATCAAGGGGAGGGTTAAACGAGTGAAGGAAGAGGTTGCCAAGATCAAAAATGGCCACATTTGGATCACTGATGCCAAAGAGATAGAAAACTATCTCACCCTTGTGTCAGTTCAAGGTTTTAGCAAAGCAACACCTAACACCTCGCCCAAAAAACGAGGGCGTTTCTTCCCGTCAGAAACCTCAACTAGCAATTACCTAAAAGATCAGCTTGGCCGTAAATCAGTAGACAAAGTTGAGCTTGCCATGCACGCCGCACCGTTGATGACCAAAGCCGACCTGGACGGTCGCTTCGATCTTTCTGTTGAGGTGATGAAGATCGTCGAAACGATCAAGGCTTGGAATGCGTAGTTAAGCAGGCATGAGCAAGAACAAGCCATACGCAATCATGTTGCTGTCGACCGCTTCAGCGGCCTTGGGCCTCTGGGCGACCGTCGCCATGATCCGCTACACGTTTTTCCACGAGAGCATTCAGTTTGCTGGGTCGCTAACCTTCCATCCGCCGCTTGCCACCGCGCTTTCGATGCCGCTGGTGCTCGCCATCTGCCTCCTAACGCTTTCCAACGCCCGGCTATGCCTTGGCTTGCTTGGGTCGCCGTCGTGTTCGCGTGCCTGCTGTCGCCGCTGATGGTCGCGGTGAGCTTTTTCGTGGACTACTACCGGTACATGGTGTGATGTATCCACCGTTGCACTCACCTCGCCGGTGATTCAATATCCCAATCAGAACCGGCGACCCAATCAACCCCGGTGGTCAACGATCACCGGAGGCTGTTTTCGTTCCGGTGGCACCAGCGGAGAGTGGTGCAAACCGAAAGGCGTCCTAGTGGTCAACCATGTCAACTAGGATTCGGTCGCGAATTTCTTGAGCACGTTCGTGCAGTTCAGCCCGCTCTCGCTTTGCTTGCGTAGAATAGAAGCCGCCAGTCTCGTCGTGGAAATCTTGCATCACTCGGGCTTCATACCAGCCAGAGAAAAAGTAAAATCCAGTCCATAGGCTTGCGAGAATGATGGCAAACTTGAGAGCTTTGCCTGGAATGGTTGTTGGATAGTACATTTGGGTTGTTGTTGAAAACTAAATTACACGGGACGTTGAATTGAAATCACCATAGCCCTCGCGAATCGTCGGGGTAAAGGTCGAAGAGTAGCCGTATCAGATACCGTCAACCGGAAAGCCGAGCATGCAACCCAATCATCCTTGGCTGCTTCCGCCAACCATCCAGCAAAATCCGACATCGCCGGTGAACCTCACCAGCACTTTGCAGCCTCGCGGCACTGCCCCGATCTGATCCGGCACTTCGGCCTCAGTAATTCATTGTCCCGAGTCACCGGGGCCATTTTCGTTGGGCGATTGATGATGCCTCGGCTCCCTCCACAGGGTGACCAAGTTAGCTATATTGGACTTCTAAGCTCTCGCAATTGGTTCAAGGCCACTGTGGGGTGGACTACGTTTTGAATCATTAGATCTATTTGGGATAGCAGGGGCATGAGCAATACAAGTCAGGCGGCAATGAAATGCGGCGGTTGCGGTAAAACAGTAAAATTTCCGGCCGAGAAGATTGGCAAGACTGCTAAGTGCCCTGGATGCCAAGCCCCAATCAAGCTTGTTGACCAGAGAATTAGGGAAGGCGAGTTAGTCGCCTCAAAGCAAAAGCCGCCACCAGTTCCGGTTGCACGACAAATCCCCGAAGCTGCGATGATTCGCACCGGGCATGAAACAGCTTCCACTGCTTCGGTCCCTGCTGTTGCCAGCAGTGATTCGCGTCTGGCAAAATTCATTTCGGACGGGCAACCGCCAAAGACAATTGGTAAA
Source organism: Rubripirellula obstinata (assembly GCF_001642955.1). Taxonomy (GTDB): domain Bacteria; phylum Planctomycetota; class Planctomycetia; order Pirellulales; family Pirellulaceae; genus Rubripirellula; species Rubripirellula obstinata. The sequence continues at coordinate 6,144 of NZ_LWSK01000153.1, read as the reverse complement.
CTTCTTAACCGGGTCGAAGGCATTTGCTCTGAGTCTGAATCGCCCCAATACATCGCTGTTCAGCACCTACCATCGGTAATGTCGCCGGATGCGATTGTCTTAACAGATCGGCGAGTGATCATCTTTCGTTCAAAGGCGCTTGGCCGGATGAACATGGTTGATGTGCAGTGGATGGATGTGAGTAACATTCATGTCAAAGAAGGTGTAGTTGGAGCCTCTCTTACAGTGACCGGACTGAATGGGCATGTTGAGACAATCGACCACCTACCAAAGCCTCAAGCTAGAAGCGTTTACAGAGTTGGTCAGGAACGTGAGGAGCAAATGCGAGAGTTCCGGCGTTCGCGTAAAATGGAAGAAGACCGCAACGCTGCGAGCCAAGTCAATGTGAACACTTCAGTGGCAGCACCTGTGGCTAGTGCCCCAGACCCAATGGAGCGACTTTCAAAGCTGAAAACAATGCTCGATTCCGGGTTGATCGAACAGGCTGACTTTGATGCGCGGAAAGCAGAAATCCTTAGCGAGATCTGATTCCCCATCCGACCCTAGTCATTCAATGCCCCGAGTCACTGGCAACTTGCAGCCTCGCGGCACTGCCCTTGTCGCGAGGCTGTTTTCATATACTGATCTAAATGAACGCTAAGCAAAAACTGCCTCTAACTGTCGCGTCCCTCTTCGTTGCGGTAACAGCCTCTTGCTCAGGCTGTGTCGCCGCCAGCGCTTCGCTCTGGACGGCAAGGTCTAAGGAAATTTGATGGACGAATTACAGACACGTTTGCCCACACTTCCGACGACCGTCGAAGACTTTTTCAGCCTGCTGTTTGAGCACGCACCCGAAATTGCAAAGCACTACGCCTTGTTCAAGCAAGCTAGGGACTTGAAACGTTTGGAGACCCTCTTCCAGTACCTCCGTGGGCACACCGACAAGTTCGTCGGTGATTTCGCAAAAAGTGAAGCCGGGTTTCATTTGCTGGAAGAAGTCGTGGACCGCGTGTCGCGTGAGCACACGGAGCAAAAGCGACAGCACTTTGCTAACCTCATCGTATCGTCTTGGCTTGATAACCGCCCCGTGCAACTCATTTTCGACGAGGCATCGCTTTTTGCCAGAGCGATTGACCGTTTTACCAACTCTCACATCGCCATCATTCAACACCTGTATGACGCTGAAGAAAAGACTTCCGTGAAATACGACGAACTTGGCAAAGTTGCCGGAGACCGTGACTGCCATATATTGCTACACGACATCTGCGGAGAGTTTGGCTTAGCCAACCGCTCATGGGGTTTACATCAGACGACGTCACCGGCACTTATGGTCTCTACAAATCTTTCGCCGGAGGGCATCGCACGCAATTGTCTTCATGCCATCACACCACGCGGACGCCGGTTCGTGTCGAAAGTTTTGTCAGGCTAAGCCCCCTAAGGCCACCATCTTTTACGCCCTCGCCGCTATGCACCTAACGCGTTGATTCATTTTTGGATCAGTGCGGCTCGGATCAAACCTCTTCGAGCCACCCATTCGGTCGCAACACTAGGTCGCATGTTCCGCACGACAATCGCAGCGACACGATTTTATCGTCTACCAACTTTCCAGCGTGGTGTTCACAGATCATTCTAATCGCGGTCTCATCATTGCTTGTTAGACTCAGCCTCTCGACAAGTTGCGATAGAGAGGCGCGGAAGTTCGCGTAATTCGTAACTCCTACGCTTAGGTCAGGCGTCGTCCCTACACCCCGGTTGCGAAAGCCGTCATACCCTACCGAAGCCATACTCCGGTGTGTGCTCTTGTTTTGCACCCCCTGAAGCATCGCGTACATTTTCCGAAGCAAATCGCCTTGATCTACGTCCGGCGCTTCACCTTCCGGCTCCGGCAACTTTTCAAAGTCTTCCTCCAGTCGGGGCCAATGAGCGTCAAAACATCGTGTTAACTGTTCGGAATCCAGAGGCTTGTCGCAAAGCCTGTTCAGATCACGAACGATCTTCAAAATCTCTTCCCGCGTGTTGCGACACGCTTGTAGTTGACCAATCGGCCCCGGCAAGGCTTCCAATGCCAGCCCTTTGTCAACGATCACCGGCACAACACGGGCGTCGTTGTCGACATGCTTGGCTAATGCACCGGCCTCGAACATCAACCACGGTTTATCGTGATTTTCGCGAGTAACGAACAGGATCCCAAAGTTGCTGGCCTGAAGTGCGTTTCGGATACCTTGGTTCCATCCAGAGCCAGCACCAATGTCTTCATCAGACATCCACGGCTTAACGGACTGGAGCACGTCAGGCAGCCAATATCGAAAAGCTAACGCAGCGGCTCGGGACTGATCTTTAGACCAACTTAGGAAGACTTGCATGGTGATTCTCTGGATGCTTGCATTAGTTTGGAAGTCCAATTTTGGCAGCAAGTTGCCGATTACTCAACCGCGCCAAATGGCCGGAGCAGTCCGATATTTCCGATGCATCTGAGGCTTCGCAAATCATACCTGAGAATTCGACGATACCAATCGAACAAATTCTTAAAGGTTCATTGCATGCCAGCAGCGGCACGGCATAGCTTGGCAGTCAACACCCACTAACCTGAGACCCTGAGCCGACTATCTGACGGTGAAAAGTTTGTAGCCCTTATCTGGGGCACCTTGGCCCTCGTCGTCGTCCTAGCTGTTGGCGGGGCGATCAGCACCGCCATCGACGACTACCGGCTAACCCCTGAGCAACGCACTGCCCGCGATGTCGCGAGGGACTACGCCGCCCGCGTAAAGTTCAGGCGAGAGGCTGAAGAGCGGCGCGATGAAATTCTGGCCTATCGCGCCGAAGTCGCCCGCAAGCAACTACGCGAAGACATCCGCGAACGTGCCCAGCTGGTCCGCGACCTGCGAACCCTAGGCTATTGAGACCAGCGCCAGGCTATTGAGCCTGTGGTGATGAATCCGACTCCGACCACCGACGGTCCAAACGCGCTTACCTCTCAAGCCGATCGTCGTCCCGCAGTGCAAAGAATCCCCAGCAGACGGCAGGTACAAGCTTGCCACTCACGCAGGTGTGAATGCCCTGCACGATTAGAAAGAAGATTGGCACCAGGACAACTGAGTTCGGCACGGTTATCACACCCACCATTTGCAGGGCGATCGGCGTGTACATCGCGACCAGTAAGGCCAGTACCCATGGCCACCGCTTGCTACCCCAATCTCGAATCGTCAGGTAGTTGCCACAGCTCTTGCAGTGACCCAGCGGCAACGCAAACCTGAGGAACCAAACTGGTTCATTGCAGACTGGGCACCGATGAGCGTTGTTCTGAGACTGGGTTGCAGGCGGTTGGTAGGGGTTCATGCAGCTGATTCTCGCTTGTGCCGTTCAACTTCATGTTCCCCGACCCGATCCAATTGGGCATTCAGCTCGACAAGTTTTCGTTCCGGCAGATCTTTTAGGCTGTCGACAATCAATGCGTTTAGCCCTGGCTTGCCGGGTTCAAGTGTAAGCCACTTGGAGATGTACCAACTGGTTTGGCTCACCCAGCAGGACAAGCCGGGGCCATTCCAGTACTCAATGGTGTGCATGGAAGTTACGTAGCCTTTCGGGGTGACTGTTAGCCCTGGTCTTGGTCGACTCGACATAGCGTAGATCTCCGTAATGGGTGATGGCACTGGTAACCCCAGTGCTACGGATACAACTTGGGGCCAGGCTAGGCCAGTGTCAACGCTCTGTCCCGATCAGCGACCGACCTCGCAATTGCTGTCGGGCCGCAATGCAGAAAACCCGTAAATAACTGGAGCAAACTGACCAAGAATCCAGCCGAGTTTTCTTTCACCGGCCAGGCATTCAACACTGACGCCGCATTTGCGGACTGGTGTTTCCACGCTAACGGCTAAATCTGACCATCCTTGTAGGTCAGCCCACCGGGTGTTCTCAGGGCGTTTCTGACGAATCGTCCTTTACCAAAGCGACAGCAAGATGAGCCTCAAATCCAAAAAACGCGCTTACATGCTTTTTAAAGGCGGGCTTTCGCTAGCTCATTTTGCCAACGTTTTTGGACCAGAGAAGCTGAGTCGTATATGACTGGAAACTGTAGCCGATTCTCGACTACTAAAACTCAATTCGATCGTCGGCAATTAACGCGATAAAGAGTGCTGAGTTTCACCACGCGTCTGCGTGACGCTTGGATTCACTGGGCCGCTTCATCATCACACTCAATCATCTTCCAACTGTTGCCACCTAGTCTGTCAGTTCTAAGTACCGTCCAGTGTCTTTGCATGGAAGCTCCAGCCAGAGAATTGCAGCGAGCATGTCGGCGTGACGAACGGGCGAATCGACTTCGTGCTTTAATTGGCCTGACGACATACCAGTCGCCTGACTCACGTCGATTGATTCAAGATAGTCGATGCAGGCTTCAACGCCCTCAGGTGCAGGCGGTCGCCAGTGAGCGAAGATGGGGTCTGCTTCTACGAGGTCGTTTAGGTCGAGTGTCATCATTGGAGTCTCAGTATCTTTGTAGTGGGCATGAATGCCCGTGAAGTGAAGTTGGTAATAGATGCACGACGTTCAAATGAATGCGTCGTGTTTCCGGTAGTCTTGTACCGCCTGTGAATGATGCCGACGTGACTGTCAGTCATCACCATGTCACACCACTGTCTTGATTGGCAGTATGACGGGGAAGAGTGCCGTGCAGTTTGTTCACAAGGTAGTGATTGCGACGACGGTGATGATTGAAAGGGAGGGGGACGGTCAAATCTGGTTGCATGACCGGCGTATCCGGCACAACGTGTAGATCCCTGTGCTCGCAAATTTTCAAAAATCTGAAAAGTCGCCGACTGAAATTTTTATTTTTCAGCGATCACGGTTTTCGCATCGGATCAGATTGCTCATCGTTTTTCGCAGTAACTGTGGGTCTTCTCTAATCGCGAAGGCCGCCCCACTTCGACGACCACGAATCACAGGGTTGCCGTGTATCGATCTTTCAACATCGAATTGCAAGCCACTTGGCAGCCGGTAGCCGTATCGACGGCATAAGTTCAGAAATGTGTTTCTCATTGTTAAATCTTTTGTTAGAGGAGGCCGCAGAGGGGCGGCGGAAACCGGTGACCTGGGGAGAGGGCCGGTTAGGCAATCTGAGATTCTGAGAAATCTGATTGCCGAGAAGGGTTTGCTAGCTTTGCCAGCAGGATCAATCGTTAGAATGTGGTCTTACGATTTTGGGTTTAGACACATGAGGTGCAAAATGATTGAGACGATTGCTATCGGAACCGCGTTGTTCGGACTGTTCGCCCACACAGTCAACAGTAATGGGGAACGCAAAAAACGCGACGAAAAAGGGGCGTCAGAAGAGGATCGAGTTCAAGATCAAGCGAATGCTATCTTCGATGACGCAATGACCCAGTTTGATGACTCAGACTACAAAGGGTTCGATTACGATCGCACTTTAGACGTGCATCATTTCTCTTTCGTCAATCGCGAGAACCAACACTTCGCGGCTGTTGGGCTGGTGGACGATCGGGTTTTTAAATTTGTTATCTATGAAGCCGACAAGTCCAGAACCCCGATTGAGTTCGACGACAATGGTAAGCCGAAGTATGCGTCTGCTTTTGGTGAAGAACTTTGGCAACCTGTTTGATAGTGAGTCGATTCAGTTGCTGGTGTCCAGATCACCGACACTGGCGATTGCTTCGAGTAGATCGAGAAAAATTGAAACTGCTTCGGATTCTGCTTCGCTTAGCTTGATCAGTTGCAGTTTTTCCCGTAATTCACGTACTTCAAGCAATCCTAGTAGGGTAGCTAAGCCCATTTTCTGGGCATCGCTCAAAGCCTCTGGAACAGTGTTTTCAGGGGCTTTTTTCGTGTGCGGTTTCTCAACTTCTCCCTTGGGAGAGGTCGAGCAAAAGCGAGGGAGAGGGTTTGCGATCAGGCACGCTCACCGCCGCCCGAACGTCCGGCCTGCCCGTTTTGGGCTGATGACAATGTCTCGTTGTCGAGTTGTTGGCAACCCTTGAAAGTAAAAAGTAGGCCGTAGCGAGCCAAAGCGAGTTACGGCGGTGCGCAGATTGCCGTAACTCGCTATGGCTCGCTACGGCCTACATGCTGGCGGAGCATAACCAGTTTCTAAAAAAGTAGGCCGTAGCGAGCCAAAGCGAGTTACGGCGGTGCGCAAAATGCCGTAACTCGCTT
>NZ_LWSK01000152.1 GCF_001642955.1 Rubripirellula obstinata | reverse complement strand
CATAGCGAGTTACGGCAATGTGCGCACCGCCGTAACTCGCTATGGCTCGCTACGGCCTACTTTCTGGTTCCCAGGCTGACGCGGTAGGCCCGGCCGCTTACGCGTCGCGGCTCACTTTGGTTGATAGGCTGGCTTGTTGCCCGTGTACGTCACACCAAATCCGAAAATGCGCTAGACTGTTCGCTTTGCCGCGAACCTTAGAGCATTTTGATCTCGTGAACATCGTTATTCTGCATTGTCACTTTCAACGCGGCGGTGTGACGCAAGTGGTCGAAAACCATGTTCGGTTTTTACGGCAATGTGATGATGTTGATCGCGTGGTTTTGGTTTCAGGCCCGCGATCCGATGGCCTGACTGATAAAGTTCTGTCATCGACGATTCAGTTGAACTTGCCGGATTTTGATTACGATACGAAACGATTTAGTGCTGACCAGAATCGTGAGCGTGCCGATCAAATAGCACAGGATCTGATTCGCCTGTTCGCCAGCGAAGGTTTGCATCCTGATCAGACTGTTTTGCATTGGCACAATCACAGCCTGGGGAAAAACACGGCGGCACCTCTGGTTATTGATCAACTTGCCAAGCAGGGTTGGTCGTTTCTTTTGCAGGTGCATGATTTCGCTGAAGACAACCGCCCTGAAAACTTGGCACGACTGATTCAGGCGAGTGGTGCAAGCAGCAAATCCGAATTGGATCGGTTCCTCTATCCAACGACCGGCAAAATTCGTTACGCCGCACTGACCGCCGGCGATACCGAGACATTGTCGAGCCTCGGTTGCAAAGCCATGACTTTGTCTAACAGCGTTACGCTGCCCAGTGAGAAGGCTCCCGATCAGGAAACCACACTGGCGAAAGTTCGGTCAGCATTTTCGCTGCCCAGTGACGCACGGTGGACGTTGTATCCTGTTCGCGGGATTCGGCGGAAGAATGTTGGCGAGTGGCTGCTGCTAGCTCAGTTGCTTCCCGATGATTGGTATTCAGGGCTAACGTTGCAGCCAACCACTGCGGTTGAAAAAAACAGCTACCTTCGATGGAAGGAACTTGCCGCCACGGTGGCACCCAAAGCAGTCTTTGATGCGGGGCATCATGAACAGATTTCCTTTGCCGAAAACTTGTCGGCTTCTAGCAACGTTTTTTCGACCAGTGTTGCCGAAGGTTTTGGGATGACTTTTCTGGAACCATGGCTGGCTGGCCGATCAGTGGTTGCCCGGCGTTTGCCTGGCGTCACGTCTGACTTTGAAAAAGCCGGCGTTAATTTGAGTTCGTTCTACGATGCGATTCCCATTCCTGGCAACAAAGATTGGATCGACCAGTGCCATCGTGAAATTCAGTCCGCGATGGATTCGGCGATCGCTCAACTGCCAGCAGGTTTTCGGCCTGCTCGAAAATTGGCAAGCCCGATCACCGATTCCATCGACTTCGCCTTGCTGACGCCCAAGCGACAAACCGAAGTGCTTTGCCGAATGGCCGATGACGTGGGATTCGCGGACGCCGTGCGGCAACGTTCGCAGAAGCTAGTCGATGCAATTGCCAGCCCGCCCGATCACGAAACGATTCACGCCAACGCTGGTGTGATCGCTGATTACTATTCCATCGAATCCGTAGGCAAGCGATTGATGAAAGTCTACGAATCGGTTTTGAAATCGGATGCAGTGATGATTGACACGATGTCGAATTTGTCCGCGGTTGATTTGGTTAACTTGAACCGTCCTTTTTATCCTTGCCGAACGGAGACTTTATCGGATGAATCGTAGTTCACCTTGGATCGATCAAATTGTTCAGCATCGAGCTCCACTTCAACCAATCCCCACCGATATCAAGCCGAAGCTAGTCGAGATCCCCGCGATCCGTGCGGTCATCTTTGATGTTTACGGAACGCTCGTTGTCAGCGGCAGCGGCGATGTCGGGTCGGCGGATGTTTCGCAATCGACCGACCATATTTCGGATGCTTTCCAAGCTTGCGGAGTTTCGCTGGACTCGGATTCCACTCCGACTTTGGCTTCGCTCAAAAAGCTGATCAGCGAAACCAACCTCGCTGCGAAAAGTGACGCCTGTCCCAAACCGGAAGTGGACATCGTGGATATCTGGCGGCGATTGTTGACTCAGCATGGCTTGACGCAGATCGCGGGCGACACGGAACAGGTCGTGCGAATCGCTACTGCTTATGAGGCCAGGGCAAACCCGACTTGGCCGATGCCGGGGGCTGCTGAATTGCTGGCGGAACTAAAATCGTCGGGGAAAATTCTGGGAATTGTGAGCAATGCCCAAGTATTTACGCCCGCACTGGTGGAAGAGATTTGTGACGCCGCTTCGCTGGAAGAGGCTGGTTTTCAATTGGATCTGTCGCTGTTTTCGAACCGTTTTCGGCAGTCCAAACCTGGTCCGCGATTGTTTGAAGTGCTGGTCGATTCGTTGGCAAGACGCAAGATCCTTCCCCAAGAAGCGATCTATGTTGGCAACGACATGCTCAATGATGTTTACGCCGCGTCGGTCGCGGGGCTTCGTACGGCGTGGTTTGTCGGTGACGCTCGTAGTTGTCGGCCCAGGACCGATGACGTCCGATGCCAGAACTTACAACCCGACCTGGTTCTGACAAATCTACCCGAGTTGCCAAATTGTCTTCGCCTTCATTGATGACTCAATTTATGATCCACTACTGCCCCATAGGAATTGTCCTGAAATAACTTCATCAGATTCGATTCGCCCAAATCCCAACCCGAACGCGTAAGCGAGGGATTTACGCGTCAAACGAGATCCCTCGCTTACGCGTTCGGGTTGGGAAGTTGTTTCGGGACGGTTCCATATATCTTTGACGATCAGCGAGCAGTAACACCGGATCATCCTTCTTATGGCCGTTCGAATTGGATTCATCGGAACTCGCTTTGCGGGAACTGACGGAGTATCACTGGAAAGTGCAAAGTGGGCCAAGGTTCTTTGGGACCACCGGCATACCAGTTATTGGTATTCGGGGCTAAGCGATCGCGACGAGGATACGTCGATGGTCGTGCCGCACGCCTACTTTGGCCATCCCGACATCGAATGGATCAATCGGCGAGCGTTCGGGACACGAACTCGCACGCCCGATGTGACTCAGCGAATCTACGCGCTGGCAGATTACCTGAAGGGCACGATCTATGAATTTACGCGTCGGCATGATTTGGATTTGTTGATCGTTCAAAATGCGTTGTGCATTCCGATGAACATTCCATTGGGCGTCGCGATCACCCACTTCATCGCCGAGACCGGTTTTCCCACGATCGCGCACCATCACGATTTCTACTGGGAACGCGATCGGTTTAGCGTTTCGGCGGTGACAGATTTAATGTGGATGTCGTTCCCGCCGGCGCTGACCCAGATTCAAAACGTGACGATCAATTCATTCGCGCAGGAAGACTTGGCTCACCGGCGCGGCGTTTCGTCGATCTTGGTGCCCAACGTTTTGGACTTTGATACACCGCCCGACGAAGCAGACGATTACGCCCGATGTTTTCGTAAAGACATTGGCATCGCCGAGGATGACATCATGTTTTTACAGCCGACTCGCGTGGTCCCGCGTAAAGGGATTGAGCATGCGATTTCGTTGGTGTCGGCGCTTAGGAATGACAAGTGCAAGCTGGTGATTTCGCACGCCAGCGGTGATGAGGGCAACGAGTACCTGACCGCGCTTCAGGAAATGGCGGAATCCGCTGGCGTTGATCTTCGACTGTGTGATGAACAGGTCGGCGACAAGCGTGGTTTGACGGCCGACGGCGGAAAAATCTACACGCTCGCTGACGCTTACTCGCAAGCGGACTTCATCACCTACCCCAGTATTTATGAAGGTTTTGGAAACGCACTTTTGGAAGCGTTTTATTATCGCAAACCGGTCCTGGTGAATCGCTATTCGATCTTTGTTGCGGACATTGAACCCAAGGGGGCAAAGGTCATCGCGATGGACGGCTATCTAACCAAAGACGTCGTTAGCAAGGTTCAGAAGATCATTGACGATCCGGCATACCGCCAAGAGATGGTCGATTTCAACTACGAAATAGGAAAAGCTTTCTTCAGTTACAGCGTGCTAAGACGCAAGCTGCGAGCGTTGGTGACCAACTTCACCGGCACCGACGGGCTGTAGCAGGGCTGTCTGCTGCAATAGGCTTCCTACTGACTGACTCGGTCAATTGAATCAGTCCCCTGAAATCATTTCCAAACGGAACAACCGATGCTTGACGCCAAGACGACCCAGTTGCTGACCGAGATTTACGGCAACGTTCCACAGGTTTTGCAAAGCGGTTTGGCGGACCTGTTTGATTCCGCCAGTGAAAATGAAACGGAGGCGGAACTTTGGAACGAACAAGATGTTGTCCTGATTACCTATGCGGATCAGATTCGTTCCGGTGATATCTCGCCTTTGCGGGCTCAGAATGAATGGTTGCTGGATCAGTTGCTGGACGAAGTGATTTCGACCGTTCACTTGTTACCGTTTTGTCCTTACACCAGCGATGATGGTTTTTCGGTCGTTGATTATTTAGCGGTCGATCCCGAGGTCGGGACTTGGACGGACATCAGCAATCTGGGTGACGGTTTCAGTTTGATGTTTGACTTGGTTCTCAATCACGCCTCGCAAAAACACGCCTGGTTCGCCGGATACTTGGCCGGTGATCCGCAATACGCCGACTTCTTTATCGACGTGGACCCGGCCACGGATCTAAGCGAAGTCGTGCGACCGCGCAGCTTGCCGTTGCTGACTCCTTTTGAAACCGAATCGGGAACCAAGCATATTTGGACAACCTTTAGTCCTGACCAGGTTGATTTGAATTACGCCAATCCGAAAGTCATGTTGGCGATGCTGGAAACGCTGGTCGAGTACGCTCGTCGCGGGTCGCGGATCGTGCGATTGGATGCGGTCGCGTTTCTGTGGAAACAGATCGGCACAAACTGCCTGCACCTTCCGCAGACTCATGCAGCAGTCAAGTTGATGCGTCATGTTTTGGATCGTGTTGTCCCCGGAACGATCATCCTGACGGAAACCAACGTGCCGCATGCTGAGAACATCAGCTACTTGGGTGATGGCACCGATGAAGCTCACATGGTTTATCAGTTCAGCTTGCCGCCGCTGTTGCTTGACGCGATTCACAGCAACGACACATCGGTGATTCGCGATTGGTTGTCGAGTTTGAAACCGCCGAGCGATGAAACCACCTTCTTTAACTTCACCGCGTCGCATGATGGTGTTGGGATGCGTCCGTTGGAAGGCATCGTGTCGGCCGAGCGAGTCGAAAACTTAGTCGATGTCGTCAAGGAGCATGGTGGGCGAGTGAGCATGCGCAGCAAGCCCGACGGAAGCGAGTCGCCTTACGAACTGAACATCGCCTACATCGATGCGGTTGCAAATAGGAATGAGGTGTCCGAAGCCGAACACGCCAGGCGGTTCTTGGCGACTCAGGCGATCATGTTGTCGATTCAAGGAATGCCTGCGATCTATTTTCATTCGTTGGTCGGAACGCCCAACGATCAAGCCGGGGTGGAACAGTCGGGTCAAAACCGACGCATCAATCGGCACAAGTATGACCGGTCCGAATTGGATTCGGCACTTTGGGAACCGCATTCGTTGCAGCGACGCGTATTTGACGGATACCGCCGGTTGCTAGAAGTGCGTTGTCAACAAAAAGCGTTTCATCCGCGGGCGAGTCAAACCGTGTTGGATTTACCCGGTGACGGGTTGCTGGGGTTTGTTCGCGAAACCAATGACGGTCAGAAGATTGCCGTGTTGGCGAATCTGAGTTCGGACGCCCGCGTTGTGGACGCGTCGATGATTGACGAAACGCTTCGGTTTGACGAATTGGCTCAACAGCGTTTGTTTGCCGATGATCCGATTCCAATGCGACCGTTCCAGGTCCGCTGGCTCAGCAGCGATTGAGCTTGCGTTGGCGGAATATCCCGTAGCTGATCCCGTCAGGGTTCAGTCCTTATCCGCAAGCGAAACATGCCCCCGACGAACTGACCCCAACGCCGTGGAGATATCTGGTCTGGGAAAGCACGGATTAGTTCGTTTAACCGCGTTGGGCATCGCCCCGCGCGTCGTGCTGGTCCCAAACGCGCGGGGCGATGCCCACGCGGTTAAACAATTTTGAAACCCTTCGCGGCGTTGGGCACGCGGTTCGGCGGTTTAGAAACCGTTGGCGACGGACTGAACCCTGGCGGGATCAGCTACGCGGTTGCTTGACGCTTCAACCGTTGTTCTACGACGACACGTCGACGCGATTGACGACTTGCATGCCACCGGCAACTTGGCGGATGGCTTCTTGTGCGAGTTGCTTGTGATAGAAACTTCGCACGCGTCCGGTTAGTCGTAAGTCATTCGCACTGTGATCAACGCGAAGGTTTCGGAGTTCCCTAACGGAGCTTTCAGCAAGGATCGCTGTTGCTGCTTGAGTTGTTTGGGTTGCTTGAGAATTCGTCATCCGCATTACATCCATTGAGACGGAAATCGATTGGTGTTTTTGAACGATAGAGTTCGAGGCCACAACGCCTGTCTTTAAAATATCACACATCATCAGAATCTTGCCTACGGATATCTTCCAAATTTCTTGCAAATAGTGGTGGCTGAAAACAAAGAGTTCGTTGGCTGTGTGACTAATCGCACAATCCGGTGCGACATGGCGCTACAGACATCTTGCTAGCAACGTGTGGGAGTTCGTTTGCAATTAACGGCCGTGACGATTGTGAGGGGCAATTGCTGCACGGATATTCGCCGCTGCGGGAATCCTGTGTCGTTTTCGGATCGCATCATTTGACCGACGACGATGGCAAGCTATCTGTTTGTGACGGAAAACTTTGCCCCAGAGGACTCGGTTTCATGATTTGGCTTGATTTTTTAATTGCACTCAGTTGTGGCGGTGCCGGTTTAGCATGTGGATGGGTGATGCATGCGATGGATGGCATCGGTGGCGAATCCAATCCAGTGGCGGCGTCAAAATCAAAGTGTGCGGCTGCAAGCAGCGATCCGACCGTCAACGACGATGCCGACGATCCAGAGGCCCAACGTGAACTGGTCAGCAATGCAGCGGATCGTTTGAAATCTTATGCTTACGCGATGGCAGCCGACGTCGACGCGCACCAATCCAAGGTGCAAGCGGTCAATAATTCATTGAACGAGAGCGCGGATGCATCACCCGAAGCGGTGTCCGAAGCGATCCATCAATTGGTCGAAGCGAACGAGGAAATGCAGTCTCAGTTGCAAAGTGCCCAGGACCGCATTCACGAACAAGCACTGCAAATCGAATGTGCAGAAAAGCGAGCTGAAACCGACGCGCTGACTCGCGTGCCTAACCGCGGTGCGTTTGATCGCCACTTTGCTCAGCGACATGAACTCGGCAGCGGTGTTGCCAGCACGCTGGCGATGCTTGACGTTGACCATTTCAAGAAGTTCAACGATGTCTACGGTCACCGAGCCGGTGATGAAGTGTTGCGCATCGTGGCTGGAATGTTGCATTCACGTTTGAACGAACGCGGAATTGTCGCCCGCTTTGGCGGCGAAGAGTTTGCCGTGATCCTGGACGATTGTGACATCGATCAGGCCTCGCAGTACGTCGAAGAAGCAAGGCAGGCGATCAGCCAACGTGAGATCCACTTCGAGGGCAAGCGACTGCGTGTTACCGCATCGGCTGGTCTTGCACAGTTGTCACTCGACAGCAGCGAGCAAGGTGATGGTCAGCAGTGCGAGAGTTTGGAACAGTGGATGCAGCGATCTGATGATGGTCTCTACCATTCCAAAGAAGCTGGCCGTGACTGCGGGCACTGGATGGACGGGCAAACGCCCGTGAAGATTGAACTTAGTAAATCGAGTGGTTTGGAAAGCACGCCAGTATCAAAAACAGAGGCACCTTCGACAGCCGGCGAAGAAGTGAACGAGCAGGCTGTGAACGAGGAAACAGTGAGCCAGGAAACAGTGAGCGAGGAAACAGTGAGCCAGGAAACAGTGAGCGAGGAAACGCAGAGCAAGGTTGAAAAAACTGGCGACGATAAACTCAGCGACGATAAAACTGGTGACAAGGATCCAAGCGAAGCCAAGGATGTCGTCTCAGAAAATGAAACAGCCAATGAAACAGCCAGCGAAGAGACTAGCGAAGAAGCCGCTGACGTAGAGGATGCAGACGAGCCAGCGACGGGCCCTTTCGCAAGCCTGCCTAATCGTAAAGCGATGGCTCAGGAATTCAGCGAGATGCAGGAACGGGCGGGCGCGAGCGTCACAACATTCGTGATGGCGATTCGATGTCACACCGAGGCGAGTGCTTCGGCCATGCGTTCGTTGTTGCAGGTAACTCGCGCGACGCTACGCAACGTTGATCGTTTGGGCTACCAAGATCAATCGACGCTGTTGGTTTGCATGCCTAGCGTTGACCAAGAAACCGCTCGAACACGCGGCGAGCAAATTTGTCGCAGTGCGGGTTCGATTGGGCTTTCCAGCGAAGACGGTGAAGACCGCGCCATTTCAATCGGCGTCGCAGAAATCGAAGCCGGGGAAGATTTCGATCAGGTCGTCGATCGATCAGTCACGATGGCCAACCAAGGCCGTGACCCGAATCGCGATATCGTCACCTTCGACGCCGAATCCGCAGCGGCAAGCTGATTCTGTCTGATCGGTTAACCCCACGGCTAATCGGGCTGCGAGTTTCACGGCACCTTAAATGCGATTTTGAAAAAAAATTGCTTTGCCTCAAATCCGGCTTGACCCTGGTTCACGCGACCGCCTATCCTCCGCGACATGTTGATGACAAAGCCACTGGCTGCGACATCAATGTTGGCGTTCAAGATTCGACGTGGTCTCGCATGGGTAATCTTTTAATCTGATTGCTGCGGACACACGGATGTTTCGCGACTCACAAGGATGTGATCGTGTTCTTCGTGACGACGAGTGCATTGAATGATTGTTCGATAGGTCTGACGCAGGATGCTGACGACTCTTCGGACACCCACACCGAAAGTTGGCACCCACACCGAAGGTTGGCGATTTCGCCAGCAAGACATCAAATCGAGAATTTGAGCCACCGGCTCCCGGAACTGAAGCGCGTTGTCCTCCGCCCCCCTAGGACCTCGTTCTTTCCGGGAGCTTTTTTTATGCGCCCGCAAAAGTACCTTTGAGGTCAAAAGTAGGCCGTATTCCACTCCGCTCAATACGGCCTACCCACCGCAGACTATCTTTCATTTCTGCCCGGTTCACCCAAGTTGGACTGCACCGTATATTCTCACACTGGACGAATGCTGTTCCCGTCTCGATCGGACCAGTCTTTCACGCGGATCACCCCAATAGCGGATCACTCGACACACGATGAAGATTCACGAATACCAGGGCAAACAGCTCTTTCGCCAAGCGGGCGTTCCTGTTCTTGACGGCGTTATGGCCAAGACCGCTGACGATGCGGTTGCCGCCTACGACAAACTTGGCAACAAAATTGCCGTCGTCAAATCGCAGATCCACGCTGGTGGACGCGGTAAAGGCACGACCAAAGAAAACCCCGACCAGCGTGGTGTTGTGGTTTGCAAAAATGCCGATGAAGTCCGCGCCGCTGCCGAAGGATTGATCGGTAAAACGCTGGTTACAATCCAAACCGGCGAAGAGGGCAAAGAAGTCCACCAAGTTTACGTCGAAGCAGGCTGTGATATCGCTCGCGAACTGTACCTTGGCATTGTCGTCGATCGCGCGGCGATGAAACCTGTTTTGATGGTCAGCACCGAAGGCGGCGTTGAAATTGAAACGGTCGCCGAAGAAACGCCCGAACTTATTTTCAAAGAGCACTTTGATCCTGCCGTCGGGCTAGAAGGTTTTCAAGTTCGCAAGCTATGCAAAAAACTTGGCATCACCGGCGCAGCAGCAAAGGCCGCGGCGAAGTTTATGCCAGCGATCTGCCGGTTCTTTGTCGATTTCGATTGCTCGATGTGCGAAATCAATCCGTTGGTAATCACGGGCGACGATCAAGTCATCGCCTTGGATGCTAAGATTGAATTCGATAGTAACGCACTGTATCGCCACCCGGACTTGTTGCCGTTGCGTGACGAAACCGAAGACGAACCGTCCGAAGCTCGTGCCAGTCGATCAGGGTTGAGCTTCGTTAAGTTGGAAGGCAACATCGGTTGCCTGGTCAACGGTGCCGGACTTGCCATGTCAACGATGGACATTATCAAGTACCACGGCGGTCAGCCCGCGAACTTCTTGGACGTTGGCGGTGGAGCGAACGCGGAACAGGTGACCGAGGCGTTCCAAATCTTGCTGGGCGATCCCAATTGCAAAGGTGTTCTGGTCAATATCTTCGGCGGCATCGCACGTTGCACGACGATTGCAGCGGCGATCATCGAAGCTGGAAAGACCGTCGGCTTTGAAGTCCCATTGGTCGTCCGTTTGGAAGGCACCGAAGTCGAAGAGGGTCGCAAGATGCTGGCCGAATGCGACATCGACATCATCAACGCGACCGACATTACCGATGCCGCGAAAAAGATTGTCGCAGCAACGAAGTAGGGATCAGGTTTTAGGTATTAGGTTTTAGGAAAGAAGTGTTCACAACCTGATATCGACCTCGCCCCCCAACAAATTTATCTAACACCCAACGCCTAAAACCTAACACCTAAAACCTATTCACATGAGCATCCTGGTCGACTCGAACACGAAAGTCATTTGCCAAGGCATTACTGGCAAATCAGGCGAATTTCATACTCTTGGTTGTCGTGATTACGGCACCGCGATGGTCGGTGGCGTGACACCTGGAAAAGGTGGGCAAAACGTCGAGGGCATTCCTGTGTTCGACACCGTCGAAGAAGCGGTCACCAAAACCGGTGCCAACGCGACCATGATTTTTGTGCCGCCACCCTTCACCGCAGACGCAATCTTGGAAGCGGTCGATGCGGGGATCAAAATCATCGCAGCGATCACCGAAGGCGTCCCAGTGATCGACATGGTGCGTGTTTATGAAAAGGTCAAAGCGAGTGATTCGATTCTGATCGGACCCAATTGCCCTGGCCTGATCACGCCGGGTTCCTGCAAGATCGGCATCATGCCGGGTTACATTCATCAGCCCGGTAAGGTGGGTGTGATGAGCCGTAGTGGAACGTTGACCTACGAATCAGTTTGGCAAACAAGCAATCTGGGGCTCGGTCAGAGCACTTGTGTTGGTCTTGGTGGCGACCCGATCGTCGGAACAAGCTTCATCGACTTGCTGAAGATGTACGAAGAAGACGATCAGACCGAAGCGATTTTGATGATCGGCGAAATCGGTGGTACGGCCGAAGAAGAAGCAGCGGCGTTTGCGAAAGAGAACGTTACCAAGCCTGTGGCAGCATTTATCGCTGGACGTACCGCACCACCCGGAAAACGAATGGGCCACGCTGGTGCAATCATCAGCGGCGGCAAGGGCACAGCGACTGAGAAAGTTGCGGCACTTGAAGATGCCGGAATCGTCGTCGCTCCCACGCCAGCCGACATGGGCGACGCAGTCGTCAAGGCAATCGCCAAAGCGTAACTATTGTCGCGGAGGTTGTCCCAACCTCCGACTCTGTGTCGATTATCGAGTTTGGGAGTGGGTAAAGCAGTGGCTAGGTTATCCTAGCCACCGCCTCCCCGTTGTAGCGACAGGGTCAATTCCCTGTATTTACCGGCGTGCGGCTTTCCCGCACCGGGCTACCCCCAGCTGATTGCCTCATA
>NZ_LWSK01000151.1 GCF_001642955.1 Rubripirellula obstinata | reverse complement strand
GGCATTGGACTGAAAGCGGAACAAATTCTTAATTGCAAAATACTATGTCAATACCAAAGATTTAGCGGCCCAGGCGATGCCCACGCGGTTAAACGATCCATGCAATTGCCGCAGCATGATTGCCGCGCACCATCGTTTTGCCCCCTCATCGTTTTGCCCAATTTCCTCTTTGGCACACCGATCGCATTATTGTTCGTGAGAGCCAGCTTTTGTCCACTTTGATCCGATCGAGTGCGGCAGATTGCTCTGGCATGTTGCACTTTGCAACACTTACAACAGGAAATACAGTTCACACGACCGTTTCTTTGATGGGCTGACCGGCATGAAAGCATGGTTTTTCCATAGCGAACGGCCGGTTTGCCGAATAGACTCGGACTGCCTTTCCAAATCCTCCAATCGGACACTCGGAGACTTTTCTCATGGGTTTGAGCCCTTTCGCCCAATTTACCAATACTTTGGTTGCCAAAACGTTGGCCATTGCCGCCGTCCTGATGACGGTCCCGCTCTGTTCAGGTCAATCCGTTCCGAATTCGACTGCAAAAAATGCATCGCCTGGAAACGGTGCGAATGTCCGAATCGCGACCTTCGATCAAGAGGTCGATGGGAAGCCTGCGGATCGCTTTTTCGCAGCGTCGATTCAGCCGACCGCGGAATCATCGTTGCTGGGCGCGGTCAGCGAAGCGTCGGCCGATGTCGTTGTGATCGTCGATACCTCGGCCAGCCAAGCTGGTGCGTTTCGGTCTGATTCGACTGAAGCTCTGCGTGCGATCGCCACAAAACTGCGTCCGACTGATCGCTTGAAAGTGTTCGCTGGTGATGTACGAGCCTCTGATTTGTCGGGTGACTTCCAAGCCGCCGACGACGTGCTGCCCGAGGCGCTTCGCAACCTTCGCCGCCGATTACCGCTTGGCAATACCAACATGGTGGGCGTCATCGATGCAGTCCGAGCATCGTTGGTGGGACAACCTCAAACCCGTACACGATCGATCGTTTACATCGGCGATGGAAACTCGATTGAAGCCTCCGACAATCAAAAACTATTTGGTGCTCTCGTTGACGCACTTCGTGCCGACCGAATTTCAGTCCACAGCATCGCCATCGGCCCGACCACCAACGTCGAACTGATGGGAATCCTGGCCAATCAAACGGGCGGAACCATCGCCGTTGTTTCGCAAGACGAATCCGCCACGGCGGCTTTGATGGGCGCGGCGGTCGGCAAGGCATCCGTGACGTCGCCAATTTGGATGACCGACGCAAAACTAATCGATGGCATGGCGTCGGTTCAATCCAACCGTTTGCCACCGCTTCGATTGGATCGCGACAGCATTCTGATTGGTCAACTGGAATCGAACGCTTCTGATAGCGGCAAGATGACTCTGATTGGCGAGACATCGTCATCTGAAATTCGGTTGTCGTTTGATGCTGAATTAGAAACCAGCCATCCCGACTTTGCTTTCTTGGTCGGCTTGGTTGGCGAATCGAAAAAGAACGACGGATTACTGTTGGCGTCGGCTGGTTCGCCGATGCTTCGCGAAACGGCTCGCGTGATGATCGCCCGCAGCGAAGCTCTGGTGCAAGCCGGAAACATGGCGTTGCAACAGGGCAACAAACGCGGTGCAAAAGCGGTCGCCGAAATGGCACTGCAAGCTGACCCGAATAATGTTGATGCACAAGTTCTGGAAACCGCCGCTGGCAATCGTTTGGTCATGCAAAACGATGGCTTTGATGACATCTTTGGTGGCGGCGGTGAAGCGGTCGACGATGCGTTTGGAGTGGTTCCCGACAACATGCCTGCTGAAGGGCCCGGCGACGTGATGGGTTTGGATGCGACAGAGACTGCACCATTGGAATCAGCACCATTGGAATCAGCACCGATGCCGCTCGAATCAGCTCCGATGCAATCCGTGCCGATGCAATCTGCCCCGATGCAGGCAGCACCTCCGATTTACAACCCAGGATTCTCTGAAGTCTACGGTGCCCCCGTTGGTGACGATGAATTGCTGGAAGAAGCCGGCGATTTGCTGGACCGAGTTCGTAGTGAACGTAGTGCAGCCGATGGCCGTATGCGTGCCGAGGTTCGTGCGGCGTTGCGTGCAGCGAATCGTCAAATGCGACGCGACCCGACCGGAGTTGCCGGTTCGCTGAAAGGCATGCTGGCCAACGTTGAAACGGCTCCGAACATGGACCCGCAATTGCGAAACGAATTGGAATCGCAACTGCGTGCCGCGATTCAAGACGCCAGCCGTCAGGAAGCTGAGTACTCGGAAAGCCTTCGTAACTTTGAACAGATCCAGCAAGGTGCCAACGCATCGGCGCGTTTGATCGAAGAAACCTTTCGCCGCGAAGCAACGTTGAAGGTGCTTTCGCAACAGTTGAACGCCTTGGTGGACGAAGGCCGCTACGAAGAAGCCGATGGTGAAGTGTCGCTTGAATTCGCTGGACTTGCCGGTGACACGATCACACGTGACTCGGTTTCGGGTCGCCAATTCGCTTACAACCCATTGGCGCTGCAAACCTACGCTCGCGATCGTCGATACACCGAAATGCGAGAACGTAACTTCGTCGATGTGTTCTCCAACGTCTTGAAAGCTCACATCCCCTTCGTCGATGAACCACCGGTCATGTACCCCGACGCAGACGTTTGGCGTCGAATGAGTCGCCGTCGTTTGGAGCGATACGGAGCGATCGAATTGGTGGGCGACAACGACGTCGAACGACGGATTCAAGCCGCACTTGGCGATGAAACATCGTTGAACTTCGTCGAATTGCCTCTTTCCGACGCAGTCCAACAAATTAGCGAACGACATGGCGTTCCGATCGTTGTCGATAACCGAGCTCTGGATGAAATCGGCATGTCGGCTGAAGATCCTGTCAACCTTTCGCTTTCCAATGTTTCGTTGCGATCGTTCCTTCGCATCATGCTACGCGACCTCGATTTGACCTACATGATCAAAGACGAAGTCATGCAGATCACCACGACCGAAGCCGCTGAGCAAAACCTTGTCAACAAGGTTTACCCAGTCGGTGACCTCGTCGTCCCAATCATTCAAATGGGCGGCGGTATGGGCGGCGGCATGGGCGGTGGCATGGGTGGCGGCATGGGCGGCGGTATGGGTGGCGGCATGGGCGGCGGCATGGGCGGCGGCATGGGTGGCGGCGGCATGGGCGGTGGCGGCATGATGGGTGGCGGCATGGGCGGCGGCATGATGGCTGTTCCCGATGACGTTTCGATCAGCCAAAAAACCTCGTCTGGAAAGAAAGCTGCCGCAGCGGAATCAAAGCCGGTTTCCAAAGCCACAAAAACGACAACCAGTGCCGCGGCTAACGTGACACCGATTCAGGTCAAAGTTGCGGACGGTGAATCGGCCGATGAAGCTTGGGACCGATTTTTTGCTGATCAGAAAGTAGCCAACGCCATCGACTTAACGGTCTTGGACAGCCGCGTTCGCTCCACCGTTCGTCTGTATTCAGCTCGTGCGACCAAGGCACAAGAAAAAGGCGACACCAAACTTTCGCTGCAACACTTCGCCAGTGCTCGCGACGCCATTTCCGGCGCGATTCGTGCTGGTCATGTTCAACCTTGGATGTATCAAGCTTTGGCACTCGTGTTGAAGGCGACCGATGCACCGGTGGAAGACATCGAGCGAGCGTTGTTGTCGGCAGTTGATTTTGCTGAGACACCCGAAGACATTCTAAATGTCGCGGCACGATTGGAAGAAGTCGGTGCCGATGAAGCGGCGTTGCGGTTGTGCCAAGATGTTTCGCGAATGGATCCTTACCGCCGTGAACCTTACGTGTTGGGGCTGCGATTGGCGAAGGAACTCGATCAGTCCGAAGCATTGATGTGGGCGTGCGAAGGTGTTTTGTCGCAAGCGTGGCCTGAAAGCTTTACCGCGGTTGTCGATGAAGCTCGATTGATCGCTCGGTCGGTTCACGCTCAGTTGATCGAAGAAGGAAAAACCGACGAGGCGCGTGCGTTTGATGAATCACTCAAACGAGCCGCATCGCATGATGTAATTGTCCGCGTTTCTTGGACAGGCGACGCCGACATTGACTTGGCGGTCGAAGAACCGTCGGGCACCGTGTGTTCGCTGGACAATCGTTCGTCGGCTGGCGGCGGCACGTTGTTGGCCGATGCGTTCCCCGGCAGCGCGTCCGATAAGGACGGGACTGTTTCGGAAACGTATTTGTGCCCGCAAGGGTTCACGGGACAGTATCGATTGTTGGTCCGTCGAGTTTGGGGCAATGTGACCAGTGGTCGTGTTAGCGTCGAAGTGCTGACCGATTTTGGTCGCCCGGAACAGAACTTTGTTCAAAAAGAAATTCCGTTGACCGAGAAAGACGCTCTGGTGATCTTTGAAGTCAAAGACGGAAAACGCAAAGTCGAAATCGCGGACGCTCAATTGGCAAACCTGCGCGACGTCAAGCGGAACATGCGCGGCCAAGTGCTGGGCCAGTTTGGTCCGGATCCGATCGAGGGACCACAG
Organism: Rubripirellula obstinata; assembly: GCF_001642955.1. Classification (GTDB taxonomy): domain Bacteria; phylum Planctomycetota; class Planctomycetia; order Pirellulales; family Pirellulaceae; genus Rubripirellula; species Rubripirellula obstinata. Next base: position 7,500 of record NZ_LWSK01000151.1, on the reverse strand, counting down.
GATGACGGCGAGGTATTGCGTGATTTGTATCGCGATGTCGCTGCTTTGACCGGCGGTGCTTTTTCCGGCATCGACCGCAACGGGCTACTTGACCCGCGACTCAACGCACTGCGTCGCCAAGCGGTTGGTTTCCAACCTCAAATCACGCAGCTTCCTGAAGGTGCCGGTATGAGCACGCTGGCGATCATTTCAGCCGATCGTCGCTACGTACGAATTTCACCAGCACCATTCTTCTCGCAAGTTGGCGACGTGACCACGTTCAACTTTGTCACCGGTGCCGAAGGTGCGGGTACCGGTGGCGCAGGAGCCGGCGGCGGCGGTGGTCTAGGCGTCGGTGGCGGCGGCTTCGGCGGCGGCGGAGGTGGTGGCGGCCTGGGTGGTGGCTTGGGCGGAAACTAAAAGTTCGCAGCAGAATCGTTCGATGTCGTTCAATGTCGTTAACCGTAGGCCGTAGCGAGTGAAACGAGTTACGGCAGTTTGCATGGCACTACGTTGGATTGCCGGAACTGCGTAAACTTGTTCCGGCCTAAATTTTTGCGTCGTCAACGTAGGCCGTAACGAGTAAAGCGAGTTACGGCAATTTGCATAATCCTACGATACGTTGCCGTAACTCGCTTCGCTCGCTACGGCCTACATTTTTGCGTCGTCACCGTAGGCCGTAGCGAGTGAAACGAGTTACGGCAGTTGCATAATCCTACGATACGTTGCCGTAACTCGTTTCACTCGCTACGGCCTACATTTTTGCATCGTCAACGTAGGCCGTAGCGAGTAAAACGAGTTACGGCAATTTGCATAATCCTACGATACGTTGCCGTAACTCGCTTCACTCGCTACGGCCTACATTTTTGCGTCGTTCACCGTAGGCCGTAGCGAGTAAAACGAGTTACGGCAGTTTGCATAATCCTACGATACGTTGCCGTAACTCGTTTCACTCGCTACGGCCTACATTTTTGCTTCGTCACCGTAGGCCGTAGCGAGTAAAGCGAGTTACGGCAGTTTGCATAATCCTACGATACGCTGCCGTAACTCGTTTCACTCGCTACGGCCTACATTTTTTGCGTCGTCATCGTAGGCCGTAGCGAGTAAAGCGAGTTACGGCAGTTTGCATAATCCTACGATACGCTGCCGTAACTCGTTTCACTCGCTACGGCCTACATTTTTTGCGTTGTCACCGTAGGCCGTAGCGAGTAAAACGAGTTACGGCAATTGCATAATCCTACGATACGCTGCCGTAACTCGTTTCACTCGCTACGGCCTACAGTTTTGCTTCGTTCAACGTAGGCCGTAGCGAGTAAAGCGAGTTACGGCAGTTGCATAATCCTACGATACGCTGCCGTAACTCGTTTCACTCGCTACGGCCTACATTTTTGCGTCGTCACCGTAGGCCGTAGCGAGTGAAACGAGTTACGGCAATTGCATGGCACCACATTGAATTGCTGGAACTGCGTCAACTTGTTCCGGGCTACAGCAGGCCGCCGGACGTTTCGTTTAGGCTTTCCAGGGTGTCGTCGTCGAGCGTGTCGTCTAGCTTTGATGTTTGACTCGGAAGCTGGGCATCGCCTGTGCGTTCAATGATGACCATGCACATGTCATCAAACGGCGGGCTATCGCCAACGTGTTCTAGGACTGCCTTGACAATGCGATCTTTGACCTCGTCGGCATCACCGCTTTCCAGCGTCAGCTTTCGCAACGCCTCGATTCCGAATTCTTCGTCCTTGGAATTCATCGCTTCGTTGATGCCGTCGGTGTACAGCACAGCCAAGTCGCCTTTAGCCATCTCGAATTCAACGGTTTCATAAACCATTCCATCGTCGATCGCGATTGGTAAACCCGACTCTTCTTCGCCCGGTTCGACCAAGGATCCATCGCTGGCCTTGCGAACCAACGGAGCCATGTGGCCCGCGTTGACGACTGCCGCGGTTTCGCTGGCTGGATCGATCACCACGACCAAGAACGTGATAAACCGCTCAACATGCAAGCGGCTCATGTGATCGTTCAGCATCTCGATTGCACGCGCGAGATCGGGTTCACTTGCCAAGCAGAACCTTGTTTCCGCGGACAGCTTTGCCATAAACATTGCCGCCGCCACACCGTGGCCCACGACGTCAGCAACGACGATCGCGATTCGATCACCTGACAACGGGATGTAGTCGAAATAGTCACCGCCGATGTGGTTGGCGGCTTGGTAGAAACTTCGGACGCGATAGCCACAAGACTCCGGCGGCGTTTGCGGCAAGAACGCCTGCTGGACCTCCGTTGCAAGCTTCAGATCTTGTTCGACCTCTCGTTGGTGCAGTGCTTGTTCGTGCATTCGGGCATTGATGATCACAATGCCTGCCTGAGCCGCCACGCCCGCCAGCAAATCAGCGTCTTCGTCGCGAAACTGGCCTCGCCCAGCCGTCGAATCGATCTGCAGAACACCAAACGCCTTGCCGCCGGCGTCTACCAGCGGAGCACAGATCATTGACTTGATTGAAAAGTCGGCGATCGATTGACTGCTATCGAAGCGACTGTCTTCGGACGCGTCGAGTGACAGGATCGGTTCGCCACTGTCGATCACTTGATTGATGATTGTGCGGCTGATTCGGACGGTCTCTGTTTCGTCATGTCGTGAGCGGTTTTTGACCCAGCGAGGAATCAGGTCACCGGCATCGTTTTTCATGACGATGAAACCACGGTCCGCTGCAGGGAAAATCTTGAACAAGCTGTCTAAGACTTTCGGCAAGACCTCTTCCACGCCAAGTACGCCGGTCAATTCGCGATTGATCTGCATCAACGCCGCCAGTTTGGCTTCCGCAGTCGCCGACATTTTCAGCCCGTCAATCGAACTGCGGAATTCAACCTGAGATTGATTTTCGCTGCCAAGATTGGGCAAAACGCCGGACAGGCTATCGGTTCCCTCGTCGACCATTTGGATTCCAAAATTGGAACCCTCGAACGTCATCTCGGTTTCTGGTCTAGCGAATTCAGGCACGGTATCGGTGTTGAAGACAAACTCAACATCGCTAACACGAATCCGATCGCCGGGCTTTAGCGGTTCGGCTTTCGAGAGGACTTTGCCATTGAGGAACGTGCCATTTCGGCTTCCGCTATCCTCGACCAAAAACTGGTCACCCTCGGCGATCACTTTCGCGTGATAGCGGCTAACGGCCCCCGCATCGACAACGATCGTGCAATCAGGATGTCGCCCCAGGGTCGTTTCGACCTCGGTCAATTCGAACCGATCGCTACTGTCGCCGGAAATAGTCAAAAACGCCATGGAAGAACCACCCAAACAATGCTTCAGAGAATCACTGACAACATTGTAGCTTTGGCGGTGCCCAAGTGGGTAGGACCGACGGATTGCAGTTCCTAATGCAACAACCGCTTCGAATCGGGCTTCGTGATTCGCTCGAAGATGTCGCGCAGGATGGCCTGTTCCAGCGATGTGTCGCGTCCCAGTGGAATCCAACCGAGCGTTTGGGGGCTGCCGTCTAGGGCGTCTTCTTGTCGCACAACCGTTCCATCGTGTCTTAGCGAGCCAGTTGTTTCGGTTGCATACTGTGTTCGGTCGGTGTCTTCCAAGTCTTTCTGCACGACGACCTCAATCACATATCCGGTTGTCCCGCCACCGATCAGGCCGTCCATCGCCGGCTGCGGCCGCACCGTCACTGTTGCTCGCCGACGAATCGATTGCAACGTGCTCTGCAAACGTTCAAAGCCCGACGTGCTGTCTTTGCGCCAGGGTTCCATGATCGATGCACCCATGCGATACGACGTTTCCAGGTATCCGTCCAGAATCATGTCACCTGAATTCTGCACAGGTTGTTCGCGGACGATCCGAAAGTAGTCATCCACGGTATCGATGACCTGCATCCAGACAAAATCGTCTTCGGCCGGCGGCAATTCCAATGGATTGGGGACGAACGTTTCGGGGACGTCGTTGTTGATTCGATAAATCAACTGCTTGCACCCGACGAAGCCGAGTGGAAATGAAAACACAGATGCTAACGCTGCGAATGCAAGGAATCGGCGTAGGCTGACTGTCATCGCTTCTTTCCCGAGCTTCGTCCAAAGTGATGCCGTGCGACGGATTCGGGCAGCGGCAACGCATTGGGCAAGTCTTTCGGGAACAATGACCAAACAGGAATTCGTTCCTGCATGTCTTCCATGACTTTCCTTTGCGACTGAGCGATCTTCTCGGCTCGAATCTTTGCCCGAATCTCGTCCTGAACTTCGCTCAGCGCCGTGACGCCTGCCTCTTCGCGTTCCAAGACACGAACGATGTGCAGTCCGTTCGCGTCTTCGATAATCTCGCTCATCGCGTTAGTTTCGATCGAAAAAATCTGCTCGTTCAGTTCTTCGGACGCAAGCGAGTCCTTGGCTGTCCATTCATGGAGTCCACCTTTGCTGGCGAATGGTTCTTCGCTTCGTTCTTTCGCGATCGCTTGCAGGTTGCCGCCGTAGAACGCGGCACGACCGATTTCCCAGATTACTTTTTGAGCTTCCTCGCGAGTGGCATAGTTGCTGAACATCACTGACAATTGTTCCCAGCGAGCACGTGTTGGCTTGCTGAATTCTTCTTGATTGTCGAGATAGTACTGATGGATTTCAGAGATCGATACTTCGGGTTTACGATCCACCTTGCTGCGGATGTACAGGTGGCCCAGCATCATGTCAACAAACTCGCGTTGTCGCCCTTCAAACGAATTGCCTTTTTCTCGCAGCAGTTTGTCGAGTTCAGATAGATCGTTTGTCTTGTACTGTTTTTTTAGTTGAGGCAATTCGGATTCGTAGAACATTTGAATCGCTTTGGATTCAAGACGTTTGTCAGCTTCGATTCGCTTGTCAAAGTTCTCGGTTCCGACTTGGTCGTTCAAAAAAGACGCTCGCATCATCTTGTTTCGGATCGCTTCGGCCAACAGCGGGCGACTTAGGCTGTAGCGAGCCAGCTTGATTTGTTCTTCGGGAATTTCCTGACCATTCTTAGCAACAACTTCTGCAATCCTCGCTTCGACTCGAGGCAAAATATCGCCCAACAAAATGCTGTCCTCACCCACTTTTGCGACGACCGCCGCGGGATCAGACGGCAGTTTTTCGGCTTCCGCCAGGGCTTCCGCCATGCCTGGCGGCAGTTGAGCAAACGTCGGTCGGAGAGCTGTGGGTAACGCAATCGAAGCCACCAATGCGACGAAGCAATAAACCGCGTTGGTGAATGAGTGAGATTGAATCACTGCGAGACCTGACTTCTTGAATGATAACAAGCGAATGGGAACGACAGAACTTTGTGCTCTCGGTCGCTTGTAGTCATTTCCGCAAACTGGCGTCAATGGAAAGCTGGCAAAAAGTAGGCCTTAGCGAGCGGTGCGAGTTACGGCATTTTTCAGCGACGCCGCCGTAACTCGCTTCACTCGCTACGGCCTACCAATAACGATTCCGTCTTGACCTGGCACCCCGCGACAGGGTAACTGGCATCGTTATGTTCACATCCTTCCCATGTTCCGTTGTTTTGCAACCGATCACGTTGCTGATGATCTCGGTTTCGCTGGCGCTGACCAGCGGTTGTCGAGTGGCTGCGCCGATGCACGTATGGACTCCGCCTGAAATGGAATCGCTGGTCGGAAAGCGAGTTGGGATTAGCGACGTTGTCGGTCCAGAAGAAATCGCGGGGCCGATCCGCCAAAAAATGCTATCGATGAATCCAGACGATTCCGGGCGAGGTTTGGTCGCGATTGATACCAAGAAGCTGCAAAGTCCCCAAGCAATTCAGCTCGTTTCAGCAGCCATCGACCCCAAGACCGGTCAATCGATGTCTGAATCGCCAGGGTTACCAACTAATGAACTGCCAACAAGCGATTTGGCCACCAACGCGATCGCTCGGCAAGCCGGTCTGGATTACGTGTTGCGCGGCCGAATTGAAGGTCGCAATCATCAATCCAAAGTGAACAACCAAGAACTTAACGAACTTGGCCTCGTCCCGTTTGATCCTCATCAAGCGATCGCGGTGTCCTGGAAACTGTACAGCGTCAAAGACAACCGACCGATCGGCGGGAAACCAGTCGTCATCGATGGCGTGACCGCAGCAAAGCGATACCCAGATTTGACCGCAGTCGCTGACCCCAACGACGCATTGCTATCCGCGGTCGTTCGCGAATCCTATCGGCTGGTTTCGCCATCAACCCGCCAGCAAACGGTCCAACTAGCGACGCCTTACGTTGCACCCGGCAGCCGAGCGACTCGCCAGGCCAATGATCTCGCAATCGCTGGCCGTTGGGGCGAAGCGGAAATCATTTGGCAGGAAGTCGTCGATCGATATCCGACGCAATCCGCAGCTTTGCACAACTTGGCTTTGGCCGCCGCGGCGGGACAGGATTTTTCGAGAGCGAAAACGTTAGCCCGAAAAGCCATTCGTCGCTTCCCGGTTCCGCTGCACAAAAACACTTTGGCTTGGATCGAAAAACGCCAACGAGATTACCATCGAGCGTTCAATCTTCCCGATCCGCCCGAAGGCTGGTTTGTTAGCCGCGATCAGTCCGCCGGTCCAAGCCAGCCCGTCATCAAGGTGCGGTGACGCCATGCTGGCCCAAGTGAAGAGCCGCGGATTGCTTTACGTCATCGGCATTGCAATCAACCGTGTCGTCCCCGAGTTCCTGTTTCGTGCCAGAGTGTTTGGTGTTTATCGGTTCGCATCCCCGGACGCATCGTCAAGTCAAGCTTCGTACGATGATGGTATCCGTTTTCAGTGGTGTAAAAACGAGCAAGAGTTCAAGCTTGCGGAGGAGCTAACGTTCTTTCGTTTGCCTGATTCGGATCAGCAAAATCCTTTCCGAGCCTGCCTGGCATTCGATGGCGGGAAAGCGGTCGGTGGTGTCTGGATCGCAAACGGTTCTTTCGGCGAGACAGAACTTGGGTTGAAAATTCAGTTGCAACCAAGCCAACGCTGGTTGTTTGCGGCGAACGTGGCAAAGAGTCATCGACAACGCGGGATCTACGGCCGAATGCTGCGGTACGTGCTGTGGTCAGTCGGCCAAGACGGCGTGCAAACTGAGATTTTGGCATCGATCAATCCGACCAACAAAGCATCCATGGCCGCTCATCGCCGGATGATTGCCGAAACGTTGGGCAAATGCATTGCCGCACGTTTTCTATCGCTCGGATTCTGTATTAGCACCGGTGATTTAACAACCACAAAACCGATTGGGATCGGTTCAGAAACTTTGGTCGAAGTACGTTCCACGTAGAACGGAATTTATTCCGATTATTGTACTGGCTGGAGTGCTGTTTTCATTCTTCCTCGCGCCTCGGGCGGCGGTCGGACGTTTCAGCGGCCTGTCGATGTAAATAGTAGGTCCTAATTCATAGTCGCCTTTTGCTCCGCAAAAGTAGCGTTTGTCGACGCATCTTTCGCGGAGAAACTATGAGCGGGCTTGGTTAACGAGAAAAAGTTCGGCACACTCTTTGGGAGTTTGAATAGCTTTACCAACTTCCACAAAAAGGTACCGAACCTATGTCTAATGTTAT
>NZ_LWSK01000150.1 GCF_001642955.1 Rubripirellula obstinata | reverse complement strand
ATTTTGCAATTTGCAATCAACACCGAGGCCGGTCAGCCACAAACCCCCAAAGTCGTCCAGTTTCCCTCCACGCAAACATTTTCGTCAGCCCAGGCGATGCCACGCGGTTTAACGATCCACTGCGTCACAGCGTCACCAAGACAACTGCTGATTCATTTCAATCGTCGCCGCTTCAACGGCGTCCTGCCAACGATCTTCGCCCATTGAATCGGCGTACTCTGCGCGGCGGTGGGCAAAGATGATATGACGCGAACTGTTGACCACCGCACCAAGTCGCTGGTCATCGAAACCAGCTTTGACGTCATCCGCTCCGCCGCCCTGGGCGCCAAAGCCGGGGATTAGAATCCAGCTTGTCGGCATCGCCGCACGCATTTCGGCAAGCTGCTGCGGATAGGTTGCACCGACCACCGCACCCACGGGACCGTAGCCACACTTGCCGACTCTGCCTTCATTCATTTCGCGCACGAGTTCTGCCACCGATTGGTAAACCGTTTGGCCATCGGTCGTTCGATCCTGAAACAGCCCACCACCGGGATTGGAAGTCTTCACCAACACAAAAATTCCGGCATCACGCTGGTCGCAAACTTCCACAAACGGTTCCAGGCTGTCGCGGCCCAAGTAGGGACTGACCGTCAGCGAATCGCCACCCCAAGGACTCTGTTGTCCCAGATAGGCGTCGGCGTAGGCGGTCGCGGTGCTGCCGATATCATTGCGTTTTCCGTCAACGATCACCAACACGTTTTTCAGCCGAGCGTACGAAATCACTTCGCCCAGCGACACGCATCCGGCGGGCCCAAGCTGTTCAAAAAACGCAGATTGAGGCTTCACGCAAGCCACCTTTCCGGCCACAACGTCAATGATTTCGCGGCAAAACAACGTATAAGCAGCCGCCCATGCGTCCGGCGAATCACTGACGGGGATGATTTTTTTGGGCAAGCTCGCTTTCCGCGGGTCCAACCCAACGCAAGCAACCGAGCCGGTGGATTGGGTAGCAGCAGCCAACTGGTCAGCAAAGTTCATGGAAATTTTCAGCGACAGATTCGGAATAAAATCAATAAAATGCAAACGGCAAACAAGCTGGAATTTGCCCACTTTGCAAAGGGTGGTCAATGAGACCTAGCGAACTCCAGAAGAGTTGTTTAGCATTTGCAATAGTCGGCCAGCGATTCCACAAGAATCACAAGTCGAAACGGGCTGTAGCGCAGTTGGTAGCGCGCTTGACTGGGGGTCAAGAGGTCGCAGGTTCAACTCCTGTCAGCCCGACTTTCTCACACGAGACGCTTCTTACACCCAAAACCACTCTCGGGTTACCGCCTCGTTCCCAGACGTGCGGCGTTTCTCCCGCTTAAAACTCCTGCTCTTCTTTGTGGCTTCTGTGCCCTTTGTGGCTAGCAATCAAAAGAGAGCGACCGGTTTTAGTCGGCAAGTTTTTTGGGCAAAACGATGGAGGGGCAAAACGATGGTGCGCAGCCATCGTGTGAATTTTGCCAGCAAGCAGCGCACCATCGTTTTGCACCTCCATCGTTTTGCCCATAAAGCAGAATGCCTGATCCCGAATCACTGATCCCGAATCGCCGCGTGGGCAATTCGTCCGGGTCGTGTTGACGTCCGGCGAGTTCACGAGACCGATCAAGCCGAATGGCAGTATCGGCAGACTGGGCTTGGATTGTTTCGCAACTGATGCAGAAGCGGCGGCGATGATGACAAGCTCAAATTAGTGCGATTGCTAATGGCCGAAACCATGAGTCTCGCAAGGCCATTGCTGGCACTTGTTCACTTTTCCTTCGATCGAATTGAAGCCAACTAAATCTACCCTCACATCTTCCCTAACGCGATCCCAGTAGCGAAACTTTCGATCGGCGCATAAAGAACGCCCGGACTGGCCGGGCGTTGGCCCAACGATGCTATCGTTGAGGTGGTTCGACCGCGCTTCCACGCGGCTGACCGGATAATACATCGTGAATTCCTCAAGTCAATCGCAGACTACCTGCGAAAAATCTCATAAATACCCGAAAGTAGCGGTTTTTATTGATGGTTTTAACCTTTACTTCGGGTTGAAAGACAGCGGATTAGAGCGGTTTCTGTGGCTGGATCTTTGGAGGCTAGGCGAGCAATTTTTGATGCCTGGCCAATCACTCGCCTCAGTCTACTACTTCACCGCGATTGTAACCGATTCATTGAAACGGAAGCGGCAAACCAATTACTTGGAAGCTTTGGAATGCCACACCAATGTTTCCACCATATTTGGCAATTTTCAACGCAATCCGGTTTCGTGCTTCAAGTGCGGGCACACTTGGGACAAGGCGGAGGAAAAGAAGTCAGACGTCGCTCCGGCGACTCAGGTTCTCTGCGGCGCTGTCAACAACGCATACGACGCAGCGGTGCTTGTCACTGCGGACAGTGATTTGATTCCGCCAGTTCAAGCCGTCAAATCAAACTGGCCCGACAAAGCGATCTTCGCAAGATTCCCACCGGGTCGCCACTCGCATGAACTGAAACTGCAATGCGATGGTACCAAACGGATCAATGAGTCGGAGCTACGCCGATCGCAGCTTCCGGACACCGTCACCAAAGAGGATGGCTACGAACTGAAGCGACCTGCGACTTGGCGTTGAACAGCGGATTGGGAAATTTCCGTTTTGCGCGCCACCGGCGATCCCAATTACCACTATTTCGCGTGTCTCAGCGTTATCCCGTGCGTCAGTTCGCGTCACGCTCGAAACGTTGGTATCTTGCGTTTTCAACACGGTATAACGACGCAAAAAACGCGATTTGGGAAAAAGCCCATTTGGGGGCATGGGGTCGCAGGTTCAATTCCTGTCAGCCCAACTTTCTCACACGAGACTCTTCTTACACCCAAGCCACTCTTAATTTACCGCCTCGTTCCCAGACGCGCAGCGTTTCTCCCGCTTGAAACTCCTGTTCTTCTTTGTGGCTTTTGTGCCCTTGGTGGCTAGCAATCAAAAGAGAGCGACCGGTTTTAGTTGGCAAGTTTTCTGGGCAAAACGATGGAGGGGCAAAACGATGGTGCGCAGCCATCATGCGGACTTTACCAGCAGGCAGCGCACCATCGTTTTGCCCCTCCATCGTTTTGCCCATAGAGCAGAGTGCCCGATACCGAATCACTGATCCCGAATCGCCGCGTGGGCGATTGGTGAGCTTCGTTCGAGCGATCGCTTTATTCGTCTGCGTCGTGTTGACGTCCGGCGAGTTCGCGATCGATCATGAACAGACCGTTTTTGTTGCCTTCCACCATCTTTAACTGGTCGATCACGCCGCGAGTACTGGCTTCCTCTTCGACTTGTTCCGACACAAACCATTCCAGGAAAACGTCGGTGGCATGATCTGATTCGGCTCTCGCCAAATCCTTCAACTTAAAAATGCAATCCGAAATGTGTTGTTCGTGAGCAAGTGCGTCTTCAAACAAACCCAGTGGTGTCTGGTTCTTGACTTCCGGTTGAGGGAGCGCCATCAGCTTCACTTCGCCGTCTCGTTCCAGCAAAAATTGAAAAAACTTGTCCGCATGGACCAGCTCTTCTTGGAACTGCATTTTGAACCAGTTGCAAAAACCCGGCAAACCGAGGCGGTCGGCGACGCCAGCCATCGCCAAATACGTGTAGGCAGAGGTTAGCTCTTCGTTGATTTGCTTGTTGATTGCGGCTTCGACTTTTGCGGACTTCATAGAATTGTCGGACTTGAGGTGAATGTGTTGAGCGGAAATTGCTTTGAATTTGCAATGTAACAACTTCAGCAAATGTGCCGGAAGCCGATTAGCCGGGTTTTCAACAGGAAACTGAGAGACAGTTTTAAACGTAGCTGATCCCGCCAGGGTTCAGTCCACGATCGGATCAAACTCGACTGAACCCTGGCGGGATCAGCTACGGGCAGGTCGCCAGCAACCTCCGAGGTCGTTTTCAAACCGTTTCCAAGCCAAATCCCATCATCCAGCAGCAACCGTAGCAATCCTTTTTCGTACACGAGGATTATTTTTGATATACTTTCAAGGTCGAATTCACCCCCTGGAGATCGGTCACGATGCGTCTTGTTCCTTGTACGATTCTTTGTTTCCTGATCACTCAGGTGTTTTCCCATTCTTCGGCAGCGGAGGTGAGTGACAGTGATCTGGCTGATCGGTTCACTCATCAACAATCTGGGGTCATCGAAATCGATGACGCCGATGACGCGAGCGACCAAAAGATCAACGCTTTTTGTTTGAATCATGAAGGCCACATTGTTGCGGTTTGTGGGACCGGACCAGGGGAAGTTCGAGTCAGTAATGATGAGGGTGAAATTCTTCACTCTTGGGCAGTGGATGTGAAGCCGGAATCGGTTGGAGTTTCTGACGATGATTCGGTGTTGGTCGGTGGCGAGGGCAAGCTGTTTCGCTTTACTGCAACCGGAGACCTGGTCGTCGAAACCGAATCACCGCATGCGGCCCGATTGCGTTCCAGCACCAATGAACTTCGCGAGGCGGCTGTCGCTTCGATCAAAAGTAGACGCCGATCACGCATGACGCTTCCAATGGCAAAGTCTCGGCTGCGATCATTCGAGGAAATGATGGAGAAGTTAAAAGAGCGTCAAGAAGACAAAGAGCTGAATGAGTCAGAGGAGCGAATGCTAAAAGTGTTGCCAGCGTTGTTGGAACGTTATCAAAAGCAAGCTGCGGATCTGGAAGCCGAAGCGGAAAAGAAAGCGAAGGCAGCGGAAGACGCAGAGGACGGTGAAGAAGAAAAGAGTGAACCAGAAATTAGTGAATCGGAAATCGAACAAAAGGTTGAATCGATGATTCGCTCGAAAATGCGTGTCTCTTCGATCAGTTCCAGAGGTGAATTTGTTTTCGTAACCACGCGAGCAATTGAAGGCTACGGATACGATGTCTGGAAAATGAATCTGGATTTCGACGACGCCGAAGTCGTTGTTTCCGACCTCCGTGGCTGTTGCGGGCAAATGGATGTTCAATGTTCTGACAATGGACTTTTCGTTGCCGAAAACTCACGTGACCGCGTCGTTCATTTCGATGTCGATGGCAAAGAAATTAACCATTGGGGCAAATCGGATCGGGCTGGTGTCGATGGCTTTGCAAGCTGCTGCAATCCAATGAATCTCTGTTTTGACCAGGAAGGGTTTGTGTACACCGCCGAGGCCAGTATCGGCCGCATCAAGAAATTCGATCCCAGTGGCGAATTGGTCAGCTTTGTCGGAGATGTCGAATTGGTGCCGGGATGCAAAAACGTTTCGATCGCCGTTTCGCCGGTGAGCGAAAAAATCTACATGCTCGATCTTACTCGTAACCACATCAAGGTGATGGAGCCGAAGCAAGACGAAAAACCAGTGACTGAACCGGAGCAAGAAGATGATTTGATAGTCACCAACGAAGCAATGGTTGATTCGCAGAAAGACGATACAAAGGCCGATGAAGCGAAGGTAAACGCCCCGGTTGCCGATCAGCCGAGCAAAAATGAATTGGAGGATGCGAAATGATCCGGACGCGTCGAAGAATACAAAGTAGCTTGGGAACACAAAGTAGCTTGGGAATACAAAGTGGCTTGGCACGTTTATCACTGACGATCGCCAGTTTGTTGATCATTGGTGACGCTCTGCAAACTGCGCAGGCGGCCGAGTCCAATTCGGCTCTTTCGTTGGTGGTGATGGATCCGCTGGCGGCTCCTCTTTCGTGCCCTTGCGTGGAAGGCTACGCGCAACGCGATTACACGGTGTTGGCCAAGTATCTGGAATCGACATTGGGTCGGCCAGTGATGGTGACCTTCCATGGTTCCTTGTCGAGCGCAATATCAAAAAATGACGGCAAAGCTGATATCGTCATTGGCAAACGTTCTGTTGTGGTTGCCGATGCGGCTTCGGCAAAAATTTCGTTGACACCGATCAGCCGCTTAAGCGATCAGCAAGGTGGCACCGATCAATACGGCATGATCGTTGTCAACCAAAAAGACCCCGCCCAAAGCGTTGCTGACTTGGCAGACTACACCATTATTTTCGGTCCTTCCGAAGCCGAAGAAAAGCACAATGCCGCGATCGAGTTATTGCAGGATGCAGGCGTGATGATTCCTTTGGTTCGCCGATCGATCGACGAAGCGTGTAGCGACGGCGCATGCAAGGTGATCGACCTGGGGCCAGAATCTAAAACAGCAGCGGTCATTTCCAGTTACGCACAACCCTTGTTGGAAGGCTGCGGAACGATCAAGAAAGGTGATCTGCGAGTGGTGGGGAAAACCGAACCGGTTCCTTTCATCACCGTCTTCATCGCTGACTCGGTTGACGTTGCCACCCAAACGAAACTGCGTGGCGCGTTTGGAAATGCAGCGCTGGATCCTGAATTGCTAACCGCTCTGGAATCGCTGGCGGGTTTCTTGCCCGTTGAAACGCCGGTCGTGACTGCAAAAAAAAAGTAGCCAGTAAACTTCCAGCGAATGCTTCTGCAAAGGTAACCCCTGACGCGGCATGGGACGGCTGGCTGGGGCCAAACCGTAACGGTCGTGTCGCTTGGTTGCCGCAACAGTTTCCTGATCAGCCCAATGTCCTTTGGGAACAATCGCTCACTCACGCGGGGCTGGGCGGGATCGCGGCAACGAGCAAGTACGTTGTCTTTGGCGACCGCGATGATGACGATTTTCACGACGTCTTTCGCTGTTTGGATGCGGATTCGGGAGAGCCGATTTGGGAGGTTCAACGGTTGGCGATCGATTCGCTCGACTATGGCAATTCACCGCGTGCGACGCCGCTGATCGTCGGCCAGTATGTGTATTGTCGTGGGGCTCACGGACATCTGCTTTGTCTGCGACTCGCCGATGGTCAGGTGGTCTGGGAACGCAACTTTCGCGATGAATTTCCGGTCCCGGATGAATTGCCCTGGGGTTATTGCGGCTCGCCTCTGATGGTCGATCAAAAGTTGATTGTTGCGACCGGTAATCCTGACGCGTCCTTGTTGGCGCTGAATCCGATCAACGGTGAAGTCATCTGGAAGTCACCCGGTCGGCCGCTGGGGTACGGTTCCTTGATCGCGGGAAATTTCAGAGGCGTCAAGCAGGTTGTCGGCCATGACCAAACCACGTTGGGCGGCTGGGATTTAAAAACGGGGCAACGATTATGGACGATCGAGCCAAAAGTTGACGGCGATTTCAATGTCCCCACCCCCTTGGTCATTCCCGGAGCCGACGGAAGCAACCAATTGATGGTGGCGACTGAAAACAATGGTATCCGCCTCTATCGTTTCGATTCGTCCGGCATCGCGATCGATCCGCCGGCGATCGATTCACAGAAACTGAGAACTGACATGACCACGCCCATCGTGGTCGGATCAAACGTGTTCTGCGTTAAGACATTTTTGTATTGCCTGGACGCGGCAAGCCTAAAAGAAAAATGGCGGTTGCGTGACAAAGCAATCGGCGATTACGCCAGTCTGTTGGCGTCGCCCGATCGATTGCTGGTGATCGGCAAAGGTGAGCTGTTGCTGTTTGCGTCAGACGGTGAAAAAGAACTGATTTCGCGTATGCGAGTGTTCCCTGAGAATCAAACATTGTATTCTTTTCCAGCGATGGTTGGGCGTCGTTTGTACGTGCGTGGTTCACACGCAGTAAAGTGCTTGCAGTTTTAGAAACTGTCCCGAAACAGCGTTCCGAAATCCCAACCCGAACGCGTAAGTTTTGAAGCTGCGCTTTTTGATTTAGGAACTGTCCTGAATTAACTTCCGTAGGTCCGGTTCCTACCGGACGTTTCCAGGCGGATCGTCCGGTGGGAACCGGACCTACGTCCAGCGCGAACCGGGATGTTATTTCGGGACAATTCCTTAGGGGCGAAGTCCCGTCTGTTTGCCTAGCCCAGCCCAACGGGCTGGGTTTGAGTAAACACCGGAAATTGTAGGGCCAACGGCCCGGCAGTTTGAACGCGAGTAGCGACTAGGAATACAAACGGCCGGACCTTCGGCCCTAACGAATCTTTCACCTATCACCCAGCCCGTTGGGCTGGGCTAGGTAAATCGCTGGGCCTTCGGCCCGGAAGAAAGTACAAACCGCAAATTCAAAACGCGTAAGCGAGGGATCATGCTTGACCTGGAAATCCCTCGCTTACGCATTCGGGTTGGGATTTCGTAGAATCCAGTCTCCTGAAGTTATTTCGGCACCATTCCTGAACAAGCGTCGCCGCCAGTTTTGCTCGATCAATAACGGCGGACTCGAGCGATCAGGCAAACGCCAATCACGCATAGCATGGCATTGCCAAGCCACACACCATACGGCGGAACGTTGCCGTCTTTGGCTTGTTCGAGCCCGAGAATAAACAGTGGATAGTAAACCAAGAGCGTTGGGAGAAAACAGAGGCCGAATGTTGTCCAGTAATCGCTCGTCTTGGCAATCATAGCCAGCGGTGCACCGACCATGACAAAAAAGAAACAGCTAAAGCCCCAGGCCCAACGACGCCATGGTTCGGTATGCAGTTTGACCAGGCGGTGCTTGCTGGCGTCGAGTTGCTGTTCCACTTGACGCCCGGTTGAACCCGCGATGTCCTCAAATCGCGAGGTCATGATCGAGAAACCTGTGTGAGTCGCAAGCCGGCCGGCGGTTGCGTCGGTGCGAGTATCTTGTCGAATCCGTTCGCTGCTGATCAAGCGCAGCGGAAGCTCGCTTGGGCTTTGTTCGCTGACGTCTTTCTGGGTCAGCGCTCCGGCCAGCGGGATTTTGATCACCTCTTCACCCGGCATGATACTTTTCAAGGACGATCCGGCATCCAGTTGGTAATCAAGGACTTTCAATCGCAGCATTTGCGTTTCGGGATCGAGGCCAAGTTCGCCCTCGCGTGCGGTCAACTTCATCGGCCCGCCGCGTCCGGCGTTGTGCATCGTGACGGTGGGCTGGATCAATGTTCGCCCGACCACGTCGCGGACGTGGATCGAAAAGCCGTGATCGGATGTGTACGAGTGATCTGATTTCAAGACTCGGTAGGCGATGTCTTCGATCGACATCAGCACGACGCGATTGACGCCGGGCCGGCCCCAGGAAACTGCCAAGTCA
The DNA here is from genome assembly GCF_001642955.1 of Rubripirellula obstinata. Taxonomy (GTDB): domain Bacteria; phylum Planctomycetota; class Planctomycetia; order Pirellulales; family Pirellulaceae; genus Rubripirellula; species Rubripirellula obstinata. The sequence goes on along the minus strand of NZ_LWSK01000150.1, from coordinate 3,031 downwards.
GAAACGAAGACAGCGAAGGGGCTGAGCAATGCGGCGAACACCAACGCTGGCTGCAAAAGCTTCAGCGGCGAAATACCCGACGCTTTGACGGTCGCCACTTCGCCGTCGGCAGCCATGCGGCCGTACACGCAGCAAACCGAGAACAACGCGGTCGCAGGGAAAGCGAATTTCAGCGAAATCGGCAGCACGAACGGCAATAGTTGCAGCACAGCAACTGGCCCAAGTCCGCGTCGCATCAGGTCACGCCCGACACCGATCAGCAGAAAAAGCAGCGTCAGCGCAATCAGCGAAACGACGAAGATCTTTAGGATCTCCAGAACGACATATCGCGTTAAACGGGTTGGCACTGCGGTGAATTCGCGGGCTGGCGGAAATCAGGGGCGAACGGGATCGCTGGTTCGTGTGTCGTTGCCCCCATCGGTGTCTTGGGAATTGTCCCGAAACAACTTCGCGATTTCCCAACCCGAACGCGTAAGCGAGGGATTTGTTTGACGCGAAAATCCCTCGCTTACGCGTTCGGGGTGGGATTTAGTCGAATCCAATCTCATAAAGTTGTTTCAGGGCAGTTCCTCAGGTATCAAAATCCCTGCTGGAGACGAAAGAGGAGAACCCTGTTTTGCTAGCAGTCTGCCTATCGTCATCTTTCCGGTTTTCGCCTAAACTCCAGGGCGAAACCGCAATTTCCATTTCAAATCAGGTCTTTTTTTCATGGCTGATCCCCAAGCCTCACCACCACAGGGCGCGAGAAAAGGTGCTCAGTACGCTGGGCTGTCCGTCGCAATCACGACGCCATTTTCCGGCGACCAAGTCGATTACGACCGTCTTCGCGAACAGATCGAATTCCAAATCGATGCGGGAACCACTTGCATTGTTCCGGCCGGAACGACGGGTGAATCACCGACCTTGTCGCATGACGAGCACGATCGTTTGATCACCGAAGTCGTCCAATGTGTCGCGGGCCGCGTGAAAGTGATGGCGGGCACGGGCAGCAACAGCACCGCCGAAGCACTTCGCTTAACCAAGCGTGCCGCCGACGAAGGCATCGACGCTACGCTGCAAGTGGCACCTTATTACAACAAACCGACGCAAGAGGGCCTGTTCCAGCACTTCAAAGCGATCGCCGAACACGTTGATATTCCCGTTTGCGTTTACAACATTCCTGGACGAACCGCCAAAGAGATCGACGTTGAAACGATTCAGCGACTTTCGGATGTGCCCGGCATCGCGATGGTCAAAGAAGCGACCGGCAAACTTGATCAATGCTCGGCGATCTTGGGCAGCACCGATTTGACGGTCCTGTCCGGCGACGATTCACTGACGCTGCCGATGATAAGTGTGGGTGCCGAGGGTGTGATTTCAGTGGTCGGCAACGTCGCCCCCGGTCCGATGCTTGAAATGGTCAACGCGGCGCTGGCGGGTGACTTTGCAACTGCACAGCAAATTCATCATCGCATGTACAAGTTGTGCAGCAGCATGTTGGGGTTAGCGACCAACCCGATTCCAATCAAAGCAGCGATGCAAATGGTCGGACGTGACAGTGGGCAATTGCGTTTACCAATGACGCCGCTAGACGAATCCCAGGCGGATCAGCTACGCGAAGTCTTGTTTGCTTTCGGACTGCAGGAATCAATGGCAGTCGCCGGTCGATGAGCGGGATCCAACATCGGCGATCTTCCGTTCAACTATTGCTCCTTCGAAACGTTAAGGTTCAAGGTGAAACTTCTTTTGGTATTCGTTTTTGCAGCATCGATTAGCTTCGTTGCTAACCACCGTTTGGACGCAGGCGAATATTTAAACGGAATCGATTGGGAACCGCCCGTCGTTGTTGTCCCCGGCGAAACCGCTGGGGCATCTTCATCAGACGCAGTCGTGCTGTTTAATGGCACCAATACTTCGGCTTGGAAAAACGCCAATCGATGGAGCGTCCAGGACGGTGCGATGGTTGTTGGAAAGGGGACCATTGAGTCGAAACAGAGCTTTGGCAATTGCCAACTGCACATTGAATGGTCAGCACCAACGCCTGCGGTTGGAAAGGGACAACATCGCGGCAACAGCGGTATTTTCCTAATGGGCCTTTACGAAATCCAAGTGCTTGATTCGTACAAAAGCGAGACCTATCACGACGGACAAGCTGGAGCGATCTACAAACAAACACCGCCCGCCGTCAACGTCACGCGTCCGCCGGGTCAGTGGAACGTGTACGATATTTTTTGGACGGCACCTCGATTCGAACAGTCAGGGAATCTTCAATCGCCTGCGTACATCACCGCGGTTCACAACGGCGTGCTGATCTTGAATCACTTTGAATTTTAAGGCGACACACCGTACACGCGTCCGCCCGAGTACAACGCCCACGGCGAAACCGGCCCGATTAAATTACAGGACCATAACCATCCGGTTCGCTTTCGCAACATTTGGGTGCGAGAGTTCAAGCCGGCGTCAGGCGAACAAGTTGAACCGCCGTTTATCTTAGACAATGGCGTTAAGAAACCGATTCAGTAGAAACGTGGTTGATTAAAACAGGCTTAGGAACGTGCGACTTTTTATAGTCGCCTTTCGCTCCGCGAAAGCAGCGGATTCGCTACTTTCGCGGAGCGAAAGGCGACACTAATTTCCCGCTCGTTCCTTAGGCACCCTGAAACTTGCCTTGCTGAATCGCGACACTTCTCGCACAGATCATCGCTTTTTCCGGCATGCTCAGCCGCTTGGCTATCGAGAACGTCCGGCTAAGAAACGTGATAGATGCTACGCAAAACCAGCTTATTTAGCCGCGGAGCGGTGAAAGCCCTTTGCCGGGTGCGTAGCACCCGGATCATGCCGCCCCTTGATTGTCTGAGCCTCGATCGATCGGCGGCTTTGCCGCCGATCGATCGAGGCTCAGAGGGTTGTTTCATGCATTGTTACCGGGTGCTTCGCACCCGGCACCGAGCTTTCGTCCCGCCGGGACTAGTAGTCCATGTCAGCTCAATCTTCGGTTAGGAGGTAGCGGAAGTCGCGTAGACTTTCGGCGTCCCCCTCGTAGCCGAAACTC
>NZ_LWSK01000015.1 GCF_001642955.1 Rubripirellula obstinata | reverse complement strand
TCAACCCAGGGTTGCGGTTTGCTTCGCTACGCTCGCAAAACCTTAACCCTGGGCTATGGTGTTCAACGCCGTTGGCGTACTTCAGTAGGGACGGAACAAAACTTGGACCTCCAATGTCCGCGTCAACCCCAAACTTTCACCAGCCCAGGCACCGCCCCGCGCGTCCTCCACTGCACCTCTTCCGCCACCAGACCCCGCCCCCTTTGTGCCTCCTGTGCCCCTTCGTGGCCAGAAACCAACGCCCCTCACCCCGCCCCACAACTCACCATCGCCTGCGAACACGGCCCCCCTCGCGCACGAAAACTCGCACGTGATTGAAACCGCGACTGAGGCTGCACCCGCGGCCGCCTCACCGCATAAGCCGCACCGCACTCGCGCACTTCATCGGCACCAGATCCCTTCTCGTCATCCTGTTCCGACGAATTCACCTCCGCACGCAATCGATCCAACGGACTCACCACCACCGGTCCAATCCGATTGTCCACATGAGTGTAAATCATCGTGGTCTTCACATCGCTGTGCCCCAACAACATTTGAATTCGCCGAATATCAGTGTTGTCCCACAACAGATGCGTTGCGAAACAATGCCGGAACGTATGGCTGGTCACATGCTTCGTAATCCCCGCCGCCTCGACCGCCCGGCGCAGGTGAATCGGAAACGTGTCGTGATGCAAATGATGCCGATGAAAACGCCCCGTTCGCGGATCCTTTGAAAACCGCGACGACGCAAACAAATACTGCCAACGAAACTGCCGCGGTGCCGACGGATACTTCTTCGCCAACGCATGCGGCAACCAAACCGACGCCCTCCCATCCGCAACGTCATGCTCATGAAGCGCCCTGCGTGTCGCCATGAAACGTTGCAGCGGTTCAACCAACTCTTCCGGCATCGGAACCACCCGGCTCTTCCCACCCTTGGACTGATGAATCTCAATCCGTCGGTTATCAAAATCCAAATCCTTCACCCGCAACCGAACCGCCTCGCTGATCCGCATACCACAACCGTACAGCAATTCAGCGATCACCAGATGAACTCCCTCGAGCCCGTCAAAAACTCGGCCCACCTCATCCGCACTCATTACCGTCGGAACCTGCTTTCCCTTGTTCGCCCGGATCGCCTCGATCTTGCCCATGTCACGTTTTAACACCAACTTAAAAAACGCCAGCAGCCCATGGAACGCCGTGTTCTGAGTCGACGCGGCGACGTTGCCATCGACAGCCAAGTCAGTCAAGTGAGCCTCAACGTCGGCCGCCCCGATGTTGTCAAAGTCGCTCAAGCACGTCAGTCCCCGTGCCATCATAAAGCTCTTCAGTTTGCCCACATAAGAACGTTCAGTCTGCAAACGCTTCCCGTCCTTCCGCAGCGCTCGCCGAAACTCTTGCACGGCATCGATTTCCGATGGATCGATCTTCCCGACCGCCTCTTCAACCGAATCGTAACCGGCCTCGCGAGACCGCTCCAGGATAATGATCTCTTCCATCTTCATCATCAACGGAATCAAATCGTCATCCGGCAACAGCAACACCACACGGCGATAAACCATCAACGCCCGAATGACCTTCATCCGCTTCCAAGCCGGCATGCCCTCGTCCCGCTTAGACTTCAAGAACCGAATCACGTTGTAAGCAGTAAAGTGACCCAGCGTCCGTAATTGCTTCTCCTGACTCGCCGCTTCTTCTGATCCCGACGGCTCACCATCGCCAGCTTTCCCTTTCTGCGACCCCGCATCTCCGCTGACATCATCAGTTTTACCTGATGAAGTCTTATGCCCCTGACTTTTCAACTTAGCTGGCCCCGGTTGAATCAATTCCCCGTTAACGCGAACGGGCTTGTCAGACTCGCTTCCAGGGTACTTCGCCATAAAGAACTTAAACTGATTCATCCAAATCTTCGCCCAACGAAGCTCCTGCTCCGCACTTCCAGGCTTAATAAACAAATCCGACGGCATCGCATCGCCCCCCCTACATTTGGTCATCAAATAGAAACAAAAATCCCGCAGCAATCCAAGATCTTCGCCAGTCAACGGTCACCAAATGTACACCACCTCCCCCAGCAAAAGCAAGCCAAAATCCCCACCCGCGCCCCCACAACCGTGAGCCGTGATCGCGTAAGCGGCCGGGCCCACCGAACAACCCCCAACCTTCCCAACCCGAATGCGTAAGCGAGGGATTTTTTCGACATGGAAACAACCTAGCTCAAGCATCTTTGAAGCCTAGCTATCCGGAATCCTCAAAACGCTCCACCCACAACCCCACAACCCCACAACCCACACCCACAATCCACACCCGTGAGCCGTGAGCCGTGATCGCGTAAGCGGCCGGGCCTACCGAACAAATCCCCAACCTTCCCAATCCGAATGCGTAAGCGAGGGTTTTTTCTGACATGAAAACAACCTTGCTCAAGCATTCCAGAGCCTAGCTATCCGGAATCCTCAAAACGCTCCACCCACAACCCACAACCGTGAGCCGTGATCGCGTAAGCGGCCGGGCCCACCGCACTGCCGGAGGCCTTACACCCAACGCCTGGACTGATGAAAATGTGTCGTTGTCAGCTTGTCTCGACCCTTGAAAGTAGGCCGTAGCGAGCCATAGCGAGTTACGGCGGTGCGCAAATTGCCGTAACTCGCTATCGCTCGCTACGGCCTACATACTGGCGATCAGGAAAATGTGCCGTTGCCACAATGCTTCGCAGCATTCCAGTTCGTGTTGTCTGCCATGGTGCAGCTTGCCCAATTTGCTGCGTTGCAATGATTTCCATCAGGCCAGGCATCGCCTGGTCCGCTAAAAGTTTGGGGTTGTGGAGTTATCGGCTTGCGCCGTTTTTATCCTGTCTCACCATCGAAGGTCTTAGCCCAGAGGGCGGCAGATCTTTGCCGGTGGCGTCAGCCACCGGTCCACGGAAAAAGCGAATCCAATAGCCCAGAGGGCGGCAGATTGCCTTCGTTGTGTCGCCCTCCGGGCTAGCGGTTCTTGTCTCAATCATTCCGGTGGCTGACGCACCGGCAAAGATGTGTCGGCCTCCGGCCTGTTGAACAGGAATGAAAACTAAACCACCTAAATGCATGTCAACCCCAATGATTTAGCGGCCCAGCATCGCCCCGCGCGTTGTGCGGCCCCGGACGCGCGGGGCGATGCCCACGCGGTTAAACGATTTCTACCGCGTTGGGTATCGCCCCGCGCGGTTAAACGATTCGGTGGTGTAATTTGTGGGATAAATCCTTTGAAACGCCCGCCCAGGCGAGATGCGGATACGTTCCAGACCAGCATTTTAGGCTGCGATTGAAGCTTGAATCGCCCTGGCCATGGCCGGTCAAGCTGTAAACGGCCCAGCGGCGATTCGTCTCGAACGATTTCTCCCGCTTCTTTTAGGTCCGCCTGGTGCGTCAAGTCATTGACCCAACCGCGGGTCGCAAATACATTACCCGATCAAAACAGCAAGATTCCTTACGATTCAGGCAATGTTGAACGCTGTTTACTTGTCGTTTGCTCAGTACGATTGGCGAGCGACTGAGCATTCCGCTGAATCATTAACCACGCCGAATCACTGATACGATTCGTGAACTTCTTAGAGAAAAACAATGGCGAAGAAAGCTGCGACCAAACCCAGCAAGATGGTTTATTACTTCGGAAAAACAAAGACCGAAGGCAAAGGTAAGAGCAAGTCGATCCTGGGCGGCAAAGGTTTGAACCTGGCCGAAATGACGAACATCGGATTGCCGGTTCCTCCCGGATTCACGATCACAACCGAATGCTGTGCTTCCTACATCGCGTCAGGTGAAAAACTTCCCGCTGGGTTGATGGATGAAGTTGCCAAAGCGGTCAAGATCATGGAAAAGGAGCTGGGTAAAAAGTTCGGCGACGACGCCAACCCGCTTTTGGTCAGTGTTCGCAGTGGTGCCGCGGTCAGTATGCCCGGCATGATGAACACGATCTTGAACTTGGGTCTAAACGACGAAGCAACCAAGGGGCTTGCCAAGGCGACCAAGAACGAACGTTTTGCTTACGACGCCTACCGTCGTTTGATCAACATGTTCGGCGACGTGGTTGTCGGAATGGATCACCACGCGTTTGAAACAGCGTTCGACAAGATCAAGAAAAAGTACAAAGTATCCGAAGACACCGAAGTACCCGCCGAAGGTTTGAAGCAGCTTTGCGAAGACTACAAAGCACTGTTCAAGAAGCACACCGGCGAAGCATTCCCACAGGATCCAATCAAGCAACTGGAACTGTCGATCCAAGCAGTCTTCGGATCATGGAACACGACTCGCGCGGTACGTTATCGCGAAATCGAAGGCATTCGCGGATTGCTCGGAACCGCGGTGAACGTTCAATCGATGGTCTATGGAAACATGGGCGACGATTCGGGCACCGGTGTTGCGTTCACGCGTAACCCAAACACTGGCGAAAACAAGTTCTTTGGCGAATTCCTGATCAACGCTCAGGGCGAAGACGTCGTTGCTGGTATCCGCACGCCGCAACCTGTTGCTGAAATGCCGAAGTGGAATCGTGCTGTTCACAAAGAACTGCTGGCGATCAAGAAAACGTTGGAAGATCACTACGCTGAAATGCAGGACATCGAGTTCACGATCGAGCGTGGCAAGTTGTACATGCTTCAAACGCGAACAGGTAAACGCACCGGAGTTGCTGCGGTCAAGATCGCCTGCGACATGGTCAAGGAAAAATTGATCGATCAAAAGGAAGCCGTCATGCGGGTTCCTGCGAACGACTTGACTCAGTTATTGCTGCCTAGCTTCAAGCCCACCGCTCGCAACGCGGCCGATGTTCTTTGCCGCGGCTTGCCCGCGTCGCCTGGTGCCGCGGTTGGCAAGTTGGCGTTCAGCGCCGCCGAAGCACGCGAACGTGCGGAAGCCGGCGAAAGCGTCATCTTGGTTCGTAAGGAAACCAGTCCGGAAGACGTCGATGGCATGAACGCTGCGTCGGGTATTTTGACCAGCACCGGTGGAATGACCAGTCACGCCGCCGTCGTCGCCCGTGGTTGGGGCAAGTGCTGTGTTGCTGGTGCCGGTGAAGTGGTCATCGACGAAAAGGCAAAGAAGATCAAGGTTAGCGGTCGCACCTTCGGCCCCAAGGACGTGATCAGCTTGGATGGAACGACCGGTGAAGTGATGGCCGGTGAAGTTGAAACTCAAGAGCCAAAACTTTCAGGTGACTTTTCCAAGTTGATGAAGTGGGCTGATGAGTATCGAACACTGGGCATCCGCACCAACGCCGATTCACCAGCGGACAGCAAGCGAGCTCGTGAGTTCGGTGCCGAGGGCATTGGCCTTTGTCGTACCGAGCACATGTTCTTTGAAGCCGACCGAATCATTCACATGCGTGCCATGATCTTGGCCGAGACTGAGAAGGATCGTAAGGCTGCACTGAAGAAGTTGCTTCCTTTCCAACGCAAAGACTTTGAAGGCATCTTCAAGGCAATGAACGGTCTGCCTGTCACCGTTCGTTTGTTGGACCCACCGCTTCACGAATTCCTGCCTCACGAAGTTGCAGCACAGAAGGCAATGGCAACTGAGTTGGACGTGAAGCCCAAGGAAATTGTTAAACGAGCCGAAGCGCTTCACGAATCCAACCCGATGTTGGGTCACCGTGGTTGCCGTTTGAGCGTCACCTATCCCGAAATCCTGGAAATGCAGGTTCGTGCGATCGTCGAAGCCGCGATCAACTGTGCTGGACGCAAGATCAAGGCGCAAGCGGAAATCATGATCCCGTTGGTCGGAACCGCAGCCGAGCTTTCGATGTTGCGAGCCAAGGTCGAAGAAACGATCGAAGAAACCAAGACGGCCAAGAAGTTCAGCGGCAAGTTGGACATCTTGATCGGTACCATGATCGAAATTCCGCGTGCTGCTTTGACGGCGAATGAGGTTGCCGAGTACGCTGATTTCTTCAGCTTCGGTACCAATGACCTGACGCAAATGACGTTCGGCTACAGCCGTGACGACATCAACACGTTCCTTCCCGATTATCTCTCGCAAGACATTCTGCACGTTGACCCGTTCCAATCATTGGACCAGAGCGGTGTTGGGCAGCTTGTGGAAATGGGCGTTGAAAAGGGTCGCAGCACCAAGCCGAAGTTGAAGATCGGTATTTGTGGCGAACACGGCGGCGATCCAGCTTCGGTTGACTTCTGTCACCGCACCGGGCTTGATTACGTCAGTTGCAGCCCGTTCCGTGTGCCAATCGCACGTTTGGCTGCCGCACAGGCCGCACTTCGAGCGAAAGCATAGTTTTTCGATTCGGCTGTTTTTAGAATTGCCGTTTCCAGCATTAAGCCATCTCTCCCATCGGCGAGAGATGGCTTTTTTCGTATGATCTTGGTTCGAAAGAATTGGGTAGGCCGTATTGAGTGGAGCGAAATACGGCATCCGCGCATTTGCCGTATTTCGCTCCACTCAATACGGCCTACATCAAAACGAACTGAACGATGGATCCTTACAAAAAGTACAACGAAGTAGAAAAGCTGATCGACGACGAGAAGTACGACGAAGCGGTGGTCGGGCTCGACGAGATCGTGGCTGCAGACGAAACGTTTGTGTTAGCACATCTTGCGCTTGCTCGAGTCCACACAAAAACCGGCCAGCATGAATTAGCGATCAAGCACGCAGAGAAAGCCGTTGAACTTGAACCCGAGGAATCGTTCAACTACACGGCATTAAGCGTGACCTACCAAAGAGCGTGGGCAGGAACCGACGACCAGCAATACATCACCAAAGCCGAAGACGCGATGGCCAAGGGCCAGTCACTTGCGCAAGGTTGATCTTGATTGCTTTTAAGCGTCATTGCTTTTAAGAGTCGCGGCGTTCAGTCACCAATAAAAAAACCTCGCGATTGCTCGCGAGGTTTTCAAGTTTTATCGACAAATTTAATCGACAGATCAGTCGTCAAGGCGAGTCAGCCCGTTGAGCAATCCGTCGCCACTGAACCAGTTCAGGGTTGAATAGATTGCTGCGGCGGATGGCTTGAACTGTAGCATCACGACGTCGTTAGGTAGGATGCGAATTCGCTCGTTTGGATCATACACAGCACGATCCAGGTCGGCTCGAATTGTCATTTGACGACCATCGGGAAGGCTTCGCACGATCAGCACTCGCGTTGGTTCTCGCATGCTGCCGACCCGTCCGATCGCAAGTACACTTCCGTCGCGTCCTAGTGGGCCGCCGGCGGATCCAGTTGCCATCGCAATCGCTTCGATCACGTCAACATCTTCGTCACGCGGCAATGGCACTCGACCGCCTGGCAGCAAACCGCCAGCGATAAAGTATTCGTTTCGCCGTGGAATGAAGAGTACATCGCCGTCGTTCATGATGATGTCTGCCTCGGTGAACGGAACAGCTTCGCACGGGCAACCTGCCAATGGGATTCGGATCACGCCTGGAGCGCAACCGTCGCCCTGACCGCCGCTGACGATACTTTGCAAGTTGCCTGCGTTCATGAACTGCCCGGTTAGGCCAGCTTCTTTTCTGATCACGTACACTTCACGAGCGGCGTCGGTACCTGGCAGACCACCGGTCGCAGCCATCGCGTGAAGCACATCGTTTTCGTAAACCGGCAAGTCGATGACTTCACCGCTACCACGGTGAATTTGATCAACGACCTGAGGCGAGTTAAGTGCCACGGCCGGATTTGGAGTATCTTCGCGGAGCACGATCACACGATTTAAGCGTGGCAGCAGAAGGCTGACGGTCACTCGTTCGCGACCTTCTTGCAGAATGTCCTCATCGCGATACTCGTCTAGGATTTTGTCTTTTGCTTGGCTGACCGTCATGCCGTCCAAGTTGACGCGTCCGACCAACGGCAAGTCGATCGATCCGTCGGCCTCGACTCGGATTGGCAATCCAGTTGCACTACCAACTTGAGAACCGCGTGCAGGGTAGTAACGTTGGTTAATCGCCTGTGCACGTTGAACGATCGGGGTTTCATCTTCGGTTGGTGGGAAAACACCATAGATATATACCGATAGCTCATCGCCGGCACCGATAAGGTGATCCGCTGGTTTGGTTTGACCCAGCGAAGCAAATGGTAACGGAGCGAGCGTTTCTCGCGGGCAGTCAAACAAGTCTTTGGGCAAGCGATTTGCTGGAATCGCTTTTTGAGCGGAGGACACCAAATGGCATCCCGTGCTCGTCGCCAGCAAGCCGGCCGCGAGGATCAGTTTGGCTGAAGGTCCGAGAAGTTTGGGGAAGTTGGTAACGTCTGAAAGCTTCGCTAAGAATAACATTGCGAGTCCCTTCGCAGGTGGTCTATGAATAAGTTTGGGGAGACGCAACACGTCGGGCCAACCGGCGATCGTTGCGAAGGTTCAGCAAACATCCAGCTTGAAGAACCGTTGCCTGATTTACTTTGCCTGAACGACTGGTGAGTCATCGGATTCGATCATTTCAAAGCGAACTGGCATCGTCACTTTCGCGATGGCAGGGTGCCGGGTTGATCGAGTCTTTTCGTCGCTGCTTGAGCTGCTGCTGACCTTCGTAGAGATGGTCTTTGCTGGGCCCATGTCGCTTTCAGCTTCATTTGTTTTCGCAATCGTCGCCTGTGGCTTGGTTTGCGTTTCTGGCGGCACGATGTCATCTTCGACTAATCGAATGGCACCTTCCGCTGGCTTGCTGAAATCGACAGCCTTGGTTTGGTCAGCAGTTTCAGTGATTGCTTCCGTTTCAAGGTCCTTAACATTTGCCTGGCCTCGTACCACGCTAGCAGGCATTGCCGCAATCGATTCTCCGCTGCTTTGCGGCGTTACGAAGGCGCTGTCATCTTCGCTTGCTTCTTCACTGTCTTCTTCGCTGTCTTCTTCCTCAGCGTTGACGATCGGAGCGGCGGGGACGATTGGCAATGGCGTGAAAGCTTCAACGTGGTGGGCCGATTCGATCAGTTCTGCGTGAACAGGTGATCCGATGCTACCCAACCCGCAAGGGGCGCAACCGCCTGTGCCACAGCTTGATTCGCATCGTGGCATGGGGCATTCGCAGGTTTCAAAAATTTTCAAATGGTGAGTGTCAGGGAACTGAGTGGCCCGTGACGCTCCATCTTGCCAGCCACTGTAATAAGAGTGGCGACGGTTATCGCATTGGTCCAAAATTTGTTTTGGATCCCAGTATCGTTGTGGTGCTACCGCAGGTGGGCAGGCGGGACCGCCCGTCGAGGCGTTATAGAACCCATCGATCCACCCGAGCTTGTAATCGTGCGGAAACTTCTCGCACTTTGGATTCCCGCACTCGATGTACTGTCGCACAGCGCGGGCCTTTTGAGTGTTCTCATAGCAGCAATCGTTCAACCCAGCACAACCGGCGAACGACGCCAGCAATAGGGTAGCGATTGACTGAAGAATTATACAACTTTTCACAACAAGCTCCTGCACGTAGTTAAGGGTCCTTCCCTGAGGAGTTTGTTCGGCACACCGTTATGAAAGTGCAATTGAAAAGAGCGGATTAAAAAGCAGGAAAAAAAATGGGCGAGCTACTACCCGACCAGGCATTACGCATTCCCTGCTAAACAAAATCCGGATAACCAGCAGGGGTTAACAGCAAGGTGTTGCAAATGCCTACGACTGCACACCGATTGGCGATTGGTAACGGTTGTAGAATCCAACCGGCTAAATCTAGATCCGGCAGCACGCTGTTGGAGCGTCAAAATTTGCTTTTGCGATTAGCCGTAGCTGATCCCGCCTGGGTTCAGTTTGTGTGGACTGAACCGTGGTCGGCCCAGCTACAAGAGGCAACCCATTCTTTGATCGTGACGCACCCTCAGCAGCTTGTGATTGATAGTCGCGGACTCGTTCGCAAAGACTGACAACACCAACGGTTGGGGCATTTTCTGGTCAATGCATGTCAGAAATCGCTCAGGTACGCTGCGAAAGGAGAATTATTTTGCACAAAATTGACATGAAAGTGGCTTTATCCGTCGTTAAACACCAAGTTATGTAGGCTGCTTCAACAGAGCAAGCTATTTATCTCCCCAACGCGTGCTATCCTCTTTTTTTTGATTAACCTTGGACAGCGAACATCCCCTCGGATTACGGCAGGTGTCGTCGGGCATTAGTGACCCGGAATTTTCCAACCAAACGGAGCTTTGAGTATTGGGGGCCAACGGGCTTTGCGAGCGATTTGGTTACTCGCATGGCTGGCAACATTGATTTACTTACTTAGAGACAAGAAATGCCCGAACTACCTATCGGTGTTATCTCGGCAGACGTTATCGAACACGCAGAGCCTTTCTACACCGCAGAGATGGAAGTCGATGCGTTGGACATAGCTTTGCCAGAGCAAGAATTGAACAAGCAGCGTAGACGTACATCCCGGCCCACACCGCTAGGGACTGGTCCTCGGGAAGCGGTGCGGTTTGTCCTGACGGCTGGGTCACTGATGATTTGTGATTTACTCACCATTACGACCTGCTTCGCGTTTTCAGCTTCCGTGTCCCAGTTCCTTCTGGGCTCAAAGTCATCCTGGGCTGTCGTGCCTCACTTGGGGGCAATCCTTTTATGTTACGTCGTGATTGGTGGGTTGATGAAACTATTCCCCGCCACGGCAATGAGCCCGGTTTTGGAGTTACGTCAACTCGTTTACTCCTGCCTTATGGCGGTTGGTTTGGTGCTGCTGTTAAATCAACTCTTTGCGGTGCTGAGCCCCGCGGAAATTGTCATCGGTTTGACTGGAGGCATTTCCTCGGCCTTCATGCTTCCGTTAACTCGAGTCCTGAGTCGTCATTTTTTGTCTGCTTGCGATTGGTGGGGTGAACGCGCTGTGATTCTTGGCGCTGGTGCACAGGGCCGAGCAATTTTCACCTTCTATGACAGAGCGCCTCAAAGAGGGCTTCGCCCCGTTGGTTTAGTGAGTCTTCAAGGGCAAGGCTCGGCTGAATTAAAGCCATCTCAATTTTCCGATTTTCCCTACCTTGGGTCTGCTGATCGGCTTAGTCTGCTGACACGCATGTACCGAATCCGTTGGGGAATTGTTGCGCCGGACAGCAACGGTGCGATGAGCATGAATCAGATCATGAAGTTCGGCACGGAACTGAAACACTTGTTGGTGCTGCCATCGAAGTACTTGGTCCCGAGTCTATGGTCCAGCTCACGCGAGTGCGCCGGCGTCTTGGGCGTTCACGTCAGTGACCAGTTGCGTCGTCCGCTTGCCAGAGCGATGAAGAGAGCGATTGATATCGTGTCGGCAACGACCGCACTTGTTCTGCTAGCCCCCGTGATCGGAATTACGATTCTGTTGATCAAACTCCGCAGCCCTGGACCTGCCTTTTTCGGCCATGAACGAATCGGTCGTGACGGGAAAACATTCAAGGCCTGGAAATTGCGCACGATGGTACCCAACGCTTCCGAAGTTCTAGAGGAGCATCTAGAAAATGATCCAGAAATGCGAATGGAATGGATGGAAGATCAAAAGCTGAAAAACGACCCTAGGATCATTCCGGGAATAGGTACTTTTTTACGGAGCACCAGTTTAGACGAGCTTCCTCAGCTTTTTAATGTCTTCCTCGGCGAAATGAGCATGGTTGGACCAAGGCCGATCGTGACGAGTGAAATCGAGCGATATGGTGACATGTATTCGATGTATCTTCGCGTCGTTCCGGGGATCACTGGCCTATGGCAGGTTAGCGGTCGTAACAACACCAGTTACGCGGCCCGAGTCCGTCTTGATAGTTACTACGTTTGTAACTGGTCAGTTTGGCTTGACGCTTACATTTGCGTCCGAACCATTCGCACGATGCTACTCCGCGAGGGAGCGTACTAACTGAACAACGCCACTTCGGATGGACTGTCTCGTGATTTGCGGCGTTTCCGAACGCACTAGCCGTTTAGCCGTTAGCCAGGGTTCTCATCGCAAAGCCCGTGGCTAACGCTGGAACGTCGAATCCAAAGTGGTTTAGTTTCCTGCCTGTCCAACAGGCCGGAGGCCGACACGTCTTTGCCGGTGGCGTCACGGCATGTCGACCAAAGTGAGCCGCGACGTGTGAGCGACCGGGCCTACCGCATGTCGACCAAAGTGAGCCGCGACGCGTGAGCGGCCGGGCCTACCGCATTGCCCGGTGAACCCAAAGAGTGCCTTACGGCCAGCGGCTCACCATTACCGTTCAAAGATCGATTTAATCGACAGGCCGGTCAGCCCTCGGAATCATTGAGACAA
This sequence comes from Rubripirellula obstinata, assembly GCF_001642955.1. Lineage (GTDB taxonomy): Bacteria > Planctomycetota > Planctomycetia > Pirellulales > Pirellulaceae > Rubripirellula > Rubripirellula obstinata. The sequence continues at coordinate 63,951 of NZ_LWSK01000015.1, read as the reverse complement.
GAATCGCAAGCCCGGGGGCGACATAACGAGGGAATAGTGCCAACCTCCGGGCTATTGGATTCGCATTTTCCGTGGACCAGCGGCCGACGCCAACGGTACAGGATCAAAGCGGCACGAACCGATAGCTCCACAACCCCAAACTTTCAGCGGACCAGGCATCGCCCCGCGCGTTCGAGGCTGCACGACGCGCGGGGCGTTGCCTGGGCTGATGAAAATGTGTCGTTGTCAACTTGTCACGACCCTTGAAAGTAGGCCGTAGCGAGCCATAGCGAGTTACGGCGGTGCGCAAATTGCCGTAACTCGCTTTGGCTCGCTACGGCCTACATGCTGGCGATCAGGGAAATGTGCCGTTGCCACAATGCTTCCCAGCGCTGCAGTTTGTGTTGTCGGCCATGGTGCAACTTGCCCAATTTGCTGCGTTGCAATGATTTTCATCAGACCAGGCGTTGCCCAATGCCTTGGAGGGTTTCAAAACTGTTTAACCGCGTGGGCATCGCCCCGCGCGTCCATGCGGGGCGAAACGCGCGGGGCGAAACGCGCGGGGCGATGCCCATGCGGTTAAACAAAGCAATGAATTTTTACTGGACCAAAGCTCTTCACGACGTTGGGTGGGATCCCTCAAAAAATACGCTCTGGATGCAACTTACAGAAACCTAAAGGGTGGCCTTCACCAATTCGACCTTTTGCCACGAAAGTGGCCCTGTTGAGCCAAGGAAAGTCGTTGAACGATAGCAGCACGTCGGCGTCCTTCTTGCAGCACTCACAGGCCCCGGCGTACCGTGCCCCGTATTAGTTCCAACAGGATGCGGCGCGGTTTCTATTCGCTCAAGAGCGCAACGATCAACAATGCCTCTTGTATTCATCGCTGGACTACCCAAGTCTCATTGAGTTTGAGCACTTGATCAAACAAACGATAATTACCCATGAATTCCGATCGTCACAATTCACCACTTTCCTTCCTGTTAAGATCGCGACACTGTCAACTTTTTGTGGGCAAATCCATCATGCGTTTGCCAGCGATTTGTGGGCTTTCATAAATGCTTCGACTAAGTGTTCCTGCGAAAATTCCGCTTGAACTCGATGCAAAGCGTTTTGTCCTAATTGATTTCTGAATTCTGTGTCAGTGGAAAGCCGCAGAATCTTTTCCGCCAAGTCTTCCGCGTTTCCTAGTTCAAACAGTAATCCAGTCTGACCATCCACGATTGCATCTTGCAAACCGTAGATATCGGAGCCGATCGTTGGGACGCCAGCACACGCGGATTCTAGCACCACGTTGCCGAACCCTTCCATGTAAGAAGGCACGCATAGCATTTCAGCAGCCGAGTATTGGATCGCGGGTCTTGGCGTTGATGACCACTGAGCCGAAACCACGTCTTGCAGGTTTTGGTCGGCAATCTTTGCCTTCACCGCGTCTGCGTCACCATCATCTGGCCCCACGATTAACAGTCGCAAACGTTCGTCTTTCGCATGCGCGATACTGAACGCATCCACCAGATCGCGGATGCCTTTAACCGACGACACTCGACCTAGAAAGAAGATCAGAATCTGATCGTCTGTGATTCCATATTGCTGGCGAACCTTTGTCCGGTTGTCCTGCGAGAATCGAAACTCATTGACCGCAACACCTGACACAGAACCCGATGCGAGCACGACAGCCTTGGATCTGCGAAGCACTCCTTGGTCAATCAGAAATTCGACTTGTGATCGACTATCCACGTAGGCCTTGGACACAAGCGAACAGATCAGCTTATCGAGACTCTTCAAAATCCAGCGACCGACGCCCTTTCTTGTTTTCCAAGTTTGCCCAGTCATGAAATGGATGCGATGTGGGATCCCTGCAAGTCTTGCCGCAAGTTGAGCGACGAGTCCGCCCTTGGGGCTGATCGAGTAAACAACCGAAAACTTATTCGCACGCATGTATTTTGCGAGCGAAATGACCTGTGCGAAATCTCGCAGCGGATCAGGTTTTCGGCTCAGCGAGATTGATTTTTTTACCAAGCCCTCTGGGCCAGCGTAGTTGCCTATCTCGCCGCCGGTCAGAACATGGATTTGATGTCCGGCATCGTGCAATGCTTCAATGTACGGGCCCGCGAAATGCTCCACCGCGTATTCGGTTGCGCTAACGAACAGAATTTTCATGACCACAATCAGGCTTGGAGAACGACCAAGCAGCCTAAGTTAATAATTTAAAAGTCGTCGCTACCTTCGTCGGAAGGTGAACACTGCAAATCAATTTTTTGAATTGGTAAGTGAGCCGTGATCGCGTAAGCGGCCGGGCCTATGGAAATGCCCGAGGCCTGACGGCCAGCGGCTCACTCAGCAATGTGTTGATCGCCGACCTAGGATTTACGATGCTTGATGGGCTCTCGAATAAGACGATTCAAGTATTCGCCGTACTCGCAGTTTTTGTACATTTCCGCACGTGTCTTCAACTGTTCTAGCGAGATCCACTGCCTCCAGTAGGCAATCTCTTCCGGGCAAGCCACTTTCAAACCGGTTCGTTTTTCAATCGCACCAACAAAACTGCTGGCGTCAAGCAAATTGTCGTGCGTTCCGGTATCCAGCCAAGCTGTTCCACGCCCGAACGCTTCAACTCGCAACGTTCCTGCTTCTAAGTAACGGCGATTCAGGTCCGTGATTTCTAATTCGCCTCGCGCCGATGGCTTCAAAGACTTGGCGATCTCGGTGACTTTGTTGTCATAGAAGTACAAACCGGGAACAGCGAAATTGGACTTCGGTTTCGCAGGCTTTTCCTCCAGCGATATTGCTTTGCCATTTTCGTCAAACGAAACCACTCCGTAATCAGTTGGGTCACGAACTTCGTACGCAAAAATCAACGCACCTTGGTCGATCGTAGCGGAGGTTTCCATCAACGATGTCATGCCCTGTCCGTAGAACAGATTGTCACCAAGGATCAGGCAGCATGATTGTCCATCAATGAATTCTTCGCCAAGGATAAACGCTTGTGCTAATCCCGCAGGCTTGGGCTGGATCTTGTATTCGATGTTAATGCCCCACTGACTGCCGTCGCCAAGTAACAGTTGAAACAACGGGGTGTGTTGAGGCGTCGAAATCACCAAAATGTCACGGATGCCGGCCAACATCAACGTTGACAACGGATAGTAGATCATCGGCTTATCATAGACCGGCAATAATTGCTTGCTGATCGCGGTCGTCAGCGGTGCGAGTCGACTGCCGCTACCGCCTGCCAAAATAATTCCCTTCATCATTCAATTCCAGTATTCGGGTTAGGTGCCAAGACGTTGCATTTTGTAGCTGCCGTCTAAGATATTCTTCCACCACTGTTGGTTCTCTAAGTACCAGTGAACTGTCTGACGAAGACATACTTCCAGCGAGTGTTGCGGCTGCCAGTCAAGCTGTTTTTGAATCTTGCTGGAATCAATCGCATAACGGAAATCGTGACCTGGGCGATCTTTGACGTACGTAATCAAGTCAGCATGTTTGCCGCCGGACGGACGAGGGCGAATGTCGTCCATGATTTCGCAGATTGCATTGACTAGATCAATGTTCCGTCGTTCGCTATTTCCGCCGATGTTGTAGGTCTCGCCGGGCACTCCCCTTTCCATCACAACCTGCAAAGCGCGAGCGTGATCTTCGACGTAAAGCCAATCGCGTACGTTCAGACCTTCGCCGTAAACCGGCAACGGTTCTTCGTTCAGGCATTTCAGAATCATCACTGGCAACAGCTTTTCCGGAAACTGATATGGCCCGTAGTTGTTGGAGCAGTTCGTGACCAAAACTGGCAAACCATACGTCGTCTTCCAAGCGCGCGCTAGGTGATCCGAGGAGGCCTTTGTCGCCGAGTATGGCGAATGAGGATCGTAAGGGGTTGTTTCGGAAAACATCCCCGTCTCGCCAAGCGAACCGTAAACTTCATCCGTTGAAACGTGCAAAAATCGGAACTTATCTTTCCGATCACCTTCAAGCGTCCGGTAATGTTGCATGCTTGATTGCAACAAGTTGAACGTGCCAACGATATTTGTTTGAATAAAATCAGCGGGGCCGTCGATCGAACGGTCAACATGAGACTCCGCCGCCAAGTGCATGACACCATCCGGTGCGGTCTCGGCGAAAACCTTGTCCATTTCCGCTGCGTCACCGATGTCGGCTTGCAGCAATTCATAGCGGTCATGGTCAGCGAGATCAGCGAGCGAACTTGCATTGCCCGCATAGGTCAGCTTGTCCAGATTAACAACGTGGTGATTTGTGTTGGCGATCAAATGGCGGATCAAATTCGATCCGATGAATCCGCACCCGCCAGTCAGGAGAATTTTCATAGGTGTAACTTTGGGATCCCTTCGAGGATAGGATCGGTGAACGGGTGAAATAACCAATGGAAAATAAACGGATGACAAAACGCTTTGCGATTGGAGCCAATTCCACGGACTCGAAGCATTTTGATGGCCTCCGCCCAACGCTTCGAATGTTGCGTTGGATTGCGGTGAGATTGATTGCCACAGGAACTGATGTCAAGGTAAAGCTTGCCAACTTTCAGGTCGTGACGGTTGTAGTGTTTTGGGCTACGATTCAAGGGAGCGTAGCCTCATTTCTCGTTGACCACCATCAAACTCAAGACTAACGTCGAGGCCAGGGCTAGTACCCTGATTGTCGTTTTGACGACAACGAAATCAGTCACGCTTGCGTTCTTCAGCCGATATGAAAGGTCTACCTCGGGATGGTTGCTATGCAGATTGACGCCATGCAACTGATCGTCATCGTCGCGTGGTACATGATTCCGCTATCGATACTGTTTTTCTCTGGAGTTGTATTTCGAGCAAAGTCATTTATTGGGCTGGCCGCAGGTGCCTTCACGTTCAACTATCTACTTCGAGTGATAGCGATTCTTTTCAACGAGACTGCCGGCATCTTTGCCCCAAAGGTGCAATGGCGATACGGAATCGGTATCTATGAAGATTACGTGTTGACAGGAAATTATCTTGGGTTGATCTTTGAGCCATTTGGTGCGCAGGTGCTGTGGAATTTACCTGTCTGGGCGTTTACCGATGCAACTCGCCCAAGCTTGCTGTTTTCCAATGCGGGTGCGAGCGCTTTGGCCGCATCGCTGGCCGCGATCATGGTTCGCTCGGTCACTTCCCGCCGGATAGCCATCGCAGTGATGGTCATATTCTCGATGTACTTAGGTGCCTTTAACTTTGCAATGTTTGGCCTGCGTGATCCGCTGCTTGCGCTGGCCAGCGGGACACTGGGGTGCGCTGTACTCCGAATTGGTTTAGGACAGTTTAGAACTCCAGAGATTCTTGCCGGAATCGCGGGAGCAGGGTTTTCACTGTGGCTTCGGCCTGAGCAGTTCTTCATCGTTTTATTTGTTCTTGGCCTACCCCTTGCGGCGTACTACGTGAACTTGTTTCGAGGCCCTGGGAACAAACGACGCAACTTCGGTATCGCTTTTTTTCTTACGGTTCCCTTGATTGCAGTCGGTGTGGGGATGATCCTTGTTGCGACACTCGTTGCTGGCAAAAACATTGGCACCAAAACACTAAATCCCGTTCAAATTGCAGACGAAAACGCGGAGGATCGGTTTAATCGCCATGTTGGTTCTGACTATGGATCAGGTTCAAATATCGTCGATGTACAAACTTACCAGAACATGCCCGTTTTCGTTCGGGTGCCCGTTCAGGTAATCGGGTTGGTGGTGTTGCCCTTTCCTTGGCAGATCCGCGGCCCCGAGCAATTGTTGGCTTTCGTTGACAGTGTCTTTTTGATTGTCTTGCTGATTGCTTCGCTAAGATTTGTTCGCGCGCGTCATTCGATCGACCAGGGGCGATGGGTGGTGATTGCACTGCTGGCGACTTTTGCAATTGGAATTGTTGGTATGGGCTTTGTCATTAGCAACGCCGGCAACGGCTTTAGGATGCGAATGGCAGTCGTTCCGTTTTTGATGCTTGCTGCCGGAGTCGCCATTGGCTCGAAGACAAATTACCGTCGTCGGCGATTTCCCTACGTCGAGCTTTACCGCGATGATTATGATGATGCAGATGAGACCGGGGACGACGATCGCGTTGACTATTCTGAAGCCGAATCGACAGCAACTTGAACACTGAGTTGTTGCAGCAGATTCGGGCGAAAATCAGCCAGTCGTTTTGCCCAGCACGCCCACATTTCTATCCCGAAACGATCTTTTGCCCCAGCCTAATTTTTTCATTGTCGGTAGCCCGAAGGCCGGTACGTCAGCAATGGCGCAGTACTTGGCTGAGCACGCCAACGTTTTTTTCTCAAAACCGAAAGAGCCGTTTTATTGGTGTCGGGACTTTGTTGAAAGTAAAAGTGTTCATCGATTGCAGGGCATTGATGACTATTTACGTCTGTTCGATGACGCCAGCGAATCCAAGTATCAGATCATCGCTGAGGGATCTACGACATACCTTCAATCCAGAATCGCGTTGCAGAGCATTCGAGAATTCAATCCAGATTCCAAAGTACTGGCGATGCTGCGGAATCCGATCGATGTCGTCGCTGCAATGCATGGCGAACTTTTGCGCCATGGAATGGAAGACCAAGAGCAAATCGAGATTGCTTGGAGCCTGCAAAGTTCTAGGCAGCGAGGCGAAGGTGTGCCACCGAATTGCAAATTCCCCCATCAGCTTCAATACCGCGATGTTGCAAGCTATCACGACCAAATTAAACGGATGATGCAACAGTTCCCAGAGGATTCGCGGAAGATCATCTTCTATGAAGACTTTGTTTCAGATACCCAGAGAATTTACCAAGATGTGCTTTCGTTTTTGGGATTAGAGGATGATCAGCGTCATGAATTCCCCCAAGTCCATGCATCCAAGGTCGTTCGAAATCGATTGGTTGCGAAGTTAAGCAGCGATCCGCCACCCTGGATTGCTGGAACTGCTAATCGATTGAAAGATTGGTACTACGGCAGCAATGGTCCGATGAAACGAATGCTGCAATCCGCGTTGACAAGGAAGCAGAAACGACAGCCTCTTTCGGATGAATTTCGACACAAGCTGATCAACGAGTTTCGCCCAGACATTGAAAAGCTTGGCGAACTAGTTGGTCGAGATCTAAGTGGATGGCTGGTGACAACTGCGAACCCCGATTCCTCGAAAGCAATCCATTGACACCGAATAGAACAGCATCGGATCGGGCCGGGCAAAAAACAGTATTGTTGACAGGGGCGAACGGTTTTATTGGAAGAAGCCTGCTAAAAAACCTTTCTCAAACGCCCGGGTTGCAGGTCATAGCTACCGTCCGTTCGGCAACCGGCTTGGCTCATCCAGCGGGCGTTCGTGAACTGGTGATTGCCGACCCACTGAACTATCCAGATTGGAACGAGGAACTCCGCGAAGTTGATTCGATCGTTCACGTGGCGGGGATCATTTCACCGCCCCCTGAAATTGAATCTGAAGATCAGGGAAACACGGCAATGATGCGGGTCAATCGAGACCTGACAAAAGTGTTGGCCGAAAACGCTGTCTTGGCGAACGTAAATCAGTTCATCTACCTCAGTTCGATGTCACTTTATGGTGCTTCAAGTAAAAATACTTTGATCACTACCGAAACTCCTGTTTCGATCGATGGCATTTATCCTGAATCCAAGTATGCCGGTGAACTCGCCATCGAAGATGCTTTCGCGGGAACTCCGGTTGGTTGGATTCATGTTCGTCCGCCAATGGTGGTTGGCGAAGGCACCCAAGGCACCTTTTACTCCATGGCAAACCTTTGCATCAGAGCCGGCGTTTCACCATTCGGTGCGATACGCTCACCTTATCCTATCGTTCACCTGACAACGCTCTGTGATTTTGTCGTCGCCGCAATTAAATCTGGACCCATCGAAAATGGTGTCTACTTGGTCGGCGAAGAAGTTGAGCATACTTTGCCAGGCATCATTGACGAAATCGCATCTTTGTCGGGGCAAAAAGTCCGGCACTTACCGATTCCGTTTTCATTTGTGCGCGCATTGATGACATTGGCGGGCAAGCGATCCGCGTTTGATCATGTGACCGGCAACTTGACGCTTGAAACTTCAAAAGCACATGCAGTGCTGAGAGCATTTCGAGAGAAAAAGTCGACTTGAACAAATCAGCCCTTGAGGAACAGTCCCGAAAAGGCTTCCCAATTTCCCAACCCGAACGCGTAAGCGAGGGATCTCATTCAAGGCGTAGTCCAACGCCGTGAAGGGTTTCTGAATTGTTTAACCGCGTGGGCATCGCCCCGCGCCGTGAAGAGTTTCTGAATTGTTTAACCGCGTGGGCATCGCCCCGCGCGTTGTGCTGGCCCGAACGCGCGGGGCGATGCCCACGCGGCTAAACGAGTTAACACGTTTTTTCCGGGACCAAATCTCTTCACGGCGTTGGGCGTAGTCCCTCGCTGACGCGTTCGGGTTGGGATTTTGGGGAATTGAATCTCATGAAATGATTTCGGGACAATTCCTAAAATAACAACGCTTCGCTGATCGGTTCCAGAAGAAAATCTTCGTCGTCTTCTAGTGAAGCGAATATGTCATCATGCGATGTTGGTTCAATCTGACGTGCCGATCGGCTTAATTCGTTGATGATCAGCAATGCGTCGAGTGCGGATACCTTGCCGTCGCGGTTAGTGTCGTAACGCTCTGTATCAACGCCGCTTGAAAAAGCCTGGTTTGATTCGATCCATTCACCAGACGCAACTGTTTGGCGAGCGATGAAATTGACAACCATCAAGGAATCGAGCGAATTTAGAATCCCGTCGCCGCTGACATCTAACGGTGAAGTGAAGCTGAATTCCGAGGTGCTGTTTGATGGATCAGTTGCCGTTGCCAAGATTTCGCCAGCGTCTAAGCTGGCAGGTTCATCAATGAAGGTTTCAAACAAAGTCGTTGTTGAATCGCTGACCTCAATCGAACCTAGATAGGTGATCTGTTCCGGAGCGTCGCCATTCGAACGATAGAACTCAACCATCACGGGATAGTTTGCAGAATCCACTGAGAATGTCACGTCGATTTCAAGTCCGCCGTCAACTGGATTGGCGGTGACACCTTGGATCACTGGTTTGTTTTGAAGATTGTTTGGTCCTGTATCTATGTCACCTAAATCGTTCGGGTTAGGCCCATTCTGGCCGAGATCGATTTCGGTGTTCGTGTTCAAGAACGTGTTTTGCGAAACCAAGTTGCCCGTTCCACCGTTCACGCTGCGGATGGCATCGCCAGCAATGTTGGCGATGGTGTTCTTTGAAATGGTGTTATTGAAAGAGTCGCTGGCTAGGTTGATTCCGACGGTCATTCCAAACGAAGCATCGTTGGAAACTCCATCGCCTCCAATAACGTTGTTGGAAATGATGTTTCCGGATGCATTGGCTGTGCCCAGCAAAATTCCGTTTTGTGAACCGCTAATCACATTCGCGTCCTCGATTGAACTTCCGCCCACGGTGTTGTTTGACGCGAAAAGACGCATGGCATAAAAGCCGCCGTCGATCCTTTGCAATCCCGATAGGGTTTGGGAAACTCCAATCAAGTTTTTCGATATCGTGTTATTCTCGGTGCCGGAATCCTTCAACTGAACTTGGCTTGTGACGTTGCCGGCAATTGTGTTTCCATCAACCACGCTGTTGGTGCTGCCGCCTGATATCTGAAGACCGTGCTGTCCGTTCCCGATTGCAATGGTCCCGGTCGCATCCACACCGATGCGATTGTCCCATACGAAGGTCGAGTCACTTTCGCCCGTAACGCTGATTCCCGATGCTGTGTTTCCAGAGATCAGATTTCCAAAGCCGATAATCCCTCCTCCGCCGATCGCATTTGAACTGGCGTTGTTGACGAATACTCCATGGCCCCCGTTGGGAACTGGTGAATTGCCTTGAAGGTTGAGTCCAATCGTGTTACCGCTGACAACGTTTTCGGTCGTTCCGCTGCCAGCAATGACAACGCCGTGACTGACGTTTCCAGAAATCAAGTTTGGTAAACCAAAACCGCCGACGATACTATTTTTGGAATTCAGCAACACGCCGAACCGGCCGTTGCCAATGGCAACGGATCCGCTTGAATCGGTTCCAATCAAGTTGCCCTCGACGTTATTGTCGATGACATCAGAACCGCCGACAATCGCAATGCCATCAAGCATGTTTCCAGAGATGATACTGTCGAAAACGTCATTGCCGGACGTTCGCAGCAGAACCCCGTAGCGTCCGTTCGGTGAAGCTTGCTCGAATTCAGCAATCATTCCTTCGGTGGGACCATCAAAGTTCTCGTTGAACGCCGCCACTGGAATACTTGCCAGTACTGGCTCGACGCCAATTAAATTGAATTCAAATTCATTGTCGCCGCCGGTGGTTGCATCGCCGCGAACTTCAATTCCTGAACCGGCGTTTGCATGAATGATACTGTTTGCGACCAGCGAATCGCTTGTGTCAACGAAGAAGATTCCGTTGCGGTCGTTTTCTGAAACGTTCAGCGTATGAAGGACAGCATTTGCTGAATCTTGAAACTGAACTCCATCACCACTGAAGTTGCGAACGGAAAGCCGACGTAGTTGAACGTCATCAGATCGCACGCGAATTCCATCATCGCCTGGGCCAGTTAAATCTGAACCATCAATCACAATATCCCCTCGAAGCGACAGATAACCTACGACGGTGACTGGACGGGTAATTGTTGGCAGGGCTTCCTGAAGCAGGATTTCGTAATCCTCCGTGAACTCGTTTCGTTCGCGAAACGAAAGTAAAAACTGAATCGCGTTAGGCGAACCATCGTTGGCAACCGCATTGCTTTCGATAATTGCCTCGCGTAACGAAGTTTTACCGTCGGTTGGATCGACCGTATCGGCAACGGTGTCAACGACGAAGTTATTGACTGCACCAGTAAGCGTGATCGTGATTTGGCTGCTATCAATCCCCATCGCATCGTCTTCGATCTCGACGAGATAGGTATGAGTCACGATTTCACCGGGGGCCAAAAAACTTATATCGCTATCGCCGACGACGTATTCCCACTGCACAAGCCCGCCTTCGCCGGTGCCGGTTGTGGGACTCAGGATGTCAGCGCTGAAAGAACCATACTCGTTGCCATCTGAACTCTCTTGAAACGAGACGTTGACGCGATGGGTGTCGTCAATGTCACTGTCTGAGAATTCAAGCGTGCCTTCTGCTGTTAGGGTGACAAAGTCGAACGCGTCTTCTGTTTCCGTGCGTTCGACAACCGCACCTTCGGTGATCGCAGCACCGATGATGGGTGGATCATTGACCGCAGCAACGCTGATGAAGGCAGTCGCCGATTGACTTACTTCAGAAATCGATCCTCGCAAATCAGCATCGTCGGCTACCGCAAATGTCAGCAAATCGCTGCCGGAGAAACCCACGCTCGGCTGATAAGCCAAATCACTAAGATCCTCGATCGAAACCTCTTGACCTGGAACTAGTTCGATACCATTTAATTGAAGCGTGCCGTTTGACGGGAAGACTCCAAACGTTACGAACGACAACCCGTCGCCTTCTGGATCGCTGAAGGCATCCTCGAAATCAATCGGGTCGAACTGGTAGGTCACGTTGACTTCGGTATCGATGAACAGGTCTTCAACCGATGGTGGTTGGTTGTCACCAATGACGTTGATGAACACACTGGCTTCGTTGCTGGTCGCTGGTGCATCACCACGAAGGACCGCATCGTCGGTCACGCTGAACAACGCCGAATCCTGGCCATTGAATCCAGGATCGGGTTGATAGGTCAGAGTCGATAAAAGTGGAAGTGTCAATACTTCCCCGGCCGCTACCGCACCACTGCTCGTTTGAAGCGTTCCCGAACTCGGCAGTTCCAGGATTGTCGCCGACCCAAGGCTATCACCATCTGAATCACTAAACGCAGTGATGAAGTCGAGGGGATCGAACAGGAAAGTTGAATCCTGGAGCACATCAACGTAGATATCGTTCACCTGCGGAGCGGCATTGGTCGCAGAAAAGGTCTCAAACGAATCGAACGGAATCGGTTCATATCTCAAGGTGATCCCAAAGTCACCGGCCAGCAACTGACGCGATTCAAGCAGTTCCGATCGCAATTGGAAGCGGCGAGTTGTTTTGGAGCATCGTTGGCTAACCGACTTGCGAATCGATGGCAGATGACGAGACAGTGTGGAGAACATTCGAAGCTCTTGAAGGTGGATCGCGTTAGCAGACTGGAGCGAAAATACCGATGTTTTACCCCCCCGGATGATCGCACACAACTAACTCACCAGGGTTTCTCAGATCGTCTTCGCTGGACGTTTAGATCAGACACGTTTCGCCCAGCGGCCTGCAGCACCGCTATCGGAGATCAAAAGCAAGAATTTTGTACAAATGTTTCCTGCTTCTCAAACGGAAGCTTTTGAAGTGTTTTGCTCACTTGAGGTTACAAGCTACGGCACGCTTTGGCACGCAACACAACAAGAGGCGGTTTTACAGGGGAAACTTGGCCCGTTGTGCGTTCAAGCCGTTGAGTAATGGTCCCAAACTTTACTGTCCATAAATTCACTACGATCGACAATCAGCTTGAAAGGATTGGTCAAACGAGTGCCGTTAGGATTGCTCATTCGATGGGCAAAACTATAATCGTCGCATGGCATGGACGGCGGGTAACGAACCAAACGGTTGAACCTCCCACAACGGCTTCGCGGGTTTTTGTTTCAAAAATGGGAACCCGTCTACTCTTCTCTTTTTATTTCTAGATCCATCCATGGCGATTGAGCTGACGAGCGCGGTACCGACTCATTCGTCCGAGACTGGGACCATGCTGCCAAACTTTGTTGGCATTGGTCCGGGAAAGTGCGGCACGACTTGGCTTTATCAAGCCCTGAACAACCATCCGCAGGTCTGCGTTTCGACTGCCAAGGAAACGTTGTACTTCTCTGATTACAATGCCAAAGATTTCAGTTGGTACTTGAAGTTTTTCAAAGTCCCATCCAACACACCGCGACCATTTGCGATCGGTGAAGTCTCCAACACCTACATCTTTGATCGGGACGTCGCTGCTCGCATCGCCAAAGAATTGCCCGACGCGAAGATCATCTACAACTTGCGTGATCCGATCGATCGCGCTTTCTCGCATTACCTTTTTCTCTGTCGCAACGGTGAACTCAGTTGCTCATTCGAGGAAGCGGTTGAAGTTCGGCCTGACCTGCTGACGCGAGGCAAATACTCCGAGCACTTGGAGTCTTACCACAAACACTTTGATGAGTCCAAGCGACTTGGTTTGTTCTACGATGACCTCCGAAGCGATCCTGTATCCTATGCTGAATCAGTGTTCCAATTCTTAGGCGTAGACCCTGGGCTGTATCAAAGCGATGCGTCGGAGCGTGTTCTCGGGGCATCGGCTGCGCGAAGCCGATTGCTATCCCGTGCAGTCGTTAGTGCCGCTGTTCTGACCAGGAAGCTTGGATACCCCGACATCGTTTCCAAAGTCAAGCACTCGGGATTGTCCAAGCTGATTTTCCGGCCATTTGCCGAAGGCGAAAAACCAAAGCTAAGCGAGGAAACTCGCGAACAGTTGAAACCGTATTTTTATCAAGATCTTGACCGATTGGCCGAGATGACTGGAAGAGACGTCCGTAGCCTCTGGAACTACCAGAAGTAACAAAACTTGTTTTGTCACTAAACCTTTATGTCGAACCATAGAAACATGTCGATGGCTGAAAGTATTACAACACGGAATTCAAAACAAGGATTGCGTGATTTGATTGAACATACGGGGGTCCGGCTGATCATTCTGCTGGTGATGCACACCGTTTTGTTTGTTGGCCTGCTTTGGTTGGCAATGCTATTGCGTTTTGATTTCCAGATCCCTGCGCACATGATGGATCGATTCAGGACAAGCGTCGCTGCAATCGTTTCCGTCAAAATTGTTGTCTTTTACTTAGCCGGACACTTTCACGGCTGGTATCGGTACGTTTCGTTTTCAGATGTGTTGGCGCTCGGTCGAGCCGCGTTGTTGGCGATGTTAGCGGTGGCGGCACTCGACTACTTTGTGTTCCAACAACCTCTTCCACGAACCGTAATTTTGTTGGACTTTCTGTTGACGATTTGCGCAACCGGTTTACTCCGATCGGTTTGGCGGCTTTACGACGAACGGACGTTGCTGACGTTTAGCAATAACCACATCAATAACGCACTGATGGTCGGAACGTCGCCACAAGATGGGAAATTAGCGCATCAGATCAATTCCCAGAAAACATCGGGTATACGGATCAAGGCCTTGGTCGCAGTTGGCGAATTTCGACGCGGATCGCGGCTCGGGAATTTGCGTGTTCGAGGGTCGATGGACAAGGTTCATTCGATTGCACTGAAACACAACTGCACGCACGTGCTTGTTTCAAACAATACGCTCAGCGGAACACAGCTTCGTCAACTGAACGATCTTTGTGCCGAGCATGGTTTGCAAGTGCGGATCCTGCCGCAGATGGACGAGGTGATGCAGGGTGCCAAAAAGATTCCGCTGAGAGAATTGAATATCAGCGACCTATTGCGACGTGAACCAGCTCAATTGGACGAGAAGCGAATCGGCAATACAGTTCGCGGCAAACGAATTTTGGTGACAGGAGCCGGTGGAAGCATCGGTTCGGAAATCTGTCGCCAATTACTGAAATTTAATCCCCATGAAATCGTTCTACTTGGCCGTGGAGAAAATCGAATCTTTGCGATCAACCAAGAACTTTCGGGCAAGGCTGGTTCAACAAAGCTAACGACCGCTATCGCGGATGTGACGAACAAAGTGTCCATGCGGGGCGTGTTTGAAAAGCATGACCCCGAACTCGTCTTTCACGCAGCCGCACACAAACACGTTTTCTTGATGGAAGGACATGTCGCTGAGGCGATCACCAACAATGCACACGGAACCCGTGTGACCGCCGACTTGGCAATCGAATTCGGTGTGGAACGTTTCGTTCTGATCAGTACCGATAAAGCCGTTAACCCAACCAGCGTGATGGGCTGCAGCAAACAATTAGCCGAACGAGTCATTCATTCGCGGGCCCTGTCCAGCGATACGATCTTTGGCGTTGTTCGTTTCGGAAACGTGCTGGGATCCAACGGCAGCGTGATTCCGATTTTCCAAGAACAGATTCGAAACGGTGGACCGATTACCATCACCGACCCAAACATGACTCGCTACTTTATGTCGATTCCAGAAGCATCCCAACTGGTGCTGCAAGCTGGATCGATGTGTACCGGCGGCGAAGTGTTCTGTTTGGACATGGGCAAGCCAATGCGGATCGTGGACCTAGCCAAAGACCTGATTCATCTTTCTGGTTTGCCCCAGGACAGCATTGAAATTGAGTTCATGGGCGCGAGGACAGGCGAAAAGCTTTACGAAGAACTTTACTTCGACGAAGAAGCGACCATCGAAACCGATCACGAAAAAGTACGTGCGGCTTATCAACGTCCTTATGAAGGGACCGCGATTGACGATGTGCTTGATGAAGTCTTGCAGCAGCGTGGGACGGTTTCAAACGAAGAGCTCAAAGATCAACTCAAAGAATTGATCCCTGAGTATCGCCGTCCACTTCGGCACGATACTCCTTCCAAAGCTGTCACCAAAAGCTAAGGACACGGTCACGTGTCATCGTTAGGCTCGCTCTACCATGGATTCAACCGACCCGCAGACGAAATCAAGCTCCGTTTCTCTCGAGTACCAATCGACGTCATCCCTTGAAGAGACGTCGGTGTCGAAGCCCATGCTTTTCATAACGGGAGCGACCGGTTTTTTGGGCTCAGAAATCCTCCGACAAGCAATGCTTGATGGGCAAAGAGTCCATGCCGTTGGGAGATCTCTAATTCAAGGCGAGCAAAACGAAACCTTGAAGTTTTCCCAGATTGATTTGGCGTCGGATGAACTATCCGCGGATTTGCTAGACGGCTGCGATCAGGTTCTGCATGTTGCTGGGCTCGCGCATCAGTTTGGCAAGCTTGGAAATGATCGCGAACGATTTCAGCAAGTCAACGTCGGTGCGGTGAACCGTGTTGCTGAGGCCGCTGGTCAAGCTGGCACCAAGCATTTCATCTTGATCAGTTCGGTGGGTGTCTACGGTGAAGGCGAAGGCGTACGGTCAGAGAAAGCAAATTGCCATCCCGAAGGTTTTTACGCGGTCAGTAAGTTCGATGGCGAAAAAGCTGCCCAGGAAGTCTGCGGTCGATACGGCATGACGCTGACCATCCTGCGCATGGCGACTCTTTATGGCGAACACGATCGCGGCAACGTTCAAAGGTTGATCGAGGGAATCGACCGCGGTGTGATTCCGTTTTTTGGTGCGGGGAAGAACCGAAAGAGTTTGGTTCATGTTCAGGACGCAGCGGCGGCATGTTTGAAGGTTGCCCAGGATTTTCGAGCAAAGCAAACAACCGGGACGGTAGTTTTTAACGTCGCGGGTGAGCCACGACTGATGCGAGATGTCTATCGTGACATTCGCATTGGACTAGGGAAATCCGAGGCATTTATCCGTATCCCGATGGTTTGCGTTCGGCTTCCCTTTCAAACGCTTAGCAACTTGCCGGTCATCAGATCGGTCGCCAGGAAAATTGTTTCGACGCTCGACAAGTGGTCGCGTGATGACGCTTATGATGGTTCAGGATTTCAGCAGCGTTTTGGCTTTACCCCATCGGTGGATTTGGCAACGGGTGTCGGCCGTCAAGCAAGATGGTACCGAATCCATCGGCAAGACTTGTTTCGGCGGAGGCTTGCCAAACGAGTCTTCGATTTCGGACTTGCGGCGGCTTTGCTAGTTGCGTTTTCAATTCCGATGATGATCGTTGCGTTGCTGGTTAAATTGACATCGCCCGGGCCGGTCGTTTACTACTCCGATCGAGTCGGGAAGAACAATCAACTGTTCCCAATGCCAAAGTTCCGAACGATGCGGATCGATACACCGCAAGTCGCAACGCATTTGCTTGGCGATTCGGCAAAGTGGTTAACGCCGATCGGAAACCTATTGCGAAAAACCAGTTTGGACGAACTGCCGCAACTCTTGTCAGTGCTGAAAGGTGACATGTCATTTGTGGGGCCCCGCCCCGCTCTGTTCAATCAAGATGACCTAATCGCAATGCGCGACCGGGCGGGCGTGTCGCGTCTGAAACCAGGCATCACAGGCTGGGCGCAAATCAACGGTCGCGATGATTTATCATTGCCCGAAAAGGTCGTCTACGATCAGCAATACTTGCTGCGTCGAAGCATTATCGAAGACATCAAAATCATCTTTGCGACTGGATTACAAGCGTTCGTTGGCAAGGGTGTCCGGTCCGCCGACGAGGCCGACGGAATCTCAGCGTGGCAGACCCTGCAACAATCGGCCGATCGAACCAAGACGATCATCACCGACCCAGAGTCCGCATTGTTGGTTTCCGATGCCGTCGCGACTTTGGGCTGGGAAGTTTCAATTCACTCACTTCGCAAGTCCGAGTCGCTGCCCGATTTGATTCAGGATCTTGCGGCAGAACAGTATGGACGAGTCTTATTGATCATGCCTAAAAAACTCTTGGAGAAACTGGACAAATTTTGTTGCCCTCAACAAATCGCAAATCGTCTCCCCTGCTTGAATCGAGTCGAAATAGAGGATAGCCGCCGGGGTTGTTTCAGCGATCAACAGATTGATGGATCAATGCGAATGCATCTGAGTTGTAGATTGCGAGACTTCGAGTAGTTCAGTCGATGAGCCTGAGGTGTCTTAGGAACGTGCGACTTTTTATAGTCGCCTTTCGCTCCGCGAAAGCAGCGGATTCGCTACTTTCGCGGAGCGAAAGGCGACACTAATTTCCCGCTCGTTCCTTAGTTCTTAGGAAAGAACAGTAATCCGCTGGTGAGCAAGTTGGCATTTTGAGAGATAAGGAAGTTGTTGTTTCACAGTGGTTTACATGACTTGCAGCCGCGGGCGGCCAAGTGTTAGGGCTTTCGGACTGAGTATCCGCAGCGTCGGTTCCTAGCTACTTTCTTGTCTAGTGTATTTGACATCATCGACCTATTCCGGCAACTCTGCGTTGGGATCGTTGGTGTAGAGGTCGAACAGTGGCTTTGCCATCATGTAGGCTGCTTGAGCTTCGGGATTCATAGAGTTTTCTAAGCGACTCATTGCTTCGGCGAGCATCAATTCGGTGCCCCAATAGTAATTTTTTAGAATCGCGTCGGCTTGGAAGATGTCAGTCCATACATTTTCAAATTGATCCGTTTCGAACGTGTTCCACGCGAACCAACTGACGTTCATCCTTTCCATGGTTCGCGATCCAAGCAAATGATAGAAATACCCTGGTGCGTCCGGTTCTTCCTCACTCAATTTCAGACTGGCAGGCAATCCTTGTTCGGTATTGATGACTGGATAACGTCGCATCGTTTGAGCGATCGGCTGGACGACATGCGGCAGATTGCTGATGTCGTAGGGATGAAAAGCAATTGACGCATTTGTGAAGTCAACTCCGCTTTGATCCAGTTCGACCGCGATACGCAACATGGTTCGATTGTTGAACGACGCCGGGGTCGTGAATGTCGCCAGCGATAAGTGCGTGTCCGGTGCCAGCAAGCGAACTCGCTTGAACAGACGACTCATCTGAAACACATCGTCGGCGGTGTAGTTGTTGGGATGAAAGCCAACTGGTTCGTTCATCAATTCATAAAACACGTGCGTTCGATTGGCGTATCGCGGTGCAATACGATTCCAGAATTGATAAAGATAAGATTGGCCCTCGGTATAAGAGAACTTTCTTTGCCCTGGCTGCAATCCGGTAATGAAGTTCGGATCCTTGTAGCCGGTTGTATCGTGATAATTGATCATCAGATAAATATTTCGCTCAGCCGCCAAATTGACGATGGTATCAAAGTCACGGAGCATGTTGCGGCGATCGGATCGCGAGATCTCGTTTGCTTCGGCTTGCGTCGCGGCACCTTGCAGTAAAGCGTCCGCTGGCGAAAGTGATGTGAAGGGAAACGGCCTGAATGGATCAACATTAGGGTCACCATGCGAACGTTGCCAGCCGTCAAAGAAAACAAGGCGTACGGCATTGATGCCGGTTTCGCTCATTCGATCCCAAAACGCTGGATCGGTTGCATAGTCAATTGCTGGATAGCCGGGTTGTCCGACGGTTTCTCTGCGGAACTTAAAGTAGGCAACCGTCGCGCCGCGAAGGAGTTCGCCTTGCGAGCCAACGACGGTTTTGCCCAATGACATATCACGGACGATCACACGCGGCGGATCGCCCGGCGGAAGCGTTGCATCGGCAAAAGCCAAAAGCATCAATAGCTGGTTTAACAAGCTAAGCACGATAAGTCCAAAGGGCAGCATAAAGTTTCATTCCCCACAAAATTGGAGATCTTGAGTTACGGCTGAATATCCGAATTGCTACGCGATTCTAATCATTGGGGGACTCTTGCACACCACAATAATCGTTCGTGATCTACCTTTGCCTAGGAATGAGCGGGAAATTAGTGTCGCCTTTCGCTCCGCGATAGTAGCGAATCCTCTGCTTTCGCGGAGCGAAAGGCGACTATAAGAAGTTGGACGTTCCTTACCGCAAGCGAGGCGTCGGGAAATACCCGAGCTGCTTTCGGACCGCAAATGTGACTGCCAACGACTGGCCAGCGGCATAGAACGCACCCGCGATGGCCGCACCAAGCACGCCCATGGTTGCGGACAAAACCGCGGACAAGATCACGGCAGCAACCGCAGACACGATTGAAATCCGCCGAAGCAATTGCTGCTGTCCCGTCATTCCCATCACGCCGGTCGCGATCCCCGTCACCGCACCGACGAGTTGGCCGCAAGACATAACCGTCAATAAAATCCAATGAGATTGATAGTCGCTTCCGAACAGGTTCATCCACCACGGTGCCCCGATTGCCATGACCAGCAAGATGGGGACGTTCACGGCACAGACGATTAGCGAAGATCGATGAACCAGGGCCTGAAAGCGTTCCGGCTCAGACGCCTGAAAGAGTCCAGCTAACTTCGGCGAACAGATAGCAACGACAACGCTTAACAACAGCAGCGGAAGAAGCGATGTTCGACGAGCCGCAGAAAACAGTGCCGCCGCGGTTTCGTCCTGGAAGTACTCGACAAAGAAAACACCACTCCAATTTCCCAAGAACTGTGTGCCCGCAACGATCAAGAAGTCACTTGATGTTGTCAGGTATTCCTTCAGTGAAACTTCTTTGTACTTGACGTTGCTGTCCTTGAAATCGCCGTCCGGTGAATCAGCTTGCGTAAGATCATTGGTTGGCTTGGCGTAGCGTTTTAAGAGTGTCAATGAAAGAAGACCAATCGCACAAAAAGCAATGGACGATCCGACGTAAATAATTGCAGCCGACTGCGCCGTTACTGCGTACCCTAAAGACGGTAAAACCAAGACCAAGCAGCAAGCCAACAAGCTGACTCCACCGACTTCAAACAACGCCCCAGCCTCGGGGCGATGAGCTGCTTTAAAACCGGATGCAACAATGCTGCTGATCGCAAGAAAAGGAACGGCGATCAAAACGGTTCGCAGTAATTCGCCCGCAGCCCAATCGAAAGGCGAAACCCACAGCAACAATCCGATCACGATTGCCACCACGACGCTGATGGAGGTGACGACTTTCAGCGCAATGTTGACCACTCGGCGAAACGCATTGAGGTTGTCATCGTGCCACGCCGCGCCACCAAAACGCAACAGCGAGGTCTCGAATCCAAATCGCGAGAAGATTGCGAGTGCCAAAACAGCGGTCAGGCAAACAGCCAAATTACCGTAGTCGGCCAAAGGCAATTGACGTGCCAGCACCACATTCAAGCCAAACGTACCGGCAGCCGAAAGACCGCGACAAAACGCAGTCAAGATGATTCGCTTCAGTAAACTAAAAATTGCAACTCAACCTCATTACGACTGCAAAGACCCCAACTGCAAAGATCCTAGGTTTACTCACTCTTGGAGACATTCCGCTAGACTGGGTAAGCAGTATAACTAGAGCCGGGCTGTTGCAAGCTAATCGGCCGGAGGCCGGAAGGAATGGTCACGAAATAACTTAATGAGATTTGATTCGACGAAACCCCAACCCCAACCCCAACTCAAACGCGTAAGCAAGGGATCTTCGCGTCAAACAAAATCCCTCGCTTACGGGCTTGTCGATTTAATGAGCCGTTCCGAATGGGAAAACGGGAAGTTGTTTCGGGGCAGCCCCAAAAGTAGGCCGCAGCGAGCGAAGCGAGTTACGGCAGGGCTGCAAAATGCCGAAATTCGCTCTACTCGTTAAGGCTTACAAAAATGTTTGCCGATTAGCGTGCCTGCACCCACTACCCTAAAACTAACCTGTCCCAATCTACGAGAGCCTTGCCACGCGCCGCGAGAAGAGCAATTGCCGCAGTGGAGCAGAGTATTGGCGAAAATAGAGACGGCTTAACTGCCACGAAAAAATTACCGTCGTTATCGAAGGACGTTCCTTCGAGGACGGGATCATGCAGGTTGAAACCGCCGCCTGATTCAATCATCTCAGAACACAACATTTGACAATTACTCTTGGAATGTTGGGGGTCTCAAATTCTCGGGCAATTAGAATTAAAGCCAGCATTTTGCCGGGGAGAGAATTTTTGTCATGAATGCCAACTTGAATAAATCTAGCGGGCATTGCGTCGATAACGCCCATCCAAGATCAGACTCCAGCCCCCTTTGATTCAATGCTTTCCAATCAGTTTGCCTTCTATCTTTGGTTGACGCTATCGGTTGGAGTCGCATTCTGGGTCGGCCGAACCAAGGGAAAAGAGATGATCCTTGGTGTGGGAATGGCGATGGCGTTCCTGGGGGCTAGCTGGTTTGAAATTGAATTTCTGGGTACACCCATCAATGTCCGGATCGCGACCGCCATTGTTTTGCTGACGGCATTCTGCTTTCACTCCGGCCGAAAGTTTTTCATTACCGTGACAGCGCTGGATGTTCTGATTACGGCGATCCTGGTATGGCACATCGTCGTTGATGTTTCAAAGGGAGCTGAGTTTTTCGGGACAGCATGCCAAGCCTACGGCGAATGGATGTTGCCTTATGCCACGGGACGCTATGCGATCGTCAGCCGCCGCTCGCTGAGCGATTTGGCACCCTGGTTTGCAACTGTTGGGCTGTTAATTGCATTGCTGGCGATCTTCGAGTGCTTTGCAGCTAGCAACGTTTGGTCATCCGTCGTTTCGCAGATTGACGATGAAGTCACGATTGGCGATCAAATTCGTTACGGGTATTTTCATCGTGCCAGCGGCAATGTTAGGCATCCGATATTCTTAGCCGTGATTTTAATGCTTTTGCTACCTTGGCAGATCGCAAGGATCGAGACTTTGAAGTCTGAAGCTCGATCTCTCGTACAAGGATTTTTGAGTCTCGCGACCGCCACGATCGGTATTTTTGCGACGGTGTCACGGGGGCCGCTGCTGTTTTTGGCGATGTCGATCGGTTTTGTAATCACCATTCAAAGTCGATTGGCACGGTTTGTTCTGATTCCTGCTGGCCTCATTGCGTGTTTTTTGTTGTGGAACAATTTTGAGGCTTCGCTTCGATATTTCAACCAAGGCATCGAGAAGACCAACAACAAAAGAATCGTTCAATTGGATGAGTCATCAGAGCCAATTATTCAATCTGGAACTCGAAATCGGTTAACCGTGCTGAAGCTCTATGCTCCCATCATCATGAAGGGTGGGATGACGGGTTACGGAACGGCGGCAAGCGAAGGTTTTCCACCAGCAAATATACCGGGATTACCCAGCGACCCCAAAGCCAGAAATCAAGTTGCGATCATTGACAACTCTTACCTCAATGTTGGTCTTCGTCTTGGTCTGGTCGGGCTCTCATTGTTCGTGGGGATACTGTTAGTCGCAATTGCACAAGCAGCCTCGTTTGCTAGACGGGCATCAACCTACCTTTATCCGTGCGAAAAACTCTCCTGTCTCACATTCTCGGCGATATTGTTTGGTGTTTCGCTGGAAATGACTTCGGTTTATTTGGATCCTGATTTCTCTTTTTTGTTGCTCTTTACGATCGGGATCGTCTCGGCATTTACAAGTGTTTCAACTGTGAATTCCATCGAATGAGAAACTTGTTCAGTTGACCAACGGCTGCAAGCCATTCTCACCAAAAAAAATTGCTTCGTAATCTGGCAAGCTCCTGCCGCCAGCCTGCTTTCTATAAGCGAGCGAGCTTTCAAGCCAGTCAGGCGGCACTCCTCGAGCATCGTGACCGCATCGTTTCGGCGTCACTGATTAAACAGGAAACAGCGACGCTTCGGCGAAACTTCGGCGACACTTGGCTTTGTGAGTTCAACGGAACTCCTGTTTCCGTTGAGCCATCCGCTGTTTATTGATTGAGGCGGGTCAATTCCCCCAAAGAGCCTAGTCTCTCGAATGGTGATTGACTATTCAGATTCAGCAGCGATAAACTGCGGCGATTATGCAGGATGCGCAGGATGTCCTGCCTTTGCGAGATTTTTCGGTACTCCCCTCGCCCGCCCCCACACACCTTGCCCGTTGAGGCCGTTATGTATTTATCGTCAGGCAATCAAGTTCGATCTAACGGGGGTGCGGGTTCGTATCGAAGGCGGGCGAGAATGCTCCGTCGTCGAAGAGTTTTGGTAGAGAAGCTTGAGCCTCGGCACTTGATGGCGGCGACGGTATTTCGCGTGAATGCGGGTGGAGGTCTCGTTGACGACGTTAGCGATTGGACCGCTGACAGCAAGTCCCTCCCATCAGCCTACGTGAATGCTGATGCGACGGGCAATCGAATCAGTTCGACGATTCAGTCGATTGACCTCTCCGATCCTTCGATTCCCTCAGGAACACCTCAAGCGATCTTTCAAAAAGGCCGCTGGGATCCGGGTGATGCACCGGAGATGGAGTGGGAATTTCCGGTTTCAGCGGGCGATTATGAAGTACGGCTGTTTTTCGCCGAGATATTCTCCGGCAATCAAGCGGTTGGAGAGCGGGTGTTCGACGTATCGATCGAAAACCAGTTGGTGCTCAACGATTATGACGTGTTCGCCGATGTTGGCGCAGATAAAGGTGTGATGAAGTCGTTCACGGTAACGTCGGATTCGGTGCTTGATATCGATTTCGGACGTGTGACAGAAAATCCGATGATCAGTGCGATCGAGATTTTGCAGTTAACCTCAGGCGGCGGAAACTCGGCACCGGTATTGTCCGCGATCTCCGACATCACGGTTGCACCTGGATCGCAGGTCAGCGTTCCCGTGTCAGCGCAGGATGCTGATGGTGGCGACATTCTAACTTTGTCTGAATCGGGTTTCCCCTCTTTCGTGACGTTGCAAGACAATGGGAATGGCAGTGGATTGATAACGATTGCGCCACCGGTCGGCAGCAGCGGCACGTACTCTGGTCAGGTCACGGCGACGGACAACGGTTCGCCAGCATTGTCGGATTCCGAAGCGTTTTCGATCAATGTCAGTGGCGGGACCTTCAGTAGTAGTTCGCTGTATCGAGTCAACGCAGGTGGACCAAGCGTTGCCGACGGGCTGGGCTGGGATTCAGATTCTAAGTCACTGCCATCGACGTATTCGAACGCCGTTGCAACGGGCAATCGAATCAGTTCGACGATTCAGTCGATTGACCTTTCCGATCCTTCGATTCCCTCGGGAACACCTCAAGCGATCTTTCAAAAAGGCCGCTGGGATCCGGGTGATGCACCGGAGCTTGAGTGGGAATTTCCGGTTTCAGCGGGCGATTATGAAGTACGGCTGTTTTTCGCCGAGATATTCTCCGGCAATCAAGCGGTTGGAGAGCGGGTGTTCAACGTATCGATCGAAAACCAGTTGGTGCTCATTGACTATGACGTGTTCGCCGATGTTGGCGCAGATAAAGGTGTGATGAAGTCGTTCACGGTAACGTCGGATTCGGTGCTTGATATCGATTTCGGACGTGTGACAGAAAATCCGATGATCAGTGCGATCGAGATTTTGCAGTTAACCTCAGGCGGCGGAAACTCGGCACCGGTATTGTCCGCGATCTCCGACATCACGGTTGCACCTGGATCGCAGGTCAGCGTTCCCGTGTCAGCGCAGGATGCTGATGGTGGCGACATTCTAACTTTGTCTGAATCGGGTTTCCCCTCTTTCGTGACGTTGCAAGACAATGGGAATGGCAGTGGATTGATAACGATTGCGCCACCGGTCGGCAGCAGCGGCACGTACTCTGGTCAGGTCACGGCGACGGACAACGGTTCGCCAGCATTGTCGGATTCCGAAGCGTTTACCATCAATGTTGGCGGCGTAAATTCCGGTGACGGTCCGCTATATCGAGTCAATGCAGGCGGACCAAATCTGGCGTCCACCCCCGATTGGACCACCGATACAAAGGTTACTTGGTCACCCTATCTGAATGCTGCTGCGATAGGTAACACGCTTGCGTCAACGACGCAGCCGATTGATCTATCAGATCCATCGATTCCTTCGGGGACGCCACAGGCACTTTTTCAAACCGAACGCTGGGATCAAGGTGCCGATCCTGATATGAAATGGGAGTTCCCTGTCACCAGCGGCCCCTATGAGGTTCGTTTATTCTTTGCTGAAACATTTACCGGGACCCAGTCCATCGGGGCGCGAATCTTCGACGTTTCGATTGAAGGACAAACCGTCTTAGATGACTATGACGTTTACGCGGACGTCGGCGGATATACGGGGGTAATGAAGTCGTTCATCGTTAGCTCCGACAGCGTTTTGAACATTGACTTTGGGCATGTCAAACAGAGCCCAGCCGTCAAAGGGATTGAGGTGATTAGCTTGCCTTCACCCCCAAACACGTTGCTGGTTTCACCCACGGAATTAGCATTTGGGAATGTCACATCTGGATCCAGTCAGACAGCCAGCGTGACACTGACCAATGGCGGTGCCAGCGGCGATCCTTCGATCACGATTTCATCGATCAATACCAGTGGTGCGGCGGTGTTCTCTACCATGCAGAGTGGATCTTTGCCGATTGTTCTTGCTCCGGGACAGGCTCTGAATGTTCCCGTTCAGTACAGCCCGACTGGAGATCAAACTTCAATCGGCACCCTGACGATCCAGCATTCCGGCACCGGCGGTCCGATTTCCATTCCGCTTTCGGGAACCAGCGGTAACAGCCCGATTAATTTTTCGAAATCAACGCTCAACAACGCCGGAGTCAACAATCCGACAACCCTGCAGTTTGGTCCTGACGGACGCCTTTACGTGGGGCAGCAAGACGGAACGATTAAGGCTTTGACGATCCAACGCAATGGTCCAACCGACTATTCGGTCACTGCGGTTGAAACGATCAACCAGATCAAGAACATTCCAAACCACAACGACGATGGCAGCCCCAACCCGAATGAAAATACGCGGTTGCTGACGGGGCTATTGGTTGTTGGTACGGCCAGCCAACCAGTCATTTACGCGGGCTCGTCTGATCCACGAATCGGAGCTGGCCCCTCGGGAACCGATCTAAACCTCGATACGAATTCGGGTGTGATTAGCCGCCTAACTAAGACAGGTTCGTCTTGGTCAAAGCTTGACCTAGTGCGTGGGTTGCCTCGCAGCGAAGAAAATCACAGCCTCAACGGTCTTGTGCTCGACGAATCCTCGAACACATTGTTCGTGACTGCGGGCGGCAACACCAACATGGGTGCGCCATCGAATAACTTCGCCCTTCTACCCGAATATGCATTGTCTGCCGCCATTCTTTCCGTTGATTTGGATGCGATTGGTGAATCGACCTACGACCTTCCCACGCTCAATGACCAGGATCGGCCAGGTACAAACGATTTGAATGACCCGTTTGGTGGAAATAACGGAAAGAATCAAGCCAAGTTGGTTCCTGGTGGCCCCGTTCAAGTTCACTCACCGGGCTGGCGGAATCCCTATGACATCGTACTGACGGAATCCGGCAAGCTGTATTCGATCGACAACGGATCTAATAGCGGATGGGGAGACATTCCCATCATCAATAACAATGGGACGCCGGGGAACTCCAGCGATGACTATGCAACAAACCAGGTGAACGAGCCCGGCAAAACCATGCTCGACGGTTTGCACCTCATTGACTCGCAAGGCTACTACGCCGGTCACCCCAACCCAACCCGCGCTAGCACGAACAACAAATTCAACCCATCGAATCCTCAGTCACCGGTCTCAATTGGAAATCCGCAGGAGAGTTTTTTCGAGCCCTCCGTTGCAAACAGTGGCTATCCAGGAAAGAACGGCTCGTTCGTGCAGTTCAATAATTCGACCAACGGTTTGACGGAGTACACCGCGTCTAATTTCGGTGGCCAATTGAAAGGTGATTTGCTGGCCGTTAGTTATGGCAATGATGTGAAACGCATTCAACTCAATGGTGCCGGAAACGATGACTTATCGACGACGAATCTGTTCAGTTCGGTCGGTGCAATTCCCTTGGATATCACGACCCAAGGTGATTCCGACGTGTTTGCTGGTTCTATCTGGATCGCCGACTACGTCAACAACTCAATCGTCATCTTTGAGCCTAGCGATGGGGGCAACAGCGTGTGTCCCGGCGACCAAGACTGTGACATGTACAGCGATTCTGATGAGCTTGCCAACGAAACCGATCCTGCAAATGCCGCAGACTTCCCAGCGGACAACGACGGTGACTTCACCTCTGACCTGTTGGATGACGACGATGACAACGATTCCGTCCTAGACATCGATGATGCGTTCGCGATCGATGCATTCAACGGAAGTCAGACGCCGATCGGAACGATTTACACCTGGGAAAATGGAACGAATTCAGGTGGCCTGTTGAACTTAAACTTCACCGGCCTGATGAAGAACGGTTCAGATGATTATCTGGATCAGTTCGACGCCGGTGCAGTCACCGCAGGCGGCGCGGCGGGTGTTTTGACCATTGATGCTGCAGGCTCGGGCACCGCACTGGGGGCATCCAATGATCAAGAGCAAGCACTCCAGTTCGGCTTCAATGCCGGATCAACGTCTGAAGCGTTCGTTGGCAAGACCAGCGTTGTCGGCCCGTTTTCGGGACTGTCGCCTGAACCCAATACCGAAATGGGGTTCTACCTGGGCACGGGCGACCAGGACAATTACGTGTCGCTGGTCGTGACGGGAGCCAACGGTGGGCAGGTTAAATTCCTGAAAGAGGTCGGTGGCAACGCAAGTGTCATCGGCACAGCGAATCTGCCAGTGGCGAACGTCGATTTCGTCGAGCTTGACTTACGTGTCGATCCTGACACGAACGTTGTCCAGGCTATTTATCAAGCTTCGGTGGGCGGTAATCTTGGCCAAAGAGTCACGTTGCCACAAACCACTCAGATTCCTGCAAGCTGGATCAACGCTAATATGGCCATTGGTGTCATCAGCACTGACTCCACTCCCAACAGTGAAGTGCCGGTGACCTGGGACTTCCTCGGTGTCGAGGCTGCACCACCAACCAGCAACGTCCCGGGTTCCGCATCCTTGATCGTCAATCAAAACGGCAGTATCAACGCTAGCACGTACAACACGAACTCGATAAAGCTGACGAATGCATCAGAGTCCGATGGGCCTCTGATCACAGAGGTAACTTTTGATCTTAGCACCACGTTCCTTCCCGACGTGGTTTTTGATCCACAAGGCACAGCAGGTGACATTGTTTCCCGTGGATTGATCCCCAGCAGCGGTGTTCCAGAAACAGGATTCGTGGTTCCCAACAAACCCAACAGTGATCCGTTCTCGGTGCCTCATCAGGATGGTTTCTATCAAATGTCGATGGTCTTCACGGATTTTGGTCCTGGCGAGACGATTGAATTTGGTGTCGACATTGACCCCACAACGATCAAGGGACTCCCCAGCGATGGCCAAGGTTCGGACTGGGCAGGCAGCATCTCAGGACTGGAAATTTCCGGTGCCACGATGACTGTCACTTTCAGCGACGGTTCGACGATGACCTCAACGGTATTCGCCACTGGTAACACCGACGGCGAGAGCAGTTCGATTGCAGCGGTTGACGCACCGGCAGCCCCGGGGATTGAATTGTTGGGAGTTGCTTCAACACCCACAACGATCAATAGCTCCAGTCAAACGATTCGCGTGACTGGGCAACCTGGTCAGCAGGTACGGCTGATGGTCGCCGAAGGGCAACTCGATCCCACCACTGCGGTTTTTGATGTTGATCCATTTGAGGCAAACAGTGTGATTGCGGTTGATCACTTCAATGCGACGATTGGTGCGAGTGGCAATGTTGACGTTCCCCTAACGCTGGCACAAAGCGATAGCAACGGAGGCATTTTCCATTTCCTTGCGGTCGTTCAGGAGGCCGACGGTCGCACCAGCGACGTGTCGCCGGTATTGGTGGTTCAACTTGATGAGCCATCCGTCGATCCGGACAACAATCCAGCGTTCATCGAAGTGGACGGCGTCGTGGTCATGGAGGTTGAATCCCGTGCCGCTACAGACGATTGGGAAAGTGAAGCGTCCATCACCGACTTCACTGGCAGTGGGTATTACCGCTGGGATGGGCCAAACCTTTACGACCAAGACCAAGCAGGATCGTTGGGAGTGCTGGAATACCGTGTACTAATTACGAATCCCGGAACTTATCAACTTCGGGTTCGTAGCCATCGCGATGATGGTACCGGGACTGACTCGAATGATGTGTGGGTCAAGATGGACTCAGGAAATTGGAAGAAGATCTACTCAAGCGTGCAAGGACAATGGACTTGGAACACTAAGTTTGATCAAACCGGCACAAACCCAGATGCTTCTTACACGCTGGAACCTGGAATGCACACGTTTTCGATCGGCGGTCGCTCGAAAGATTTCCGCATCGACCGGGTAGTGTTGGTAAACACCGAGTTAACGACAGAAAATGCAGCCAAGAAGACCAATGTTCCCGAGTCTGATCGGGAAGGTGGCAACAGCGGGCCAGCGACGTTTGCGAGCTTCGATGTCAATGACGATCTTAATGTCACCGCTCTTGATGCTTTGATGGTGATGAACTCGATTAGCTCTCCCGGCGCGGGCGAAGGTGAGAAGGTCTTCAGCACCAAGTCCGACAGCAATCTAACAACAGACGTCAATGGTGATGGTAGGACAACGGCTTTGGATGCATTGCAAGTCATCAATTACCTGAGTCGAATC
The DNA here is from genome assembly GCF_001642955.1 of Rubripirellula obstinata. Lineage (GTDB taxonomy): Bacteria > Planctomycetota > Planctomycetia > Pirellulales > Pirellulaceae > Rubripirellula > Rubripirellula obstinata. The sequence continues at coordinate 33,926 of NZ_LWSK01000015.1, read as the reverse complement.
AACCGAGGCAGCCAGGCTTTGGAAACTGAACAATCAGCAACACTCCCACAAGCTGATGACGAAGATCAAACGCTGATTGCAAACGAGTTTGCCGACGCTGCCATTTCATCTCTGTTCTAACACTAGCTGTCCAACCATCAACAAAGAGGTTCATTGACGCAATGCTGATCCGTCGTCCGAAAAGTGAAAGTCTTTTCGGTCAAACAAAAAGCGCCTGATCTCTTTAACCGCGATGACGGGGTGCAGGATTGATTCTGTCAGACCTTTAAATAAGTAATGCGCGCTGGTCGTTAGGTGTCCATGTCTTAACGCTCGAATCCCCCATTTGAAGAATAGAGAATGGTAGGTTTCCGGGCGGAAGTAATTCCTGATCGTCACCCCTTCGTTTGCGACGCCACGTCTTTTGAACGCGTTGGCGAGTACTTTAGCTGTCCTCGGAGCGGCAACCCGCAGGGGTTCCAGTCCGGTGATGCTTGTTGGGTGCTTCCGAAAGTGTACGAGGATATCTGGAAGATTGGCGAGTTTGCCAATCTCTCCGAGTTTCAAGAATAGATCATGATCCTCAGCTAAAAAGAGTGTCGGATCATACATCCCCACACGACGTATCGCATCGGCGCGAAACATTGCACAGGGTTGAAGAATTGCAGATCCTCGCCCCCCCATTAACAACGCATCAATCGCTTCGTGATCGGTTGGCAAGTGCATTGGCCCGAGGGGACGCCCAACGTCATCGATTAGCTCACACTGCCCGCCGACAACCACATGGTCAGGATTTTCAGTGAAAAAACGAATCTGTTTTTCAAAGCGATCCGGCATTGTGATGTCGTCCGCATCCACCTTTGCAATAAACTCACCTTTCGCATCCTGAATCCCCAGGTTTGAAGCTGGTGCGACCCCCAATCCTGTCGTCCGAAAGCTTCGGATTCTACCGTCCGCTTTCTTCAATTGTTCAATGACATCAGGAGTAGCGTCAGTTGATCCATCGTCAATGATCAACACTTCAAAGTCACCAAATGTTTGATTTAGAATTGACTCGATGGCTGAATAGAGGAACCGTTCTCCATTCAGAACAGGCGTTATCACAGAAATTTTAGGAGCGTTCATGTTGGTTGAACCGGGGCTGATAATCTGACGTTGCTCGTATGGAATCAAAGAACTATTGAAGGCGTGGTTCGGGGCGGAGAGCCGGAATCAATCCAAGGATTGTTGGATCGATCCCCAAGTGTTTTCGACTCCAATACCACGTCAATGAATTCCACATCACAGAACCAAGCAGAAGCGACGTCGCCGCACCGACGACACCGAACATGGTTGTCAGGATGCACAACGCAATCAAGGCGATGATGTTCGATCCGGCAACGAATGCAAGAAAACGTTTCTCGTGGCCTGTCATTAACATGATAAATCCGGTTGGCCCAAAGCAGGCATCGATCAGAATTCCAGAGCATGCAATCAGTAGCGCTAAGTACCCATCTCGATAGTTCTCGTTGAATTGAGCGATAACGGTATCGCCAATGAAAACCAAAATCAGAACGCCAATCAGAATCAATAGCGATGCGATGCCGGCCATTGATGAAGAGAGCGTTTGAATCGAGCTATACTGTTTCGCCGCATAGTGTTTTGAAATCAAAGGCGGGATAACGACACTGACTGCCATCAATGGCATTCCCAGAACCATCGCAATCTTCACCACGACAAAGAATTTTCCTGTTTCTGCTGCTGTCAAAATCAGGCCGACAATGACGACGCCAATGTTCTGCATCGTTGCCTGAGTTACGGCGACGCCCCAAAACCAACGAGCCGATCGTCGCCATTGATCGACTAACGTCACGTCAAATTGGTCAAGTTCAGGTGAGTCGTCCGTATCGACTTCAGCGGATGGCTTATTGGTGAAACGACGCACCTTTCCAAGTGCGACCAATGCTTGAAGTGAAGCGATGGTGATAAGTGAAATCGCCAAAAGAGAGACACCAGATTCGGCATCTAATTCAATCGACATCCAAAGGCACGCACCAGCGATCGCGACCATCGCGACCCGCCATACCAACACCCGAGGGGCAATCGCATTAACGACACCACCAATCGAGCGAAGCAGGTTCAGGGTGTAGTCTGCCATCACGAAGGCTAGCACCAAAAGAGCAGTCACCGATGCATAGGCAAACTCCTGGGTGCCGCTGGAAATACAAGTCGCCAACACAACCATCAGAGCGGTTCCGGCTATTCCAAGTGCAACCGTTCGCAGCGAATAGACCAACAACTGCCTCAACTTGACGCGATCTTGGTGCTCGAGATAGACCGGAACAAATCGAAGCAAGAGCGTGAAATGACCGAAACTTGCGAAGATCGCAAGAAACGTCGCCGCGCTGAAAGCAAAGCCAAGTCGTCCGAATTCATCGGAAGTCATCGTTCGCGCCAAAAGCACAAACATCAAGAACGAAAAACCAGCGCCAAAAACTTTTATCGCTAACGCCATGCCACCCTTTGCTACCAATCGACCAATGTCGGTTCGTAGTACGGCTGGAATCCTTAGTGATCGCACGGACGCTGGGCTATTCATTTCGTATTCAGAAGTTCGGTCTCAATCGCCAATGGCGTCCGGCAGGCTGCAGACGATGAATTAAATGATTGATAGATCATCGATATAACCCAAAACTATAGTTAGTTAGTGTCCGTTCACACCTCGGAACATCTTGGGAAAGACGATTTTGGGAAGTCGGCCGTATGGTTTTAATGGATTGGCATCCGCACCCTATCTTCATCAAGAAAACAACGAATACCTCGAAATCTGTGTCCAAGCTTTCCTGCGTTTATCGGTCCCAAGCAATGTCTGGTGAAAGAGGAACGTTGATTCAGTGAAAGCTGGTTATCCAAGAAGCTCCTCAAATTGGGTGCCCTCGAAGTGTGATTGCCATTCGTCAAAGTTGGTTAGCATCGACGAGAGAGTTGACGGATTCATCTTCCTCAACTCAGGCTCGGCAAATTCATTTGACACCTCCAGGAGTTCGCAGATTGAATTTACCGAACTCGGCGTAATTTGATTGCCTTGGATCATCTCTTCGTAGACCAGCTCAATTTTCCGGTGACCTTCAAATGCTTCTTCAAGTCTGCTCCGTTGAGACAAGAGCTCAAGGACATCTTTCTCAGCGAGTTGTGGGGAAATCGCAACTTTGACCGGCGTCAATTCTTTAGTCGTGTGAGCGCGAATTCGCCCCAGACGACGGTGGCGTCGCATGATGTATCGAGATACATACTGCTTGAGCACATTCTCTCGCGTCAAGTGAATGACAGAAACATCCGTATCCTTTTCAAGGAGCTTTAGGACGCGGCTGCCATCCAATTGGTCGTACATTCCTCGGAAGCCAACTCGCTCGTGATCCTGATCGAAAACTTTTTGAACAGCTCCATTTGGATTGAGCATTGCTCCGCTCAGTGCGTAGTACCAGGCGAGACGTGGGCGTCGATAGCGAGTGAGCCATTCGGGAATCCATGGAGTTTGTGGACTGCCCATGCCTAACAAGACTTCCCCAAAACAGCCAATCTTGGGGTGAGAGTTCAAGTACTTTTCCAAAAACACGGAGCCCGAACGCTGAGTCGCTAAGACAATAAATCGCTTTTTACTCTGCCTTTCAATCATCGTTGCATGTTTCAAAAAATAGGGAACGCAGAACTGATACAGCGTGATGCGAAATCGGTTGAGAATGACCGACTGTGGGAAGGATAGTTAGGAACTCAGGTTTCTAAGCGGGGCGACCTAAGGAACATGCGACTTTTTATAGTCGCCTTTCGATCCGCGAAAGCAGCGGATTCGCTACTTTCGCGGAGCGAAAGGCGACACTAATTTCCGGCTCGTTCCTGAGCTTGCTATTCAGATTCTAATTCGCAGTTCTTAAAAAGCGATTAAACATTGCAGCAGCATTCATTTGTATTGCAGGTTTTTAATCGAAATAGAAAGAAGGGGCGTTTCGGTCTTGTGTTGAGATGAGATGACTACGGAGTCGAAATTCAGTTCACAGCCGAAAGACTAAAAAGAATCTCGTCCAGTCGTTGTTTCTCTTTCTCTGTACTAAACAATGACTTTGCACGCTTGTGTGCAGCACGTCCCATTCTCGCTCTTTCTTCAGGGCAGTTACAAAGCCTGAGAAGCGCATCTGCATGTGCCTCGATGTCACCCGGAGAGAAAAGAATTCCAGTTTCTTCATGAACAATAGTTTCGCAGACCCCGCCGCTCCTACCGGTAACAACGGGTAGTCCAAGTGCCATCGCTTCGATGACCGTAACGCCAAAGGCTTCCTCTTGACCGGTTAGCGGAGATGTCTTGTTGTGCGCGGTGAATAGAACTGCGTCCCTCATTAAATCTTTGACTTCTCGCGAATTCACCGGGCCAAGCAAATCGATTTTTTCTGAAACAGAACTATCTTTTCGTGCTGATTCGCAAGCACTCTGTTGGTGTCCGCCACCGGCCATCACCAGTCTTGCATTTAATCCTCGTTCGCAAGCCAGTGTAAAAGCCTTAATTGTCTCTACTGGACCTTTGAAATCGGTTAGCCTGCCTAAATACAAAATCGTCTTTTCAGAGGTAGGTTCTAGGTGGTCAGCAGGCATATCATCGGGAACTTCCACCCCCAGATACTTTACCGGTGTTCTATCTGGATCAAAGCCGATATCAGCTAGCTTTGCTCGGGTGGCATTGGAATTAGCGATTGGCGTAATTCTGGGCATGATTGCCTTTACCTTAGAAACGTAGCCGTATCCGTGTGCGGGTAAGAAAGGCAAGAACTCTGATCTTCTGTTCCAGGTAACATCATGCCCATGGCAATGGACAAAAACAGGATTGGGCACCAGAGAGAGCATCTCTGAAAGTTGAACGGCTGCGGTCAAATAGTGAATGAGAATAACCGATTGAGGGCCCATCTCGTTGACAATTTTGACAAGCTGTCCGTTAACGGACTTCATGTAGATTTGGCGATTCAAACGCCCTCGAATACCTCGAAAGTTCGCGTGAGTTAATGCGCATGAATCAACGGCGTCCCATGAGTAGCCCTGTCGTCCTGACATTGCTGCGAATTGGACATTCGGTGCAAGCATTTCGGTCATGCGAGTCATCCATGTTTCGGAATACTTCGGAAACTCAGGAGCGACTACTAATACAGAAGGCTTTAAATGCATATTGAAAAACGAATTACATTGATCGACGAAAATTACGCCATCCAATTATGAGAAAATCAATCCGAAGCAACGCTGTCCAGCTATTCGAACTGACGAAGGACGGATTCACCATAGACTGACAGCACGCCTAGGATCGACAGGTATGGACCTGGACCCCGAAAGCATTGCGCCAAGCCCAGTCCACATCGCTATTCCGACCATGAAAGATCCTGTGGTTAAAGAAACTTCGGTGATTTGATGGATCAGCAGCACTAGCAGAAACGCAATCCCCAGCGTCATTGAATCCATGTTGTGGCCGGTGCTGAGTACCCAGGTAATCGCCATGATGTACGCTGTGATAATTGCTAGACCGATTATTCCGCTCTCATGAAGCACAGCATAATAATAATTATGAATTGACAATTTTAATACCTCGCCGTTTTTCTTTATCACTGTCCAATCTGCATGTGCTTCAGTGCCAGTGCCGATCCAAGGATTCTTTTCAAAACGCATTTTACCTTTTTGCCACATAAGCGCTCGCCCTCCGCCTAAACGCTTTCCTAAATGCTCCATCGATACTTCGCTTGCACGCTGCACCGTAGGATGTTCAATCCAATTGGGCCAAGACAGCGACAGAGTTATCGCCGCCGCTATCGTTAGGACGACGGCAGGTAACGCGGTGATTGGTCGAACTCCAATCAAGCAGTAAATGAAATAGATTCCAAAAAACAGTATCACGACGGCATAAGAGGTTCGACTGACCGAACACACACAGGCAATTAATCCGACAGCTGCGAGCAGTATATTTAGGATCGAGGAACGCCCTATACGCCGAAAGTAGAAAGCGAAAATAATGGCAAAGCCGCCAATGATACCCAGGAAATTACTGTGGAGCTCCAAGAAGATGAGCCCAGTCGTCATTCCATTATTTAAGTGCACCAATGTAAACAGGCTTAGCAAGACGATCGCAGTGATTGAGACGCAACGAATAACACTTGGGCGTCTCCAATCAATCAGTCCGGCGGCACATAGTACCAGTGGCATGATGCTTAAACGTCCCAGCACCTTGAAGGTATCAGCAGAATCAACACCGGACCCGGACGCCAATAGCAGTGCCCAGTAACAAATCATGACGACGCTAGCAGCCATTAGCAGAAACAGTGTCCAAGTAGGCAGTGATCTGTTAAAAACTCTTTCAAGAATGATCAGGCTGGAAAGTGCAATTGCCGAACCAAGATATGCTTGTGCCACAACCGAATTTGCGAACATCGCAAAGAACAGAGGCCCAAAGGCAAACAATGCAGCAATCAACGGATGGAGTATGCGGAAAGCCATGGAAGACTCAAGCTCGGATTAAGGAAAGTGGGCGAATCTGATCACGGCGATTACGCGTCAATTTGCCGTGCTCTGTGGAGCTGAAATGCAGGAGTTGGCCCAGGTGCTTGCTCATAGAAATGTCTGCTTCAGTGTCCGATTAGGTTGGAAGTATCTGTTTTACGATTAACGATCCGCGCGTCGTCGCGCCGGCCGCTTCCGCGGTATTTTAACGCGTTGGCGTCCACGTTGTTGTCCGTTTACCAAAGAGCACTCGGAGCACTCCTAGCATGGCAGCGAGGTGAATGTAGGTAAAATAGAATGGCAAGTAGAGAATTGAAATTCTTTTGCCTGAGACTTCCGTTAGAAAGCCAAGAAAAGTGGCAATCGCCCAAACGCAGAAACAGAGGAGCACGGTCATTGCAAGGCGATCACCCATGATGGAGGTTGCAATTAACATCGCAAGTGACGTAAGTGCGAGAGGGAAGACCATCCATCGAAGCACCCGAGCGCTCAAGACATGGACTCCATACCATCCAGTTCGTGCGGGGTTAAAAACCTGGCGTCTGCACCAAGCTGAGTAAAAAGCGCGACTGACGGTTCGGATTCTGCGCGCGAAATCGGCTTGCATTCCGAGGTCGTAATACTCCTGCGAAACAGCGCTCGGTTGAAACGCCACGCGTTTACCCTGCAGCACAACATCAAATGCAATCACTCCATCTTGGGTGCAGCCAACGGGTATCTCGTCCGGGTAAAGGTTCTTCCACATCGCAAAAACACCACCTTGCACGTAGCAAAGTGACGTGCACTTTTCTTGCATTTGCTTGATTAAGTCTTCATAGCGATAAAATAAACCTTGACCCTCTCCCGCACTACCTTTGTTGCGACTGAGGTGCCATTCGCGTCCGCAAGCAACGCCAACACCTGGCTCCTTCAGCTTTTTTACCAACTCCAACACGGTGTCTGGCTGCATTTCGGCATCAGCATCCGAAAACATTAACACTTCCCCGCTAAGACGCGGTAGCGCATGTCGAATTGCTGCCTCTTTGCCATTTCGCACGTCCGTTTCAACGACGTGAACATCCCAAGAAACTTGGCTCAGATTTTCGCTGATTGCGTTGGACGTTCCATCAGTGCAACCATCGAGCACAAAATTAACATCAAGCTCTCCCGGGTACTCCACCGCTGATAGATTGTCCAATTTCCCCGCAACAAGATGTGCGGCATTGTGAGCGGTTACAACGACCGAAACAGATGGCCAGTCTGTGTCCGAGGTCATGCTTGATTCTTCACCGAAACTACTGGGCCGTCTTGTAGAAGCGAGCTTTAGAAGTACGGGATATCCGACGTAGACGTAAAAGATTACGAGTAGTAGAGCAAAGGCCGCGTAAGTCACTGTCTTGGTTCACTCTAAATCGATTAGGGGTAATGGCGCAAACGTTTTACGCTGAATAGTTCACATTCTGATCCAGCTTAGCTAGATGCGTTTTTGCGCCGGATGCTCGTGGGGGCACAGTGTATTTGCAACATCGGCTTGATTGGTAACTTAATGGCAATTTTGACAGTCAGCTTGTCGAAAACTGCCGTATCAATGCTCCGCGCGTTCGTGACAAGCAGCGAATGCGCGCTCGGGTGACGCTCAACGCCGTAAAGGGTTTCCAAACCGTTTAACCGCGTGGGCATCGCCCCGCGCGTCCACGCTAAACGAAACGCGCGGGGCGATGCCCACGCGGTTAAACAAACTGATCCGTGTTTTCCGAAACCAAAAATCTTCACGGCGTTGGGTGACGCTGCTCGTCAAGTTTAATTGAACCGATACCCGCCAACGCAAGAAACTTTTTCATTAAGCGCTCGAGACGATTATGTAAGGCACAAACAGTTTTACAACAGAATGTCAACGGACGAAGGTTAAGACACCCCCCACGGTCTCAGTAGCATTGGAGGATTCGTTATAACCGTAACCCCACAACCGTAGCTCCGATGGATCGCGGAGTTTCAATACAATTTGCCGGAGATTGCCGAGAGCGAGAATTTTCGCTGCTTGCAATAAGTGCTAGCGTTGGCCGTGCAATTGAGGCGATGGTAGGTGTCCAATGCGAGTCCGTTTCCAAGGAAACAATCCGTCTCAGCAATCGCTTGCTTGCGCGGACACCATCGGCAACTCAATCTTGGTGAAGCTGTCAGCATCGGCTGGTGGCATGTCCGCAACGCTGCGAGGATACGTCGCTTGGTTTTCTGCGAAGTCGATCGATAGGTCAAGCGATTCTAGGATTCGACGTGTTTGCAAATCGAAGTGCAGGAAGCTTCCCATGATGGTGTGAGCGTACTCGAATTTGGTTGGTCCCATCATCGCGGCACGGACAAAGTTCTTTGAGTAAAGCCATCGGGTTCGGCGATCGGCCAATAATCGCCATGCGATCGTGCGGAAACCCTTGAACATTCGACGAAATTCCCAGCCATTGGGAACGTGCTTGTTTTGGATATTCATTCGCCCAGTGGTGTCCATCACGCGGCCCATAAAAGCCTCGGGGGAATAAACCGCTTCGATAATGTTGCGAAGTTCCTTGTAAATTTCAACTCGATCACGCGTCGTCACAAAATTCAGACCGCTGATCGTTTGATCTTTGGATTCCGTACTGCGAAGCTCGTAAGTCGCCTTGGCGTCACTGATCCAGTTGTGGTCTGCATCGATCAAGCGTCGTTCTTTGGTCAATCTGCGGGTTAATTGCGTGTTGGGCAAAGCACTCAGCAACCCCACCATCGACAACGAAATACCGCTTTCTTGAATGAACTTGATCATCGGCCCATCTGTCCCCGGTTTATCTGTATCAAAGCCAATGATCAGGCCCGCGGCGACTGAGATACCGTAGGAATATATTTTTCGCACGCGTTCAATCAACGGATGAACCGTGTTGATTCGTTTTTGCGTGTGGATCAGTGTTTCTTCATCGGGTGATTCGATTCCCAAAAAGACGTATCGGAACTGAACGTCCTGCATTAATTGCAACAATTCTTCGTCATCAGCCAGGTTGACGCTGGCCTCGGTGGAGAACACGAACGGATAGTTGTGATCTTCGTTCCATTGTTTCAGTGCCACCAATAACGGTTTGATTAGTTTTCGATTCCCGATGAAATTGTCATCCGTGAAATCAACCCAGCCGCGATATCCAAGATCATACAGACTCTGCAATTCGGCAAGGAATTGCTCAGGTTTCTTGACTCGGGGACGCCGACCAAAGAGTTCAATGATGTCGCAGAATTCGCAGTTGTAAGGACATCCGCGCGATGACTGAACGCCAACGTGCAAATAATCGTTAAAGTCGATCAAATCGAAACGTGGCGTCGGAGTCGTTGTAACGTCTGGTTTTAACTTCGATTCAAACACGCCTTTCGGATTGCCTTCGCGCCACGCGTCCAACCACATCGGGATTGTCAACTCGCCTTCGCCCATCACGACTGCATCGGCGTCGCTGTAGATTTGCGGTTGGCTGGTCGGATCGGGGCCGCCCACGGCTACAAATTTTCCATCCGCTTTTGATCGCTCGATCAGTTCCAGAATGCCTGGTTGCTGCGGCAGCATTCCGCCGGTGCAGATCACATCAGCCCATTGCCAGTCGCCTTCGTTGATTGGCTGAACGTTCAAATCGGCGAGCCGGATTTCCCAGTCTTCGGGAAGCAAAGCTGCCACGGTCATCAACCCAAGCGGAGGCGCGGTCGCCTTGGCACCAATGGCTTTGGCACTTTCAACAAAGTTCCAATAGTTGGTTTGTTCAAAAGCTGGCTGAATCAACAAACACCGAATCGGCCCATCTGGGCCGTCAGCAATTGAAGATTGGTGAGATAGATTTTGGTTTGCTGCGAATGATTGAGCGACCATCAGTGATCCAGGTGGGTGTCGTGCTTGCTGCGAGTTCAACGTCGGATCAACCCGAGAGCCGATTCCAATGGAATTCCCCGCCGGTACCGATCGTAACGGTTAGGGCCTTTCCCCGTTCTGTGACCCGATTTTAACTGCCGGATTTGATAATAAAGTGAGAAACTTGGCTTTCTTGCTTTTAGGGTGGGAGGTTTGGCGAATCAGGATGAGTAATGGCGGTTATGCCCGCAGACCCGAGGAACCGGCGGCGTAGGGACTGTCGCTGGAGTCATAGAGGACGGATCGCCGGGGTTTATCGACCACAAAATCAAAATACACTAGCGACGTGAGACCCCAAGCAGTCTCTCGCGATCCAAACCACCCGTTACGACTGTGCCCATGATCAAGCCATCCGCAGACCACAAACATCGAAAGGACGTCTTGAACGCTAAACGCAAATCACAACCGATGCCACAGGCGTTATTGGTCACCGGTGCCACGGGCATGGTCGGTTCGTATGTGATTGCGGAATTGCTGCGCAGAAACAAAGAATCAGGAAGCAAAGGCAAACTGCTTGCGATTGCCAGAGGAAAAGGCAAGTTGTCGGCGGCTGATCGGATCGATGCGATCCTTTCCAAGTTCGAGAATCATTGGGGCCACGCGTTGCCTCGCCCGATCGTGATGCAGGGCGATTTGCTGCAACCCGGACTTGGGCTCGGCAAAGCTGATTCCAAGCTGATCCGCAAATCATGTGATCGGGTGCTGCATAGCGCTGCCAGCTTGAGCTTTGCTCCCGCGTCGGAAAGTCCAGAGAACGAACCCTATCGAACCAATGTGGACGGCACAGAGAACCTGATCAAGTTCTGCGGCAAGGTTGGCATTGAATCACTACACCACATTTCGACGGCCTACGTTTGCGGTATCCGCAGCGGTCGCGTTTTGGAAAGCGAGTCCAACGTTGGCCAAGAGTTCGCCAACGATTACGAACGCAGCAAGACGATTGCCGAGTCGATGGTGGAGGATGCGTTCGGATCAAAATCGTTGACCGCCTACCGTCCGTCGATCGTGATTGATCGCACGGGGCTGGCCCCCGTTTCAGGCGACCGAACGATCTATGGTGCTTACTCGATGTATCAGATGCTGGCGTCTCGTTTTGGATTGCCCGAAGATGGCGTCTGGTTTCGCAATCTGGGATTCGCGGGCGACGAACGAAAGAACTTGATTGACGTCGATTGGATCGCCAGAGCGATTGCGACCATCATTGACGACCCGCGTCATCACGGTGTCACGCATCACTTGACGACCACCGACGGCACCTCGATCGAAACACTCGATGCTGCATTTCGCATTGCAACGGAACAGTGGCTTAGCGGACGTCGCGTTAGTCCAAAACGCAGTTCACCAAAACCGCAATCGATACCAGAGAACGTCAAGCAAGAGATCGACCAAATGGCGGACCCGTTCGTGCGAACGTTTCTGCCGTACTTCCGCGACGACCCGACTTTTGATCGCACCAACATCGATCATGTGATCGCCACCACCGACTTGGACCCAACGCCATCGATCGGCCAAGACCAGTTGTTGGATATGATTCAAAACTGGTCAGCCCCGATGCCATCCAAGCGAAGCGCCCAGCCCAAAACTGAACCGCGACGCGTAAGCGACCGGGCTGTCAGCACCCCATCCCCAAGTGAGCCGCGACGCGTAAGCGGCCGGGCTGACGACGTTACTCCCGACGTTGCCCGAGGCCTTACGGCCAGCGGCTCACAAGAGCAAGCGGAAGAAGCGAACAATCCTGACGACGTGGTCATTTGCGGCTATGCCGTCCGCTTACCTGGCGGAGTCAACGACGCAGGCGACTTCGAGAAACTGCTATTCGGCGGTATATCCGCGATCGCCAAGATGCCGGCTGATCGCCTGGACCGGTCGCTCTACTTTGATTCGCGACGAGGAATTCCTGGCAAAACCTACACTGAAATGGGCGGTTGCGTTGACCCAAAACCACTCAGCAAGCGTGTCGAAAAAGAAATCAAAAAGCTGGGTGACTTTGACCTAACGCACCGTCAATTTGCTCAGGTGGCCACGGACGCTTTTCGTGCAACCTTTGGCGTTGATCAGTTAAACCAAATCGACGGAATTGACGTCGGCCGCGCCGGTGTGTTCGTTGGACACAGCGGCGGCACGCAATCCGGCGGCCCATTGGCGATGGCGACGATGGCCGAAGCAGCATCCAGCCTGATCGATCAAACCGAAATCGGATCCGCGCTGGATCAACCATCCAAACTCAACCTAATCGATTCGATGACCGACTCGATTCGCTCGACGCGACCAAAGCGAACCGACGATGGCGGACCGGAACTGAATGCTTATTCGGCTGCCTCGTTGGCTGCTCGGTTGACGGGAATCCAAGGTCGCCGCGAAGTCATTGATGCTGCCTGTTCATCATCATTGATCGCACTTCAACACGCGTCATTGGCAATCGCTCAAGATCGCATGGACATTGCTTTAGTCGGCGGTGCGACATTCAACAACGTGGACAACCTTGCGTTGTTTTCCCAGTCCGGTGCATGCAGCGACGACAATTCGCATCCATTCGATTCACGCGCCAGCGGTCTGATCAGCAGCGAAGGATACGTTAGCGTCGTTCTGGTCCGACGTCGTGTCGCCAGTGAACTTGGCTTGCCAATTTTAGCTGTCGTGCAGGGCGTTGGTGTGGCGTCCGATGGAAAAGGCAAGGGCTTGTGGGCACCGCGAAGCGAAGGCCAACAGTTGGCAATGAAGCGTGCGTCGAAACACCTGGGCAAACCGCTGCAAGTGGATTACCTGGAATGCCACGCCACCAGTACGCAAGTCGGTGACGCAACCGAATTGGAAAGCCTGACCTCGATTCTGTCTGAAAACACGAACGAGGATGCATCAAAGAAAAACGCGAGTGAATCACGTCTGTTGATTGGCAGCGTCAAGAGTAATCTTGGTCACCTGCTAGAAGCAGCAGGGTTGGTCGGAATGGTGAAGTGCTTGTTGGCGATGGGCCGCGGCGAGATTCCACCGTCGATCAATTTTTCTGAACCGACGGACTTGTACGACTGGAAAGAATCTCCGGTGCAAGTCGTTGCTAAGAAAACAGCTTGGGCCAAGAAACAAGGCGGCGCTCGCGTCGCGGGCGTCAACGCGTTTGGCATTGGCGGTTTGAATGCCCATGCCATAATTGCCCAGGAAGGCAAAGCGACCGTCCCTGCGAAGGCGAAAAGTGCCGTGAAATCAGCCAGCAAGTTCGCTCCGATTGCGATTGTCGGCCGCGGCGTCGTGTTACCAGGCTGCGACAGCGTGCAGTCGCTCGAAAACGTTCTGAAAAGCGGTGCGAAGCAAATTTCGCAGCCGCCCGCTGGCCGTTGGCTTGTCGATCCGACCGATCGATCAAAGTTGGTTGGTATCGGTGAAGGTGCGTTTCGAGTTCCCCATTGCCGCGGCGGTTACGTTCAAGATTTCAAGTTCGACGCTCAATCCTATCGCATACCGCCAAAGTTGGTTCGCAACGCCAACCCGGCGCAATTGATGCTGATCGAGGCCGTTCGACAATCGCTGAATGAGTTTGACAAAGAATTTGACCCCAAAAACTGGACCGTTGATCGCCAGCGAGTCGGCGTTTCAGTCGGCACGATCTTTGGCGGCCAGTTCAGTAATGAACTGCAGGTTGGATTGCGGTTGCCCGAACTGGAACAGCATCTTCGCCAACATGCCCGAGCGGCTGGCGTTCGGCCATCGGAGATGGATCAATTCGCGGAACAGTTCCGCGATGTTGTGATGGAGCGTTATCCGGCGTTGTTGGATGAAACGGGTGGATTCACCGCCAGCACGTTGGCTTCCGCGATCGCTCGGATTTTCAATTTGATGGGCGGAGCCTACGCGGTTGATTCCGAAGAAGCGTCGGGTGGCTTGGCGATCTTGTCCGGGATCGAGCGTTTGAACGCCGGTGACGTCGATTTGGTGATCTGCGGTGCGACCCATCGAGCCATGGATTTGGTTGCATTTGAACAGTTGTATCGAAAAAATCAGCTTGCCGACGCTAGTGATGCGAATGATTCACCCAAAGATGGAAGTCAGATCTTCCCAGGCGAAGGGGTGGCAAGCATTCTGTTACAACGACTTGACGATGCCGTCAAACAAGGCCGTAATATCCTTGGCGTGATCGATGGAATCAGCGAAAGCTGGGCCGATGACGTCGCCCAGTCGCGAAGCGAAGCTTATCAACAATCCGAGTCTCAGGACACTTTTTCAGCTCACCAACTAGTCAATCAGTTGGGGCATTTTGGCGGAGCGCAAGGGCTTGTCCGAACAATCGCATCGACCATTGGTTCCGATTCCGCCGGGTCAAACGGACCCTGCACCATTTTGGAAACCGCTGACGACGGTTATCAAATCGAATATCAAATCTCAGCTCACTCCTCGACTCCCAAACAGACCGACAACTTGATGTCAGCCCGGAACATGACAGCTCACACTAACAACCAGCCGATTGCCCGACCCAGCAATAAAGTGGCTGCTGTTGCGATTGATTCGGTTCGATCGCAGGGTGATGCGCCGGTTTGTTTGCGGATCGAATCATCGAGTCGTGAAGAACTTGGTCAAACGCTTCGCAGCATTCAGCAAAACGGCATTTCGGGTGGCGGTACGTCCATCGTCAAAGAATTTGCAACTGATAGCAGCGGTTTGCATCAAGTCGGGATCGTTGGCGCGACGTCGGACGATCTTCAACGAGTCGCTGGTGACATTTTTGATGGGCCTTTCGCCGACGGTCAAACGACCGCGCTCAGGCGAGGGCTTGGCTGGATTCGTTTCCCGAGTGACCGCGACAAGACGGCTTGGTTGTTCCCAGGACAGGGTTCGCAATACCCAGAAGTTCCCGCGCTGCTACAAAAAGATCCGCAAGCGATCCGCTTCTTGAATGATTTTGATGCCCAGTTGCAATCGCTAGGTTTGGCTGGCGTTAGCGATCGCCTGCATGATCCTGATCGTATGCTTGGCCGCGACGTTTGGTGGACTCAGTTGTGGGTTTTGGCCGTGGGTGCCACCATGACTGATTCGTTGCTGCGACGTGGCCATCGGCCGGATGTCGTCCTTGGACACAGCTTTGGTGAATGCACGGCAGCATGGTCCGCCGGAGTGATGTCCACGCTGCAAGCGATTCAGTTCGCAAAGTATCGCAGCGATTCCGTGGTCACCTGTGCGAGACAAGAAGGCGAATTGCTTTCGATTCGGTCATCACCCACGATGGTCAAGGCAACCCTGCAAAACGAATCGATTGTCTACTCGATCACGCACCACAATGCACCCGAGCAGACTGTGATTGCGGGATCATCGGATTCCATTGCGGCGGCAAAGAAAGCGTTGTCGGCAGCCGGTTTGGCGTCGGTCGTGATTCCTGTGCCAGCGACATTCCATACACCAGGCATGCAGCCCGCCAGAGATCTGTTGGCGGCGAAATTCGAGAATCAATCCGTTCGCCCCGCCAAGTTTGGTTACCTGTCGGCCATCTCGGTTCGCTACTTGGCGGAACCTCGCGACGTTTTAGAAAACCTGATTGATCAACTGACCAAACCAGTCTGTTTTGCACCGGCGATTGACCGATTGGCCGCCGATGGATGCGGTTTAATGGTCGAAGTCGGTCCAAGCGATGTGATGACACGGTTGGCAACCGCTTCGACGACCGGTCGAGCCATTTGTCTGTCCACGGACGATTTGAATCGTGACCACGATCAACAAAATCGGCTGGTGGACCTGGCGATCGAAGCGTTCCAGGGTAGTTCATCACAGGGTAATTCATCACTGGGCACAGCAACCACAGCAACCACATTGGCAACAACGGATTCGGCGAGTGAGGTTGTTAAGCCAACCAACGGTCGCGTCAATGCGGTCGCACCGGCCACAACCAACTCTGCGTTTGAGGTGGTTGATGTAACGAAGCGAAAACGCACGGTGGGAACGATCGGTCCAGTCGCAAAACCCGCCACTGCAATGACGAAGTCCGTTTCGACGTCGCCTGCGATGGCTTCGGCCCAACCCGTCGCCACCCAACCCGTCGCGACCAAGGCATCACCTTCGACGGTTGGGATGCGAGATTCTGCCAAGGCGTTTTTGTTTGATCTTGTCGTTGACCTAACCGGCTACGATCCGGACATCATTGAATTTGATGCCGATCTTGAAGGTGAATTGGGTGTCGATAGTATCAAGAAGGCACAACTTATCGGCGAGATTGTGCAATGGGGCAATCTGGATGTTGATCTACAGTCGATGCGATTGGCTCAGTTCGCGTCGCTTGAAGACATTCTAGGATTGATCAGCGATGACAACAGCGATCACAACAGCGATCACAACAACGAAGAAGCTGCGACTGCGGTGGTTGCGGCAGCGGAGTGCGAAGTTTCTGACAACGTCGATGTTTCGGATTCCTTGCAGCGAATGATCATCGACTTAGTTGTTGACCAAACCGGTTACGACGAAGACATCATTGACATGGATGCGGATCTGGAAGGCGAGTTGGGCGTCGATAGCATCAAACGAGCTCAATTGCTTGGTGAACTGGAAACCACTTACCAACTGCAATCGCTGCGAGATCAAAATCTACGTTTGTCTGACTTCCCAACCCTGGCTTCGATTCACGCCTACGTGCTGGAACATCTGCAAAGCGAACACAGTGTCGGCGATGATTTAGCCACCGATCGTTTTGATTCGATTGAGGTAAGCGAAAAAAAAAAGCATTCACCGCTAGAACCAAATTCCAGCACTAAGGAGATTGGTTACCGAGACGCGCCCAGCCAAGGGACGCATCGGTTTGTGATGCGAATGCGGGCCGCGCCGCGGTTGGATGGCATGCCGACCGAACCCGTTTTTCATGGTCCGGGATTAGTCATCGGCAGCAATCCGGTCGCCAAGGCCATCATGGCTCGGTTCAAAGAATCCGGTTTTCCGATTCATCAAATCAAGACCAAGAAACCGATCGATGACATTGATGCGGTGTTGGATCAGATTTGGCAGGACGGTATTTCACGGCATGTCTTCATCACGACTCCGCACGACAAAGACGCCAATTGGTTGACCACCGATGCCGATGCTTGGGAAGACCGAAGTCAACCAGCACTGTCGGTTCCCTACCGAATTTGTCAACGCTGGATGCAACAAACGATTGACGACGATGTGATGGACCAATCAACGTTGGTATCAGTCGTCAACGGAACCGGAAACTTCGGTTTCGATTGGAGCCCCGAACTCAGCAGCGGTTCGTCCGAGTCGGGCGGCATTGCGGGCATGACGAAGGCAATGCTGATCGAAGCTTGGATGCGAGGCTTTCGTGACACGCCAATGTTGGTGATTGACGCCATCGATCGGGCTTCGGCAGGTGAAGTTGCCGACGGAGTTTGGCGTGAGCTTGCCGTGCCGTCCTACGAAGAAGAGGTCGCTGTGTCGGGTGAAGATCGGCTGGCAACCTGTGTTCGGTATGCTCCGATTGAAGACTTCGCCAACGCGAACGAAATCACCGCAGGCGGAACTTGGATTGTCGCCGGAGGTGGCCGCGGTATCACCGCGATGACGGCAATGGAATTGGCCAAGCGTCATGGTTTAAAACTTCACATGCTGGGCATGGCCAAGGCTCAAGCCATTGATCCTGAAACACGGGCAGCGGCGAAGGCTGATCGGCCAGCACTGCGCCGGCAGACGATGGCCAAGATCCAAAGCCAAGGTGAAAACCCCGTCAAGCATTGGCGCAATTACGAAAAAGCGATCGAGATTGATCAGACGCTCGACGAGTGTAGTCGCCTGGGGATTCGGGCAACGTATCACAGTGTCGATGTTTCTGATGCACATGAAGTTGCCAGAATCCTGGATCAGATCCGTCAAGTTGATGGGCCGATTCACGGTGTGATTCAGGGTGCGGGGTCTGGTCAAGACGCTCGGTTTGATCGCAAACGTCCTGAGAAAGTTCAGCAATGTCTGCAAGCCAAAATTGATGGCTGTGCTGCGTTGGCATCAGCAACGGTGAATGATCCACTGGAATTCTTCATTGGATTCGGATCGATCAGCGGGCGATTTGGCGCGAACGGGCATACCGATTACTCGGCGGCCAACGACATGTTGTCCAAGATGATTGGTCGTCTTTCCGTTCAACGTCCAGCCACACGTTGCTTTACATTTCATTGGCATGCGTGGGGCGACATCGGCATGGCTACCAAACCGGAAGCCAAATTGGCCCTGGACATGATCGGAATGGAATTCATGCCAGCCCATGAAGGCTTGCAGCATTTCCTAAACGAGATCGAACATGGTGGCAGCGAAACCGAAGTCCTGATCACGGACAGGCGTTACGTCCGAAAGTTCTTTCCCGATGATTCGATGGACTGCAACAAAAGTCCTGGTCGCATCCAAAGTCCAATGCTAGATCCGTCGGAGAACGGATTGGATCAATTGGCCGTCGATACATCTGGGTTCAAAGTTACATTGAATCCGACGACTGATCTTTTCTTGAAAGAGCACTTGGTTGGCGGCCGTCCGACGCTGCCATTCGTGATGGCGATTGAAATGTTGGCCGAAGCGGCTTCCACGGCTTCGCAATTAAGCGGAGGCCCGGAAAAGGTAGTCGCATGCCGAAACGTTCGCGCGATTCGTCCGTTGAAGTGCCTGGCCGACGATGCGTTTGCGATTGAAATCGTTCGTCAGGATGATTCATGGATTCTGGTTAGCGATTTGCGCCGGCGTGATGGTCGTTTGGTCGAAGCTGCACGACAGCACTTTACCGCGGAGATTGAACTTGGCGAACAAAAGCCTGAGTTGATCTTGCCAAGTGATGCAATGGACGCGTCGGACATCGTTCGTCATCCGATCGAGTATCTGGAATCGGATGCGCCGGTGTATCACGGTCCATCGCTACAATGTTTGCGCAATATCGGTTTTCGAGACGGTGAATCAGCGATGGCGGTTGGGACAATTGTCGCGCCCAGTCCGGCACATTTGGCTGGCGAATCACGTCCCTTGGCCGGATGGAAGCTTTCACCGGCGACGATGGACGCGGTCCTTTATGCTGCTGGGATGCTTGCTTATCGTGTTGGCGGTCGGCCAAGCTTGCCGATTGGGTTTGATAGAATTGAATTTGGAAGACTGCCGGTGCCCGGCGAGCCGCTAGAAGTTTGCGTCGTCTGGGAAGGCGATCACGACAATGGCGGCGAAATGACGGCGACTCTTGTAGGGCTGAACCGACAGATTGTCTTGCGATTAATCGGATATCAAGTCGGTTGGCTTGGGTAAAAGTCGTTTGCGTGTATGGTAGGCCGGCAGTAAACGTTTCTGTTTGAATCAAGCGAACGAAGGTAATTGATGACTTTGGACGAAAACACTGATACAACGAAAGCTCGTCCCTTGACGGGGCGGTGCGCTTTGGTGACCGGTGCCAGCCGTGGGATCGGGCGATCGATCGCATTGGAGCTCGCCCGCCAAGGTGCCAGTGTTGCGGTCAATTTTTTGAATTCGCAAGACGATGCGGTGGCGGTTGCCAAAGATATCGACGCCATGGGCAGTCAGGTGATGCTGGTCAAAGCCAACGTTTCGATTCGTGACGATGTGCAAGCGATGGTCGCAGAAGTCCAAGATAAATTTGGCGGATTAGACACCATCGTCAGCAACGCAGCAGCGGGCGGATTCCGTGATTTGAATGACCTAACACCAGTAAACCTAGAAGCCACGTTGCGCAACAATTCGGCTCCTGTTGTTTGGTTGGCGCAAGCCGCCGCTGAATCATTGGCTGCTGAACCGCATCATGGCAAAGTCGTCGCGGTTAGCAGCCACGGTTCGCAGTGGGCTGTTCCGCATTATGGAGCGATCGGGGCATCCAAGGCGGCATTGGAAAGTTTTGTGCGACACTTGGCGTTGGAGTTTGGTGACCGCGGGGTCAATTTTAATTGTGTACTGCCGGGGATCATTCCGACGGATGCGATCGCCAGCATGCCGGGTGCTGAATCCTTGGTCGACGCGGCGACCGAACGAATGATGGTTGGCAATCGTAGATTGTGCGAACAAGATGTTGCGTCGGTGGTCGCATTTCTCTGCGATGGTGCTAGTGATTTGATCCAAGGCCAAACGATTGTTGTCGATGGCGGCGTTAGCATTCGAATCTAAACTATGCCGAATCTAAGCGAATCGATTCAAACGACGGCGGTCGAGCGATACTTGGCGAGGTCGGATCACGACGATGGAATGGTCTTTGACGTCAGCATTTCTCTGGAAGGTCAGATCGATCTCAAGCGACTTACCGAAGCTTGGCAAGATTCGATTATTAAAAGTCCGCAAATGTATTTCTGTTTGCGGGGTCGTGGCAAGAATCAAACTTGGAAAAGCGTGCCGTTCTCGACCGATCTTTTTGAAGTGAAACCGAATGATGATACGAGCCTGAACGTTCGGCGAGGCATCAGTGCTCGTCTGTCTTTGATTCCAACATCGGATTCAACAAATCCTGAAGTAACGGCAATCAAACTTCGCTCGTTCCGATTGAAATTCTCTTTTCACCATGCGGCATGTGATGGTGTTGGTGCGGCACGAGTCATCTATCAAACGATGCAGCGATACCATGACAGAAACCCGCGGGCTCCCCGAAAAGCCGAAGCGCAGGCCGTAAGTCAGGATTCAACAAAAGCGGTCAAGACAGTTGCCCTGCCAGAACTTAGAAATTTCTGGGCCACGGTGCGCGGGCGGAATGTTCGACTTGATCGGCATGCGACCAAGCGATTCAGGTTAGGGGGAACTCAACCATCGACTGCTGACGCTACTTTGGCTTTCCTGGAACTGGGGGGCGAACGTTCCGATCAGATTCGAGAGACGTTGCGAAGACGGAACATGGCCGTCAATGACTTTGGTGTCGCCGTGGTGCTGCAGGCGCTTGCCGCAATCACGGATCCGGGCAGAGGTCGTTACCTGTCTATAATGAACCCAGTTCAAACTCGGGCTTGGAACCAACGACACTGCACTCGCAATCACATTGGTTTTGCGTTCATCCGCCGCCGGCATGATCAGCTATCGTCGATCAGTGAAACGCTGAGCAGTGTTTCGGATCAGATGAAATATGTTCGGTCCAGCGGTATCGCAGGTGAATTATCGCAGGGGATCGAAATTGCAGAGCGGATTCCTGGTGGATTGCCAGTGATTGATCGTTTGGGTTGGTTTGTTCCAACGGCCAGCGTGACCTGTTTATCAAGCCTGAAATTTGGAAAACGGACCGGATTGCAGACGGAGCTTCGACCAGAAAAATGCACAGAACCATGCGATACGATACAGCAACCGTCATCGCAATCGTTCCAGCGTGCGCAAAGCTACCGAGTTGGCGATGCGACTGTAAAAGGGGTGCGGATTTTGGGACCGTTGCAGTCACGAGGTCAGCTTTCGATCACAATGTGGGACACCGGCAGCGGGCTGACGCTCTCTTTTAGAGGTCCTGCGAAGAGGAAACTGGGGGCGATAGACTCGGTCATCGCCCAAGAAATTGAACAAGTAGTCGATACGTTTTTAAGCGAGTAGTCACGATGCTAAACAATCAGGCCTTTCTAAAGACCATCAGTGCCTTGATGGTTGTCTTTGTCGTTGGACTGCTAGCGTTTAGTGCGATGCGTCCAGGCGAGCCTCGGGCGACATCCGCCACGGAAGCTGATTCTAAATCGGAAGCGGGTAAAGAACCGGTATCACTTGAAGACCTGTCGCTGGGGTCGTTTGGAACGCAATCAACAGATCAAGGATCGCGGGATGAAACAGGCAGCGGCAAGCCTGTCAACAAATTGACGCTTCGCGTGGGCGTGATTGGCTCGACTCCGAATCGAAACGAAGTCACGATGATCGATAGCTTACCGATCAAAGAAACACTTGTCCGCAGAGCATATCGAGATTCTGAATCGAGAGCATGTCGAATGCTTATTCCTGGTGCTTCGGTTTCGCCGCCACGTTCGTCATCGCTGACGGGCAGTGCGGGCACCTTTGGACGCATGTCGGCGATGACGATCGGGTTAGAACTTGACGCCGGTGGACGATCAAAGTTACCCGCCATGATTCGGCGTCAAGTTGATAACTATTTGGCAAAGCATCGCTTGTCCGTTCAACCGGTTCTTTACTATGACAATCAGGGGCAGCTTTATTTTGGTACCGATTGCCAAGCCGCCTTCTTTGAAATCGATAGTCCTGGACTGACCGTGAAAGCAGAGCCAATGATCGAATCCTCGGTCGGACGGTTCCGCGCCCTCGGCGTCGTTGGGGCTGGCAGTATCGCTGGGGCTGAAGTCGGTTCCTTGAATTCGCTTGGCGTGTTGGGGCGAACGCTTGCGATGGCATTCCAATTTGAAAAAGCAGAATCAACCACTGCTTTTGCGTCGGATCGAAGTCGGTTTGCGACCGAGTTGATGCTGCTGCATATCCCAGCGGGATCAACGGTCGATAACCCGGAAATTCAGCTTTTTATTACCAGCGATGATCGAAAAACGTTGCACCGCTTGAATACTCGTGGCGAACGATTGAATTCACCGATGCCAACCATATCCGCTGACGTCCGTTTTGAAAAAACGATTTTGATGGGAATGTATCCTTCTGATCCCGTCGTGACCGGAATGCGATATCGCAGCGAGGGTGTCGTATCCATGGAAATGATTGGTCGCATGACCAGCGAAACCAAATCGGATGACGGAACGACACAATCGCTATCGGTGACCGAGGTCTTGGATCAATTTGGTGTTCTTTCAGGCGTACCGGAACTGGTATCCGGAAAGCGTCCCAGCGTGCTCGATCGCATCGAGAATCGTAGAAGAAGCATTGATCCGGTCTTGGAAGCTGGCAGCACCGTCAAGGAAAAGATGATGACTGGATTGGCAGAATAATTGTCGGAATTCCAAAACGATTTTGCTTTTTTCATCGTTCGCGTTGGCTTACGCAAATAGGGCTGAATTGGATATGATAAGTATCACGCTGCTAGCTTATTGAGTAGCTATTCTCTTTGACACTTATCCTAACCTTGGCATTTTGATGGCGGTCGATACTAAAATACAGCTTAGCGCTGAACTCTTGCGGACGCTGCATCGTCTGCATCGACAATTGGCTGACCTTAGAACTCAACGAGATCGAGCCCCGATTCAAATCAAAGCCAGTCAAGCTCGGATTTCAGCGGCATCGGCGGAAGTCGATGCGATCAAGGCGAAAAAGAAAGCTGCCAAGATGGTTTGCGATCAGAAAGAGCTTCAGTTGAAGGAAAGAGAAGCTCGGATCAGCGACCTGGAAACAAAGTTGAATACAGCGGCCAGCAATCGCGAGTTCTCCACGCTTCAAGAACAAATTGCGGCGGACAAGAAAGCCAATGAAGTGCAGAGTGACGAGGTGCTGGAAGTTTTTGAACTGATTGACGGGATCAATGAAAAACTAGCCGTTGCCGAAGCGACCTTGGCTAATGAACAAGAGGACAACAATTTGCGAATCGGCGAAATTGAAGCTCGTCAGAAAGTCGTTCAAGAAAGCTTGGATCGCGTTGAGGGTGAACTTCTGCAAGCGGAAACTGAACTGCCGTCCGTCGTCAAAGGTGATTACAAGCGAATCACGGATGCAAAAGGCGAAGAAGGCTTGGCAGCCGTCGAAGACGAATCATGTACGGCTTGCAATCAGCGTTTGACGACGCAGTTCATCGAGGGCCTGCGGATGTCTAACCTGGTTCGCTGCCCCAATTGCGATGCGTTTCTTTACTTACCGGCAAATGGGTAAGTCAAATGATCGTTCCATCGCCATGATCGTTGCGGCAGCATGATTGTTTTGGGAATTGTCGGAAGCATCGCGGGCGGCAAATCGACCGTTGCACGCTACCTACAGGAATCTGGGGCCGCCTGGATCGATGCCGACTCGCTGGCCAAGCAGTCACTCGATCTTGCCGACGTGAAGGAAAAATTGGTGCTTCGTTTTGGCAATCAGGTTTTAAACGCCGGCGGTGGCATCGATCGTGCCGAAATAGGATCGATTGTTTTTGGGAATGACCAAGCAAGCCAAGCGGAATTGCGGTACCTTGAATCAATCGTCCATCCGATTGTCCGAAATCAGGTTTTGCAAAAGCTGAAATCGAACGCAAGCAGCGGCGTCCAAGTAAGCTTGTTGGACGTACCACTGTTGTTTGAATCGGGTTGGGATCGGTGCTGTGACGAAGTCTGGTGCATTGATGCTGATCCAGAAATCCGTGCTGCCCGTGCTGCGAACCGTGGTTGGCATCCAGACGAAATTGTCAAACGAGAACAACGCCAACTTCCGATCGCAACCAAGATTCAGCTCAGTAATCGTGTCATCCAAAACAATGGATCGATGGAAGAACTCCACCAACGAGTCGATCAACATTGGCAGTCTTTGTTGACTAAGAACGTCGAGACAGATTCTGACACCCATTGTCGATAGACCTCTCCTCCTTTTCTGATCAACCCATCCTCCTCTCTTCTCTTCCCGCCTGCCACGCAACGATCGCATGGCAATCTCCTCCACATCGAATCCTGATGAATCATGCCATCTCCTCGAAAGCCATCCCCTGGCGATCCTAGCGGATCTGGGAAACCCAATGGCGGCAATGACCGCAGTTCCAGTGACCGCAGTTCCAGTGACCGCAACTCCGGCGGCCGACGTCGCAGCGGGCAAAGTGAATACCGTGACTATCGAAACCGCAATTCCGGACCTCGTCATCCTGACGAAGATGTGGACAAGCGGGTCCGAGAACTTGATGCGGAACGTGATCCTTTATCACTTCCCGAAGAAATCGTCAGCGAGGCCAGCAAGGCCGGCCAACGCGTTGGGATTCCCAGTGCCAAAGATGTCACCAGTACCGATGCGTCCTGGAACATCTCGGACTTGCAGCAATCCAATTTAGAATCGCTGCGTTTGCTGGCGACAAAGTTTGAGATTGATGTAAACCCGGACACGCGGAAACAGGATTTGATTTTTCAGATTCTGAAAGCTCGCATGAAAGCGGGCGGGCTGATGTATGGCGAGGGAACGCTGGAGATCCTGCCGGACGGTTTTGGATTCTTGCGATCGTCCACCTATCACTATCTGTCATGTCCCGATGACATCTACGTTTCGCCAAGTCAGATACGGCGTTTTGGATTGCAGACTGGCAGCCACGTCGCCGGACAGATTCGCCCACCGAAGGAAAACGAGCGATACTTTGCGCTGCTTAGGATTGAGGCGATCAATCGTCGCGATCCATCGTCTCGCAAGAAGCTGGTTCCGTTCGATGAGTTGACGCCGCTGCACCCGGATCGCCGCATCATCATGGAGCACGAATCGGGCGAGCTTTCGACACGAGTGATCGACATGTTGACGCCGATCGGTTTCGGCCAACGGGGATTGATCGTCAGTCCACCACGTGCTGGAAAGACAATTTTGATGCAGCAGATGGCGCGGGCGGTGCTAAAGAATTATCCCGAAGCCTACGTGTTTGTTTTGTTGATTGACGAACGCCCTGAAGAAGTCACGGATATGGAACGTGAAGTCCGCGGGTCGCAATGTGAAGTGATTAGCAGCACGTTCGATGAACCTGCCCAGCGACACATTCAAGTCGCGCAAATGGTGATCGAAAAGGCTAAGCGAATGGTGGAAGCTGGCATCGATGTCGTCGTCTTTCTCGATTCGATCACGCGATTCGCAAGAGCTCATAATAGCGAAGGCGAATCGACCGGAAAGCTAATGACCGGTGGCTTGGATGCGGGAGCGTTGCAGAAACCGAAGGCATTTTTTGGGTCAGCACGCAAGGTAGAAGAAGGCGGTTCGCTAACGATTCTGGCAACCGCACTGGTCGATACCGGCAGCCGCATGGATGACATCATCTTTGAAGAGTTCAAAGGGACCGGTAACCTAGAAATCATCCTGGACCGCGACCTGGTTGATCGACGAATTTGGCCGGCCGTTGACATCGCTCGCAGCGGAACGCGTCGCGAAGAGATGTTGATTGATCCGGAAGAGTACGTGAAGATCTCGGCACTGCGTCGCAATCTGGCCGAACTATCGCCAGCCGAAGCGATGCGAACCTTGGTCAAAGGGCTCGGGAAATCACAGAACAATGTTGAATACTTAATGAGTGTGAAAGATGACGACTGAGAATAACCAAGGGGAAATTTCTGGCATCGATGGAACGTTGCCAGCGGGGAAGATTGTCATCGTCGCCAGCAGGTACAATCCCGCGATCTGCGATTCACTGGTCAGCGGATCGTTGGAAACGCTATCGGCGGCTGGATACGCGTCGGCACAAACACCGGTGATTCGAGTTCCCGGTGCATGGGAACTGCCATCGATTGTTGATCGGTGTTTGCAAAACGCGGATGCGATTGCCGCGATTGCACTCGGCTGCGTCATTCGTGGCGAAACGACTCACGATGAACACATCAACCGCAGCGTCAGTCTGTCGTTGATGGAAATGGGAGTTCGCACGGGACGTCCAATCGCCTTCGGTTTGTTGACCTGCAACACCTTGGAACAAGCGATCCAACGCAGCGGTGGCACGGTCGGCAACAAAGGAAACGAATCCGCCGAAGCGATTTTGGAATTGCTGAGGTTGGAAGCCAAGTTGAACGAATGCTTGCCAGCGTAAACCCACAAAGTAGGCCGTAGCGAGTAAAGCGAGTTACGGCAATTCAACGCTGGTCAATGCAATTGCCGGAACTTCGCTCCGCTTGTTCCGGCCTACTTCTAATGACAAGTAGGCCGTAGCGAGTAAAGCGAGTTACGGCAATTCAATGCTGGTCAATGCAATTGCCGGAACTTCGCTCCGCTTGTTCCGGCCTACTTCTACTGATAGGTAGGCCGAAGCGAGTAAAGCGAGTTACGGCAATGCAATGCTGGTCAATGCAATTGCCGGAACTTCGCTCCGCTTGTTCCGGCCTACTTCTACTGGTAGGTAGGCCGTAGCGAGTAAAGCGAGTTACGGCAATGCAATGCTGGTCAATGCAATTGCCGGAACTTCGCTCCGCTTGTTCCGGCCTACCTCGACTGACAAGTAGGCCGTAGCGAGTAAAGCGAGTTACGGCAATTCAACTTGTTCACGCCGATAGCCGAGATCGTCGCATTGGGCTAGATTATCCAGCACCGCCGGCGGGCGATTGTTTCTAATTCCCGCTACCAATAGCCCAGGATAGTTGTGCAATGCCAGACTTTTATCAGCATGATTTAGTGACCGCGATTCATGACCTTCGTACGGGGCAACAGAGTCGTTTGGAAGAGATGGTTCGCGACGCCGCCAAGGATAACCGAATTGGGTTAGTATTGCCGGTTACCGCGTCGGACATGCGTGCCGAACCGTTTGACGTGATCGTAAAAGAACTTGCTGATGCCGACTACATCGATACGATCTGCGTATCGCTTGGTGTTGCACCTGACCAAAAAGATTATGACGAAACGGTTGCCAAAATCGCACCGCTTGGCGATCGTGCAAAAGTTTTATGGACCGATGGCCCCGAGGTTCAATCGATCTACAGCGAACTGATCGACGCCGGGATTCAGGTTTCCACTCCTGGCAAAGGCCGCAGCGTGTGGACTGCGTTTGGGTATCTTTTGGCGGATCCACGCATCGATACGTTTGTGCTGCACGATTGCGACATCGTCGATTACGATCGGCTTTTGCTGACGCGGCTTTGTTTGCCGATGGTTCACCCGGCACTCGACTTTGAATTCTGCAAAGCCTATTACGCTCGCGTGACCGACCGCATGCATGGACGAGTCGTGCGGCTATTGGTCAATCCGTTGGTCCGAGCGCTGCGGTTGATGTATCCCAGCAGCGAGTTCGTTCGGTTCTTGGCAAGTTTTCGTTATCCGTTGTCCGGCGAGTTTTCACTGACTCGTAATTTGGCCAGGACGAATCGAATCCCGAGTGATTGGGGACTGGAAGTCGGCACGCTTGCGGAGGTCTATCGGAACACTTCTTTGAAGCGTGTTTGCCAAACCGATTTGTGTCGCCTGTACGAACACAAACACCAGGCGTTGTCATTGGAGGAAAAGAACACCGGCCTGATTCGGATGGCCAACGACATCATCACAACGATCTATCGGACTTTGGCTAGCCAAGGCGTGATCATGAGCAGTGATAGTTTTATCACGCTGCGTGCAAACTATTTGCGGACGGCACAAAACTGTATCCGCCAATATGCTGCTGATGCTTTGGTGAACGATTTGCAATACGATCGACACACCGAAGAAACAACGATTGACGCGTTCGCCGATTGTGTGACGACCGCAGCAGAACTGTACCGTAACGATCCATCCGGTGCAGGCGCGATCCCAAACTGGACTCGCGTACGAGCAGCATTCCCGGACCTGACGCAAAGACTACGCGACATCGCGAATTGATCCTGTTCCGGCAATTGCATGATGCGGTATTGAATTGCCGGAACTGCGCTTTGCTTGTTCCGGCCTACGACTTTGGAAACGGTCTTAACCCGAGCAGCATCTCTGCTCGTTCAGTCAGTGGTTTTGCTGCGGAATCTTCGTCGGTGTGTTCGGCTAGATTGTCGCGGACGATGGCGAAAACCGTTTGACGGTCTTGGCTGGTGTCGATCTTGATGCACTTGTTTTTGCTTTGGAACAATTCCACTGTCGGCAGAGTTTCCTGCTTGAACGTGTCGAACCTTTGTTTCAGACTTTCGACATTGTCGTCGCTGCGTCCGGTGTACTTGGACCGAGCCATGATGCGCTTTTCCAAGACTGGATAAGGGCATTCGAAGAACAGCATCTTGGGTAGTTCCGTGTCTCGACCGAATGCGTCGTACCAGCCTTCCAAGTTTGACAGAGAGCGTGGGAAACCATCGAGTAGGAAATTGTTCTTTCCCGTCGTCCGGGTCAACTTCTCCATCGTGTCTTTCAACAACGTGACCGTGATCTCGTTGGGAACAAGTTGTCCTGCGGCGATGATCTTTTCGATCGCTTCGCCCGTCGGGCCGCCTGTTTCGCGTTCGGCTCGCAACAATTCGCCGATCGACAAATGAGTCCAGCCGAGCTGCGATTGGGCAAGTTCACACATCGTTCCCTTCCCCGCACCTGGTCCGCCGAGCACGAAGACAACATTGGGCGGCGGGCAGGGTTGCCGCGGGTCATAGTGATGAATCGTGACCTTGGGTGCCGGCGCGACGCCTTTCTTGTAGACATGCCACTGACTTTCCGTCGGCGGCATTTCGTCGTCGCTGGTAATGTCATAAGCCAGGTGACCATCCAGCCGACAAATTCGCCACGACTTGTAGGTGTTGGAATAGGACAATGCCGGGCTTCGCTCGCTTTTACCATCCGCCCGATCCCAGGCCATTTTGCCGTTCCAATATCCGAGACTTGAAATGGTCCCGGATTCAGACTTCGCGGGCGGTGCGGTTGACGGAACAAACAGCCCATCCACCTCGGGTAGACCGGATCCAGAAACCGTGATGTAAAAAGTATTGGTTCGCAGTGGATTGGTTTCGGTCATAAGTGGTTTCTATCGCTATTTGGGCGGAGCTGGCAAAAATCAGAAAGTAGGCCGTGTGGAGCTGTGCGACACACGGCAACTCGCAAAAAGCCGCGTTTCGCGCGGTTCAACAGGGCCAAATGGCGATTTTTACTGCCAATTACGGCCGAAAAGACCCCGCAAACCGCGTGATTTACGTGTTTTGCTAAATTTCGGAATCACGCTAGGCTCCGTTATCGGTTTTATTTACTCTGGAAAGTCCAGCTACGGACCCATTCTGACGTTTTTTCCTCACTCTGAAACCGATCACAGACCTATCGCATGCTAAAAGCACTCGAGCTGGCCGGTTTCAAAAGCTTTGCCGATCGCACACGCTTTGACTTTCCCGACGGCATCACCGTCGTTGTCGGCCCCAATGGATCCGGAAAGTCCAACATCGTCGATGCGATGAAGTGGGTGCTTGGATCCCAGAGTGCCAAGAGCCTTCGTGGCAAAGACATGTCGGATGTGATCTTCAAGGGGTCGCAGACTCGCGGGCCAGCGGGTTCGGCCGAAGTCACAATCATCTTCGACAATTCCGGCGGCGAATTGCCGGTCGATGCTCCCGAAGTCCATGTGACGCGGCGGGTCTATCGCAGCGGTGAAGGCGAATACCTGATCAACAACCAAGCCGTGCGGCTGAAGGATCTGAAAAACCTGATCCGCGGCACCGGCATTGGTATCGACGCTTACAGCCTGATCGAACAGGGCAAGGTCGATAAGATGCTAAACGCCAGCGCCAAAGATCGGCGTGCGATCTTTGAAGAAGCGGCAGGTATCAGCCGTTTCAAAGCGAAAAAGATCGAAGCCGAACGACGGCTGGCTCGTGTTCAGTCAAACCTAACTCGTTTGGGCGACATCGTTGACGAAGTTGCTTCGCGGCTGAAAAGTCTTCGCAGCCAAGCCAGCAAGGCGGAACGTTATCGCCAAGCAAGCGAGCGGATGAAGGAGCTGCGTTTACAGATTGCTTGGACTGATTGGCGATCGTTTTCATCTGAATTGGAAAACTCGGAATCAGAACTTGCGACGGCGCTGAAGAATCAAACCGAGCTGGAAAAGCTTCGCAGTGAAATGACCGAAAAGCGTCAGGCTGCTGACGCTCAGTTGCAACAGATCGCCGATGACGCGCGGTCGATCGAAGAGACTCGCAGCGGTCACCTCAGTCAAATCGCCAGCTTGGAAGGACGCCGTGATGCTGACGAAGCTTCGATCGTGGACCTTCGCAAGAGTGTTGCATCTTCTCTGCGCCGAATGCGATTGCTGCAAACCCAGGCGGGATCGGCGGCGGCTGAACTGCGGGGTGCGAACGAGAAATTAGAGGCCTATGAATCTGAATTGAAAGCCGTTCGAGGCAGAAGCGAAGAAGCGGAATCCAATCGAGACAAAATTCAGGCCGAGGCGAGCGAAGTTCGGCGTCTGCG
Source organism: Rubripirellula obstinata (assembly GCF_001642955.1). Lineage (GTDB taxonomy): Bacteria > Planctomycetota > Planctomycetia > Pirellulales > Pirellulaceae > Rubripirellula > Rubripirellula obstinata. The sequence goes on along the minus strand of NZ_LWSK01000015.1, from coordinate 2,692 downwards.
TGACGAATTGGGCCAGAAGCATTTGGCCGGTGTTCGCCGCGTTGCCGATGCGGAAGCGAAGCGGCAACGGACGGAACAACGACTCGCCGAAGTTGCCCGAACGATGGCGAATCTGTCTCGTCGAATTGCAACCGCGCAAACGTCGCTTGCCGAGGCGACCGCCGAAGCCGAAACCGGTCGCACCAAAGTTACCGAGCTGGATGAATCGATTGCAGCGGCCGCGAAGGAAGTTGAATTAGCGGATGCCAAGCTGGCCGAAAGCCGCCGAACATTGGCTCGTCGCCGCGAAGAAGTTTCTGCGCTGAAGATCCGACTGCAAGGCGTTACCGAGCGACAAAAGGTGCTGGATGATTTGCAGCGTCGTCAGGACGGAATTTCCGGCGGCGTTCAAGCGATCCTGAAACAGATCAATCAACCGGGGGCCGACCGATCGAGTTCTATTGTCTCGAAACACGTTCATGGAATCGTAGCCGACTGCTTTGATGTTGACGTCAACGTCGCTCCGCTGATCGATGCCGCTTTGGGCGAAAAGAGTCAGTATCTAATCGTTACCGGTGGCGAAGTTCAAAAGGCGATCGTCGGCGGTTCATTGAAACTGAGTCATCGTGTCGGGCTGATCCGCATCGACGAATTGCCGGCCCGTCGGCCTGGTGATCGCATCCGCTTGGATGGGCTTCGTGGCGTCGTCGGACGTGGCGACCGCATGGTGAAGTGTGACGAGAAGTTCGAGCCATTGGTTCGCCATCTGCTTAGTAATACTTGGTTGGTTGATTCGCTGGAAACGGCACTCGGCCTTCGCAAGCTCAGCGGTGCCGGGTTGCGGTTTGTCAGTTCGGCTTGCGAGTTGCTTGAAAACGACGGTTCGACGGTCGTTGGTCCTGCTGCGGCAGCGACCGGATTGGTCAGCCGTCGAAGCGAGTTGTTGGCCGCTGGCGACGAGATCAAACACTATCAGTATCAACTGCAAGAAGCGGAAGCGGAAACCGAACGATTGAGTCTTCGCGTCGATGAAGAAGCCGCGATGCTTGGCCGTGCCGAACAAACGCACCGCGGACTGATCACCGATCGGGCTGCTGCCGAAGCCGAACGCCGCCACTGCGACGAGCGGCTGCAATCTCAGTCAGCGGCCTGCGATGAAATCAATGCCGAGATCGCTGCATCGACGGGGCTTCGCGAAGCGGCCACCGCCGAAAACAATCAACTGGCGTCAACAATTCATTCTGGGAAACAAGAAGTCGAACGGTTGGAACTGGAAACGGCCGAAGCTGACGAAATGCTTTCCGAGACTCAGGACGCATTGCAAACCGCGACCGCTGGCGTGATGTCGATCAGCGTCGAACTTGCCCGAGCGGAACAAAAATTTGAAGCACTGTCCGCAGCGATGCAGCAACAACGCCGCGATCAGAGTCAACGCGAAGCGGCGGTTGCTGAGGTTCGCGAGCAAGCCGATCACGGTCGGTCGCGAATCGCGGATTTGAAAACGCGAATGTTGGACGCGTCCAACCGATTGGCTTCGCTGAATTGGGACGCCGAGCAGTGTGATCGATCGCTCGGTGAGTTGGCTCAGGCGGCGGCGGAAGTGCGTCGAAGCAATCGTGACATTTTGAAGGCCAGCGAACGGGCGATCAAGGATGCCGCCGCCGCCAGCGAAGCCGTTCATGCAATCACCGCTCGGCACGACAATGCCAAACTCCGCCGCGAAACGTTGGTGACGCGGTTGCTGGAAGATTACGAAATCGACCTGCAGGCGTCGGAACCGCCCGAGGATTTCCAGGAACCCGAAAGTCGCGATGAGATTGAAACTGAAATCAATACTTTGCGGTCTCAATTGCAGCGAACGACCAGCATCAACATGGAAGCGTTGGAGGAATTGGAAGAACTGCAATCACGTTACGACGAACTGCACGGTCAGTACCAAGATTTGACAGCGGCCAAGGATTCGTTGCAGCGGATTATCGGCCGGATCAATGCGGACAGCCGACGATTGTTCATGGATACGCTCGAAGCGATTCGAGTTAATTTTCAACAGCTTTATCGCAAGTCGTTTGGCGGTGGACACGCTGATTTGGTGCTAGAAGAATCCGACGATCCGTTGGAAGCAGGCGTAGAGATTGTTGCCACGCCGCCTGGCAAACCGAGTTTCAATAATTCACTGTTGTCCGGTGGTGAAAAAGCATTGACCGCCGTTGCGCTGTTGATGTCGATTTTCAAATATCGTCCAAGTCCGTTTTGTGTTCTGGACGAAGTGGACGCACCGTTTGACGAAGCCAACATTGGCCGCTTCGTCACCGTGCTAAACGAATTCCTAGACCACAGTAAATTCGTCGTCGTCACCCACAGCAAGAAAACGATGACCGCCGCGACAACACTGTACGGCGTCACGATGCAAGAATCGGGCGTCAGCAAACGGGTTTCGATCCGTTTTGAAGACGTCAGCGACGACGGCGAAATCAGTGACGGCGAAGCCGCTTAGGCACGTGCGACTTTTTATAGTCGCCTTTCGCTCCGCGAAAGCAGCGGATTCGCTACTTTCGCGGGGGACGTCGTATTAATTACTGCCGGATTGGTGTCGTCACTCATCCCGAGGGAAGTCGAACAAATCAATGCAAATTGTCTTTGATCGATCCGCGATCATAACGTTGGTGAATAGTCCCGGGAGGGACGGAAGCTCTCTGCCGGGGATGTAAATCCC
>NZ_LWSK01000149.1 GCF_001642955.1 Rubripirellula obstinata | reverse complement strand
GGTTTCGCGGCGTAGCCGCGAAACCGAGCCAGAGAATTGATGTGGGGCAGCCATCCGGGTGCTCACGCACCCGGCAGGGGGCTGTCGGCCCTCCGGGCCTATTGCGCAGTAACTGATGCGACGTCCCGAGCGAAAGGCGACTATAAAAAGTCGTACGTTCCTAACACGTGTTTTCCGGGACCAAAACTCTTCACGGCGTTGGGTATCGCCCCGTGAGTTCAGCCGCGGACATCGCTATGCCCGCGCGGTTGGGCTGGGCAGCTCGCCTAGGCGATTGGCAAACCGGTTGGCTTGCGACTTCTTAGCGTGTTGGACTTGGAACGGTCAGTTTCGGGGAATTGCGGGCCAAACAATGCGTCTGCGTATTCGTCAATTTGCTCGGCGCTTTCAAAGTATTTTTCGTAACACCAATCGTCCTCGAACTCGCATTCGTCAGTCGTGTAGTCGCGACAAATCTGTGGCCTCGTTTCGTAGATTCCACATCGGTAATCGTCCTGCAAGTGTTTACAGGTCGTGTGAACCAGCAAGTACCAGGTCTCGTCATCGATAAATACGCTGGCACGATCGTGCAACAAATACCATCGCATGTAATCAAAGTCGCGTCGATTGACGGGTTCTTCGATCGCCAACGCAAAGTAGTGACAACATTTCGCGGTGCAGTGTTCGCAAAGGTTTTCGCCTTCGGGAAAGTCGCTTCGTCGAAGCCGGGTCGGTGGAGCAATCGCGGACATAGTGGCTGGAAAAACAGGGTTAAATGGGACTGATCGGTCGGCCCAGAAGGTACCAAGTCCTGGGGTCGGCAAAAATGGCCCCGGCGTGAACAATAGTCAGAACTTGGTAGCGACTACGATTTAGCGACTACGCATTATCCGCCGAATGTTGAGTGAAACCGTCCATGGAAGTCATCATCACCGCTCTTGGTCCAGACAACGCCGGGCTGGCCGACCCGATCATTCACCACGTTACCGGACGCGGGGCCAGGATCGCCGAGATCCAGATGTACGATCACGACGAAGAACAGCTTTTTGCAATGCTGTGTCGAATCGACATTAACCCCAACGAATTCGAGCCGCTCAAAGACGCGATGCGGCAAATCGGCCAGCACACCAAATTGGCGATTCGAGTGTGGAGCAGCGAGTATCGGGCTAAGAATCCGCGGTTGGCCGTCGCCTGCACGTTCATCGAGCACACGCCAAGAGCGGTTCTGCAAGCGGTCAAAGAAAAGCTGATCGCGGCCGAGGTTTCGGTTCTGATTTCAAACCGTAAGAAGCTAGAAACGCTAGCCAAAGAGTTCGGGGTTCCGTTCCGAATGATCGGAAACGAAAAGGGATCGGCCAACGACACTGAAATGGTCGAAGTGCTGGATGAATTCGACGTCGATTATCTGATCCTGGCACGCTACATGCGAATCCTGCCCGCTTCGACTTGTTGGCAATTCGCGGGCGGACGGATCATTAATCTGCACCATGGCTTGCTGCCAGGCTTCCCCGGTTTTCGTCCGTACCATGATGCCCATAACGCCCGGATGTTGACCTTCGGCGCGACGTGCCATTTCATCATTCCAGAATTAGACGCTGGAAACCAAACGATCAACCAACAAACCTTCGCAGTCTCACCTGGCACACCGCTCGATAAAATTATCCAAACCGGTGAAACCGATAACGAACCCAAGTGCCTGACCGAAGGCGTCCGCCGAGTGATCGACCGCGAAGTCTGCTTGCGTTTTCACCGCGTCGTCGCCAGAGATCGTTGAAGCCAGAGATCGTTGAAGCCAGAGATCGTTGAAGAGCTTTACCCGGATTAGTTCGTTTAACCGCGTGGGCATCGCCCCGCGCGTCCACGCGGCCCCAACCGCGCTGGGCGATGCCCACGCGGTTAAACAATTTAGAAACCCATCGCGACGTTCAGGTCCGCCCCTACGGTTGTCACTCTTTTACACAAACGAGAGACTAAAATTCAAAGCTATCCGGGATCGTTGCGTTCTTGATCACGATTGAAACTCCATCACGAACCTGCATCGGTTCGTCTTCGCCTTGGTTTTCAATCTTGTCAGCGTTTGCGATTTTGACGTTTTTGCCGATGCGGCAATTCTTGTCCAAAATCGCACCCGAGATTACTGAACCGTCGCCGATGCCGATTGGCATGTTGCCGACGTCACCTGATTCGATGTAATCCGCTCCCATCACCACGCTGTCTTTGATCGTGACACCGTCGCCAATGACAGTTCGCAAACCGATGATGCTGTTTTCGATGGTGACGTTATCGCCAATTCGACATCCATCTGCGATCAAACTGCCGGTCACCTTGGCGTCGCCCATAATCGTTGGCGGCAAAAACCGTGGGCGAGAATAAATGGGTGCTTCGCGGTTGCGAATGTCGAACGGTGGGTTCTTACCTGCCAGCGACAGGTTGGCTTCGTAAAAGGCACGAATCGTTCCGATGTCTTCCCAGTAACCGTCGAACAGGTGAACGTTGACCTGGTGTGAATTGATCGCTTTGGGGAAAACTTCTTTGCCAAAGTCGCTGTCTGAATTGCTGCGAAGCAAATCAACCATGACATCTTTATTGAAAATGTACAAACCCATGCTGGCGATGCAGTCGCGGCCGCCGCTAGGAATGCCACGCTGGTCGATCCAAGACGGATCCATCCGAACGGTTTGAATTTCTTCTTCGGTTTGCGGTTTTTCCACAAACCCTTTTACTCGGCCATCGTCACCGATCTGCATGATGCCCAACGACGATGCGTCTTTTCGCGATACCGGAATGCCCGCGATCGTCGCGTCGGCTCCGGATTCGATATGGGTTTTCATCATGTCGCGAAAATCCATTCGGTAAAGCTGATCGCCCGACAGAATCAACACATGCTCGATCCAATCTTCTTCTAGGTGGACCAAGTTTTTGCGAACTGCGTCAGCGGTACCCTGGTACCAATCCTCGTCCGGTGAAACGGTTTGCTGAGCGGCCAACAATTCCACGAACCCGCCATTGAAGTGGTCAAACGTGTAGGTTTGTCGCAGGTGCCGGTGCAGGCTTTCGGACAAAAACTGAGTCAACACGTAGGCTCGATTGAGCCCGCTGTTGATGCAGTTACTGATCGGGATATCGATCAATCGATACTTGGCAGCCAGCGGTACGGCTGGCTTGGCGCGGATCTTGGTCAGTGGGAAAAGACGTGTTCCGCGGCCACCGCCAAGAATCAACGCGATCGTTCGGGAAAGGTCCATGATGTTATTCCTAGGTTGAGTGTTTTTGTGGCATTAGTTTTAGCAGGTTAGCGACCGAATTTGTTGGCAAGTTGGTCGTCTTTACCAATACTTCTCAAATCGAATCGTTCCCGGCCCGTCACGATCGATACTGTTTTTTTGATCCGCATTTTTATGATCATCGATTTCAACGAAGCCTTTGTCCTTTAAGACTTGCAACATTCCGGGCGTTGCGGGCGGATCAGCACCCGGCGGCGTGTAGCCGATCATTGACGGATTGCCGCACAGGAATACATGAGTGTTGTTTGGCGACAAAGGATCCCCCGCATGCTCGGCAAGCAAACCGCTGCTGAACAAATCCTGAACGTATTGCTTGCCAACGTATCCGGGATGCGTTTTGTCCCAATTTTCGACTTCGCGCGTCGTGTAAGAAAGGTATTGATAATTCGGATGCGCCGCTTGCAGATGTTCGTGCTCGGGCAGATACCCCAGATCCAAACGCGTGCGAACCGTGGTGACGTTGATGATGTTACCGACGTGACCGGATGACAAAAGGTCGGTCGTCATCGCGTTATGCGGCGCTTCGCCGGTCCCGGTGGAAATCATCAACACAGTGTCGGTGGGTTTGATGTTTTCCAAAACATAGGTACCGACAATTTTCTTCTGAACTTCGACCCGATCGCCGTCACCCATCAGAAACAGACGCGGCGTCAAGGAAGGTGCTTTTGCATCGGGCGAGGCCGCGTGTTTGACCAACGCAATGTAAAATTCCAGATAGTCGATTTCGTTGACCGTCACCATTTTTTGCTGATCCAACAACGGGCACGAAATCGAATACGCACGCCGAGTCAGCTTCTTAAACTTCTTTTCTTCCAGCTTTTCATCCTGTGAATCTGGCAGGCGGGTTTCCCAGTTCCCCAGCCCGACCGCAACATATTGCCCAGCCTTGAAAGGCGAAAAACCGTTATCGGGGCGGATACGAAATCTCGCCAAGCCCTCGTGAATATCGATCCGCTCGGTAATCGTACCGTTGTAGTGTTTTTTTCTGAGTTCCAGCTTTTCCGCTTCGCTAAACTCGGCTTGGCCCGTGGCAATGGGCTTCTCATTATGCGTGCTCAATCGTCATCCTTTATCGTTGCAGCCTCGACTGATCCACCAATGTCACAAATAGTCGCCTTTCGCTCCGCGAAAGTGTGCTCTGACGTACTTTCGCTGAGCGAAAGGCGACTATTGATAACGCTCGTCCCTAACCACGGACGCCGCCTAAGAACGCCGCCGAAAGTGATTGAAATGGGGACCACATCCTATCGCGACTCAATATACTAGATTCCATCCTTCCGCATCATGGTCGGTCGATAATTCTGCCCTTCATTCCGAATGCTTGTCATTTTCTGGTTAGGTTCTTTCAATGTTTGCACCATTTCTAACACGGATTGATCGCCCCATCATTTTGGGCTGCGCGTTTTCGTTCTTCGTCGCTGCAAGTTTCCATGCCCAGACCGCCGACGCGGAATCGTGGACGGACCTGCGTGGGACTCGAACCATCAGCGCTCGCATGGTTGGGCTGTGGGGCGACAACGTTTTGTTGGAACTCGGCAATGGCCGCCGCGTTTCAGTGAACCTGAATAGTCTACGCAGCGACAGTCGCATCCAGGCCCGCCGTTTGGCAAAGGAACTGACCGCACAGAGAGCAATTCGCATCGCGGAACTCAATCAGGCCAGCATCGCGGCGGCAGCGTCCGCACCTGATCCTTTGCCCAAACCCGACGAAGCCCCCGCCTATCAACCGCCGTCGAAGGATGTCGAAGTCGATACATTCTTGAACCAAGTCGATCAAGCGATCGCGGCGGGACACCTTCGCGCCGTCTATGATTCGCTGCCGCCGTCCTACCGATCCGACGTCGATGAATTGGTCCGTCTTGCAGCGGCAAAGGTTGACGCCGATGGGTATCAGTTGATCGTTGGTGCCCTTCAAGCGGCTGGCAGCGCTCTGGTAACGCATCAGAACTGGTTGCTCAGCAGCCCGCGTGTTCAGGCGGTTCCCGAATCGACTGTTTCCCAAATTCGTGGACCGCTGTTGTCGCTGGCCGGTTTGGCGCATGCAACCAAGGACACTGATTTGTTTGACCTGGATAAGATCAGATCCGAACCTTTTTCGCAGTGGCTTGGCGAGTTCGATACTGCAACGTGCGACTATTTGTATCAGACGAATCAAGAACTTGGCCGCTCTGCGAAACGTGATGTCGAAGTCGGATCAACTCGAGAACGCGACGAGATAAAAACAACGCACGTGAAGATTGGCTCTGGTGAAAGCGAATCGTCGTTTACGTTCACCAAGGTTGACGGTTATTGGGTGCCGACGTCGATGGACCAAGAGAATTGGTCCAAAATGGTGAACGAATGGAAGGACAAAATTGACCAAAGCAGTGGCGATTCGTTGCTGCAACCGTACGCTGGTTACGCCCAAGGTTTCAACCTTTTGCTCGGACCACTGACGATGGCCGAAAATTCAAACGACTTCCACGCGGCGATCGAAACGACGGCAGAGTTCTTGACGACGAATCTTCCGCCGTTGGCTGCGTTGTTCGGTGTCAAGTGGGATTTCAATCCAGACGATCGGCAGAACAATGGGTACTACGAAGACATTGATTATTAGGACGCACGAACGCAAAAGGATTTTGTTTTGAGAGTTGCGATTATTGGCGGTGGATTGTCTGGGTTGGCAACGGCCGTCCAATTGAACCTGATGCACCAGCAGCGTTTGGCATCGGGCGAAGACTGCTCGCTGCAAATCCAATTGTTCGAGGCCGGTGATCGAGTCGGCGGTGTGATCCATACCGAGCGAATTGGCGATTGGGTGATCGATCACGGCGCTGATATGTTTGCCACCAAACCGCCTGCCGCAATTGAACTGATGGAAAAGCTGGGTGCGACCGATCGCTTGATCGAACCCAAACCAAATCGTCGCGGCGCAAGGATCTGTTTTGGCGGAAACTTGGTTCCCATTCCAGACGGTTTCGTTTTGATGCGAGCGACGCGGACCAGGCCCATGTGGACAACGCCACTGTTGAGCCTGATGGGGAAACTGCGTTTCTTTGCCGAGCGGTTCGTGTCGGCTCGCACTCCATCGGGAAACGATGATGAATCAGTCGCGTCATTTGTTCGGCGGCGAATGGGCAACGAAGTACTCGACCGAATCGTTGCCCCGCTGTCAGCCGGAATCTACACCGCCGACGTCAATAAGTTGAGCATGCGGTCAACGATGGGTCCGATCTGGGCGATGGAACGGTCGCACGGATCGTTGGCCGCCGCCACCAAGGCGCGTCAGAAATCAGGCGAAGACTCCGTCGAACGATCCAGCACCGGCGCAAGATACGGCCAATTCCGATCGTTCCCGGGCGGCATGATTGAACTGATAAAAACGCTTTCGGATAGCTTGCCAGAAAACACGATTCAACTTCAATCCAAGATCGATTCACTCCACCGAGATGATTCAAACGGTACCTGGAACGTTGTTCAAAATCCAGGCGATTCAAGTCCGTTCGATCATGTTGTAATCGCTCTGCCACCGCCCGCCGCAGCAAAATTGCTGGAGCCAGTTTCCACCGATGCCGCCAAGAGTTTACGACAAATCGAATCCGCTTCCACGGCGATTGTGGTGCTGGTCGTCAACCGTTCCGACGTTGCCAAAAACATTGACACGTTTGGTTTCGTGGTTCCCGCGTCGGAAAACCGTCGCATCTTAGCGGGCAGTTTTGCGAGCCACAAATTTGAAGGCCGCGCGGACGACGATCAGGTGATCATCCGAACGTTCATTGGCGGAGCGACACAGTCAGAGCTATTGCACAATGAAGATGAAACGCTAATCGACATCGCTGCCGAAGAACTCGCCGAGATCATCGGATTGTCAGGCAAACCGTTGTGGGCGACCGTCGTTCGATGGAATCAAGCGATGCCTCAATACCACGTTGGCCATCACCAAAAAATCGAGCAACTTGAATCGGCGATCGCTCCCATCGAAGGCCTGTCGGTGATGAACAACGCCATGCACGGTGTGGGAATCGCACCCGTGATCGCTCAAGCCGGAAAGGTCGCTGACGCGATTTTTGGAGCGTTGGGTTCTGGCGGATTCGATACGCCAAAGACGTTGAACTCCCAAAGGTGATCGGACTGGCAGATAAAGCCGCCGAGCGGTGACAGCCTTTTGCCAGGTACTTCGCATCCGGACCGTGCATTCGCCAACTACCGCAAGTCTTCGCATCTTAGTCTTCGCATCTGATGCGTCGTCCGATCGATAGCCGCAGGCTTTGGGTCGGCTGGGCCTCATTGTGCCATTGCCCTCTGTCGATGAGGCGAATGGAGCGGTAAAACGGGTTGGCCACCGGGATGCAGGGCCGGTTTTGCAGACGGCCGGTGTAAACCGCCCTACGTTTTGTCGAAAGCTGCTCTCGTCCACACCAATCAAGATGGATCATTTGAACGTGACAAAGACCGCCGACACTTCTGATAGCACTTCAGTTTCTGACCGCCCCGTTTCTGACCGATCCGTTTCCGATCGACCCTGGGAAGAACTCGAACGATTGGCCGAAGCCGGTGATCCGCAGCAGCTAGGTGAATACGTGTCCGGCTTGTCGAGCTGCGACCAAGCACTTGCGTTAAGCCGATTGGACGAACGTTTGCGAGCGTCGGTGTTGTCCGGTCTGGATGCGGATGACGCGGCGGAGTTGATCGGTCACTTGCCCGAGTCACAGGCCGCGCGGGCGATCGCGCTGCTGACGCCCGATGATGCAGCCGCGATTGTTCACGAATTGCCCAGCGATGAGCAAGCGGATGTTTTGGGTGACCTAAGCACCGATCAGGCGGAGGCGATCTTAGAAGCGTTGCCGGTTGACGAAGCCGATGCGGCGCGGCAATTGTCATCGTATGACGACAACGTGGCTGGCGGGATGATGGTCACGGAAATGCTACGGTTTACACCGGAGATGACCGTGGCCGACGTTATCGCGGAACTCAACGCGGGTGCGGAAATCTACAGCGACTTTGATGTTCGTTACGCCTATGTTTGCGAAACCGATGGTAAATTGGTCGGCGTTCTGCCAATGCAAAATCTGTTGTTCGTCAAACGAGCCGCAAAGCTAGCTGATTTGATGATCCAAAATCCGCTAGCGGTTTCGGATACGACCGAGCTGGATGAATTGATCGACTTTTTTGAAAGTCACGCGTTCGTTGGCGTGCCCGTGGTCGATGAAACGGGGCTGTTAAAAGGGGTGCTGCACCGTGAAGCGGTGTCGTACGAGGAAACTCGGGCTGCCGAAAGCGATTATCTGAAAAGCCAGGGGATCGTCGGCGGTGAGGAACTGCGATCGATGCCGCTTTGGCTGCGGGCTCGCCGGCGATTGAGCTGGCTGAGTATCAACATTCTGCTGAACATTGGTGCGGCCGGTGTGATCGCGTATTTCCAAGACACGCTGCAATCGGTCATCGCGCTGGCGGTGTTTCTGCCAATCATCAGCGACATGAGCGGTTGCAGTGGCAATCAAGCCGTCGCAGTCAGCATGCGTGAACTTTCCCTGGGATTAGTCAGGCCGTCCGAGATGATGCGGGTTTGGTGGAAAGAAGTTTCGGTTGGCATGATCAACGGCGCGGTGCTGGGTTTGTTAGTCGCACTTTTAGCAGTCGTCTTTGACGGGAATTATTACCTGGGTTTGGTGGTCGGTCTGGCGCTGCTGATCAACACCATCGTGGCTGTTTCAATTGGCGGAGTGGTGCCATTGTTGATGAAGCGATTCGGCTTTGATCCCGCGGTCGCCAGCGGCCCGCTGTTGACCACGGTGACCGACATGTGCGGATTTTTCCTGGTCCTGGGGTTGGCCACGATGTTGCTATCAAAACTGGTTTAGAAATTGTCCAAAACAATCTCCCGGTTTTCCCGTAGCTGGGCGCAAAGTAGGCCGTAGCGAGCTTCAAGCGAGTTATGGCAGGTGTGCAAAACGCCGTAACTCGCTCCGCTCGCTACGGCCTACAAAGAGAGCCTAAACCACAATCCCGGATTCGGCATCGAGTGGACCGACAAGCAAAAGTGTGAGGATCATCCCTTCTGTTCCGATTACGGTGGGTTATCTGGTTTAAGGCATCCGGCTGATTTACTGCTCATGAATCGGCGTAAAATGGACGATTCGATTAAATGTCGGTGTGTTCTTTGCGGACATTTTGCTTGCAAAGACATCCACTGTCTCTGCCAGGGTCTGTCGTATCGATCTTGGATCTAACTGACAGTCCTGATACCCTCCCAAATGCTGCGAACATGCGGCATCCCACCTCTACGAATCCCGAGCCGTTCACTGACAAGAACAGTGACCAGCCCGGCCCACCTGTTTTCCCTCCCCCGCTTCGTATCGATCCAACCGGTGCATTCCAGGGCATTTTTTGCCTGACGGATGCATCACCCTCCGTATTTTCTGCACCAGAGAACTTGCGTTGCGGGTCGATACATCACGTGAATTACGGACATAGATATGAGCAAGCCATTGGTCACATCGCGTCGCCGCGCGTCACTGTTTCTATCACTTATGCTTGGGATGTCGCTAACCGGCATCAACCACGCCTGGGCCGATCCACGTGAATTGACGCAGACCGATGTCGCCTTTGAATCGCTCGACAAAACAGTTTCGTTTCAGACTGATTTTCCGGGAGGGAAGATCGATCGATTGGTGGAACGCGGCTCCGATGAATTCGAGATCGTGATCAAACCCGAAGTCGAACCGATCAACGATAGCGCGTGGTACGCATTTCGCGTTCAGTCAACCGATACTCAAGAGATCGACATTCGGCTTCGTTACGAAGGCGGATCGCATCGGTACGCTCCCAAAATTAGCCACGACCGAAAGACCTGGAAAAGCGCCGATCAAATGATCGTTGCACGGCATCCCGGTGGACGAGAAGTCACGCTGCGGGTGCCAGTCAGTGAGAAAGCACTTTGGGTTTCTGGTCAAGAAATTGTCAGCAACCGCGATATTAAAAACTGGATTTCAACGCTGGCAGAAAAACCTTACGTTGACGACAACGTGATCGGCGAATCCGTTCAAGGCCAACCGTTGTATCAGATGCAAATCGGAAATGAAGACGCCCGGGATTCCATCTTTATCCTGTCGCGACAGCATCCACCCGAAGTCACCGGCACGATCGGCATGATGCACTTTGTGGAAGTGCTATCCGCTGACACAAAACTTGCCAAACGATTTCGCGAAAAGTTTTTGACCGTCGTTGTTCCGATCGCCAACCCTGATGGTGTCGAACATGGGTACTGGCGAGCGAACGCGAACGGCGTTGACCTCAATCGCGATTGGCAACACTTCACCCAACCTGAAACCGCGGCAATTCGCAACGAATTGGTTCGGTTGACCGAGCGTGAGAATGGACGGCCTTGGTTGTTCCTGGATTTCCACAGCACTTACAACGAACTGTTTTACACCGCTCCCCAGGAAAACGATCTTTTTCCGCGTGGCTTTACAAAACAGTGGCTAGCCGCGATCGACAAACGAATGCCATCGTTTGACGTGTTGCGAGACGACGCCCACAATGCTCACCGAGCGACCAGTAAGTCCTGGGTTGCGCGTGAACTTGGCATCCACGCGATCACCTACGAATTTGGTGACGAAACCGAACGAGAGCGAATTCGCGAGATCGCCGAAGCATCCGCGAAAGAAATGATGAAGCTGTTGTTGAAATTTAAAGAAGTCGATGCAAGCTGATGAAGTTTTGACTTCTACTGTTTCAGTTGCCGACGGCAATCGTCATCTTCGCGTTGGCATTGCCAGCGTCCTGCTTGCCCATGTGATCTGGGGATTCTTTCCGCTGTACTGGCGGTTACTGGGTTCGATTTCTGCGTTTTCCTTAACGGCGCACCGAATCGTTTGGTCGTTTCTGATCGCGGCATTATTGTGTACCGCGATCAAACCGCTTCGCAATCGCCTTTGGCGTCGGCATCCACCCCGGACGCTTGCCATTCACGCGATTGCCGCGTTCATGATTGGGATCAATTGGGTCGCGTTTCTATACGCCGTCAATTCTGGTCACGTGTTGCAGTCGGCGTTGGGGTACTACATCAACCCACTGGTCAACGTGATGTTGGGGGTGGTGATTCTGAAGGAACGGTTGACGCGTCTGCAAACGTTCGCGGTCGTGTTAGCGGCGATCGGTGTCAGTGTGATGAGTCTTGTCGGCGACGGCATCCCATGGCTATCGCTGGTGATGGCATTTTCGTTTGGGTTTTACGCGCTACTGAAAAAACAGGCATCGCTTGGTGCCATCGAAGGCTTGACGTTGGAAACGGGGACATTGCTTCCGTTTGCGCTTTGTTACTTGCTTTGGTTATCGCCCGGGGTGGAAATGAGTGTTGCGCCTGCGATCGATCCAGGCAACGTTCCATCTGCAACCGCTGCTTATTCAGCCGGAACGTGGGCGATGTTGATCTTCGGTGGTGCGTTGACGTTAAGCCCACTGACATTGTTCGCGTTTGCCGCGCCGCGAGTTCCTTTGTCGATGATTGGAATCTTGCAGTACATTGGCCCGACGCTGCAGTGGATCTGCGGAGCGGTGTTGCTATCCGAACCCGTCAGCAAATCACAACTCGCCGGATTCGGCTTTGTGTGGGCAGGCATCTTGGTGTTCGTTGTCAGCGGCCTGCGACAAAGAAAACAAAACGCTTAGGAATTGTCCCGAAACAAGTTCCGTATTTGGCGAAATCTTTCGTAGCTGGGCCCGCCAGGGTTCAGACGGGGACAGCTAGTATTCCGCGTCAGCTCAATCTTCGGGTAGCGGAACTCGCCAACGACTTGTTGAACTATCTCGTTTTCGATGGGTTTTGGGGTGGTTTCCCCCTTACCCCCGCTGCGCTCATCGCGCAGCGGGAGCCTCGTTAAGTCGTCGTGTCGGGTTGGAGGGATAGGCGGACGGGG
>NZ_LWSK01000148.1 GCF_001642955.1 Rubripirellula obstinata | reverse complement strand
GAAGGGGGCAAGGGGATTCAATCAGGTAAGGGGCCAAGCTCAACGCCGCGAAGAGTTTTGATCCCGTAAAAAACGTGTTAGTTCGTTTAGCCGCGTTGGGCATCGCCCCGCGCGTTCGGGCCAGCACGACGCGCGGGGCGATGCCCGCGCGGTTAAACAACTTAGAACCCCTTCACGGCGCGGGGATTTACCCGTCAAGTAAGATCTCTGCTTATGCGTTCGGGTTGGGATTTGGTGGAACCTAGTCTGACGAAGCTATTTCGGAACCACTCCTTTACTCCTACCCGACTACTCCTACACGACTACTCCTACCAGACGGCAAAGATGATTCGAACAACGAGATGCGTTCATTGGTTGGCAATTACAACACTGCTGCTTGCCGGTACTGTTGCCAATGCTGCACGGCCCAACGTCGTTTTTCTGCTAAGCGATGATCAGTCCTGGAACGATTACGGGTTCATGGGACATCCGCATATCCAGACTCCGAATTTGGACCAGCTAGCCAAGTCGGGGATTCTGTACGAACGAGGTTACGTGACGGCTCCGTTGTGCCGTCCGTCTTTGGCCAGCATCGCAACCGGATTGTATCCGCATCAAACAGGGATCCGCGGCAACGATCCGCTGATGCCAGAAGGCACCAACCGCAAAGACAAAATACACAAGCCGCTGTCATCAAAGCTGCGCAATCGAATGACGGCACCGATGCTCGAGCATCCATCGTTTATCAGAACACTGAAAGACAACGGATACGCTACGTTGCAAACCGGCAAGTGGTGGGAAGGCGATCCGCTTGATCACGGCTTCACTGATGCGATGACGCACGGAGACATTTACCGAGGCGGGCGGCACGGGGACCGAGGGCTAGACATCGGGCGCAAAACGATGCAACCGATCTACGATTTTGTTGACAAGGCGAAGAGTAACGAGCAACCGTTTTTCGTTTGGTACGGAGTCTTCCTGCCGCACGCACCACACAATGCACCGGAGCGATTGTATGACAAGTACAAAGACGTCGCCCCGAACGAACCGACAGCTCGTTACTGGGCCAATGTGGAATGGTTGGACGAAGGCTGTGGTCAGATCGTTGATTACTTGAAAAAACAAAACCTGTACGAGAACACGATCTTCGTTTACACCTGCGACAACGGTTGGGTACAAAATCCCGAAAGAATGAACAGCAGCATTCGATCGAAACGCGAACCGGTGGAAGCAGGAATCCGCACGCCAATCTTTGTCACTCACGATAAAACGATTCAGCCACAACGTGATGCTGAAACTTTGGCCAGCAATATCGACATCGCGACCACCATCTTGTCAGCATGCGGCATTGAGCCACCATCGGCAATGAAGGGGCTAGACCTGCGTGACCCGCAGCAACTCAAAGAACGCAATCGGGTCTTTGTTGACGTTTACCAGCACGACAGCGATCTCGATCAGATCAATGATCTGGACAGCGGCTTAGAAGCCCGTGTCGTGATTGATGGTTGGGACAAGCTGACCGCGAAGCCAAGCGGCAAGGAACTCTACAACCTGAAAACCGATCCCGACGACCGGAAAAATCTAGCGGCAGCAGATCCTGAGAAGGTTTCAGAGCTGTCAGCCATGATCGATGAGCTGCTGGAAGAATCCAGCTCGTTTGCTGAAGCGAATTAAGGTTTGGCGACGGAGTGATGTAGGCCGGAACAAGCTTGTCGCAGTTCCGGCAATTCAAAGTAGTACCATGGCATTGCCGGAACTGCGCCAAGCTTGTTCCGGCCTACGCGAGCGGCCCCCAGCGCCGTGAAGAGTTTTAAATCGTTTAACCGCGTGGGCATCGCCCCGCGCGTCCATGCGGGGCGAAACGCGCGGGGCGATGCCCACGCGGCTAAACAAAACGATGTTTTTTTGCTGGATCAAATCTCTTCGCGGCGTTCAGCGTCCCCCCAGCGACGTTTCCAAAGGGGGTATGGGGACGGTGGGGCGTCGTGTTAAGTTCTAAGCATAGATTTTTATGCGGCTCCCAGCCAAAACCTACCCTCACTTAATAGGCCCGCGTTCGCGATGACCGTCGACACCTACGCTGTATGCCCTTGCGGCAACGGAAAAAAAATCAAGTTCTGTAAGTGCAAAGATTCCGTTGGAGAACTTGATTCGGTGCTTCAAATGGTCGAAGGCGGCCAGGTCGTCCCGGCTCTGGATCGCCTGGCAAATATCCTGCAAACAAATCCCGACGCCGCATGGGCGCTGGCGATTCGCGGTCGTCTGCTTTTGGATCTAAGAGAGTACGACGGTTTGGCTGAAAATGCCGAACGATTCAGCCGCCTGCAACCGAGCAACCCGCTCGCGCTGACTCAACGTGCCGCCGCCCTGCTGTTTCGTGGCAACCCAGACGAAGCAACCTCAACGATGCTGGAAGCATTGACCGAAAGCGGTCGTGACGTGGACTCGTTCGTGTTGGATGTCGCCTCCGTGTTGGCTTATTCATTAGCCCAAAGCGGCGTTTTTCTGACCGCCCGTGTTTACGCGACGCTGGCAATGATGGCGTCTGGATACGAGGGCGGGCAGACCGCGGTTACCGTCCTAAAACAACTCAACCAAGCACCGACGATCAGCCAACTGATGAAGTCGATTCCGGAACCGATTGCTCGGCCCGCCGATGCGTCGTGGGGCGAACGTTATGACGAAGCCGCCGGACTGCTTCAAAACAACAAAGTCATCTTGGCCGAAACCAAGTTCGCTTCGCTTCGTAAATCACAGCCTGATCAACCTGCGATTTTGTCGGGACTACTGACCTGTGCAATTTGGCGAGGCGATGTCGACGCCCAGGCCGAGTTGCTGCAACAGCTCTCTACTTGCGAATCGCTCGATTTTGAAACTCGAGTTCGTTTCCAGGCGATGGCCATGCTCGCCAAGCCGGGCACGCCTGATTTGGCCGTGCCGACGATCGAACTTTCAAGCGACATCGAAAAAGTAGAAGAGATCGAGATGGCGATGATGGCCGATGATCGGTTCACGCCGCTGCCGCCCGATTTGTTGCAAGGCATGCGAACCAGCGAGGAAGAAGTGCCGCCGCGATCCGGATTTCAGATCCTAGATCGTGATAAGCCTGCCGAACTGAACAAGTTGCCACCGATCGATGACGTCCCTGAAGCGATCGCCATGGCGTTTGTCTACGGCAAGCAAACAGACCGTGCCGCTAGGGTCCAATTGCTGGAAGTGCGTCAGTCCAAAATCGATGAAGTCAAGCAACGGATGGCCAAGGTTGCCGACGGGATTGAGCTAAGCCAAGACGCTGGCGAACCTTTGCCTTTGGTGGTCGCCGGTCAGCCTGCGATTGCGATGGTGCGGTTCCAGGCCAATCCTGCGGAAGCACAAAAGCTGCAAATGGAATTGACCAACGCTCGGATGCCGGAAGCCGTCGCGGCGCTGCCGTTGCCAATTCTGGGTGGCAAGTCGCTCAAAGAATGTGCTTCCGACGACTCCACCAAGTTGGTGCGAACGGCCGTGATGCGAACGATTGAACAGTACGACGCCCTTGCATCAAAACTGGGTGATTCGCTCGGACAGGTTTACCAGTTCGCTGGTCTGGAAGAACCCGCGGCGATCAAGCCTACCGATGATCAGATCGAATCGCTGGCCAACGAAGATTTGATTCACGTTGACCCGTCGGGATTGAACACTGAATCATTGATCTACTTGGTGCAACGTACACAGCAGATTACGTCAACGCTTGCGATGCGACGGTTTGCGAAAGCCCTGTTGGAATCGGAAATGACCGAGGAACAACAACCGGCGAAGTTGTTCGCTTACATGTCGTTGATCAATGCCACCGAGGACAGCGAAGCGGCAATCAAGTTGCTAGAAGATGCCAAAGCGTTTGCAGAAAGCAAGCAGATCTCGACGGCGAATTTGTTGCTTACCGAAGTTGGTCTGCGTCTGCGTGCCGGCGACGGTGCCGGATTCCAGTCCGCTCTGCAAGCGATCTCAACCCGTCACGGCAACGAACCAGAAGTGATGGCGCAGTTGCAGCAAATGTTGATGGCCTACGGACTGATCGGCCCCGACGGACGGCCCACCGGCGCAGGCGGACCACCACCGGCCGAAGCGGCAGGAGCACCCGCAGAATCAGCCGGCGGTGGATTGTGGACGCCCGATCAAGGCTCACCGTCTGGCGGATCCGGCGGCGGTGGCGGCGGGAAACTTTGGACGCCCGGAATGGACTGAGGGTTGGTTTGGCAAAGGTCCAGGATCCCTGTAGGCCGTAGCGAGCCTTAGCGAGTTACGGCAATTGCATGGTACGACGTCGGATTGCCGGAACTGCGCTAAGCTTGTTCCGGCATACTTTACTTGTTCCGGCCTACGTCACCGTTAAACCGCGTGGGTTCATTCGAGTTTATGCCAACGTGCGACTGAACCCTGGCGGGATCAGCTACGGTTTGAATCAGCCTCTAAGATGACTCCATGACCAGCAGCTATTCTGACGAACACTTCATGCAAGTCGCCCTCGATTTGGCGGCAGCGGGACAGGGGTTCGTCGAACCCAATCCGATGGTGGGATGTGTTCTGGTCAAGGATGGCGAGATCATCGGGCAAGGCTACCACCAAGAGTACGGCAGCCACCATGCGGAAGTCGAGGCGATCCGGTCGCTCGCATCCGCCGACGATGCGAAGGGCTGCACGGCATACGTAACGCTGGAACCTTGTTGTCATCACGGTAAAACACCTCCTTGCACCCGATCACTGATCGATGCCAAAGTGTCGCGAGTCGTGATCGCGATGCAAGATCCGTTTGCCAAAGTCGATGGTGGCGGCATTTCGCAATTGCGCGATGCAGGGATTGAAGTGGTCGTGGGTGTTCTTGAATCAGATGCAAAAGTCTTGACGGCTCCATTCACAAAGTTGGTCCGCACTGGTCGCCCTTGGGTGATCGCAAAATGGGCCATGACCATGGATGGCCGAATCGCAACACGCACCGGTGATAGCCAATGGATCAGCGGTCCAGCATCACGCAGCGAAGTCCACCGGCTTCGCAGTCGGGTCGATGCAATCGTTGTCGGAATGGGAACGGTGATTGCCGATGACCCGATGCTCAACGCTCGCTTGAATTCGTCTGAGTATCAAGGCATTTCAGTTCAGGGGAGTGTACCCAATCGTATCGCTCAGCGAATCGCTCAGCGGGTCGTTCTTTGCCATCAGCGGTTACCATCACAGCAATCGCGTCTAATGGAGACAGCCAAACAGTTTCCGACGTTGCTGGTAACCACTCCGTTGGTCGAGGAAGCTGAACTCGTCAACTTGGAAAGTCTGGCAGCAAAAGTGTTGCGATTGGAGAGCGGCGACCGCGAGTCAATGATTGGTGCGACACTCGATTATTTGGGCGAGAATGGTGCAACCAACGTGATGGTGGAAGGCGGGGGCGAAGTTTTGTCGAGTTTTTTTTCCGCCAACCAAATCGACGAAGCTCACGTCTATCTCGGGCCAAAGGCATTTGGCGGAACGGGTGCGGCGGGCCCCGTAGGCGGAATCGGTGTCGAGAAAGTTGCCGATGCAACGCTCTTTGAACTGCATGATTTGGATCGTTTTGATGACGACGTTCGCTTGGTTTACCGAAGGAAACCAGCTTCAAAATGAGTGCCGTCGCCAACTTGGTCTTTTCTTCGGATCAAGTTTTTGCCGATAAGCGATGCTGGACTCGTCGGCTTGCCCGATGAGGGCTGGCCTATGCGTCCACCGAATCAACACTGCCTCCCCCAAGCAACGGCTTGGCACTCAAACGGGCTTTATGATGATGTGGCGTTTGCTAATTGCCTTAATCGGCTTGTCCATCACGGGCGTCAACTCCGTTGCACAGTCAGATCAGACTGTCCGAGAGACGCCCCAGGCTGAGGGTCTTGGCTTGGAATGTCCGCCCCCTGAAATCGGCGGGCAAGATTCAACAAAGACCGATCCCGATGTTCACGCGGGGTATCTGGGCCCATCAGGTGTGGTTCGGTTTCAGATGATCCAGGGACGGATCTGTTTAGATACGCCCCGTCATCGCAAGGGTTCGCAAAGCTCAGATGAAAATGGCGTTTACGAGAGCGTGGCGGTCACAGCCAAACGCGGTGTTCCATCGGTTCACTACATCAGCAAAAACAAACGCCAGCACCTGACGCTGAGCGTTCAAGATGCACGCTTGATGCAAATTGAATCCACGGTTTTCGGTCATGGAAACTCGCACCGTCAGCCGCAACGCTGCGTGCTAACCCAACCAGAGTCTGGAACAATTACGTTGTCATCCACCAGCGGAAGTCAGTCGCATCAATGGACCGGTTCGACTTTGATTCACGTTCGTGGGCTGCAGCCTAGGTTGTTCGACGAACACTTTGGAATCTTGATGACTCGAATGCTTCACGGTCAATCGCTCAAAGACCTAAGCGAGAAGACAGCGGTTGCCACGCTGGTGGAATTACGATCGCCGATGCGGGTCACCGAAGCTGAGATTGACCAGTGGATTGCTGGATTGGGCAGCGATCATCGAAAGCGGCGGATTGCTTCGCAGCAAAATCTGATCAACGCAGGCACTCTTGCGGTGTCTACGTTGCAACGAAGGCTAGACGCGGCTTCTGACAAACGCGATCTGGATGTCGAGCAAGTTGTAAGGATCAATCACATCTTGAAAAAGCTGCGAAGCCGATTTCCCGACCGCCCAAGATCGCTCGCCAAACTACTCGTCAACGACCCGTCGTACTGGTCGATGCTAAGCGGGCGTATGACACCCCAGCAGCATCAGCTTTTGGCGTCGCGGCAACAAGACTTCGGTAAGCGTTCGCCGGCACAGCAATCGTTCGTTCGAGTTGCCGAACGATGATATTTGTTGGGGATTGATGTTTAGGCCGTCGCATCAGTTACGGCGCGTTAGGCCCGGAGTGCCGGTAGCTCCCATCCGGGTGCGCGAGCACCCGAGCCAGAGAAAAAGATATAACGCTTCCATCCGGGGATTTACATCCCCGGCACAGAGCTTCCAGCCCTCCGAGGCTATTCACGAACGTTATGATCGCGGATCGATCAACGACAATTTGCATTTGTTTGTTCGACTTCCCTCGGGATGAGTGACGACACCAATCCGGCAGTAATTAATGCGACGTCCCCTGCGAAAGGCGACACTTATTCCCCGCTCGTTCCTTAGTTCGCGATCGAAAACGTCCGCATTGTCTTGAAGGATCATACTGCTGGCGACCCGATGCTTGCGGTTGTCAATTGGACGATTCTGTCTTGGCGTTAGATCGCAAAGCAAAAGAGCAATCTGGGTAGAATCCGGGGGCAATCCGAGGGACACCCGTAGCAAATGTTGGATCAGAACTATTCTCGCGGGCAGCCGCTCGACCCGATGCGTCTGGCCTTTGTCCGCGTTATCGAAGCACTGGAAGTTGGCGAAGTCACGACTTACGCCGATGTTGCCCAGGATGCTGGGTACCCTCGACGGCATCGCGCCGTTGGGCAATTGTTAAGTCTTAACTTTGATACTTTGCCTTGGTGGCGAATCGTTTATCGTTCAGGTCACCTGCCGCCGGTGAATCCTGGGCTTCAAGAAGAACGACTGCGAGAAGAAGGTGTGACGTTAGAACGGCAAAAAGTTATCAATGCTCCCAGGGGACGTTTTTGCCAGTCGGAAACTGGCTGAAATCCTTTCGCTAGCCAAGTTAGACTTTGGCCGGTGCTCAAAAGTAAGCTATCCTTCACGCAACAACTCCTGGGCCTGCTTCTAACCGGACACAAGCGACACGGACATCAGCGACTTAACATGACGGAACCTTCCACCGATTCAGCCGCCAGCGCCGGGATGAACAGTGCCGGGATAAATAGTGCCGAGTTAAACGGCCCCGAAATCACCCGTTCCGGTACCGATCGCTCTCCGGTTACCAACCGGCCCGCCGACCAATCGCTGCTGCAAAGCAAAACAGCAATTTTGGCGATTCTGTTTTTGGGCACTGGCGCACTTGGGATCCCGCTGCTTTGGACCAATCAACGATTCAGCAACAAAGAACGATTTCTGTGGGCTGCGATTGCGACGTTGTATTCGCTATCGCTGTTGTTGTTTTTGGGATGGTTCGTGTTTTGGTTAAAAGCCCAAGTGATGGGCTAACGAATTGTCCCGAAATAGTTTCCCGGTTTTCCCTTAGCTGGGCCCGCCCGGGTTCAGACCATCAGGAGCTCTATCCGACTGAACCCTGGCGGGCCCAGCTACGAGAGAGTTCGCCAAATACGGAACTTGTTTCGGGACAGCTCCTAACGAATGCATCGGTAGACAAACGCGGGCGGCAAATTGCGCCATGCCGTCGGGCTCTTCTGGACGCTGGTAAACGAACGATTCAGTCGTTTTGAAAAGCGCAGGCCCGCTGGCAGAATCACGCCTTGCCAATACGCGAACGTTGCAAACTGACCACCGGGACGTAGAACGCTGAACATCGCCGCGAAAATCTCGTCGGTTAAGTCTTCCGGGAATGCTGCCCATGGCAAGCCACAAACAATTGCATCAACGGAATCGATCGACGACTGCCGACAAAGCTCAGCGATATTGGTTGCACTGTCTTCAAACACGTTGGCCGATGGAACGCGAACTCTTGTTGTTTCGGCAAGCTCCGCCGACTGTTCGATTGCGATAAACTTCGCATCACTATGCAGACGCTTGACGATCGCTTCGGTAAAGACACCGGTACCGGGACCGAATTCGACCACGCCCTTTGCGTTCTGCCAATCGATCCATTCGGTCATCGTCCGAACCAACGAGGGACCGCTGGGTGAAATCGCGCCGACCTTGGTCGGATGACGCACAAAGTTTTTGATGAAGGTTAAGGTATCGCTCATGCTGGTCTACGATATCGTCGCACGCCCCCATCGTCATCGGCACGATTGAGTGAAGCAGTTGTATTCGATACGCTTTCGTGCATGGAACTGCGGCAACATCATGCTTCGCTCAACGAAAAATCTCGCTCGCTTCGAGATTGCTACGCCAGTCATCGTCAGCAGATCATGCGTCTGATCTGTGACTACAAAGGCGAACCTGTTCATCAAAAATTGTCGTCCACAAATGTAGCCAGAATTGCGGTACTGGGTGCTGGGAATTGCAACGACATTGATCTTTCGTCGTTGACCCAACAGTTTGATGAAGTCCATTTAGTTGACTTGGATAGCGACGCGATCGATTTTGCAAACTCACATCCCGGCGTGGACCAGGATCGGATTCATCGCCACTGTCCCGTTGATCTCGCATCGCCGCTTTTGGAACTGCTCGAACCCGTTGTTCTTGGCAAAGCTGCAAGCCGCCCGACCAGCATCGCGGATGATTGGATCGAACGACTTCGACTGCCTCCACAACCGCTACCGATTCCACCTTGCGATGTCGTTGTTTCGGTGGGACTGCTATCGCAATTGATGCTTAGCATTGATCTGGCGCTGGACCATCTTCCACCAACAACGACACTGCCTCTGATTCAAACCGTACGTCGCGAACATTTTCGTCGTGTTACATCGATGTTGCGTCCGGCAACCCACGATCGGTCGGGCGGCATCGCAGTTTTTGGATTCGACTTTGTCTCGTCCGCGTCGGCTGCGGAGATTTTGCGGACACCCGATGACCAACTAGGACCGCTGGCGATGAAGTTGATCAACGAGCGCAACTTCTTTTCTGGAATGAATCCCGGCGTCTTGTTAAACGAGCTGAAATCAATTTCGGCAGTTCGCATGATCCATGTCGAACCACCATGGCGGTGGACGCTGGGACGAAGAGAGTACTTGATGATGGCGGTGGTGCTAGAAAGAACTGACGTGACCGACCATGAACTTTCAACTTAGAACAAACATGAACGACCAACCTGAATTGCCCATCGATCACTCGTCCAGCAACGTGCCCGAGGTTCCTTCGTTTGGATGTATCGTCTACGTGTCTTCGACGCCGAAGGGCCGAATCAAAGCTCGCGTCGCAAATTTACCCGGCATCGAAATCGAAGCAGCCAGCGAACGGGACGCACTGACGAAAATTGTGAAGCAGTTCAAGAACACAATTCAAGATCATATTCAGGCCAAGTCCAAGATTCCTTGGATCGATCCACCCAGTTCGATTGTCGAAGGTGAACAAAAAAGGTTCCTACCGACCCACCTGTGAGCCACCTGGTCTCACCCAAACAACAGCAGTGGGCGGTGATGTCACACCTGCCAAAAGTTGTCGCAGGAGCCTGCAAGAACTGCGGTAACAACGGTAGATTGTGGGTGCCTACAGGAAAAAATCTCAGAGGATCCAAATATGCCAGACAAAGCTAGCCAGTCTAAACGCGTCAACTTGATTGATACTTCACTTCGCGATGGTCACCAATCGTTATTGGCGACTCGGATGAGTACTGAGCAATGTCTTCGCTTGCTGCCGATGATCGCCGACGAAGGCTACGACATCATTGAACTTTGGGGCGGTGCAACGCTGGACGCTTGCCTTCGGTTCACCGGCGACGATCCATTTGAACGGTTAACAAAATTTCGCGAGGTGTGTGATCAAACCGGCAGGCACATCCAAATTCGTTCGCTTTGCCGAGGACAAAACCTGTTCGGATACAACCCGTATCCCGACAACGTGGTGTACGAGTTTATGAAGGAAGCGTGCCGAACGGGCAATGATCGCGTTCGCATTTTTGATGCACTCAATGACCATCGCAACCTGATCACCGCGATCATGTCAACGAAGACGTTCAACGGGCATGCCGAAGCTGCGATGAGCTACACGACCAGCCCGGTTCACGACAACAATCACTTCGTTAACTTTGCAAAGCAATGTGTCGAAGCCGGTGCCGATTCAATCGCGATCAAAGACATGGCTGGCCTGCTGCATCCGGCCGACGCCTGGACCTTGATCGCCGCGGTCCAGGAAGCGTGTCCCGGAGTCGAGATCTCACTTCACTCGCACGACACCAACGGCTTGGCAATTGCAACCTACGTTGTCGCAATGATGGCTGGCATCGATAACATCGATACCGCCTACGGCCCGATGTCGGGTGCCACCAGCCAACCGCCGGCCGAGCTGATTCGATTCTTTGCCGACGCGCTGGGGATCGAACTTAATGTCACGTTCAAACACGTCGCCGAGATTGACGCTGGCCTTCGCAAGATTCGCCAAGAGCTAAGCGAAGTCGACAAGAATCCTGAACACTTTGGTCACCCCTGGCCAAACGAGCCCACCGAAGCCATGAAGGCCGCGATCGGTGAAGCGATCGAATTGTTGCAGTCGAAAGATCGCGACAAATGTACCAAGGCTTGCGACGTGATCGAGGAAAAGATCATGGTCCCGCAAGGCTATCCCGAAGTCGATAAGAGCCAACTGGAATCGCAGATCCCTGGCGGCATGCTTAGCAACTTGTACAACCAGCTAAAGGACCAGGGAAAGCTGGACTTGATGCCCAAGGTTCAAGAGGAAATCCCAAAGGTACGCGCCGCCGCTGGTTACCTGCCCTTGGTGACGCCCACCAGCCAGATTGTCGGCTCACAAGCCGCATTCAATGTGATGCAGAACAGCCATTACGGTTTCGTCAGCGAGCCGTTTCGCGACGTGATCATGGGCAAGTATGGAAAGTTGCCCGGCCCCGCCGACCCGGAAGTCATCAAGTTAGTTTCGCGTGGCGAAGAACCGTTCACCGGACGTCCCGCCGACCTTGTCGATGACATCGACTTGGTCAAGGTCTACGCCGAAAACGGAAAGCTGATTCGGTCGCACCGTGACCTGTTGTTGTTGCTGCTGTTTCCAATGCCCGCAAAGCTGTTCTTGGAAAAAGCGAATCCGGCGACGTAGGAACTGTCCTGAAATAAGTTCCGTATTTGGCGAAATCTCACGTAGCTGGGCCCGCCAGGGTTCAGTCAGGCCTAGCTCCTAATGGACTAAACAGGTACTAAACCCTGGCGGGCCCATCTACGGGAAAACCGAGCCAGAGAATTGATGTGGGACAGCCATCCGGGTGCTCGCGCACAAGGCAGAAAGCTGCCGGCCCTCCGGGCCTTTCCGGTTTTAGTTGTATGAACCGGTGGCTTCGCCACCGGCACTGGGCTTTCGGCCCTCCGGGCCTGGAACCACTCTTAGCCACGGAGTGGCGGCAGCCCAGTGCCGGTGGCGAAGCCACCGGTTACTCGAAAACAAAACCGACTAGGCCCAGCGGGCCGACAGCAATCGCCCCTAAGCCACTGCCTGTGGGCTCAGGCATTT
>NZ_LWSK01000147.1 GCF_001642955.1 Rubripirellula obstinata | reverse complement strand
CGTAGCCGCGAAACCGAGCCAGAGAATTGGTGAGAGATAACGCTGCCATCCGGGGATTTACATCCCCGGCAGAGAGCTTCCGGCCCTCCGGGACTATTCACCAGCGTTATGATCGCGGATCGATCAACGACAATTTGCATTGATTTGTTCGACTTCCCGCGGGTTTCGAGTTCACCAACGAAATCGTTGCCGATTCGTTTGAGATGTTCCGGCCTACGAAATTGACCGCCGAAGGAAAAGCAACCGTCAGGCTACTTGGCATGAATGATCTGCGGCGAGTTGACGTGCACAAGCTTCGCGGGATCGGTCAATCAGGCAAAGAATCAGGGTGGCTAAGGGGACTTGAACCCCCGACCCTCGGAATCACAATCCGATGCTCTAACCAACTGAGCTATAGCCACCGTGTCGAGTCGTAATTTATCGGCCCAGACCGGCGTGGTCAACGGTCTGAGCGACCAGAATTCGTGAACCGGTTCGGTCAATTCCTTTGTGATGGTACACTGTAGGCCCGCGGTGGCTCAATTTTTGGTTAGCGTTTTCCCGTAGCTGATCCCGCCAGGGTTCAGTTTGGATGGACTGAACCCTGGCGGGCCCAGCTACGGTTGGAACCAATCATGTGGCTGAAGCAGAAAAGAGTCGTGTTTTCGTTTTGACTGACCTGTAAGGATTTTGACTTGGCTACTGATAATCTTGTTCCGCTGACGGCTAATCCCACGGCGATCCACGAACTCGCACCCTACAAGACGCTTGAAAACGATGAACTAAATGCTCGAATCTCTGCGGTGCGGGAACAATTGGGTGACAAGCTGTTGATCCTGGGGCATCATTACCAGCAGGACGAGGTGATCGAACAGACCGACCTGCGGGGCGACAGCTATTTGCTTAGCGAGAATGCGGCTGCGAGTAAGACTTGCGAAACGATTGTGTTCTGCGGCGTTCACTTTATGGCGGAAACTGCCGACATCTTGGCGAACCGCCCAGAAAAACTTGCCGAGCGTGATGGTCGGCGGACGACCGTGATCCTGCCCGACATGGCAGCGGGATGTTCGATGGCCGACATGGCCGCAATCGCTCAAGTCGAAGCAGCTTGGGCCGACATGGCGGAAGTCATCGATACCGAGCGAGTGATTCCGGTCACCTACATCAACAGTTCCGCTGCATTGAAGGCGTTCTGCGGTCGTCACGGCGGGATCGTTTGCACCAGCAGCAATGCGGGCGCGGTGTTGGACTGGGCGTTCGAGCGGGGTGACCGAGTTTTCTTTTTCCCCGATCAGCACTTGGGGCGAAACACCGCGCTGAAGATGGACATCACCGAAGAGCAAATGCCGGTTTGGGATCCGTACGACCTGGATCTGGGCGGTAACACAGAAGAACAGTTGACTGCCAGCAAGGTGATTTTGTGGAAAGGACATTGCAGCGTTCACCAAATGTTCCGCGCCGAACACGTGCATCAGTTTCGCGAGCAGCATCCTGGGATCAAGATTCTGGTCCACCCCGAATGCCCTCGTGAAGTCAATGACTTGGCGGACGTTTCCGGAAGCACTGGCAAGATCTTAAAGACGGTTCAGGAAAGCCCGGCGGGTTCCAAGTGGGCGATCGGAACTGAATTGCATCTGGTGAATCGTTTGAAGGCCGAGCATCCCGAACAGGAGATTCATTTCCTTAGCCCGGTCGTGTGCATGTGTGCAACGATGTACCGGATCGACTTGCCACACCTTTGCTGGGTGCTGGAAAATCTTCGCGACGGGGCCGTCGTCAACAAAATAGAAGTTGACCCAGAGACGACCAAGTGGAGCCTGATCGCGCTAGAACGAATGCTGGCCGTCAAGTGAATCCTGGCAGTAAAGGAGCGTGAGACTTTCTATAGTCGCCTTTCGCTCCGCGAAAGCAGCGGACACGCCACTTTCGCGGAGCGAAAGGCGACTATGAGAAACCGCCGATAGTCTTGTCTCTCCGGCGAGCGTTCGCGGCCGGGCATTCCTATGCCCGGCCCGTGAGAGGTCGATGGAGGCAGTTGTTCGTTTGCACGAATTTCTTTCTCGACGATGTCAGCCCGTGGCCGCAAGCTGACCGCGTTCCCCTCACGCGATGGCGAACTCGCGGAGACAAATATTGGTCGTTCGATGACCCAAGCAGACCACTTTTGTGGCCCCGCTGAGGTCTTTCTTCAGGTCGTCCTGTTAGAGTACGTGGTTGAGGAAATCGGTCAACGCCAGATCTCCCAATTTAGTTCGCGGTCCCAACGCTCCTTTGCAGTAAAGCGTTTATCGGAAGCAAGTTAGACGCTGACGCTCTTTTTTTGCATCTTAAATAACTTGTAATTCTTTCAAGACAACCCGGATTAAGGCCACCCGATGGGGTGGTGTGGTTTTGTCGGTCATCCGGGCGACTTTCCCGCTTGGATATCAGCCATTAGGCTAGCAAAAATGGATGAATCGCTCGCTGACCAAAAGACCGCCCTTCGCAAAGCGGCTCGTGCCGCTCGTAAGGCTGCAAAGATTGAGATCGCTTCGGAGTCCCAGGTCTTAGAATCACAGATAGCAAATCGGTTGTTGGCTTTGCCCGAATACCAATCGGCGAAGTGCGTGATGTGGTACATCGATGTTCGTGACGAGGTGCCGACTCGGGCCGCGATTCAGGCGGGGCTCGATGGCGGAAAAATTGTCGTGGTGCCGTACTGCGTCGATGGCGAACTGGAACTGTTTTTGCTGCGGTCAATGCGGGACGTCGAACCTGGCGAGTATGGGATCCTGGAGCCGAAGGTGTCGCTGCGGCAGATCGCTGATCGACGGCCACGGGTTGCCGACATCGACTTGATTGTGGTCCCCGGAGTTGCGTTTGGTATCGATGGCGAACGACTCGGGCATGGCAAAGGGTACTACGATAAGTTGCTGTCCAACGCCAAACCGGAAACGATGCTGGTTGGCTTAGCCATGCAGTGCCAAATTTTTGACAAGTTGCCGATGCAGGATCACGACATCTACATGGACCGAGTCGTCACGGAAGAAAACGTCTATCAAGGTCGAGGCCGCCGACAATCCAAAAGAAAATGAAAGTGATCCCACGAAGGAAAACGATTGATGACTGATTCGCCCAATTCCGAAAACAAGATCGCCAATCAATCGTCCCGCGAAATGCAGTGGGTCGATCGATTCACGAGCACGCTCGATACCAAATTACGAATTCCCGGAACCAAAATTCGATTCGGGCTCGACTTTCTGCTTGGACTGATTCCTGGGATCGGCGATGCGATCAGTTTGGGGCTTTCTGGAATGCTGATCGCAACGATGGCAAAGAACGGAGCGTCCGGAAAGTTGGTCGCCAAGATGTTAGGTAACGTGTTGCTCGATTCGATCGTTGGAACCGTTCCAGTCTTGGGGAACGTGTTCGATCTGTTTTACAAAGCCAACTACCGCAACCTAAACCTGATGCGGGAGCACTACGAAGAAGACAAACACAAAGGCAGCGTGTGGCCGATCTTGTTGGCGGTGATCGCGTCAATCGTCGTGATCCTGGCCGCAACCGCGTGGATGTTTATGAAGCTCTTTTCGTGGATCGGTGGTTTGGTATCGGGGACGTGATGCAACGCCGTCAAGAGTTTTGGGTCTGGCAAAACACGTGTTCGCTCGTTTAACCGCGTGGGCATCGCCCCGCGCGTTCCGGCTACGCGACGCGCGGGGCGATGCCCACGCGGTTAAACGATTGAAGAACCCTTACCGGCGTTGGGAGTGATGCGTGTTGGGCATTGCCGGAACATCGCTTCGCTACAAAAACTACGACACCGACGCGGCTTTCATCGCTTCTTGAAAACGCTCGAACAGGTAGCTGCTGTCGTGCGGGCCGGCGGCTGCTTCGGGGTGATGCTGAACACCGAAGGCTGATTCCGACCGATGACGAACGCCGGCGATGGTGTCGTCGTTGAGGTTTCGGTGAGTGATTTCAAGTTCGTCGGGCAGCGATGACTCTTCGACCGCGAACCCGTGATTCTGAGTCGTGATTTCGACTTTGCCGGTCGTCAAATCAATCACCGGTTGGTTCGCCCCGCGGTGTCCAAACTTCAACTTGAAGGTCTTCGCACCACACGCGAGTGACAACAATTGGTGGCCCAAGCAGATTCCAAACACGGGCGTCTTGCCGATCAGTTGAGCGATCGTTTTGTGAGCGTAGTCCAATGGTTCTGGATCACCGGGGCCGTTGGACAAGAACACTCCATCGGCTTCCAGTCGCAGGATGTCGTCGGCCGAAGCGTCGCCGGGCACGACGGTGACGGCGTTGCCACGGGAAGCAAAGTGGCGAGGAATGTTCCACTTCATTCCAAAGTCCATGCACACCACATGAGTTCCCGAGCCGCTGCCGATCGCTGAACCGATTTGAGTTTCGGTCCACTCGTCAAGCTTCTGGTCCCAGGACACGTTCTGTTTCGACATCACTTCGCGGACCAAATCGCGACCGACCAAACCGGGCGCTGCCTTGGCTTTGGCGATCAAGCTTTCGTCCGATAAATCGGTGGTCGAAATCACGCCACGCATCGCACCTTCACTGCGAATTCGGCGGACCAGCGATCGGGTGTCGATTCCCGCGATCGCCAAGATGTTGTGCTGTTTCAAGTAGCTGCTGATGTCGCCTTCGGAGCGATAGTTGCTATGCACGCGGCTGACTTCGCGGACGATGAACCCTGACAGCGACGGTTTTTCGTGTTCAATGTCGATCGAATTGACGCCGTAGTTCCCGATTTCGGGGTAGGTCATCGTGACGATTTGGCCGCGATAACTGGGATCGGTCAGGATTTCCTGGTAGCCGGTCATCGAGGTGTTGAAAACGACTTCGCCGTCCACTTCACCTTCGGCCCCGAACGAGTTGCCGGTGTAGATCGTGCCGTCTTCAAGAGCAAGTTTCGCGGTGGCCATGGATTGCAATTGGATGGGGGGAAAGAGGAACGCGTCTGTGACGCTTGAGGTTCAGTGGAAGAATATCAAAAGCGGAGGAAAATGCGAGGCATTGGATTCGCCCAATCAAAGTCGATTCGGCACCGGCGATTCCGCACCGGCGATCCAGATCAGGCCTGCGGCATGGCGTCGGCGGTGACGTACCATTTGGGGTTGGTGATCAATTGAGACGGATATTCGCTCGGGGCGATCTGGTCTGACGAGACGCTGGCCAAAGCGGCTCGCTTGTTTTCGCCCGACACCATGAACCACTTTTGGCTGGCCGAGTTGATCGCCGGAGCGGTCAGCGTGTAGCGAAACGTATCGAGTTTTTCGACCCAGTTTTCGACGTACCAGCGGTCCGTCTGGTCGATCGCCGACGTGCCTGGAAAGAGTGATGCCGTGTGCGCGTCGTCGCCCATCCCCAGCAAATTCAAATCCCACGCGGGAAAAGCTTGACCGGCAAAATGTTCTCGCAACGTTGTCTCGTAAGCCTTGGCCGCGGACGCCGGATTATCAACATCGACGGGCACACGGTGGACGTTCGCCGGTGGAATTGAAATCCGATCCAGCAGTGCCGTCGAGACCATTTTTGCGTTGCTGTCGTCGTGGTCATGTGGAACGTTGCGTTCATCGCCCCAGAAAAAATGAATTTGCGACCAAGGCAAATCGCGGTCGGCCAACATTTCGTAGATCCGTTTGGGCGTCGAACCGCCTGATAACGAAACGCTAAACGTATCTTTGGTGGACAAAATTCGCGTCACGAGATCGCAGAAATCGTTGACCACGGAATCTTGTAAATCTGAAACAGTCGGAAATGAATTCATGGGTACTTTGAAAAACTCGGTTGGCTAAGGAACGAGCGGGAAGTCAGTGTCGCCTTTCGCTCCGCGAAAGTAGCGAATTCACAGCTTTCGCGGAGCGAAAGGCGACTATGAAAAGTCGCACGTTCCTAAAAACTTTCGTCTTCACCGGGGAAACTGGCGTCTTCGATGGAATGTGCGTATTGAGTTGCGGCGGAGTGAATCGCTTGACGAACGTCGCCCCATTGCCGCACGAACTTGGGCAGGTAACCCGAATTGAATCCGATCATGTCATGCGTCACCAAGACTTGCCCGGTCGTATGTGGCCCCGCGCCGATGCCAATCGTGGGAACCGAAACGGCGTCGGTGATCGCTTGTCCGATTTCACTTGGCACGCATTCGACCAAAACCGCAAACGCACCGGCATCTTCGGCGGCCTTTGCATCGGCCAACAGCGTTTCAAGGTCACGTTGAACTCGGTAGCCGCCATCGACGTGAATGTTTTGCGGCCGCAGTCCAACATGAGCCATCACGGGAACGCCGGCCGTCACGATCGCCGCGATACGTTTGGCTTGCTCGGCACCGCCTTCCAGCTTGACTGCGTGTGCGGTGGTTTCCTGCAACACGCGAGCACTCGATTGGACGCTGCGACTAATTTCAAGCTGACCTTCGGGAAAGGGCAGGTCCACCAACACCATCGACCGCTTGGCAGCACGAGCGACCATTTCGGCGTGGTAGAGAATCTGATCCATCGTGACCGACAGCGTC
The DNA here is from genome assembly GCF_001642955.1 of Rubripirellula obstinata. Taxonomy (GTDB): domain Bacteria; phylum Planctomycetota; class Planctomycetia; order Pirellulales; family Pirellulaceae; genus Rubripirellula; species Rubripirellula obstinata. The sequence goes on along the minus strand of NZ_LWSK01000147.1, from coordinate 5,732 downwards.
GTTTCGCGGCCTTGCACGACCATGCCCAACGAATCGCCGACCAGCAAAATGTCGATCCCAGCTTCGTCCAACACTTCAGCCGTTGGGAAGTCGTAAGCGGTCAGCATCGAGATGCGTTTGCCGTCGTCTCGCATTTTTTGCAAACGCCGAGTCGTCACACGGGGCGGCGGTTTGGAGTTCGATTTTGGGTCCGATTGAGAACCTGGTGAGTTGTTTTTTGCCATGCCAATGTTCTAACTCAAACCTAGCATTTCAACCAGCAGATGAAGTGAGCCGTGATCGCGTAAGCGGCCGGGATTTCTGGATTCAACGGCAATGGTGAACCGCTGGCCGTAAGGCCTCGGGCAATGTGGTAGGCCCGGCCGCTTACGCGTCGCGGCTCACTTTAGGCGAGAGGCCTTGATGTTACCGGCAATGTGGAAGGCCCGGCCGCTTACGCGTCGCGGCTCACTTTAGGCGACAGGCCGTGGTGTTACCGGCAATGTGGGAAGGCCCGGCCGCTTACGCGTCGCGGCTCACTTTAGGCGAGAGGCCTTGATGTTACCGGCAATGCGGAAGGCCCGGCCGCTTACGCGTCGCGGCTCACTTTATCTGACAGGCCTTGATGTTACCGGCAATGCGGAAGGCCCGGCCGCTTACGCGTCGCGGCTCACTTTAGGCGACAGGCCGTGGTGTTACCGGCAATGCGGGTAGGCCCGGCCGCTTACGCGTCGCGGCTCACTTTAGGCGAGAGGCCTTGATGTTACCGGCAATGTGGGAAGGCCCGGCCGCTTACGCGTCGCGGCTCACTTTATCTGACTTGCCGTGCGATGTTAGACTGCGTGACAATCGCCCAAAATTCCGCACCGCAGAAAGTATGTCTGCTTTGAAAAACATTCTCATTACCGGTGGCCGCGTCGTCGATCCCGATTCCGGCATCGACCAGTTGGCCGATGTAGCGATCGCTGGTGACCGGATTGTGGATGGTTCGGCAGAATCGTTTGTTCCTGAAAAAGTGATCGATGCATCGGGTTGCGTTGTGATGGCCGGCGGCATTGATCTGCACACGCACATCGGCGGCGGCAAAGTTTCGTTGGCTCGCATGTTGATGGCGGACCATCGGTCGGTCGATAAGTTCTTGCCGACGGCCAGTCAGACGGCCGATCTGTATTTGAACATGGGCTACACGACTTGCTTCGAGCCCGCCGTGATTCCTTGCAACGCTCGGTCGGCTCATGCGGAAATGGCCGCCGTCACCGGCATCGATACCGGCGGCTATTGCCTGCTTGGAAACGACGAAGTCTTGCTGGAAATGATCGGCAGCAATCAGCCACCCGAATTGATCAACGACTACGTCGCGTGGATGGTGCGGGCGACTCGCAGCATCGCGGTCAAAGTGGTCAACCCGGGTGGCATCAGTGCGTTCAAATACGGCGTTAGAAATTTTGACCTCGATACACCGCATCCAAAGTACGGATGCACGGCGGCGAAGGTGATCGAAGTGCTGTGCCGTAGCGTTTCCGAGATCGGATTGGTCCACCCGCTTCATGTGCATTGCAGCAATCTTGGTGTGCCGGGCAATATCGACACCACGCTGGCCACGATCCGAGCCGCCAACGGTTTGCCCATCCATTTGACTCATGCGCAGTTTCATTGCTACGCCAAAGGCGACCAAGATCACGAATCGGCGATGGTATCCGGCGCAGCACAGCTTGCCGATGCGATTCGCAGGCATCCCAACGTGACGATCGATGTTGGGCAAATTATGTTTGGCCAAACGGTCACGATCAGTGCCGATACGATGCACCAGCACGACCATTTCCGCCACGCCAAGCCTCGCAAGTCGGTGTTGGTCGATGTCGAATGCGAAGCCGGTTGCGGCGTAGTTCCGTTTCGGTATCGCAAGCGTCAATTTGTGCATTCATTGCAGTGGGCGATCGGCTTGGAATTGTTCCTGATGATCGACGATCCGTCACGAGTCTTCTTGACGACCGATCACCCCAACGGAGCTCCGTTTACATCGTACCCGCACCTGATTCGTTTGCTGGGTGATCGATCCTTCCGCGAAACCGCGTTAGCCGAAATCAACTCGGAAGCTCAATCGAGTTGTTCGTTGGGCGGAATCGATCGCGAGTATTCGCTCAGTGAGATCGCCACGATGACTCGTTCCGCGCCGGCCAAAATCCTGGGGCTTTCCGATCGCGGGCACCTCAGCCACGGTGCGATCGCGGACGTGGTGATCTATCCCGATGGCAAAAACCTGGACGCGATGTTTGCTACTCCCGATTACGTGATCAAGGGCGGTAACGTCGTGCGAGATCCAACCGGCAGCACGATCCCGGATAACCCGATTCCTTCATCAACCTTGGCAGCGAACGTTTCCTTCGATCCAACGTCGGTTCAAAAATTGGAAAGCCGTTACGAATCTCGATCCACTTTTGCGATGCAGCGGTTATGGATCAGTGATGATGAAATGCGAAACGTGCTGGGCAGCGAAGTGGTTGCGACTGACATCAAGGAAAGACAGCGATGAACAGCCGAGGCAACAGCACTGATTTGCGGATCAACGGTGTCAAAATTGAGGCCGAGTTCGCGGAGGCTTTCGACATGAAGGCGACGCGAATCATCATCACGGGGCACGATCGCTACTGGGTGGATCAAGCCGCCATGTCGATGACGGGTTTCGGCACCAGCGTGGTCGGTTGTGGCATTGAGATCGCGGTCGAGCAGAATCTTGCACCCGAGCAAACGCCCGACGGACGACCGGGCGTTTCCGTGTTAGCGTTTGCGGTTTCGGGCAGCGAATTGGAAAAGCAAATTCCGCTTCGGCTTGGGCAATGCGTTCTGACCTGCCCGACGACCGCCGTTTTTGCCGGATCACACGAGTCGGCCGATGATTCAAATGCCGAAGCGAAGGCGTCTGCGAAACGAATTCCGATGGGCAAGTCGCTGCGTTACTTTGGCGACGGCCATCAAATCAGCAAAGTCGTCAACACTCGCGATGGCGACGCCCGCTACTGGCGAATCCCAGTCATGGACGGGGAATTCATTTGCCAACACGATGTCGCCAGGGTCTCTGGTGTGGGAGGCGGCAATTTCATCTTGCTCGGTCGCGACATTGACGCGGTGTCCGTCGCCTGTCGCGCCGCCGTTGATGCGATGAGAAATTTGCCCGGCATGATTACTCCGTTTCCTGGCGGGACAGCAAGAAGCGGGTCCAAGGTTGGGTCGAAGTACGCTGGTATGTTTGCGTCAACCAACGAAGCCTATTGTCCAGTGCTTCGCGAACTTGTTCCGACGAAGTTGCACGCAGGCGAAAACTGCGCGATGGAGATTGTGATTGACGGATTGTCGGCGCAACCGATTGCACACGCGATGAAGATCGGCATCTCGGCGGCTTGTCAGGCAGCAGGCGAAAGCGGTTTGCTTCGCGTGACGGCTGGGAATTACGGTGGCAAATTAGGGCGGCATCATTTTCACTTACATGAGGTGATGTCGTGAAGCACTGCGTCACGCTAACGCTTAGAGAAAATGTCGGTGGAAATTCGATCGACGGTTCAGGATTATGCCTTTCCAGAATCATCGGTAAGTCGGAACTGGAAATCAGCAAGTTATCGCTCGATAGCGAAACTGAGGATTGCATCGGAGAATTGTTCGATGTTGCCGTTGGATCCTCGGTTAGCCGATCAATGGTCCTGCGAGGCGACCTATCAAACTTTCACCATCTAGCCGCGAACCATCACAGCGGCACCATCGAAATTGATGGGAACGTTGGCGACTATTTGGGCGGAGCGATGGAAGGTTGCCGAGCCGGAATGTCGGGCGGCCGAGTTCTGGTGCGGGGCAACGCAGGCAAACAAGCCGGATACCGAATGCGGCGTGGCGAGATATTCATCGCCCAAGACGCTGGTGATTTCTTGGCCGCTCACATGATCGCGGGCACCATCTGCGTCGCCGGAAACGTTGCCGGAAACGTCGCCGGAAACGCTGCCGGAAAGGCTGCCAACCACGTCGGCTACGGCATGCGTCGCGGTTCATTGCTGCTGGCAACGCAGCCTGTGCTTGCTGCAAATCGGTTCTCTGGCCCCATTCCCGGCTCTGGACGCTGGATTCGGCTAATCGAACCGGTTGGCGATCAAAAGTTAGATCGGATGCTCGCGGAGATGGCAGCGGGGAATTGCGTAACTAGCCGAGGCGATGCGGCAGCGGGCGGAGTCGGCGAGATTCTGTGGACGGGCTGAGGAATCGAGCTCTCTTTCGTTGGGTTCCAGTTTGGCGGGGAGATCACATTGATCGCGATTCTAAAGCTAAGAATCGCTAGGCAAACCGATGGCCGCTGCCTAAACTGCGTTCTTAGCTTTCCACCCATCCGTGCTCACGAAGCATTCACCGCTTTCACATTTGAATTCATGACTCAACGCTCATTCCTATCGATCGCGTTTATCGCTTTCGCCACGTTACTTTGCCTTAATGTTCCTGGTTCGGGCGATGCTGTTGCTGCCGAAAGTGTCGCCGTGGCTGATCAAGAATTGACGGTTGGCGACAAAGCACCCCAGTTGGATATTGAGCACTGGTTGCAGGACGGCAACGGTTATTTCAAGCCGGTGACCAAGTTCAAAGATGGCAGCGTTTATGTGATTGAGTTTTGGGAAACCAATTGCGGCGCATGTCGTGCAGGAATGCCGAAGCTGGCCGAACTGCAAAACAGGTATCGCAAACAAAACGTTCGCATCATTGGCATTTCGCCTGAAGAACCAGCTCCGATCAAAGCCATGCTGAAGTTACCCAGCAGCGAGCCTGGGAAAACGTTTGGCGAAGTCACATCGGCCTATTCACTGGTCTCGGATCCCGACACGTCCACGTTCCAGGATTACATGGCGGCGGCCGGAATTAACTTTATCCCCACAGCGTTCGTTGTTGGTAAAAAAGGTGACATTGAATGGATCGGCAGCCCGTTCGATATGGAGGAACCGTTGGAAAAAATCGTTGATGGAAGTTGGGACTTAGCCGCGTACAAGAAAAAGGTCGCCGAGGAAAACAAGGCGGCGGAAACGCTGAAAAAGAATCTTGAAACGCTCGCCCGCCTTCAGGAGACGGGAAAGTACAAAGAAGCCATCGCTTTCGCGGCCGATCGTGTCAAAGACGCACCTGATCAGCAACAAAGCGGTTATTGGGATAGCGTCAAGCACATGTTGAAGCTCGTTTCGGGAACGGTGGATTCCGAAACAAAAGAGTACTTCGGGCTTCAATTTAAGATGATGCTTGCAGAGAAAAACTTGTCGGGCATCTTGCAGTTGGGCAATGAACTGTGTGGCGTCAGCGAGATGGGCGGCGAACTTGGTCCGTTGGGGAAACAAGCGATCGCAGTGATCCAGGCTATCGGACCTGAAGATGCCACCAAGGAAGCGTTACCCTATTATCACAACACGCTCGCGAACCTGTTCGATGTAACAGGCGACTTCAAGAAAGCCGCAGCTTCGCAGGAAACAGCGATCAAACTTTCAGATCCACGCCAGCAAAAACGTATGCAGCCTTACCTGAAAGAGCTACGCAAGAAAGCCGGCATCGGAACCGAGTAGTCGCCAATGCCGTTTAACCGCGTGGGCGATGCCCCGCGCCGTGAAGAGTTTCTAAATTGTTTAACCGCGTGGGCATCGCCTGGACCGCTAAATCTTTGGGATTGCATCAGTTCTCGTTTGCGCAGGTTTCATTCTCACCGCGACGTTGAGTGCTTCCGCCGGGCTTGCCCCGGA
>NZ_LWSK01000146.1 GCF_001642955.1 Rubripirellula obstinata | reverse complement strand
GCAACTCGACAAACCGAAAGTCTTGGCGACTTTCGCTACCAATTCTCCCGCCACAATCAGTGGCGTAGCGAAACTCGCCAAGAGTTTCGGCAACTCGACAAACCGAAAGTCTTGGCGACTTTCGCTACCAATTCTCCCGCCACAATCAGTGGCGTAGCGAAACTCGCCAAGAGTTTCGGCAACTCGACAAACCGAAAGTCTTGGCGACTTTCGCTAACAATTCTCCCGCCACTAACTGTTCCAACGGTCCTTAATCCGGTCGCGGACTGAACCCTGGCGGGATCAGCTACGTTTTAAAACAGCCACAGACCAACCTGTGGCGAGTTTTACCCTTAAATTCAGGCCTACTTCGTCGTGTTCGCCCACAGCGTTCGCGAACCTAAGTCTCGGAAACCAACGCCCAGTCCGCTGACTGAACTTCGTTGCACTTACCGCAACGAACCATCACGCCCAGTGATTCAGGTTGCACCCGAATTCGGCGAGCGCAACCTTTGCACTGCATCCTTAACTTGTGCGGTGCATTTCGCATTCGGTCCAGTTCATCATCGGATATTCCTGGCACACTGATATCGCGGACCGTCAACTGCGTTAACAACTCTTCGCTCAATTCAAGCACGCCGGCAATTCGATCGGCCAACCGTCGGACGCTATCCTCGAACGCGTTTCGTACCAATCGACCGTTTCCAAAATGTCGATCGCGTTTCTGATACAAATGGTGAAAGCCCAATAACAGGCGATGCCTGGCAGCGGCGGGCAGTTCGTAATCGTTTTGCCGACACATCATCTCGAAGATGCGGCCAAGATCAGCCGGGTCGTAGTCGCCAAATTCAATGTTCGTGTTGATGCGCGAAGACAACCCGGGGTTGGATTGGATCAGGTTTTTCATTTCGTCGCTGTACCCGGCCAGGATCACGGCAACTTGGTCGCGGTCGTCTTCCATTCGCTTTAGCAACGCTTGAATCGCTTCGCGTCCGTAGGCATCATCGCCCGACGAATCGATCAAGCTATACGCTTCGTCGATAAACAATACGCCGCCCATCGCCGAATCACAGAGCTCGTTTGTTTTGGTCGCGGTTTGGCCGGCGTACTCGGCGACCAATCCGCTGCGGTCGGTTTCAACCACGTGGCCGGTTTTCAGCGTTCCCATCGCGCCAAGGATTTGTCCGATGATTCGAGCCACCGTTGTTTTGCCGGTTCCCGGGTTGCCGACAAAAGCCATGTGCAGGCTGATTGGCATCGTGGACAGGCCCTTTTCTCGCCGTTCATTTTGTAGCTTCAAAAAATTGGTGTAGCTTTTGACCTGCCGTTTGACCTGATCCAAACCGATCAGTTCATCCAGTTCTTTGATCGCAGCAGCAAGCCTTTTTGTGCGATCGGTTTCCGACATTGCTTCGGTTTGATCGGCATCATGTTTACTGCGTGATTCCGATTCGGCATGCTGTTGCTCGCGATCAGCGGCCGTCGCATGTTTGCCGCGAGTCAGAGGTGCGAGTGTTTTTTCAGGCGTCGCGGGGTGCAACGCTGCGTCAATTTCTTTTTGCAGCGCGTGCAGTGCCATTTGTTCTTCGGGCATTGTTTGGCCATCACACTTTGCGACCAAATTTGCCAGACGCAGCACGACCGTTTCAACTTGTGCCTTGCTGCCGACAAGCGGTTTGTATCGCACGAACGGTGCGACCAACGATTCCCAATCCAACGCGTCGGCTTGTTCAAACAGCCCCGTTGCGGCCTCACGCAGATCATTGCCTGTGAGTTTCTGATCCCAAAGATGTTCGATGATCGCAGCGGCAACCCGTTTTTCTGGCGCGGTCCAGCGATCGTCGGCACGAACGATGGTCACGTAAATTTTGATGATCAAACCGCGATGCAAATCATCCATCAACTCGGCAAAACGCTGCGGCAACCCTTCGATCTCGGTGGGATAGCGACGGACCATCAGCTTTGCACTGGTGGCGTACAGTTTGCCGCAATCCCGAACGACTCGGCGCAGCATTCCGATCAATCGTGCGTCTTTGTCGTGGTTCATCTTCAATGATCTTCAGGGCTGATCTTCTGGGATGTTCTTCAGGGAGGTTCTTCTGGGCGTTGCGTTGTGTCCTCACCATCGTAACTGATCCCGCCAAGGTTCAGTGGAGCAATGAATGCGGAATCACCGTAGCCAGGCTCGGTTCAGCAAATATGGAACTGTCCCGATAGGACAGTTCCGTATTTGGCGAAACTTTTCGTAGCTGGGCCCGCCAGGGTTCAGTCCACGCTCGGAACAAGCTCGACTGAACCCTAGCGGACCTTGCTACGGGGAGACCGGGATGTTGTTTCGGGACAGTTCTAGACGCCTACACCTGAGTGCCTTCGGCGATGACTTCGTTTTCGGCATCGCTATCCTGGATGTAGGTTTGTTCGCGATAGAAGTAGGCGACGAAAATAAACGCGAACGCAGCGGCCAACATCAGTCCGCTGAAGAACCAATAGTACATCGCACCGGGTAACTTGGATGTGCCGTCGGGATTTGAAATTACCGCATTGACGCCGGCCGCAATAAAATTGCCCAGCGAAACTGACAACATGTAAAGGCTCATGATGATGCTCTTCATGCTGTTGGGCGCTTGAGTGTAACTGAATTCCAAGCACGTGATCGACACCATTACCTCCGCCATCGTGATCAGAGCGTAGGCTGCGACTTGCCAGGTAATGCTGGTGGTTTCACCTGCTTGGATTTTCGATTCGGCGACTGCGATTAATGAGAACGCCGACACCGACAGGAACATTCCAATGCTGACTTTCCGCAGCGGTGTCAACGGGAAGACTTTGCTGATCGTGGGATAAACGAAGTAGCTAAACAGAGGAACGAACAGCAAAATCATAAACGGGTTGGCAGCTTGGATTTGGCTGGAAAGCAATTCATAGCCAAACACGGTGCGGTCCATCTGCTCGGCCTGCAACACCCAACTCGTTGCCGTCTGGTCAAACAGACTCCAGAAAACAGCAACCAGCAAATAAACAGGTGCTAATTTCAAGATCACCTTTAGCCCGATTCCCGTAAAGGCTTCTTTGAAGACCACCGAACCGCGTGGAGGAATGTGAACAAATTTGTTTCGGCCCAACCAGAAAACAAACGTGGCGATTGCCATCAGGATGCCCGGGATGCCGAAGGCGACTTTGGAACCGTATGCCTCCAGCAGCCATGGCGTTAGCAGCGTTGAGATGAATGAGCCTAAGTTGATTGCGACATAGAACCACCCGAAGACTTTTTCCAACAGGTGAGCATTCTTGCTGCCGAATTGGTCGCCGACGTGAGCGGAGACGCAGGGTTTGATTGCACCGGTCCCAAACGCAATCAGGCTTAGCCCAATCGCCAATCCGACCCGCGTCTCGTTGATTGCCAATGTGAAGTGACCGGCACAGTAAAGCAGTGACAGCCACAAAATCGTTCGATACTTTCCAAACAACCAATCGGCAACCAATGCCCCCAGTAGCGGCGTGAAGTACGCGACCATGATGAATGTATGGCCCCAAAACTTTGCGTCTTCTTCGCCCATCGTGTCCAGCGCACCCGTTGCGTCAAGCAAGTACTGCGTCATGAACACCGTCAAGATTGCCCGCATCCCGTAAAAGCTAAACCGTTCGGCTGCTTCGTTGCCAATGATGTAGGGAATGCCGGGCGGCATCGTGTCAATCTGGTAGGGCGTCGTTTGAGGTTTGGTCATGATGTCGAAGCAAGTTGGGGCGGCGGGGGGATTTTCAGTTTGATGTTTCTAAACGGAGCCTACCAAGCGAAGCCTTCTAAGCGATGCCAATCGAGACTACTTTGCGATTTCGGCTGCCCCGACCAGACTCGGTGCCTTGCCGTCATGATAGTACACACGATTGCGGCCGATATTTTTCGCCGCGTACAAGGCTTCGTCGGCGCGACGGACAATCGGGCTGGCGACCAGGTCTTCACGCGGTTCGCTAACGCCGACGCTGATCGTGACTTGCAAGGAAGCATCACCCGCATCCATTCGCTCTTTGGCGATAACCCGACGGACCTCGTCCATTCGCTTCGCTGCAATCTGCAGTGGCCCGTCCATGATGGCGGCAAACTCTTCACCACCAAACCTCGCGACCATCTTGGCTCCGCTTAACTGAGACCGCAGTGCTGCCGCCAATTGCTGAAGCACCTGGTCGCCAGCTTGGTGGCCGTAATTGTCGTTGATGGTTTTGAATTTATCGATGTCCACCAGAACCAACACAAACGAACGACCACCATTTTTGTATTCAGCAAAGACTTCATCGAGTCGTTTGTCAAAGGCACGTCGGTTGTAGAGACCGGTCAAACCATCGGTTCGAGCTTCGGTCAAATAGCATTCGATTTGTTGGGTCTGCTTATCGAGCTGCCGCTCGGCAACATCCAAACGATTCTGCAACGCTTCGTTGCTCTTCATGATCTGCCCCAGCAGCAACATGACTTGGCTATCGGCCGGAGTCGCGCCCGCACGTTTACTCTTTGACTCAAACGCATCGCTTAGCTTTCCCAGTTCGGCCTGGTAGTTCGATACATTGCCCGAATACTCATGCGCCCACGAACCCAACTGCTGCAACAATTGCAGCATGTTTTCGCGGTCATTTTCGCTAAGGATTTCGCCACTGGCTTGCGACCTCTTTCGGCCGATCTTTATTCCCAGAACGATACCACCACACAGCAGCAAAACAGCAAATGCAATGCTGCCAAACAGAGCAAGACTGCCCACCAAAGCAACGTTGGCGATCATCATCATCATCATCGAACCACCGTCACGTTGTCACCAGTGACACACAGTTCGTCACCGCGAGCGATCACAACCAATCCGCTATCGGTGACCGTGAACCCGCGTGCGGCATCCTGTTGCGGATCGATACCGATATCGGTTTCGGCGGGGATCTTGACGCCTTTGTCGACGATCACTCTTCGCAACCGACAACTTCGCCCGACCTCGACGCCGTCAAACAAAATGCAATCTTCCACCGACGCATAACTATTGATGCGAACGTTGGGGCCCAGCACGCTGCGGTGGACCTGACCGCCGCTAACGATCGCACCTTGGCAGACAATCGAATCCAACGCTTCACCACGACGAATCGCCGGACCACCTTCGCTGCCAAAGACAAACTTGGGCGGTGGCAACATCGGCTGGTAGGCTCGGATCGGCCACTGTTCGTCATACAGATTCAATTGCGGATCGACGCCGATTAGATCCATCGTTGCCTCGAAATAAGCATCGATTGTTCCAACGTCACGCCAATAGGCTTCTCGTTTGCGATTTTCGTCAGTGAACGGGAATGCAAAAACGCGATGGTCTTTGATCGCTGCTGGAATGATGTTCTTGCCGAAATCGTGATCGCTGTCAGGATCGGTCGCATCGTCGCAAAGTTTCTCGTACAGAAACCGAGCGTTGAAAACGTAGATGCCCATCGATGCCAGTGCCACGTCGGGATCTTCTGGCAACGTCGTCGGTTGGTCTGGTTTTTCTTCAAAGCCGACAATGCGATGATCCAAGTCAGATTGAATGACGCCAAATTCCTTGGCTTCATCGCGGCTGACCCGCAGCGCCCCGACGGTGATGTCCGCGTCCATCTTGCGATGAAATTCGACCATCGGGCCGTAGTTCATTTTGTAGATGTGATCGCCACCCAGGATGACAACATCGCGTGGCTGTTCGCGTTCAATCGCGTAGATATTTTGATAGACGGCGTCGGCGGTGCCCTGGTACCAGCTATCGTCGAATCGTTGTTGAGGCGGCACGACATCGATAAATTCGCCAAGCTCGCGACAGAAATAAGTTCCCCACGCTAAGTGAATGTGGCGGTCCAGCGATTGAGCCTTGTACTGGGTCAACAGCAGCACTTTCCGCATGCCGCTGTTCAGGCAATTGCTCAGCACGAAGTCGATGATGCGGTAGAGCCCACCGAACGGGACCGCAGGTTTGGCTCGGTCACGCGTCAACGGCTCTAGCCGCGACCCGCGTCCGCCGGCCAGGACGACTGTCATTGTGTCGCGCATTCGATTCCTTCACTTTGCTGACTAAATTGCTTTTAAAAACGTCCATCGATCGAGCCATGAAGCACCGATCGAAAATCCTTCCGCCATGATATCAATGCAATCAAATCGTACCAGATTGATAGCAGTGTCGGGGAGTCCAGTCCGGCACGCGATCGAACAATTGGCCTGCGGTTTGCGTTGTCATGGTGGTTTGAATCAAAACTGCCCACATGGCAGACTCCGATAGCAGGATTTCGATCGCGAATCGCAAAGATGGGCAACTTTGGCGGTCTGTGACAGACCCGTTGGCTCAATAACTGCGTAGCAATCACCATCGTTCCGATCGATCAAATGCGGAAACCTTACTCAATCGATTAAGAGTTTAAAAAAATGATGCATCAAAATATGAGACGTTGGCTGGTCGCGGCAATGGGTTGCTTGGCAGCATTGGCAGGACTGTTTTTGGTTACCAACGGCAAGATACAACAGGCCGATGCGCAAGACGCTGGGGTGTATGGCAGCCCAGCCGCCGCCTCAGCAAACCCGGCCAACATCCAGCCCGCGCCCCTGGCCGCCGCGATGGACCTCTCCGCGGCGTTCCGGCAAGTTGCCCAATCGATGCGGTCCAGCGTGGTCGCGGTGGAAACGAAATCAGTACGCGATGTGCAACCGACGGTCGAAGATTTCTTTGGCCGTCGTCGCCAACGCGGACGCCAACAAGAAGCAACCGGTTCGGGCAGCGGTGTGATCGTGCGTGCCGACGGATACATTCTGACCAACAATCATGTGGTCGAAGACAGCGACGAAGTCAAAGTTGAACTAGAGGACGGCCGGATTTTATCAGCGGAAATTGTCGGCCTGGATCCGCAAACCGATTTAGCGGTCCTGAAAGTTGATGCCACCGGGCTTCGGCCGGCCGCGTTTGGCAGCAGCGATGACATCCGTGTCGGCGACTGGGTTTTGGCCATCGGCAGCCCCTTCAATCTGGACCAAACCGTCACCGCGGGAATTATCAGCGGTAAAAACCGCGTCCAGGGAATCGTGAACGGTGGCGATGGTTTTGAAGACTTCTTGCAAACCGATGCAGCAATCAACCCGGGCAATTCGGGCGGCCCGCTGGTCAATCTTCGCGGCGAATTGGTTGGTATCAATACCGCCATCGTTTCGCGCAGCGGTACCAGTGCCGGCATTGGGTTCGCGATCCCCGTTTCAATGGCGAAACCCGTGCTGGAATCCATCATTGCCACGGGGCAAGTTCGACGCGGGTTCTTAGGTGCGTCGGTCGTTGATGTGACGCCGCAATCGGTTCAGCAATATGATTTGAAAGTCAATCGCGGCGGCCTGATCGGTGGGCTACTTGATGGCCAACCAGCCGCTCTGGCCGGTTTGCAACCCGGTGATGTTGTGGTGACGATGGATGGCAAGCGAGTGATCGGCGGAACACAGCTTCGCAATTACATCGCCAGCCGTCCGCCCGGTTCGCAGATTGCTTTGGATGTGAATCGAAGCGGCAAGGTCATCCGTGTCGAAGTGAAATTGAAAGAGCGTACCGAGGAAGCGATGGCGATGTTCAATCCCGGCGTTTCGCTGGGTGCTGGGCTGGTTGCTGTCAGCCCCGAAACCGCCAAGCGATACGGATACGACGGTTTGACCAGCGGATTGATCGTGACCAGCATCGAAGATGGCGGCATCGCGGATCGAATGCAATTGGAAGTCGGCGATGTCATCGAAACTGTCGCCAACATCACCTTGCAATCCCCCGAGCAATTCGGTGCGATCATCAGCGAAGCTGCCAAGGCAGGTCAGCCCATTCGGGTGATCGTTCGTCGCGGTAACGAGCGGATCCTGTTTACATTGCGGTAAACAACCACCCGATGAAACTAACCAAGGTTTTCGCGATCGATGGCAGCGGTGATAAGAACCGCAAAACGGCTGAACTGAAACGGCCCATTTACCAATGGTCCGTTGCGACCAACCAAATCAGCCGCGTGCCAGTGGTCGCGGGGCAAAACGCGCTGAATGTTTTTGTTGACGCGATCGATGGGCTAGGTGATGACGAAGCCATCCTGATCGCCGCTGATTTGCCCATCGGCATTCCAGTCGAACCCTCCGATGTTTACGCCAGTTCTGATCCGCCAACCTTCCTGGGTTGGCTAGACGGTATCGCCGATCGATGCCGCGACAACGCGTGGCGAGAATCGATGATCGCCAAAGGTGTCGCCAATCGCAGCCCTGACCAACCGTTTGTCAGCCTTGGGAAGGGCGACCAACGCGGCGGCTGGGATGGGAAACGCCAATGCGATCTGGCGGCCAAGGCGGAAAGCATCTACTGCGTTGATCACGGCCCCAAGCAGGTCGGAAAGTCAGCGCTGCAGTTTTGGTGGGACGTGATGATGCCAATCCGAGCGGCTTATCCGGGCCAGACCGCTGTTTGGCCAATGGAAGACACGCAATCAGCGTCCGTGATCTTCGCCGAGTGTTATCCGGCTCTGTGTCAGCGAATGGTGTTTGGCGGTAACGTCAGCAAGCGCAATGCGTTGGCCGTCGCGACTTCGCTAAACCGTCTGTCGGCCGATCCCGACACGCGGTCGATGGCGAAGACGGAGACTTGGATTCATGCCGCATCCAGCGAGGATGAGTTCGACATGTTCGTCACCGCACTAGCGATCGCCCGCATGGTTGCGAGCGGTCGTGATTTGTTGGCCCATCCAGATGACGAAGCAATCCGAAACCTTGAAGGATGGATTCTAGGCCAGTCGTTTGACGATGAGACTAAAAGCCCCAGCCAAACGAAAAGCTTGGCCGACGACTGATTTGACGAGTACGAATAGGAACGGTGTGGTGTCTGTGCCCCGTCAGTTCAGCATTCATCAATCCAAGCAACGGATTTAGCTCCGATGCAAGGACCTGTCGCATGTGCAGAATCAAGCGGTAGTCTGCGGGGCAAACTCCATCACGTTTTTGGTGACTCAGTTCGGCGTCTAAACGACGTGCGAGTGAAGCGACTTGTCGAACATCGCTTCGGATATGGTTCAAGCAGACGGCGCTGGTGATCCGATTCGATGCGGCTTGATGAAGCACATCGTGCATGTGAACCTGCAACCGTTCAATCTGAAATACATACCGTTCAATGGCGGCGGAATGGAAATAGCCTGGCGACAGTGCATAGGCGTCGTCGTGCAGGTGGACCGCAACGGTGACCAGGCGATCCGCATAGCTGTCCAGCAGCAACAAGTCCGGTACATGCACCACGGGCTGATGAACGATAGGCCGGTTAACGATAGGCGGGTTAATTAATGGACGATTAGCTCGGCGAGCCCAATCGTTGGACGGGTGAGCACCCGAGTGAAAAGAGCGATGGGAACGATCAGTCCAGTGATTGGAGCCAAACCACTGTGCCGATGCAGCATTACTAGTCAAGACAGCGGAGATAGCGATCAGGGCAAAGGTTGTTACGATACGATTCATGATTTGGTCCTCAGTGCTTCTGCGGGGGATTCAAGAGGTCAGCCCTCTCGCTGATTCCCTACCTACGCCAACACCGTGCCAAACTTGTGAAACTCGTTTTCTCGAAGTCTTTTGGCCATGAAAGCTGCCTAGATGAAGACGCGTGTGTTCAAAGCGACTGCGTCGTGCGTTCAGTTCTGCGGCGCGGATTCCGTGATCGTGTGACCGCTTGGATCTGCCGCCTGACTGCCAAAGCGTCAGAAACCAAATCGTTTAACCGCGTGGGCATCGCCCCGCGCGTCCACGCGGGACGAAAAGTAGCATGGCGGCCCCCCGCCGTGGACTCACCCCGCGCACTGTGGGGCCGCGCGACGCGCGGGGCGATGCCCACGCGGTTAAACAGTCCAGAAACCCTTCACGGCGATGGGGGGGCCGCCCAACCAGCAGCCTGCTGGTAGGCCGACTTGCTTGCCTGCACCCAGTCCAGCGGTACCGCGCTTGATTGCCGGAACTGCGCAAAGCTTGTTCCGGCCTACATCAATTTCGCTAAGATGATGTGGAACTTCGACGAGATCTCTAAACCTACTGGACCTACTGGGTATTCCAAAATGATGACCAAAATGACTTGCTGCTTCGTGTGGCCCGCGATGCTTTTGTTGACGTCCACTGCCCTGGCGGAGGATTGGTCACGTTTTTTGGGGCCAGCCGGGGTTTTGAAAGCTGAGGCGAACCAGCGTACGCCGACTCAGTGGACCGTTGACGACGACCAGCCAACCAACGTGAAGTGGTCCGTTGATCTGCCTGGCAAAGGTGTTTCCAGTCCCATTGTTGTCGGCGACAAAGTCATCGTGACTTGTTATTCGGGTTACGGAATGGGCGGCGACAACGAATCGATCACTGACCTTGTTCGGCATATCGTTTGCGCTGAAAAATCGACGGGCGACGTTCTTTGGCAAAAAACAATTGAAGCAGTCCAACCCGAAGATCCTTACGAGGGAATCGGTGTTCCGGCGCACGGTTACGCCAGCCACACGCCTGCGAGCGACGGAGAAAACGTCTATGTGTTTCTTGGAAAGTCGGGCGTGATCGCATACGACCTCGATGGCAATCAACTTTGGCGTAAGAGTGTCGGCACAGGATCCGGGGACAAAAGATGGGGATCATCGTCGAGTCCGATTCTGTACAAAAATCTGTTGATTGTGACAGCGTCCGAAGAAGACACAGCGATGGTGGCTTTGGACAAAAACAGCGGCGAAGAAGTCTGGAAACAAGCCGCAGGCGATTTCGAGAGCACCTGGAGCACGCCTGTGATTGTTCGATCAGAAGACGGACGCGATGAATTGATCATCAATGTGCCCGGTGAAGTTTGGGCGATGAATCCTGAAACAGGAAAACTGATCTGGCATTCAAGAGGCACCACCGATTCCAGCACGGCCGCGTCCGTGATGGCGGTCGATGGGATCGTTTACGCGACCGGCGGACGAGGCGGCGACGCGGTTGCGGTTCGCACCGGCGGCAAAGGTGATGTAAACGATACTCATGTTTTATGGGACGCCAAAGTCCCAGGTCGCTTTGGAACCCCGGTCTTGCATGAAGGTCATCTCTATACTCATGGCGACGGAATTTTAACGGTTTACGATGCGACAGACGGATCCAAAGTCAGTCAATTACGACTACCCAAAGAAACCAAATCGGCGGACGATCGGATGCCGGGCAGTCCAAGGCCAGGCATGTTCAACATGGATTATGCTTCGCCAGTTTTGATCGGACAAAACCTTTACTTGACGACGCGATCAGGAACCGTTTACGTGATTTCGGCAACGCCAAAACCAACGCTGGTTGCCACCAGTCGGTTTACTGGTGACAAGGGATTCGGCGGAACGCCTGCGGTTAGCGAGGGAGAGATTTTTATTCGCAGCGACAGTCGTTTGTACTGTTTGTCGAAACAATAAGCATTCAACAATGCTGAACCTCGTCCTGCATTCGCATCAGCGAGGCATTCTAGGGCTGACGTTAGGCGTGGGTTTCGCACCGGCGATCGATGCCATCGGGCGTGGTGCTAAACCAGCGGCGACGAATAATCGGTTCATGCCAACCATCAACTGATGCCAGTGTTCGACCGTTTCAGGCGTTCCGATTTGGAAAGCGTCGTTGCGATCGAAACCTTGCTCGCTAATTTTGATCGTCGGCGATAAGTGCAGCAACGCTTCCAGCATCAAGTGCAGCCGACGATCTTCTTGGCTAAGGCCTTCGTCGTCGTAGATCCAGAGGTGTTGTTGCAGGCTGCGATCCAGTGCTGACAATGCCGCTTGTTCGACCGAGTCGGCGGTGATGATGACTTCGATGCTTCCACATTGGACGTAAAACTTTGCCATGGTTGGTTCTTCCGTGATTGAGGTGGCGTGAGAGAGTTGTTTGAATCCTCGCTTGTCGCCGAGAATCAAAATCGATTCCCTTGGGCGACAAAAGTAGTATCGCGGCGGGGTGTGACACGTCTGGTCAAAGCGGTTTAACAAGTTGGAAATGCTTCACCGCACCAGCCTGGCGGGCCCTGCTGCGGCCTACTTTCAAGGGTCGTAACAAGTTGACAGCGACACATTTTCATTAGGCCAGGCGATGCCCACGCCATGAAGAGTTTTGGTCCAGTAAAACACGGATTAGGAACGTACGACTTTTATGGTCGCCTTTCGCTCGGGACGCGCATCAGTTGCAGGGCGTTAGGCCCGGAGGGCCGGCAGCACCTTGCCGGGTGCGCAAGCACCCGGATGGCTGCCCCACATCAATTCTCTGGCTCGGTTTCGCGGCGTAG
>NZ_LWSK01000145.1 GCF_001642955.1 Rubripirellula obstinata | reverse complement strand
AGGTATCCGAGAAAAAGAAGAAGAAAATCAAACCACCCGAAGTCCGCCCCATCGAGAAAGAAGAACGCGAAAAGCTACAGCGAATTGATAACAACACGGCTGCATAAAACCCTTCACGGCGTTGGGCGATGCCCACGCGGTTAAACAGTTATAGGCATACTTCATAGCGTTAGCCTGGCGGGCCATGCTGCGACAGATATTTCCAAACATGGAAGTTATTTCGTGACCATTTCTTAGAAAACGATCTTCGGCCCAGAAGTTTTTTGTTGTAAACCACATTGAAATGTCTCAGTGGCGTCGCAACAAATCAGGCTTGAAATCCGAAGGAGAGCCGTGGAAAAGCTTCCGATCCGCACCAAAAGATGAAGTTCGACGAATCCTTGGACTCGGTATGGAAAAGGTTCGCAAACTCGCTAAGATTCGAAACGCTGGCTTGGAAAAGAGGGTTCGCCTTCGTCGCCCTGGTAATGCCCCATCAGTGCGACCCAAGTCAGCACTTTTGAACCATTCCTGTTCTTCAATCAGATGCCGGATTGGGGCATCTCTTCTTTGCTGTAACGCCAGCGTCCTGTCAGAATTCAACGTTCCCGACGTGTTCCAGCAACCACACGACGTGGCGAGGGAGCGAGGCACGACATTTTTTTGCAACGATCCCCGCAGATGGGAACTGTCGTGAAATAGCTTCTCGGTTTTTTTGTAGCTGGGGCCGCCAGGGGTCAGTCCATGATTAGCTGTACGCGACTGAAGCCCTGCCGTAACTCGCTCCACTCGCTACGGCCTACTTTTGGAACAGTCCCAGAATAGCTTCCCGATTTCCCAACCCGAACGCGTAAGCGAGGGATCTTGTTTGACGCGTAAATCCCTCGCTGACGCGTTCGGGTTGGGATTTGGGGGGAATCGAATCTCTTGAAGTTATTTCAGGACAGGTCTTTAGTCGGCGTGCCAAATTTCATCCCCACTGTGCCCCATGTTGGTCAGTTGGGTACGCTAGAAATAGCCCGAATGTTTGCCCCGAGATTCTTTATTGGGGCCACAATTGCTGACTAGATAGAGTTGCCAAATGAATATGACTGTGACCGATAATTTGCCTGAAACTGATGCACCCAAAACGGTGCGGCCGTTTGCTCACCTGCATTGTCATTCGCATTACTCGCTGCTGGACGGCGCGGGCGACATTGGCAAATTGGTCAACCGAGCGTCGGAGCACGGTATGACTGCGATGGCATTGACCGACCACGGAAACCTACACGGTGCACTGGAGTTTTATCGCAAGGCGAAAGCCAAGGATATCAATCCGATCATTGGCTACGAAGCCTACATCGCACCAGGATCGCGTTTTGACAAAGGCGGCGCGTCATCCAGCAAAGACGCCAGCTATCACCTGACGCTGCTTGCCCAGAACCACGTCGGTTACAAGAACCTGATCAAAATGGCGTCGGCTGCTTCATTGGAAGGCTTTTACTTTAAGCCTCGTATCGATAAAGAACTGCTGGAAAAACACAGCGAAGGAATCATCTGTTTGTCGGGATGCGTCAGCAGCGAATTTAGCCGCTGCGTGATGAAGGGACTCGATACCGAGGGCGTTGAAAAACAGGCTCGTGAAATTGCGGGTTGGTTCCACAATGTTTTCGAGGATCGTTACTTCATCGAAATTATGAACAACGGTGTCGAGATCCAGCGTTTGCAATTGGAAAACGCCGTCGATATGGCTAAGCGAATGGGAATTCCTTTGGTTGCGACCAGTGATTGCCACTATGTCAATCAAAGTGACGCCGAAGCACAAGACATTATGCTTTGCATCAACACGGGGCGCTACCGTACCGATTCCAACCGTATGAAGATGGAGAACGATCAGTTTTTCTTGCGCAGCCCGGATCAGATGTATGAAAAGTTTCCAGGGTTGGAAGACGCGTGTGCTCGTAGCCAAGAGATCGCCGACACCGTTCACATCGACATTGAATTCAATAAGTATTTCTTTCCCGGGTTTGAATGTCCCGACGAAAAAACGCCGCTTGAATACTTGCGAGAACTCTGCATCAAAGGGTTGCTGGAACGGTACGAAGGTGACGACGAACGAATCATTGATGGGGAACTGAGTGAAGAGGTGATTGCGCGGCTCAATCGCGAACTTGGCGTGATTGAAAAGCTGGGCTATCCGACATACTTCTTGATCGTCTGGGACTTTGTCATCTACGCTCGCGAAGTCGGCATCAGCGCGACCGCGCGGGGATCAGGCGTGGGGGCGATTGTTTGTTACGCGTTGTACATGTCGCACGTGTGCCCGCTGCGGTACGACTTGCTGTTCGAGAGATTCCTGGACGAATCGCGGACCGAGCCACCTGATATCGATATCGACTTTGAAAAAGAACGTCGGATCGAAGTGATTGACTACGTTAAACGTAAGTACGGCAACGAAATGGTTTGCCAGATCGGAACGTTTGGTACGTTGGCCGCCCGCGCCGCGATCAAAGACGTGGGGCGTGCGTTGGGCGTTCCACTTGGACGCGTCAATCAGGTGACCGAAATGGTGCCTGATGAGTTGAAGATTACGATCAGCAAAGCGATCGAAAAGAGTGCTGACTTAAAGCAAACTTATGAGGGCGATCCAGAGGTCCGCGAATTGCTGGATCTGGCGATGAAAATCGAAGGCTTGGCTCGCAACGTTGGCACGCACGCGGCCGCTGTCGTGATTGGCGACAAACCGCTCGACGAGTATGTGCCGCTGACTCGGGTGCCGGGCAAGCAAGAAGTCATTACCCAATGGGCAATGAACGATGTGGAAGCGTCGGGTTTGCTGAAGATGGATTTCTTGGGCCTTCGCAACCTGACGATCCTGTCGCGAACGGTCA
This sequence comes from Rubripirellula obstinata, assembly GCF_001642955.1. GTDB lineage: Bacteria > Planctomycetota > Planctomycetia > Pirellulales > Pirellulaceae > Rubripirellula > Rubripirellula obstinata. The sequence continues at coordinate 9,435 of NZ_LWSK01000145.1, read as the reverse complement.
AACTGATCAAGCAAACGACGGGCAAGGACCTGGATTTGCAGCGATTGCCGCTCGATGACAAGGCGTCGTATGCGTTGTTGCAACGAGGTGAAACCAAGGGGGTTTTCCAATTGGAATCAGGCGGAATTCGCGACCTGTTATGCCGAATGAAGCCTGACACGTTCAACGACATTATCGCTACCGCGGCGTTGTATCGGCCAGGCCCGTTGGAAGGCGGGATGGTCGACGATTACGTCAACATCAAGCACGGGCGACAGCAGCCCGAATACAAACACGAGGTGATGAAAGAGGTTCTGGAAGAGACCAATTCGATCATGGTCTACCAAGAACAGGTCATGCGGATTTTGAACCGCTTGGGCAAGATTCCGCTGGCCAATGCGTACACTTGCATTAAGGCGATCAGTAAAAAGAAACAAGCGTTGATCGACGCCAACTACGAAGCCTTTATTGCGGGCAGCATTGAAAACGGGCTGGACAAAAAAGAAGCCGACGACATTTGGAATTTGATCGTCAAGTTTGCCGGTTACGGCTTCAATAAATGTGTTGTTGGCGAAACAGAGATCCTCGATTCGACGACTGGAATCCCCACGACCGTCGAGGAGCTTTTCCATCGCAAAAAAGAATTCACAATTCACGCTTTGGACGAAAACGAAAAACTTGTTCAACGTCGTGTACTGGATGTTGTCTGGAATGGAGTCAAAGAAACCTTCAAGGTTACTCTCCGTTCAGGACGGTCCATCACGGCAACGGGAAATCATCCACTGCGAACCTTTGGGGGTTGGACCGATATCGATGGTATTGCCGTTGGCGACCGAGTGGCTGTCGCTCGTACGATCGACATTGAGAAGCCAATTAAATGGCGAGATCACGAAGTGGTAACGCTGGGGTGGTTGATTGCCGAGGGCAACCTTTGCCATCCATCTTGCCTCTACTTTTATTCCAACGATGAGTCGCAGATCGCTGACTTTGCGAATCACGCAAAGCTCTTCGATCAAACCAAAGCCAGAGTGGACCATCGCGAAGGCGGGCGAATGGAAGTTTGTCTTTCAACCGGGCGAGACACGAGGCTTGACGCGCTCGATCACGCGGGTGTCGGAACGGCGGTGGCGGCCGAGGCGATCAAGGGACTTCGATGCGGCGCATTTGAATGGGCAAAACGACTCGGGCTGACCGGCAAAACGGCCACTGAAAAATCGTTGCCTGAGGAATCCCGTAGACTTGCGCCTGATCAAACAGCCTTATTGCTCGGCCGACTGTGGGCGGGTGACGGTTACGTCGAAAAGCAAGGTCAGCAGTCGTACTATGCAACGTCATCACCGGCGCTGGCTAAAGACGTCCAGTTTCTGCTACAGCGAATCGGAATCGCGTCTCGAGTGACCAAAAAAGAGTTCAAGTATTCGCACCTCGGAAATATGAGCCTTCGCGACGGCTACACGGTTCACTTGATAGGGCATGAATCACGCTGCCAATTCCTTCGTCAAGTTGGGCCTGAGATTGTTGGCAAGGAACAGGCCGTCGAGCTGGCGCTCGATCGAGTCGAGAGCGGCGTTGGATTGACAACGGGTGATCTGATTCCGGCAGAAGTCAGGAAACTGGTACAAGAATCTCGACTTAAATCTGGCCTGACATGGCGTCAATTCGAGAGCGAAACAGGCGTCAGTATGAAGGAGTTCTGCCGCGTTGCACCCTCCGCAAAACGTGGTTTCCAACGGTCGACGATTCGTAAATTAGGGAAACATCTTGAATCAGAATCGCTAACACAGCATGCCGACAGTGATGTGTTTTGGGACGAAGTTGTTTCGATTGAATCGGCGGGCAAACAGGATGTCTACGATTTAGAAGTTGACAAAGATCACAACTTTGTTGCAGGCGGATTGGTTGTTCACAATTCGCACAGTACCGCGTATGCGTTGGTGGCTTATCAGACGGCGTTTTTGAAAGCTCACTATCCGGTTGAGTTTATGGCGGCACTTTTGTCGAGCGACATTTCGGGTCGAAACTTTAAGCGAAAAGATGCGCTCGTTGAGCACATGGAGGACTGCGATCGGATGGAGATCGAAGTCGTGCCGCCGTGCGTTAACAAAAGTGCGTTTGATTTTTCGGTCGAAGGCAAGCAAGTGTTCTTTGCACTTTCCGCGATCAAGGGTTGCGGTGGTGCGACGGGCGTTGCGATTGAAGAAGAACGCAAGAAGAATGGTCCCTACAAAGACATCTTTGATTTCTGCGAACGGGTTGATCCAGCGGCGTGCAACAAGAGTGCGATCGAAACGCTGATCAAAGCCGGCGCGATGGATTGCTTTGGTGCGCACCGCAGCCAATTAGCGGCGGTGATCGAGCGTGCGGTGCAGGCGGGTGCGGCAGTGCAAGCCGACAAAAAGAGCGGCCAAACGAGTCTGTTCGGTGCATTTGATGAAGAAGAGTCCGAAGAGGAATCCGCGGCCCCAACGCCGCTGCCGGAAATGGACGAGTGGCCGGACAGGGAAAAATTGATCGCTGAAAAAGAGGTGCTTGGTTACTACCTGGACAGTCATCCGCTTGCTGAATTTGAAAAGAAGCTTGCAACCTTTCGCACTCACACGATCGACCGGCTTGCCGATGCCAAGGATCGTGACGAAGTGACCCTTGGTGGGATGATCAGCTCCATCAAAGTTGCTCATACCAAGAACCCCAAACCGGGCCAACCGTCGAAGTACGCGAACTTTGATTTGGAAGATATGCAGAGTTCGATTCGGTGCATTTCCTGGCCCAGAGGTTTCGCCAACCACGGCGACAAGATTCAACCTGATGCGGTCGTTTTAGCAAAGGGAAAAGTCGATCGGCGTGGAGGTGGTGATGAAGCCAACTTGATCATCGACGAGCTGACGTTGTTTGAGGAACTGGAAGGCCGCTACACGCACGGAATGCGAATCATGCTGGACGAAAAAGAGCATGGGCCAGAAACCGTTCATGGTCTTCGAGAAATCTTGCGTGGCTACCCGGGGAAGCAAGATCTAATGCTGAGCGTAGAAATGACCGACGGCGATGTGATTCAAATGAAAGTCGTTAAACAAGGTGTCGGAATCACACCCGAGCTTCGTGAACGGCTAGAAGATTTCCTAGGCAGCGGCAGTTACAAACTGCTGATGAGTAAGCCACGTTAGGCAGGGTTTTGTCATTGTATCGGTACCGAGGCTTGCAGCCATTTGCGTTTGTGAGCCGCTGGCCGTAAGGCCTCGGGCTGTCGCGATCGGGCTGATGGAAATGCCCGAGGCGTTACCGCCGGCGGCTCACAAGAGCTTGCCCAGATTCAAAAAGTGAGTTGCCCTGTGAACGCTGGTGAGCAAACTGACTTTGATCGGCTATGCTGCTGCTATGAATTTCCTCTGCCATGCGATTCCTTATTTAGACCAGCCTTTGATGGCGATGTGTACGGGGGTTCCGGACTGGTTGAGTGTGGTTGATCGCAAGATTCGTGCTCGGCGAAAGATGGCCGAGGTTCATCTGGATAGCGATGACAATGAGTTGCAGCAAGTTGCCCACGGGATCATTCGCCACATTGACGATGATCATTGGTTCCACGGCAGCGAGGCTTTTGTGACGACCAATTTGGAATTGGCGGTGCAGCTTCGCGATCGGTTGCCGGGTGATTCTGGTTTTCGCCCGATGTTTGTCGGCCACATCATTATCGAAATGTTGCTCGATGCAGGTTGGCTTCGTCGCGATCCGTCGATCGGAAAACGGTACTACGATTCCATCATCGCGCAGGACGCGAACGTGATCCAGCGGTGCGTGAACACCATCACCGGAAAGCCAACTGAAAAGCTGGCAGGCGTGGTGGAGAAGTACGCCGAGATTAGATTTCTGTTTGACTATCTGGATTACGATTTACTGTTGATGAGACTCAATCAGGTGATGAAACGTGTGGGGCTTTCAGCGTTGCCTGACGAATTGACTGGGTGGCTAGCTGAAACCGACAAGCTGGTTGAATCTCGCCGACAAGAATTGTTAACGCCATCGGATGGCGGGAACCCGTTTAAGTTTTGAGTAATCACAAACTCCTAAGAAAGCACGCCCGTGAAGTATGGCATGAACCTGTTGTTGTGGAACGGCGAAGTCAGCGACGACGTGCTGGTGACCTGCGAAAAACTAAAGGCGATTGGCTATGACGGCGTCGAAATCCCTGTTTTCAACTTGGACCTCGACTATGCCGCCTTTGGAAAAAGGCTCGATTCGATCGGGTTGCAACGCACTGCAGCGACGATTCGTGGCCAGGAAGACAACCCAATCTCGTCAGACCAAAAGACGCGTGACCGCGGGATTGAACAAAACAAGAAAGCTCTCGATTGCTGCGCCGCGTCGGGTGTCGAAACACTCGTTGGCCCCTACCACTCGGCGATTGGTGTGTTCAGCGGCAAAGGACCAACCGAAGACGAATGGAAATGGGGTGTCGATAGCATGCGCAGCGTTGCCGAGTATGCGGCGACCGTTGGTGTTCAATTGGCTGTCGAGGCACTGAATCGATTCGAGTGCTACCTCTTAAACTCTCACGCCGATTCAGCTCGTTTTGTCAGGGACGTTGATCATCCAGCTTGCGGCATGATGTATGACACCTTTCACGCCAACATTGAAGAGAAAGACATTGGATCGGCCATCGCTGCCGGTGGCGATAAGCTGTTCCACATTCATATCAGCGAGAATGATCGCAGCACACCCGGTGCCGGAAACATTCGCTGGGACGAAACGTTTGACGCCATCAAAGCAATTGGCTACGACCATTGGTTAACCATCGAGGCGTTCGGGTTAGCTCTACCAGAAGTTGCGGACGCGACCAAAATTTGGCGGCGAATGTTTGACGATGAGCTAAAACTGGCCGAAGATGGATTGAACTTCATGAAGACGGAAATGGAGAAGAGATCATGAATCAGCTAACATCAAGAACCGTCGCGATGTTGACGGGTGATTTGCTGTTTGCATCGAAGGTTAAGTCTGCTGCTCAGGCCGCAGGCTGGACTTTCTATATGGGCGGCAATTTGCCTGCCGAGAATGCGGACGACATCAAAATTGTGATTTTAGATTTGTCGACGCGAAGCGGTTTGACTGAAAAGATCATCAGCCAGAGCCAAGCAGCCTGTCCCGATGCTCGCGTGATCGCTTACGGTCCTCATGTTCAGGTGGACAAATTGAAAGCGGCTCGTGAAGCGGGAATCCAAACCGTACTGACCAACGGCCAACTGGATGCCAGCGTCGCCGAATTGTTTAGCTGAAGCGGTCGTAGAACCGGACTGCTACTTCCAATCTCCACCGCCTTCTTCGCCTCTTGGATCGCTGCACCACTTTTTGAGTGCCGCGACTGTTTCGTCGCGACCTACTCCGCTGCACCAAAGCGAATCATCGACGTCCAAACGGATTTCGTAATCACCTTCGTGCATGCAGTCCGGTTCACCGCAAAAGTGTGGAACATCGGCAACCCAAACAATCCGATACAACGGAATCCATTTGTCGTCGATCTTGATCAGTGGAGCGTCCAAAAGTCTACCTGTTGGGTTGAGGAAATTTGCCGAGACTCATTTTGGGGCGATCGTGGTCGTTTGTCACTACCGTTCTTAAATGCGAAAGCATTTTTGAAAATGCAATTGCCGGAACTTCGCTCCGCTTGTTCCGGCCTACAACAAAACCGAAAAAACTTTAGGACGCAAATCGTTCTAGCATCCAGTCGGCGATTCGCTGTGACGCTTTTCCATCGCCATAGGGATTATTGATGATTGTGTCGGTGGCTGAGGCCTTTGCTTTTTCGGATCGGCTAGCCAGGGCGTCTGTTACGCGATCGACGATTCGTTGCCGATCGGTTCCGACCAGTTCTGCCAATCCGGCGTCGACGGCTTCTGGGCGTTCGGTTTTTTCTCGCGTGACCAAAACAGCACAATCAAGCGAGGGTGCTTCCTCTTGAACGCCACCCGAATCGGTCAAGACAACGTCAGCTCGATCCATCAACCAAACAAATTCGGGATAGTCTGCTGGTGGAACCAGATGAATGTTGTCGAGTCCACCAAGTCGGTCGTGTACCGGCCCTTGGACGTTAGGATTTAGGTGTACCGGGTAGATGAATTGTGTTTCAGGATGATTGCGGGCCAATTCTGCGATCGCGTCACAGGTATCCGCCAAGCCGCCACCAAAATTCTCGCGGCGATGACCGGTGATTAAGACGACGCTATCGGCCATCGCTGCGGGATACTTTTGGGCCAACGATTCCGTTTCGCTGCGTTGTTTTTCGACGGTGTGCAGAAGAGCGTCGATCACGGTATTGCCGGTGACGCGAACGTTTTCGGCGGGAACCGATTCAGCGAGCAATGCATCGGCACTTCGTTTAGTCGGAGCACAATGAAGCTGGGTCACGATACCGGCGACGCGGCGATTGAATTCTTCGGGCCAGGGAGCCATCAAGTCGCCCGTTCGCAGGCCTGCCTCGACATGGACGACAGGAATATGGTGGTAAAAAGCGGCCATGGCCGACGCCATCACGGTTGTCGTGTCGCCCTGAACGACCACGCAATCCGGTTTTTGCTGCTGGATCACTTCATCAACGGCCAACAAGCAAGCTGAAGTTAGACCGGTCAGCGTCTGACCAGGTTTCATCAGCCCCAGATCGATATCGGGCTTAATCCCAAAGTATCCCAACACTTGAGCGAGCATTTCGCGGTGTTGGCCGGTGCTGCAGACGATTGGCGCAATTGTATCGGGCCTCTTTTGGCACTCCAGAATCAATGGGCTCATCTTGATTGCCTCAGGCCGCGTGCCAAAAACGATCAGCGGCCGCAGGAGCGAGCTGGAGGAAGGAGATGCGTTTGAATTTGGAGCGTTTTGGCGATTTGGAGGGTCAATTGGCGGTTGAGACGTCATCGGTTTTCGGTTCTTTTCGCTTCGGTGAAGTCGGCGTTGGGCTTGGGAAAACAATCCCCGGCGGCTATACATATAGTCCGGAAGCCGGTGCAGAGCGAATCCCGGAAAGGTGAGCGCAGAGCGAATCCCGGAAAAGTGGTGTGCCGATTCTCGGCCGCTCCCGCTTCCCCCTCGTTAGATTACTGAAGACAAGACAAACAGAGTAAGAAGGTCAAGGTCACCGCTAAAAGGGTGACGCAACTGAGAAAGACGCCAAAACAGACACAGAATTGCCACTCCCGGCCCCGAATCATCGACGCCCAGGCCTATCAAGATACGGGCGATCGGTGTCAAACCAATCGACGCCAAAGCGATCGAAACAGAAGCTTTCAGGCATCGAAGCATTCAGGGCAAAAACAGTGGTGGCATCGAATACCTGAGTGCCATCGGCACCGTTCAACCCAATACACCGATACTAAACGACAACCTTTTATGAGATCAGATCACTGGAATTTCCTCGCCAATCTGCTTGGAACCCCTGGACCGGCGGAGCCGCCGAAGAAAGCTGCGGAGCCGCCAGAGAAGGCTGCCGAGCCGCCGAAGAAAGCTGCCGAGCTGGCCGAGAAAACTGCAGAGCCGAGCGAAAAGGCTGCTAATTCTCTCGAGAAAGCTGAGCCGGCGGCGGAAAAAGAAAAAGTTGAAGACAAGCGAGCACCGGAGCCCTCCTTTGGTGGCGAATCTGAAGACGATTCATCGTTTGGAAAAATTGCTGATCAAGTTGATGAGCAACCGATCGCGTTTGCCGCCGAACCCGAAACGGCTGCTGTGGCAGAGGAAAAGCCAGAAAAGACTGCGACCCCAACCCCGGTAGCAACACCGCAGGCCAGCAAACCTGAACCCAAATTTGGTGGCAACGACTCGGGCGATGGCGACGTGCTCGAAGCCCTCACCTCCGTCGAACCGCCACAAGTCTTGCCAGGATTCGGGACACCGACACGTCCCGCTGGTGAATCCTCGTACTCAGCCGCCTCCGGTCCCAAGTCTGATCCGAACGCTTTGGATGAAGCGATTAACCAGCTTGGGAAGGATGAGCTTTCGGCAAACAAACCAAGTCGAGAAAGTCGCCCCAAACGCTCGGAAAACGCTCGCGGAGATTCGGCGTCTTCTGAATCCGATCGCAGTCGATCAGGACGAAATCGCCCTGGCGGTGACGACGAAAGCTCAAATAGCGAAAGTCCCCGACGTGGTCGAAGAGGACGACGTGGTGCTCGTCAACGGATCGGTGAAGAAGATCTGGATCGCGGCGACAGCCCCAAGCAAGATCGTTCATCCAAACCAAGCGCCTTTGATGACATTGACGCAGAATCGGGCAGCGATACCCAGCGAAGCGAACCAAAGCGGGATCGCGACTCTGAAAAATCTTCCGGCGACGAAGATTCCGGTCGATCACGTTCCCGACGAGGACGCGGCAGGGGCCGTGGTCGCGGCGATTCAGCCCACAGCGATTCTTCACGCAGCGATTCTTCACGAGAAGATTCACCTCGCCGCGAACAACGCCCCCAGCGCGGCGGTGCCCGCCGAGGTGGAAGTTCCGAAAGTAGCTCAGACGATCGTCCCCGCAGCGAAAGCGGGCGTTCGGATCGATCGCGTTCGGATCGGCCTCGACAGGAAGTCGCCAAAGACGACGCTGATGATTCAGACTTTGGTGGTTTCGGCGGCGGCCTGCTAGACGATGGTCAGGAAGTCAAAAGCAGTCGAAATCGTGGTAGTTCCTACGACAAGGATTCCAGCGACAAGGATTCCAGCGATGATGATTCCAGCGATGATGACGCACCACGCAGCCGCCGTGGAAGGCGCGGACGTGGTGGTAGAGGCCGCGGACGCGGATCCGAAGAAGGCCAATCCAAAAAGTCTGAAAGCCGAGCATCCGAATCCAGCAGCAACGATCCGCTCGCCCGATCATCGGCCTTTGGCGACGATTTTGATTTCGATGACGATTCCGATTCTTCAGATAGCAGCTCCGACACAAACTCGGCTAGCAGCGAAGAAAAGCCCAGTCGCGGTGGACGTAGTGGGCGAGGCGGACGTGGACGAGGTCGAGGCAATCGTGACAGAAACGAAAGCGATCGCGATGAAGGCCCACGCGGTGATCGAAATGATCGCAGCGATCGAAATGATCGTGACCGCGGCGACCGCGAAGACAACAATCGCGATGACGACAATTCCCGCGGCGGTCGAAGCCGTGGTGGTCGTGGATCTCGAGGACGCAAGGATTCGGATTCGCAAGGCGAAAGCCGTCAACCCAAACGCGCCGCCGTGCCGACTTGGTTGGAGACCATCGATATCTTCGTTGAAAACAACATCGAAAACCACAAAAAGACCAAAGCGGGTCGCGGCGGTTCGGGTGGTGGAAACCGAGGAAGACGTCGCTAGTCGTCAAGGCTTGGCCTGGCCTGATGAAAATGTTTGCGTGGAGGGAAACTGGACGACTTTGGGGGTTTGTGGCTGACCGGCCTCGGTGTTGATTGCAAATTGCAAAATGAACACTGAAAAATGTAAATTGACCAGCAAATACCGCTT
>NZ_LWSK01000144.1 GCF_001642955.1 Rubripirellula obstinata | reverse complement strand
GGCCGGAAGCTCTCTGCCGGGGATGTAAATCCCCGGATGGCAGCGTTCTATCTCACTTATTCTCTGGCTGGGTTTCGCGGCGTAGCCGCGAAACCGAGCCAGAGAATTGATGTAAGGCAGCCATCCGGGTGCTCGCGCACCCGGCAGGGAGCTGCCGGCCCTCCGGGCCTAACGCGCGTTCTTCATTTCTATCCTCTCTATTTTGATTTCTTGCCCATCCATCTTTTGCCATCATCAAACTGTTCCAGGATCAGGCGAATGCTGATCAAATCGTCAGTCCCAAGCCGACGCCTTGGTGACGTTCACCGAGAAGTGTCAGAATTGCCTTGTTTTTCGTGGATAAAAACCTAGGTTTTGAAAAGTCCGTCCCCGACGCAGCACCCCTCATGGAACGTCATGCCTGGAACCCTCGCAATTATCCTGATTGTTCCAATTGTTGCGCACCTGCTTTTCGCGGAATTGGTGGCTCGGCGCACCGAACGTCGTTATCAGACCGACATTGACGACCAGTCGTCAAACCTGCTGTTAATCAACAGCGACGCGTCCAATGCAAGGAATGTCCAGCCAGTCGCGACTGATTGTTCTTGGAAAGGTTGGCGAAAGATGGTCGTCGCTAGCATCCATGACGAATCACCCGATTGTCGATCATTTAAACTACAACCGCTCGACGAAGGATCGCTTCCGCGCTATTTGGGCGGCCAATCGATTCAGGTAAGGATACCGGCGGGTGGAGCCGCAGGTTCCCTATCGCGGTTCTACAGCCTATCCAGCGGACCTGGCGAAGACGGCTATCGGATTACGGTTCGGCGAGTTCCCAATGGTCGATTCAGCACTCAGCTTCACGACGCCATTGATGTTGGCGATGTGCTGGAAATCCAGTCGCCGCGAGGTCGATTTCACATCGATGCAACCGCGCCTGACCGCCCTTTGCACCTGATCGCGGCCGGCATCGGAATCACACCGATGCTTTCGATGCTGTTGCACAGCCTAGAAGAAACACCGTCCCGCGAAGTTCACCTGTACTATCAATTGCGAGACGAAACGAACGCTCCGTTTTTGCGTGCATTGCGATTTTTAAATCAATCGCTCGAAGCATCCAGCTTGTTTGGATTGCATGTCTGGTTCAGTCGCCCGACCGAGAATCAAATGATGAAGGCGGGCGAATTTGATGGTCGGATTACGTCAGAGCAAATCGTTACCGAACTTCAGCGTGGCGATCTTGATTGCGACTATCGGATCTGTGGGCCGGTTCCGTTTATGGAATCAATGGCCGAAGGACTGATCGCACTGGGCGCAAATCCAAAGCGGGTTCAGTACGAATCGTTTGGTGGCAAGCTGAAGAGTCCAGGCGCAATATCGGTAGAACAGAACTTTGATGAGCAAAGCATTTCGCACCATGTAAAATTCTGCAATGGTAACACCGAAGCGATCTACACCGATGCATCGAGTAGTTTGCTGGAACTTGCCGAGACTTCGTCTGTACCCGTCGTTTCGTCGTGCCGGGCGGGGATTTGCGGATCGTGTGTCCATCGTTTAGCCCGTGGTAAAATCCAATACGCCCAACAACCCGAGTGCGAATACGGTGAGGATGAGGTTGTGTTGTGCATGGCGCAGCCAACCAGCGACATTGAAATTGACGTTTAGGACGAACACAAATCGTTGTCGCAAAAGCCGCGATGCTGCCTGAAAACGCTGCTTTTGCGGAGCAAAAGGCGACTATCTTTCACTCGTCATCATCTGATGACGTGGGCGGAATTGGTTGATGGTTGAAATATAAGGATCGTAGATAGAGTCGTTCTACCTTGGCTCTTGCCCAGTCTGTTTTGCGCAGAAATTTTAAGCTGGACTTGATACTTGGGTCATGCGTGAAGCAGCGAATATCGATTCGAAACCCTAGCTCTTCCCAGCCGTAGACTTCGACCAAATGTTCCAACATTTTTAGCAGGGTGATGCCATGCAGAGGATTGTTGGGTTGCGGTTGATCGGTGGTCATGGCGGGTTCTTGGATTCACGTCGAAGGGTGATGTGCTGATTATACGGACTATGCAGGTGCCTCGGTGACAGTGACGCCAAATCAGCTTAATCGCACAGAATTTGCCAGCCAGCAGCGTCTGTGTAATCAATACCAATGCGTTGACTTATTCAAGGGGCACACACGGGGAAAAACGCCATGGCATCGGAACGACCAAACACTGAAAGCAAAGCACTCGCCGTCAATTTGGACGCACGACGCTACGGATCGTTCGCTGAAATTGGTGCTGGGCAAGAAGTGGTTCGCTGGTTCTTTCGCGTCGGCGCGGCAGCCGGAACGATCGCCAAAAGCATGTCGGCCTACGACATGTCCGTCAGCGATGCGATTTACGGACCATGCGAGCGATATGTGTGCCGCCAACGTCTGCAGGACATGTTGGACCGCGAACACGCACTGAACCTTGAACGACTACGTGAAAGCCGCGGCGATACGACCGCATTTTTCGCTTTTGCCGACACGGTTTCCGCTCGAAACTTTCACGGCACCAACGAATGCCACGGATGGATGGGGATTCGTTTTCAGGCTCATCCACGTGACCAAGACAGTCAAATCATCATTCATGTCCGCATGCTGGACACCGAAAACTCTCTACAGCAAGAAGCACTTGGCACCGTTGGTGTGAACCTGTTGTACGGTGCGTTTTTCCTGAATCACGAACCTGATCAATTGGTCGAATCGCTGCTGGACAACTTGAGCACTCGCCGAATTGAAATCGACATGATCGAGTTCTCCGGCATCGCGTTCCGGCACGTGGACAATCGCGTGATGAGTTTGCGATTGGTTCAGCTTGGGCTAAGCAACGCTGCCATGTTCTCGGCGGATGGTGACGTTCTGCTGCCTTCGGAAGTGCTTCGTAAAAAGCCAATCCTTGTTGAACGCGGCAGCTTTCGTCCGTACACCAATGTGAATAAGGACATGTTGGAATCGGCCAAAGAAAAGTTTGCCGCTGAAGAAGACGTCGATGCAGATGAGGTTGTCACGATCGCTGAAATCACGATGCGAAATCTGCGTGCCAATGGCGACATTGACCTGCGAGACTTCCTGGAACGCGTTGACGTTTTGGCCGCATCGGGCATGACGGTGATGATCTCGGATTACTTTGAGTATTACCGCTTGGCGGCCTACCTAAGCCACCAAACCAAGAAGAAGATCGCCATCACGATGGGCGCGGCCAGCTTGATCGAGTTGTTCGATGAAAAGTACTACACCGAATTGGATGGTGGGATTCTTGAATCGTTTGGGCGACTCTTTAAGAACGACTTGAAGCTGTACATCTATCCGTTGTTGGATCAAGAAACCGGCGAACTGACAACGGTTGAAAACTTGCAGGTTGCCGATGACCTTCGCACCTTGTACCAGTACTTGGTTGACAAGAGCGAGATCGAGCAACTGGACAATTACAATCCAGAGTACCTATCGACATTCTCTCGCGATGTCTTGCAATTGATCGAGTCCGGCGACGATGCCTGGAAGCAGCATGTTCCAGAAGAGGTTGCCAACATCATCGAGCGACGTGGCTTCTTTGGATGTCGTCGGCTGCCAGTTGCAAAGCCAACTCAACCAGCAGTTGCACCGCTCGCGTTAGAACAAGACCTGTTGGCGGCTTCCTCATCGGCGCTGCTTAGCTAACGACATCGCTTTGAGATAACGGTCACGCCGCGCGTTGTTGACTCGAATAGGTCGAACGCTGTTTCCATGTCGTTGGTTTTCGACGTGAAAAAAGAGTTCTGTTTCTAGCAGGTCTCGCTGGTAAACGACGACGCTCCAGCAATGAACCAAATCATGATTCGGTGTGTACTTGCCGAAAATCCTTGCTTCAACATTTGAGTGAAGCTTCTTGAGTTCCGCCCACTCGTTTAGAAACTTGCTGAAGTGACGCGGGTTTCGTGCGGCTCGGCGCAGTCTGGCCGATTCATCGTCCAACCGATCGACCCACTTTTCATCGGTGCGATCGATGCCGCGCACCCGCAGTACAACTTTTTCAAACCTCTCGACCGCCGATTCGTATTGCCCGGCAAGCTGATACAGCGGCGGCCTGTTTTCTGCATAAGCAGCCGAGGCGTGAATCAGAACTGTGACGAGTACAAAAGATGCGGCGTTGCGAAGGGGCATTTCGACTCCGTGCTGTTGAAATGAAATCAGATTTCCCCACACGCCGCACCCAGCGTTCCATCGGTTTTCAACTCAGCACCCAGTCAACACAAGTTGCTTTCGCGAAAGCACTTAGGTGACAAGCTTCGCGAATGCTGAGCAGCCATTCGCTGTATTCATTTCGACAACGCGAAATCGAAACGACACTTCTTTAGGCCGTATCGAGCGGCGTGAAATACGGCAAGGTGCGACATCGCCGTATTTCGATCCACTCAATGCGGCCTACATTTTTATTCGTGCAACGGATCGAAATCACCATCGACGTCGGCGATGTTGGGTTGCTATAGGGCGGTAGCAGGTGTCGCAGAAGGCGGTGCCGATGTGCTCATTTTCCAGAATCAGAGCATCCCACCTTTCGACCGGAATCGACCGATGAGTGTTTTATTTGATTACGCATTCCTTTCCTCTATCTTCTTTATCATTGCCGGAATCCTGATTGGTTACCTACTTTGGTATCACGATCGTTCCGCAGATTCTGTGAAGATGACAGGCTTGGAAAGTCGTTACTTCAAGGCTCGCGGATCGGCGCGTCAGCGTAAGCGTGAATTCGTGAAACTGCAAAAGAATGCTGCCGGTCAAGAAAGTGACTTGGCCGAACTGAACAGTCAGTTGGCGACACTGCGCGGCAAGAACAGCAAGCTTGAATCGGTGGCACTGGAAGCCGGTGACGAGATCAAACGCCTGAGCCGAGAAAAAGAATCAGCAGAGAGCAAGTTTCAGGAAGAAGAATCGCGGAGCGAGTCGCTGGTTGCTCAATTGCAAGAGGCGCTTCAACAAAAAACGTCGATCGAAAAAGACGCCGAGGTTCGCCAGACCACTCACGCGCAACTGCAAACAAGTCATCAAGAACTTGAGGCCGAAATTCAACGGTTGCGGTCCAGCATGGACAACCATGCTCAAACGATCGCCACCGATCGCAGCGAAATCAGCGACATGAAGTCACAGCTTGCCCAGCGTGATCAGCAACTGCAAGCTGGTAAACAGCAACAAGCAAGCTTGGAAGCGGAGATCACGGAGCTGAAGCAATTGCTTGACGCCCAAGCATCCTCGGCCGACCTCAGTGCTGCCGACCACGAATCCACCCTGTCGCAGCTTCAGTCGGAAATCGATCAGCTACGTCAATCGCTGAAAGAAACGCAAGCCGATCTGGTTGATCGTTGCGAAGACCTGGACCAAATTCGCGAAGAACGCGATGCGGCGGCGACGCAGCGGGACGCTGTCACGTCCGAGCGAGATGCACTTGCGACTGATCTTGAATCGGCTGCGAGTTCGTTGGGCCAGCAAAGGCAATTGCTGGAATCACGCGAAGAAGAAGTGGATCAGTTCAAGGGTGAACTGGGCAGCTTCCAACAGAAATACGAATCCGCCAGCGAACAAATTTTGGTGATTCAACGCGAGAACGAAACACTTCGATCCTCGTTGGGCCAGCTAGGTTCCGAAAAGGAATCACTGAACTCCAAAGTCACGCAGCTTGAACCGATGTGTGATGAACTTTCAGAAGACAACGAATCGCTTCGTTCGTCGATTAGCCAATTGGAAACAGAGAAACAGTCGCTGCAAAATCAAGTCAGCGAATTGGAACCGTTACGCAACGAACTGTCAGAGATTGAGAGCGTGTTAACGGAGACGAGGACTGTCAACGAGCAGCGAGTCGAAAAGATTCAAACGCAAACCGCTCAAATCGAATCGTTGACGGCTCAACTAGAACAGATCGAGGTGTTACAGCAAAACCTGATCGATACGACTCAGCAGTTTGAAAGCGTCAAGGACGAGAACAAGCGATTGCTAGCTGTCTTGCAAGAACGTGAAGCAATCCTTGACCAAAATCAGATTCAAATTGAGGAACTCGACAAGACTTCGCAATCGCTTCAGTTGTCGATGCAAGAGAAGGAAACGGTTTGCATTGATCAATTGAAACAGATCGAGCTTTTGAACCAGCAGCTTGGACAATTGCAAACGGATATGGAAAAACAGTCGAGTCGTTTTGCTGAGCTGCAGAAAACCTTGACCGTAAAATCGAGTCAGTACGACAAGTCACTTGCCGAGATTACGGGCTTGACCAAGAGCCTAAGCGAGCAGCGTGAGACGTTGACCAAGCTGACCGCGGACTTGGCCGATGCGGAAGAGTTGCGTCCAAAGAACGAGTTGTTGTTGTCGCGAATCAATGAATTGATGGCACACCTAAAACGGGTCAGCGGCGAACACGAAGATTCGCTCGAAGCGAACGCCGCGGCGCTGGATCGGATCCGAGATTTGGAATCCGACCTGCACGCACAGGCTGCAAAGATCCGCGAACTCCGCCGCGAACGCGGATCAATTCGGGATCTGGAAAGCGGCGAAGGCGAGATCCGACGGGCGGCGTAAATCCCAATGTAGCGGCCTGCTAAAACTCTTGCCCGAAATCGGCGAACACGTCGCGGCTTGTTTCGGCTTCGTCTTTGTCTTCATCGACGGGCCAAACGGGCAAGGTTTCTGATTGGGTGGATAACTCAATCCGCTGGAAATCTTCAAACGCTTCGGTGCGAGCGAACCCACGAGCGATTCGGACCGAGTTGTCTTCACCGGTCCATTGAACGCGATCGCTTTGAACGTCCCAGCGGTCAAAAGTCGATCCGGAATCCGCGGCGCTCGAATAGATTCTTGCGACGTCGTCACCACCGGAAGTCGATGAAGCGACCGTCGATTCAAATCCGTTCGCTGAAACGTGATAACCAGGTCCAGCGATCACGCTGCGAGCGGCAGAGATGCTGAGCGTGTCGTCGCCGGCGGAATCGTTGATTTCGATCGAGTCAAAACCGTCATTGCTGGCGAAGGCGTGAACTCGCTCGAAACCGTAAGCCAACTGAAATGTCTCGTCACTTTTTAGGCTGCTAAATTGAGGACGGACCGATAGCTGATCGTCGCCCGCACTGTCGTGAAGGAACGCGACATCGTTGCCGCCGTGAATTCCGTGAACGAAAATACGATCAACCTGTTCGACATCAAAACGGAATCCGACGCCTTCCAGTGTTGCTTCGGTGGGCTGCGAACGAAGGGTGTCATCGCCGGGCGAATCAAACAGCGTTGCACGGTCTGCGCCACCGCCGCCGACGAAACGCATATTTTCAAAGCCACGAAATTCGATCGTCACACTTCCGCTGGTCAGGACACTCGTTCCGCTATCGCCTGCATACATGATCAAACGCTCGGAACCTTCACCGCCAAAGATTTCCAAGTCGTCGTCGCCACCGCTGACGTCGATGACAATGGTCGAATCGGCAACGGACTGACTGAGTGAATAGGTTTGATCGCCAACCTTCAATTGCAAACCGTCACGTAGATCAAGTTCAATCGATTCGCTTTCGTTGGTCCCGGTGTATCCAGTCAGCACCGATGGCAGATCGATGGTCGGCGAATCACCATCGCTGGCAATTTGGTCTTCAATGCTGCTGTCAGCGATCAAGTCGGACAGGTCGATCGTTCGGTACGACAATCCAGAAACCGAATCGTTGTGCAGCGACGCCAGTGCATCCATTCGATCCAGGATCGCTTCGGGCGTGACCTCGATTCCTTCGGCAATCATGGACTGGCGAACCAGCATCGAAATGCCGGCCATCTGCGGTGTCGCCATGCTGGTACCGCTAAGGCTTGCGAAGTCGTCTACGTTGCCGTCCCAACCAAAGACATGATCGGGAACGCTGCCAACGATCGTCTGACCGGGTGCTGCCCAGATGCCATCGTTGCGTTGTGCGAAGTCGCTTAGTTCGCCCAGTGGATCGACGGAGGAAATCGGAACGACCGATGGGCTGGATGCTGGATATAGGATTTCATCGAGGTCTTGTTCGGCTGCGTCAAAGAAATTCCCTGCGGCCGCGAAGACCAAAATTCCGTCTTCACGAAGCAAACCAAGTTCGTCTTCCAGCATGTTCATTGCGAACAGTCGGTTGGCGTCACTAAGTGCGGCACCGACGGATAAGTTGACGGTCGTGATCGGCGATTCAAAGCTGTTTTGGTTTTCGTGAACCCATTGAAGCGCCGATTCGATCCATTGCAGTTCGCCTGCGCCGGCGTCATCGAACACTCGCAAGGCGACAATGTCAGCACCGGGTACGATTCCGTTTTGCGATAGGTCGGCTTGCAGGTTCGACTCGCCCGCCAACAGGCTGGCAACGTGGGTGCCGTGATAACCGGCGGGCCCGTCGTCGTAGGGGTCGGCGTCGTTTTCGGCAAAGTCCCAACCGCCAACGACCCGATAACCTGGACCGAATCCTGAACCGTTTCCTGAATTGCCGCCACCCAGGCTGACATGGTCCCATGCCACGCCGCTATCGATCACGGCCACGGTTTGACCTGATCCATCGAAGCCCGTCAAATCCCGGAACTGGGCAGCCTGGTCAAGTAAGCTAGTTGGCGATTGGTGTTGATTGTCGATCGAATCGGCCAGTGAATCCGAGGCCAATGAATCCGAGGCCAGCAGATCGATTAGCACATCGGCCGCTAGCGAAGCGGATAGCGCCAATCGTTCCTCGCAGGGTTCGATTGCGCTAGGCGACAGGTCGATGTCGGATCGATTTGGCTTCGCTGGATTGTTCATACGGTTTCTTGTTTACTTTGTTTGGCGGTTGCCACAGTTCAGGTGAGCCGCTTACCCGACTAAGTCTTTCTAAATCAGAAATCTGCTGAAAACCTACTCGTCAACAAAAGAAACCTAGGCCGCAGATTCGCGCGAAGTTTGCCTAACCAGATTCTGCATGAAAGCGGTCGAGCGAGCGCCTGGAATATTCCGATACAAACGGTCGAGCCGTTATAGATGGACATGACTTCGTGACGTCCGCTCGGCGACCACCCTTCTCTGATCAAGGTCCGCGTTCGATGGCGCTGCTGAAACTGTGGAATTCATTGTTGGGCCGTTCGTCAACCGAATCGCCACAAGCAGATCAATCGCCACAATCCGCACAAGATGCTGGCCCTGCGAAAGCGTCTTCGCCTAAACCAGCAACGAACTCGGCTGCGAAGAACTCGGCTGCGAAGAAGCCGACTGCGAAAAAATCAGCGCAGCGGTTGAGTCTGTTTGGCAACGCTTCGCCACACGCAGCACTGATGAAACAGCTCCGCGGTTTCACGGCCGAATCGGTGCTGGAGATTTCAGTCGGCGACGGCAGCCGGGCCGTGGAAGTGATTTCGCTGCTGAACCAGAACCAAGCGAAGAAGTCGGGTGAAGAGGCCGAAGCAACGAAGATCCGTTACGCCGTCATCGACCAATTCGAGATGGGTGGGGGCGAGCACACCCTGATGCAGTTTCATCAAACGCTGCGTGGTGCTGGAATTCGACCTCAAGTTTTCCCCGAAGTGATCGACCGAGGATTAACGCGAGTCGCACACACGATCGGATCGATCGACTTGATCCTTTTTTCCGCGGATGCCGGGTCCGGATCGCCCGGTGACAGTTGGGCGACGCCCGAGATCAAGACGTTGCTTTCCCGGGTCACTCATGACCACAGTTTGATCTTGTTTCAAAAAGACGACGTCTGGGAAAAACTGGCATTGTCAGAATTAGGCTCAGAACCGGTATATCGTCGCGCCGCCTAGCCCATTCGGTGGCTAGAACGCGAAATGTCACTTTCGCGAGCCGTGCAACCCATCTATCTTGACGAACCGGCAAGGTCTTTTTTGGCCTCGTGATCGTTCGTTTGGTAGTTGGAAATCTTTAAGATGTGCGGAATTGTTGGTTACGTTGGCTCCGATGACGCTTGCGACTTTCTGGTCGAAGGCCTTCGACGGCTGGAATATCGCGGCTACGACAGTGCGGGTGTGGCGATTCAGCCCCCGCCAAGCGGCTCGAATTCTGATTCCGAAAGCAGCGATTCCGAGAGCAGCGGATTTTATGTCACTCGTTCGGTCGGCCGAATTGCATCGCTGGCTGGAAAGATCGGCGACGAACCGGTTCGTGGGGCACTGGGAATCGGACACACCCGTTGGGCGACTCACGGACCGGCAACCGAACCCAATGCTCACCCGCACCTGGGCGGTGACGGCGAAGTTGTATTGGTTCACAACGGTGTGATCGAGAACTTTCAAGTTTTGAAAGACGAATTGATCGCCAAGGGCTATGAGTTCAAATCGGATACCGACAGTGAAGTGATTGCCCACCTGATCGCTGACGCATTGAAGCAAGCACCCGAGACCGCCGAACAACCCAACCTACGATACTTGACCGCTGTTCAAGCATCGGTCGCGCTGCTGCGTGGTACTTACGGATTGGCGATCGCGTTTCGCGACCAACCCAACCTGATCATTGCCGCACGGTTTGGCAGCCCGCTTGTGATCGGCGTCGGACGTGGCGAGTACTTTGTGTCGAGCGATGCATCACCGCTGGCCGGACGAACCGAACGCATTGTTTACATGGCGGACCATCAAATCGCTGTGCTAACGCCCGAAGGCTTTTCAGTGATCCATCGTGATCAGGGGAAAGTGCGTGTGGACATTCGTCCGCTAGAAGTCGGCAGCGGCGAAGCCAGCATGGATGGTTACGACCATTACATGCTGAAGGAAATCTACGAACAACCCGAATCGATTCGCAACGCGATGCGAGGTCGCTTGGATGACCAGAATGCGACTGCGATTTTTGGTGGCTTGAATTTGACACCGCAACAACTGCGTAGCGTCGAACGAATCATCTTAACGGGCTGCGGAACCAGTTGGCATTCGGCGCTGGTGGGCGAGTACCTGATCGAAGAACTGGCGCGGATTCCTGTTAATGTTGAATACGCCAGCGAGCTGCGATATCGAAATCCGCCCATCGAAAACAATACGCTTGTTTTCGGAATCACGCAAAGCGGTGAAACCGCTGACACGTTGGCGGCGCTCAACGAAACCAAACGCAAGGGGCATCGTACGCTGGCGATTTGCAATGTCGTTGCCAGTTCGATCGCGCAGGCCGCCGACGGTGGTGTCTACCTTCACGCTGGTCCTGAAATCGGCGTCGCCAGTACCAAGGCGTACACGTCGCAGTGCTGCGTCCTGGCAATGCTGGGTTTATTCTTTGGTCGCATGCGGCATCTAAGCTTTGAAGGTGGTCAGCGGTTGATCGAGGAACTTCGTCGATTGCCCAATGCGGTGCAGCAAGCGTTGACCTGTGATGAACAAGTCAAAGAGGTCGCTAAGAAATACGCCGACGCCAGCACCGTGTTGTATCTGGGCCGACAGTACAACTTCCCGACCGCATTGGAAGGTGCGTTGAAGCTGAAAGAGATCAGTTACATTCACGCCGAAGGCTACCCGGCCGCTGAAATGAAGCACGGGCCGATTGCCTTGGTGGATGACGCAACACCCAGTGTGTTCATTGTTCCACAAGGATCGACGTACGAAAAAGTTTTGGCAAACATGGAGGAAGTCAAAGCTCGTGGCGGTCCGATCATTGCCGTCGCTAGCCACGACGATGCACATGTCGAAGCAATTGCAGACGACGTGATCCGCGTTCCACAGGTGCAAGGATTCCTGCAGCCAATTGTGACGGTGGTTCCCCTTCAATTGCTGTCCTATCACATCGCTCTATTGAGGGGTTGCGACGTCGATAAGCCCCGTAACTTGGCGAAAAGCGTCACCGTCGAATAATTATCGCTTGTTGAGGTCTCGTGAAGCAATTATTCCTATTCACTGGAGATACTTGCTTTTGATACCGGTTTCTCTTTCTACTTCTTCTCTTCAAAGACTTACCTCATGAATCAATCTGGACTCAGCTACAACTCTCGCAAAGCTCTTATCAATAACATTGGTGAATCAGCCGGCACCGAGATCTCGAACCTGATCAATGAACTGGTCGCCGAAGTCGAAGAGCTTCGTCGCACCAAAGTCACCATCACGCGAATTGTCCCGGGCGCGAACCATGACAGTCCTGAACTGATCGAAGAACCGGTTTAGCGGTTTTTGTAGGCCGGAACTGCGCCAATGCACAAAACGACCCGCGAAATTTGACCGCCGAACCGCGTGGGCATTGCCTGGGCCGCTAAATCTTTGGTATTGACATAGTATTTTGCAATTAAGAATATGTTCCGCTTTCAGTCCAATGCGGCCATTCGAATCGTAGGAGGCAACTCGATCGATTTCCGTTGCGGGCTTGTCCCGGCGGAATCACAACTGGCGGCTACCAATGCTCCGTTT
>NZ_LWSK01000143.1 GCF_001642955.1 Rubripirellula obstinata | reverse complement strand
CGTCATCAACCCAGGGTTGCGGTTTGCTTCGCTACGCTCGCAAAACCTTAACCCTGGGCTATGGTGTTCAACGCCGTTGGCGTACTTCAGTAGGGACGGAACAAAACTTGGACCTCCAATGTCCGCGGCAACGCCAAAGATTTAGCGGCCCAGGCGA
Organism: Rubripirellula obstinata; assembly: GCF_001642955.1. Classification (GTDB taxonomy): domain Bacteria; phylum Planctomycetota; class Planctomycetia; order Pirellulales; family Pirellulaceae; genus Rubripirellula; species Rubripirellula obstinata. The sequence continues at coordinate 12,278 of NZ_LWSK01000143.1, read as the reverse complement.
TGCCCACGCGATTAAACAATTTAGAAACCCTTCACGGCGTTGGGTACAGCTCATAATGGACTGAACCCTGGCGGGCCCAGCTACGGGAAAACCGAGAAGTGATTTCGTGACCATTCCTTGGCAGCTAAAGCGTAGACTCCGGCGACAACCTCAATCAGCCGATTCGGTAACCGGCTTGGTTGAATCCGGCTGCTTGCCACTGACAAGTTTTCGGCACACTCCGCCAGCGGTTTTGGCTGCAAACTGGACGCCTTCAAATAGCTTTCGAAAAGGCGCTTTTCTTAAATGGCCGTGTCGGTTTGCTTGGATCGATTCACAGGTCGTGACGTCGTACGCGGTTAGATAGCCGCCGCCAAAACAATAGGTGTCGATGCCGACGAGGTGCTCGGCACTCATCACCATGCCGCTTGGCTGTGGCGTATGCCCGACAAAAACTCGCTTGCCGCTGATGTGCGGTTCTGGCAATGGATTGGGCAGGTGCATCCAATACAGCGTGGTTTCTTCTTGGTGTCGCATTTCCAAAGCGGGATCATAACCCGCGTGAACGAAGATGCTTTCGTCGATTTCGTAGTACGGACGCAGCCCGCGGAAGAATTCGATATGCAGATCTGGGACTTTGGACAGCTTTCCGCCATAACTGGATAACGTCGCGTTGCCTCCGTTAGCCAACCAAACCTTGTCGTCGAGCCCATACAACGCGACACCCAACATCATGATTTCGTGGTTGCCGCGAAGGGTGACCGTTCGGCAGGACTTACCAAGCTCGATGACCTGCTTGACGACATCACGGCTGTTTGGACCACGATCGATATAGTCGCCCAGGAAAACAATTTCATCAGTGCTGGTCGGGTGGATCGTCTCGATCAAAGTGTCGAGCGCTTTCGCGCAACCGTGAATGTCGCCAATCACGAAACGTCGCATCGAGTTACCCGGTTAGAATGAATTGATTGTGATTCGATCGACCACGATCTTGGTGGTTACCGTCACCAATGGCAGCGACATAACGAAATTCGCTGCAGCGATCTAAGAAACTGTTTTAAAACAACCTCGAAGATTGCCGGCCACCTACCCGTAGCTGATCCCGCCAGGGTTCAGTCCACGATCAGGTCAAGCTCAACTGAACCCTGGCGGGATCAGCTACGTTGAAACCGCGAGTTTAACAAAAGGCTGGCACATGAGTAAGCGTTCAAATTCAATTCTGAGTTGATTCCACGCCTAGTATTCCGCGTCACCTCAATTTTCGGGTAGCGGAACTCGCCAAGAGTTTCGGCTACGAGGGGGACGCCGAAAGTCTACGCGACTTCCGCTACCTCCTAACCGAAGATTGAGCTGACATGGACGCCTAGTTCATTCCTGGATCACAGCGATTCATGCGGTCGATCGAAACGTCGGGAATAATTCCTGACATTACTTCGGATCCGCATTTCTTGACAGCCAATTCCCAGATCTGATCGGGATCGCCGAACAGGATGTCATGGTCCGCGTCGCTGTGCAGCCATCCACCGGCTTGCAATTCATCGTCTAACTGTGATGGTCCCCAACCGGCATAATGAGCAACGTATCGCACTTTTGCGTCGGGGCGGCGAAGCAGAATTCGCAGGTGGTCGTCATCGCCGGTGATCCAGGCGGGCGGGTTGCCCAAGTCGATCGACATCGATCCCCAAGGCTGCGATGGATGGCTTTCAATCGTGACCTTGGTACCGTCCTTTAGACCGCCGCCCTTTAAACTGCCGTCCTTTGGAATGCTGGGCGAAACGGCTTGGTCGATTGCATCAAAGGTGTTGCATGGTTCACCGACGCCCGCAAGATTGTGCAGCGCCAACAGCGGTCCTTCGACTGGACCGCCACGAAAGATTTGATCGTCATCACGTGGTTCGCCTTCCGCCGGGGCACAATCGATCAAGTCGCGGAAGCGGCGGTCGGTCGGTCGGTTGATCGTCAACCCAAACGCACCTTCGACGTCGTGGCGAATAATAAAAACCACGCTCCGCAAAAAATTTCCGTCGCTAAGGTGAGGAGAAGCGATCAATAGCCGGCCGGTCAAATTTGGATTCACGGTGCCAGTTCCTCAGATCAGAGAATGCGTCGGTTTCGATGAGACCTGAATTATACCCGTTTTGAACTGCAAGGGGGGCGGCAAAAATGCAACGGGATCAATCTTAGTTTCAGGCCTGCTTCTGGCTCACCGACCTGGTCTCATCTACCTAGTCTCATCTACCCGATTTCGGTCGGATCATTGACCAAAATTTCCTGGCGGCCGGTCCGCCGACGCATCCACTGCTTGACCTCGAATCCGGTCGCCCAGACTGCGTGTCGCAGTCGTGGCAAAAGTGTCGGCGCGACCGCGCGAACGCGGTAAAGTTTGCGAGATTCTGTGGTAAAACGAGCTTTGTAGGACTCATCGCCCCGCATAAAATCCACACCGGTCAAACTCGAACGATACATTTCTCGCAAGCCATCGACGCAAAGCAATCGCCCCGGTTCTAGCTCGGAAAAATTGGTGTCGTACCCGGTGCTGTAGCAATAAAGCACACGATTCTGGCCGATGAAATTGATGTCGCCGGCGATAATTTGTCCCTGGAAGGAAAGCCCAGACAAGTGCAATTGTCCTTGAAGCAAGAATTGGCGGCAAGTTTCATGCATGAAGTCGCGGAAATTTGGATCTGAATAACTGCCTGGTTCGCCGGCCGCGTTCCAGCGTTTCTGATGCATGTCGATGATCGTGTTCAACAGTGTTTTGACTTCCGATTCAGTCACCGCGATCGTTCGACTGATGTCTGGATCGTCGTCAATTTTTTCAGACCACCGGCGCATTCTTCGACGCTGAGTCTTTCCATGATGTTTGATGTGTTCTTGCCAATCGCTATCCGCCGGCTTGAACCAAGTGCTCATGCGAGAACCCGCGTGCAACTGTGATCCGGATTCCTTCAAGCCCTTTGCGAACGCCGCCATCGCTTTGTCGCCTTCGACGACACCGTCAATGTCGATCAGGTCCCAACCATGACGCGAGTGAGAGGAATTCGATGCGAGGTGACGCCCAAACGCTGTCGCAATCTCTTCACTTTGTTCGGGTCTAGCAAGGATCGAAACGTGGTCGGTGCAGGCTTCGCCATCACCGAGTGCGCACAGCGTTCGTGTCCCTGGTTTTCGGTACAGAGGAAATGCACCGATCAGTTCACCTTGTTCATCGCGGGCTGTTAAAACGGTTGCCTGGCAATCCTTTGCAAGAAAATTCCACCATGGCTCCAGCCACGCGGTTTGACGAAAGGGAATTCCGCAGGCAAGGCGGTCCCAGGATAAACGGTCTTCAAGCAAGCCGCTTAGGTCTTCGATAATTTCGAGCGTTGGCATTTAAGCAGCGATACAGGCACAGGTAGTGATCATTACCTGAAAGCTAGCTCAGATTGTTTCGAACGACTTCATGCAAGTTTTGGATCGTTTCAATTCGCGTCACCTGGAAATCATTCAAGCGATACAAACGTTACAAGCCGTAACAATGCGATGCATCGGGGGACGGCAACGGATCTTGCCAGAGTTGACGATTGCTGAAAACTCTTTGAAACTGATCAGCATTTCCACAAACAACCGGCCCACGACAAACCGACGCCGAAACCGATCAGCATTTGGTTGCTGCCTGCTGGCAACTTGTCTTGCGAACGCAATCGATCGATCAGGATTGGCAACGTGCATGAGACCGTGTTGCCGATGTCGGCGATGTCGATCGGCAAACGTTCCTCCGGCAAATCCATTCGCGCTCGCAATTGATCCAGCATCTTCCACGTTGCTTGGTGCATCAGATACGTGTGGATGTCGGCGTCGCTTAGATCGTTGTCGCGCAGGATCTCGTCAACCAAACGCGGCACCGCATCGACGGTAAAGTTGATCAGGCTGGGGCCGTCCATGTACAAACGACTCTTCCATCGTTTGCGGTGCCTTGGTTTGATCGCATCTTCGGCCGGTCGAGAACCACCGTCGCCGACGATCAGCATGTCGCCGCCGCTGCCGTCGGTTCCAAACTGGAAACCCCACAACGTTTTTTCTTCTGACGCGGTGATCATCGTCGCTGCGGCACCGTCACCGAAAATCGTTCGCAGGCTGCGGTCATCGTCGTCGATATACTTGCTGTACGTTTCTGCGGTCAGCAACAAAATGTTCTTGGCGGCACCGCTTTGGATCAACCCGTCGGCGACGGCTAATCCGTACACGAACCCGCTGCACCCGAGATTGAAATCCAGCGCTCCACAGCGAGTGGGCAAACCCAATCGATCTTGGATCAAACAACTGGTCGTCGGCAATGCGTAGTCGGGCGTCTGAGTGCAAAGCAGCAGGAAATCGATCTGGCTGCGATCGATGTCGTTTTCCTGGAACAGCTTTTCAGCCGCTTTAACGGCCAGGTCGCTGGCGGTTTCTTCTGGTGCGGCAATGTGCCGCTGTGCGATTCCGGTCTTCTCTTCAATCAGCTTTAGGTCCCAGCGTGGGAACTGTTCCTGCAGCGAATCGTTGGTCTCGATCCGCTGGGGAAGATGGACGGCGATTTCGCCAATCCGAGCGTGCTTTCCGCAGTGTAAATTGGGCACAGCGGGGTCCGAAGAGATGCCTGATCGGCAAAGAGTACCGTGACAGTAAAAACCAAGGAAAGAGCGGCTGATCGGATTCGAACCGACGACAATCACGTTGGCAACGTGATGCTCTGCCAACTGAGCTACAGCCGCTGATGTTGGTCGAGAGAGGCAGATTATAGGAAGCCACCCCTTCACGGCAAGGCCCGTTGAGAAGCGACGGCAATTTTTACGCCAGTGAGTGAGGTTTGATCGGAATTGTCTGCATTTTCGTTATCAGGGGAGTGCAGCCATGATGATCGGCAACCCCTTGTAGGCCGTAGCGAGCTTCCAGCGAGTTACGGCATGTCCCAGCTTCCAGCGAGTTACGGCATTTCCCAGCAGCCATGCCGTAACTCGCTCCACTCGCTACGGCCTACTTTTCGTCAACGAATCAAATCCCAACGTGTTCAGAATGCCTCTAAGCAAAACAGGCAAATCCGTTTACGATAAGCCGGTTGACCTGAACTGACACTAAACAGCGACCGCATCAGAACCCCAGACGCACCAGAAAACCGGGGCAACGCACGCCGACACGCATCCCTCGAATCCCGTTCTGCTAATTCATGCCCGATCCCGCGACTCCATCCAAACCAAGCAGCCCATCCGAGGCAACCGGACGTGTACGAACCGATGACGAATCCCTTCACGACCAAAAATCCCACAACGGCGTGCAACATGATACGGAACAGGTTCGTCAAAACGCCGATTCCGAGGTGACCGGTTCCAAGGTGCCCCATTCCAAGGCAACCGATACGCCCGGTCACAAGAAAACTCGCGAGAGCATTTTTAGCCTGCACAGTTTGATGGTCAACTTGGTGCTGCCGCTGATCTTGCTGGTCGGTGCCTTTCTGGTGTTCTTATTGCTCGGCAGCGTTGAACCTGAAAAGCGAACCGCGATCGATAACACGCGACTGGGCCGAATGAAGGCTCTCGCCCCGGTCCGGATCGAGCAACTGCAATCGCTGAAGGCAACCGGCACGCAGTTGGCGTTGGAGATCGACGGTACGGTTGTTCCGTTTCAAGAAGCCAAGGTCGCCGCGGAGGTCGCTGGCCGGGTGACGATGAAGTCTGAAAAGTGCGAAGCCGGTCAATATGTTCAGCAAGGCGATTTGCTGATGAAGATCGATAACACCGATTACAAAATCGAAGTCGAACGTTTGACGCGGCAAAAGGAACAGGAATACCAGAGCCTGCGCGAGATCGATCAGGAAATGGCGAACGCTCAACGTGTGATCAAGATCACCGAAGACGATGTCAAGCTGCAGATGAAAGAAGTCAAACGGCAGAGTTCCCTACCCAAGGGTTACGCAAGTCGCGGCGACATCGAAAAAGCACAACGGTCACTCAACGCGGCTCAGCAACAACTGATCAGCGCCGAAAACAACTTGAACCTGCTTCGCCAACGCCGCGTTCGATTGGAAGCGTCCGAACAATTGGCGGCGACCAACCTGCGGGCCGCCGAAGTGAATTTGGCACGCACCGAAATCCGTGCTCCGATCGAAGGCGTGATCGTTAGCGAGGAAGCGGACGTGAACACGTTTGTCAGCCGCGGTCAAATGCTGGTCGTGATCGATGACACGTCCAAAGCCGAGGTCGCGTCCAGCATGCGAATGGACCAACTTTATTGGGTGCTGGATCAGGGTGCCGAAAAAGTCAACGGAATCTCGCCCAAGATGTCTCGCAGCTACGATCTGCCGGAAACGCCGGCGCTGATCGAATACCAGATCTCTGGTCGCGAAAACACGGTCTACCGATGGAAAGCTCGTTTGCTCAGCTACAACGGCATCGGCCTGGACAACGACACTCGAACCGTTCCCGTCCGCATCGTGGTCGATGATCCGCAAACGATGGTGGACGAAAATGGGAAGCCTGTCGAAGTTTCGCGAACCAACCAAGCGGCGGCGTCAGCATTGGTTCGCGGGATGTATGTGCGAGTGAAACTGCTAATCACGCCTCAAACCCCACTGGTCGTCATCCCGGCTCGCGCGATCAGGCCAGGCAACCGCGTGTTTGAATTCGTTCACGATGAAAGTGTGTTGACGCCGAAGGAGCAACCGACTGGCAACGATGAAGTTGTCGTAGCGGAAGATGAAACTGAACAAACCGACGAGACCGACGAAACCGGCGAGAAAGAAATCGAGACCTTTGATCCTGACGATTGGCAGGCCGGACGCGTCGTCAGCCGCAATTCGGTGACGCCAATCAATTCGATGATCGTGCTGAACAAAAACAGCAACGGTGATGCTGGTCCAGATCAGGGCGAAGAGAAATTGTGGGTTTGCGAAGTCGGAAATCGTTCCGTCGGTCCCGATTCCTGGGTCGTTGTTTCGCCGATCGGTACGGTCGATGGCGACTACTTGCCGGCTCGTGCGTCGGTCGTCAAACCGAAGGAAACGCCAACGGGCGAAACGGAAGCTGACAAGAATGCCGAAGTCGCGACGTTGGGCGAGGTGTCATCATGAAGCGTGCGGTTGCTTGGGCGATCAGTAATGCCCCTGGAATGAACGTCCTGATGATCGCGTTGATGGCGATCGGTGCGTTGTCGTTGGGAAAACTTCGCCGCGAAGTCTTCCCCGCGTTTGAGCTTGAAATCGTCATGATCACCGTGCCTTATCCCGGCGCGACACCGACGGACACCGAAGAAGCGATCTGCCAAAAAATCGAAGAAGCGATTCGCTCGATCGACGGAATTAAGAAGGTCACGTCGATTGCCCAAGAAGGTTCAGGCTTTGTCTTGGCGGAATTGCGCAGCGATATCGAAGACGTGCAAAAGGTGATGAGCGAGATTGGTCGCGAGGTCGATCGCATCCCAAGTTTCCCCGCGCTGGCCGAGGATCCACAGGTCCAGCAGATCACGTTTCGCGAAGCCGCCATCCGAATCGGAATCGTCGGCCCGGATGAACGGACTCGCCAATCCGAATTGCGATTGCGAGAAGTGGCTGAACAGGTTCGCGATGAAGTGTTGACGTTGCCGTCGGTTTCATCCGCGTCAATCATGGGCACGCGGCCTTACCAGATTGATGTTGAAATCCCCGAAGCGACGCTGCGTAGTTACGGCCTGTCGCTGGCGTCTGTCGCCAACATCATTCGAGCGCGGAACATCGAACTGCCGGGTGGCAATCTGAAATCCGAAGGCCAGGAAGTGCTGCTGCGGGCGAAGAATAAAGGGCGCGTTGGCGAAGAGATCGCGAAGTTGCCCATCGTGACTCGGCCCGGCGGCGTGGTGCTAACAATCGCCGATCTTGGCGAGGTTCGTGACGAGTTCGAGGACATCACGGCGGTCGGTGAAATCAATGGCGAACCCGCGATGGTGGTGAACGTCGATCGAACCAAGCAAGAAGATTTGTTGGCGATGACCGAAGCCGTCCGCGAATACGTTGCCGCCGCCGAGTTACCGCCGGGATTCCGGTTCGAGGTTTGGGGCGACACCAGCACCGACGTGCGAGACCGTTTGCGATTGCTGCTGCGAAACGGTTTGCAAGGTTTGATCTTGGTCTTCTTGGTGCTGACGCTGTTCCTTGAAATGCGGCTGGCGTTCTGGGTCGCACTGGGCATTCCAATTTCGATCCTGGGTTCAGGCGTCGCGTTATCGTATGGCGATCAAACGCTCAACATGCTCAGCCTGTTTTCGTTCCTGGTCGCACTCGGAATCGTGGTCGATGACGCGATCGTGATTGGCGAAAACATTTACGCTCATATTCAAATGGGCAAACCGCTCAAACAAGCCGCGATCGACGGCACGACCGAAGTCATGGGCAGCGTGGCGGCGTCGGTCACGACCACCGTGATTGCGTTCTCGCCGATGTTCTTTGTTTCCGGTGTGATGGGCAAGTTCATGGCCGTGATCCCGTTTGCGGTGATCGCGATGCTGGTGATTTCGTTGTGGGAAAGCGTCTTTGTATTGCCGACTCACTTGGCACACAAACACACCGGTTTCTTCCGGTTCATGGACGTCCTGACCTACCCGATTCGTCCGATCGGCATGGTGCTGAACTGGGCCAGCGGTCACGCCGGACGCGGCATGGACTGGGTCGTTGAATCGGTCTACACGCCGATGCTGCGATTTTCTCTGGCGCATCCGTTGGTTCCGATCGCGGCCGCCCTAGGCATGGCGATCTTTACCGCTGGATTGATCCGCGGCGGAATCGTTCCGTCAATCCTGTTTCCCAAAACAGATAACAACAACCTGCAGGCGACAATTGCGTTCCCCGATGGAACACCGGCAATCGAAACCGACCGAGCCACGCGAAAGATGGGCGACGCCATTCGCCGGGTCAGCCAACGGGTTGCGGAAAAACGTTCGCAAGAAACCGGCATCCCGATCGAAGACATCTACCGATCCGATCAGGGCGATGGCGATGGTCCAGTGCGTTTGACCTATCGCGACCTTGGTTCAATCACCAACGTCGAAAATGCGGCGGGCGGTGGCGGCAACGGTTCGCATGTCGGCCAGTTGTTTGTCGAATTGTTTGATACCGAAGTTCGCAATATCCACAGCGATGATCTGATCGCGATGTGGCGAGCCGAGGCGGGGGAATTCCCCGGCAGCGAACGAGTGACCTATGGAACGATCGGTGTCGGTCCAGGCGGAAAAGCAATCGAATTCAAACTGCTGGCCGCCGGCGAAAACGAAGACCAATTGCTCAAGGCAACCGAAGCGGTCAAAGAACGATTGGCCGAGTTCGCGGGTGTGTTCGATATCGCGGACGACAACACGCCTGGTAAATGGGAGTTCCAATTCCGCGTCAAAGACCGTGCTTTGTCCACGGGCGTGACGCCAACCGACCTGGGCGAAACGGTACGAAACACCTATTTCGGTGCCGAAGTGATGCGATTGCAACGTGGTCGTCACGAAGTCAAGTTGATGGTTCGTTATCCGAAAGAAGAACGCGAGAGCTTGGTTGATTTCCGCGAAATTCGAGTGCAAACCGCGGACGGGTCTCAGCGTCCGATCACCGAGATTGCCGAAGTCGAACTGAGCCGCGGTTTTTCCGAAATCAATCGAGTCGATCAAATGCGGTCGATCACAATTTCGGCTGACTTGGACGAAACACGTGCCAATGCTGAGTTGATCATTTCTGATTTGCAGAAAGAGTTCGTGCCCAAGCTGCAAGCAAAGTATCCCGACGTGCGGGTTCGTTGGGAGGGACAACGGGAACAGTCGCGTGAATCGGTGGGCAGTTTGATCACGGGGTTTGGGATCGCGATCGTTGCCATGTTTGTGTTGCTGGTCGTCCAATTCCGCAGCTACGTTCAACCGTTGTTGATTTTGTTGATCGTTCCCTTCGGCATGATCGGTGCGGTTTGGGGCCACGCGATTTTAGGCCTGCCGCTGACTCTGTTCAGCATGTTTGGCCTGGTCGCACTGGCCGGTGTGGTCGTCAACGACTCCATCGTCTTGATCGATTTCATCAATTCCCGAGTCCGAGACGGCATGCCAATCCGCCAAGCGTTAGTAGAATCCGGCCAGCGTCGCTTCCGCCCCATTTTGCTAACCAGCATGACCACGATCGCCGGCCTAGCACCGCTGATGACCGAACGATCCTTCCAAGCTCAATTGCTAATCCCGATGGCCGCAAGCCTAGCATTCGGCCTGGCCCTAGCAACGATCCTAGTCCTGATTTTGGTACCAGTGTTCTACTTGCTGTATTTGAACCTAATCGAATTCGTCGGATTTTCGGTCCAGGACGATTAGCACCTACACCATCGGCGTTAGATTCCAAAGCCAGGGTCGTGGAACGCACCCTGGGTGACGGCTAGCAACCTTTGAAAGTAGGCCGTAGCGAGCTTCTAGCGAGTTACGGCGGTGCGCGAAGTGCCGTAACTCGCTAGAAGCTCGCTACGGCCTACATTCTGGCGATCTCAAATTGCCTGAATAAACTCCTCGATCTTCGCCGCCGATTTCACTCCGCGTGATTCTTCCACGCCGCTGGCTGTGTCAACGCATTTGGCTCCGGTGACTTCGATCGCTTCGGCAACGTTTTCGGGGGTCAGTCCGCCGGCTAGCATCCAGGGGATGTCGGGGTTGGCGTCGGCCCAGGATCGGATCGATGGCCAATCGAGCGTCTTGCCGCTGCCACCGTGATCGGATCCGGCGTCGGCGTCGAACAACAAACCGCATCCCATTTCCAACCATGGCTGGCACGCTTCGTCGATCTCTTCGATGCTGATCGGGCCGGTTGGAAGTTTGATCGCGCGGATGATGTCGATCTCGATCAACTCGAAAAGCTGATCCACCTCTTCGACCGTTTCGTCGCCATGCAGTTGCACGGCCGCCAGTCCAACTTGGGCGGCGATTCTAGCAATCTTTTCAGGTGTTTCGTGAACGAACACTCCAACGCGCAGGATTCCAGCTCGCGCCGCCGTCGCCGACAACTCAGCCGTTTCTGCTGATTCGGGATCGACGTATCGCGCGCTGGCTGGGTAGAAATTCAGGCCGATGGCGACTGCTTTTCCAGCGTGGGAACCGGCGGCACCGACCGCTTGGACGTCAGACTTTAGGCGGACGCCACAGATTTTTACTTCAAACATGATCGTTGGTCATACAGTCGTCAGAATTAGATTGTTGTGACACCGCTGGTTCGTCCGATACGAAAGACAACGCCATCTCTAATGGAAAGGGAAAAGTCTCGATGATCACCGAACAATGTCGAATGAGCATCCGAGACATGGTTTTAGTCTTTTTGGCGGCATTCGTCTTGGTGTCATGCATGATGGCCCCAACCACACCGCTGCAAACGGTCATCGTTTCATCGGATGAAGGCGAAAAAGTTTCCTACACCGTCCCGGTTAACCATCGTGACTTGGTTTCGATTCGCAATCGTTTAGAAAGCTACGGGGAAATCGTCGACCACCCGCTGCTGGGCACCAACCGCTGGATCGCCGAGACCAGCCGCTTTTACGTCAAAGCCGCTCAGCCGCTTTGGCAACATCACAACACGTCAACTGCTACCTCTGGAGCCAAGATCAGGCAAGTTTCGCATCAGAGTTCGGTTACGGTATCAATGGAACCGCACCATCCGGCGTCGCGAAGTTGGAACCGAATCGCCTCAGCCGCAGACGCTCGCATTGATCAGATTGAAAGACATCAATCGATTCAATCACAAAACCTTGGACCAGCGCCCGTGAAACTGGGCAGCGTCGTTAACGTTTACTGGACGCGAACATCATTACTGACAGCGTTGATCGTTGGTTTGTCGATGACCGGATGCGTAGCGATCTGGAAACGTTTTTATCCGACTCGTCAGTTTCAACAGTTGTCAGTTTCACAACCCGTTCTGACTGGAACCGATCATCAATGGATCGCGTTGGAAGTGTTGCCCCAGTGGGTTCGTCTGCACCAGACCAACGGAGCGATTTTGCGACGCGGTTTCGTCGCGGTGCTGGTGGTCAGTTCGATCGTTAGCTTGGCTTGATCCCACGACGGCTCAACAAACTACCTACAGGGCTACGGAGGCCGTGCAGTTTTCAACCTCCCCCACGCAGCGGGCGTACCCTGGCCTGATGACAATCATTGCAACGCAGCAGATTGGGCAAGCTGCACCATGGCAGACAACACAAACTGCAGCGCTGTGAAACATTGTGGCAACGGCACATTTCCCTGATCGCCAGTATGTAGGCCGTAGCGAGCCATAGCGAGTTACGGCAATCTGCGCACCGCCGTAACTCGCTTTGGCT
>NZ_LWSK01000142.1 GCF_001642955.1 Rubripirellula obstinata | reverse complement strand
ATAGCCCAGAGGGCGGCAGATTGCCTTCGTTGTGTCGCCCTCCGGGCTAGCGGTTCTTGTCTCAATCATTCCGGTGGCTGACGCACCGGCAAAAATGTGTCGGCCTCCGGCCTGTTGAACAGGAATGAAAACTAAACCAAGTAAATGCATGTCAACCCCAATGATTTAGCGGCCCAGGCATCGCCCCGCGCGTTGTGGGGCCAGCACGACGCACGCGGCGATGCCCACGCGGTTAAACAGTTATAGGCATACTTCATAGCTTTAGCCTGGCGGGTCATGATGCGACAGATTCTTCCAAACATGGAAGTTAATTTGTGCCCATTTCTAAGCGAGGGAAAGGGTTTGCGATCATCCATGTTCGGCCCCCTCCCGGCCGTTGGAACGTCCGACCTCCCCCGTTGCGCGGTGGAGGTAAATGGTGGCGTTCACCGGGAAGTGTCACTTTTCGCTACGCGAAAGCAGCGTTTGTCGACGCATCTTTCGCGGAGCGAAAGGCGACTATGATTTAAACGACAAATTTAAACGACAAATCTAAACGACAAATCTAAACGACAAGCCGTCGCGCACCCGGCACTGAGCTTTCGTCCCACCGAGACTAGTGGAGCCTGATCGTTGGCATGCTCATAATCTAAATTTATCGTTTGCCCGCACGCGATCACGGTTCACGAACGTCAAACAAACCGAAACTCACCGCCACCCAAGACCCGATCCAGACTGCCGCAAGCAGACACCGGCGTGTAGCGTCCCGTAATGCCGCCGCTGGCGGTAGAACTGATTTCTAGGCGAAAGCTAATTCCATCACCTTCGATGCAGATCGCATGCGAATTGGTTGTCACCGCCGGATCAGAAATGATTCGAGACTTTGTGTCATCAAACCCCATCCCAGCGATCGCAACCGCAGCATGAACGTTGACGTTGCGAGGGTACTCGACGCACGCACCTCGCGTCGGGCCCTCGTAGACCACTTGGCGTTCTCTGTCGCTGCGTCCCAGACTAGCGGGACTTTTGATAGTGTCGATCGTCACACTCTTCAGCAGCGGTCGTGCGTCGCAAATACCATCCAGGCCAAGAATCGCGCCATGAGGAATGTAGAGATGAGTTCCATGCGCTTGGCAAAGTGATTGTGCTCTCTGTGCAAACGCTTCATCGCTGAACGCCGTCACCGAGAAAACCAGCATGTCCGAATTGCGAAGATAAAATTCGCTGTGCTGTTTCAAAACATCCGCGGTTGCACATTCGACAACGAGATCAGCTTGGCAAATGGATTCATCAAGCTGTCGAACGACGGGGCAACCAAGATCAAAGTCGTCAACAAAGTTCGGCGATTGCACGAAAGCAACCGAATGATCCGCCTGTGCCCGAAGATGACGCACCATCTCCTTGCCAATTTTGCCACACCCCAAAAAACCAACACTCGTCATCATTGTTCACACGAAAGAAAGGTACGCGGACTTCATTGCAGATTCGGTCTGGGCCCTTTGCGTTGCTCGAACCTTTGCGTTCTCAAAGCACTGCCCCGAAACACTGCCCCGATTTAGCCAACCGAACTCCAACGGAGGTTAGCAGTCCAGCAAAGACCAGAAAACACCGCCGCATCTTTTTGTTTGCCCCCAAAAGAATTGGGCCCAACCCCGTGAAGGGTTTCCAAATCGTTTAACCGCGTGGGCATCGCCCCGCGCGTCCACGCGGAACGAAACGCGCGGAACGAAACACTGCCCTGATTTAGCCAACCGAACTCCAACGGAGGTTAGCAGTCCAGCAAAGACCAGAAAACACCGCCGCATTTTTTTGTTTGCCCCCAAAAGAATTGGGCCCAACCCCGTGAAGGGTTTCTAAATCGTTTAACCGCGTGGGCATCGCCCCGCGCGTCCACGCGGAACGAAACGCGCGGGGCGATGCCCACGCGGTTAAACGGACTAATCCGTGTTTTCCGGGACCAAAACTCTTGACGGTCCAGGCGATGCCCACGCGGCGAAACAAAACAATGTTTTTTTGCTGGATCAAGACTTTTCACGGCGTTGGATTGGCCACCTCGATGGAGAAGTATTTGCGGTCGAAGAAGATTGCTGCCATAGTGATGTTTTGTGCATTCATTCATTTGCGTTCTACTTTTCTCAATACAGGAAAGGGAAACAAATGCTCATTTCTGAAGAGTTTATCGATGACAGAATTATTGCCTGACGTGATCCGAGTCTTATTGATCGAAGACGATGACATTGATGCACAAGACTTTCGCAGAATGCTTCGAAACAATCCCGATGTGACCTTTGAAATCGGACATGTTCTGCGTTTGGGTGATGCGATTGAGAAGCTGTCCACCGGTGATTTTGATTTATGTGTCTTAGATCTGATGTTGCCCGATGGTTCGCAACTCGATTCGATTGAGCAGATTCGAACACTTGATGGACGCATTCCAATTGTGGTGATGACGGGTGTTGATGACGAAAAGGTTGCGATGTCGGCGATCACACTTGGGGCGCAGGATTACATTCCCAAAGGCGAACTCACTCGGCAGCAAGTGCTGCGTTCTTTAAAGATGGCGGTTGCTCGACAACGAAAAGCGTGTGGAATTGGGGCGAGTGCAAATTTTGATCAGCTTACTCATTTACCCAATAGTCGCAGCCTGCATGCTAAGTTTGCCGAACTGCAGTCATGTTCAACGTACAACTCTTTGCCAATGTCGTTCGCGATGCTTGATTTGGATCACCTATCACAAATCAATGAAGAACATGGTTACTTGGTCGGTGACGCCGTGCTACGAGCGTTCGCAGAGTTGCTATCGATGCTGCGACGAGATGACATTTGGGTTGCAAGGTTCGGCGGTCAACAATTCATCGCCTTGATGCCCAACCATACTTTGGACCAAGCCAATACAAAAATGAGTGATCTCCAGCGCCGACTAGCCAGTGCCGAGATGGCATTTTCTGATGATTGCAAGTTTCGTGCGACCGCATCATCGGGTGTCGTTGCCGTCGAAAGTGAATCGCTGGAAGAAACCTTCAATCTTTGCTGCATGGCCCTGCAAAAATCAAAAGAAGCCGCGTAGGCGGTCTGCCACAAATCGGAAAAAGTGACCGGGACAACAAATGAACTTCCCCCCTCCAATCACTTTTATTTCCCGCATCAATCCGCGACCTAAACTAAAAATCTAAAACGCAAAGTCGCCACGTCGCGAATGCGTTAAGAAGCTTCATTTCCAAAACCTTTGCGACCTTGCGTCTCCGCGCCCTTGCGTTGAAAACCTCCCCATCAACCCTTTTTCTGACTTCTTTGGTCATCGATCACGCACGGGCCGGGGGCCCATGCTACTGGAAGGGGACGGGGGTTATAAGTGAACTTCTCCCCTCCAATCACTTTTGATTCCCCCATCAACCCGCGACCTAAAATCAAAAAACTAAAACGCAAAGCTGCCACGTCGCGAAGGCTTAAAGAAGCTTCATTTCCAAAACCTTTGCGACCTTGCGTCTCTGCGCCCTTGCGTTGAAAACCTCCCCATCAACCCTTTTTTGGCTTCTTTGGTCATCGATCACGCACGGGCCGGGGGCCCATGCTACTGGAAGGTGACGGGGGTTATAAACAAACATTCCCCCTCCAATCACTTTTAATTCCCCCATCAACCCGCGACCTAAACTCAAAAGACTTAAACGCAAAGTCGCCACGTCGCGAAGGCGCAAAGAAGTTTCATTCCCCAAACCTTTGCGACCTTGCGCCTCTGCGCCCTTGCGTTGAAAACCTCCCCATCAACCCTTTTTCTGACTTCTTTGGTCATCGATCACGCACGGGCCGGGGGCCCATGCTACTGGAAGGTGACGGGGGTTATAAGTGAACTTCTCCCCTCCATTCACTTTTAATTCCCCCGTTAACCCGCGACGCAAAATCAAAAAACTAAAACGCAAAGTCGCCACGTCGCCACGTCGCCACGTCGCGAAGACGCCAAGAAGCTTCATTTCCAAAACCTTTGCGACCTTGCGCCTCCGCGTCCTTGCGTTGAAAACCTCCCCATCAACCCTTTTTCTGACTTCTTTGGTCATCGATCACGCACGGGCCGGGGGCCCATGCTACTGAAAGGTGACGGGGGTTATCAACAAACATTCCCCCTCCAATCACTTTTAATTCCCCCATCAACCCGCGACCTAAACTCAAAAGACTAAAACGCAAAGTCGCCACGTCGAGAAGGCGCAAAGAAGCTTTATTTCCAAAACCTTTGCGACCTTGCGCCTCCGCGCCCTTGCGTTGAAAACCTCCCCATCAACCCTCAAGAGTGAAAAAATCAAGAGCCGTTTTGGCGATCTGCGAAGTTACCATGTTGCCTATCCAGCCAGTTTGGCTACAGACTCTTTTCCATCGGCTCTGTGACAACAGCCCTAACCCTAGCGCCATGAAGAGTTCCTAAACCGTTACACCGCGTGGGCAGCACGACGCACGGAGCGATGCCCACGCGGCTTAACGAACTAACTCGTGTTTTCCGAGACCAAACTCTTTACGGCTTTGGGCATCGCCGTGCATACAAAAGTTCTGGTGAACGTTTACGGGTGACTCTGATGAAGGCACAAGTCGCCACCGCTTAACCATAAAAATGCCACGACGCCTATTCAAAAGGCATCGTGGCTTTGAAAGTTTCGGCAAATGATTCTGCCGAAACTAACGACGCCGGCGTCGCCCAAACAGCCCTACGGCCGTCAGCGAACTAATCGCTAACAAGCTGCTTGGTTCAGGTATGGCAACAATTTGAAACTGACCGCCAAGAGGGGTGAGTAGGATTGCGTTTGAACCTGGAAGACCGGTCACTACATTGTTCCCAAATGTGGAATTGATGCTTTGGACACCGCTTAGCAAGGTTTGTACGTTCGCGGGTGACTCGAATTCAAAGTCATAGAAACCCACTGCAGCGTTTCCAGCAATCTCGAAACTAATCGTTGCTAACTCCGCAGCATCGGTTGGACTATCGAATTCATCCAGAAGAAGACTTCCTCCTGAGCCGTTCAGCTCAAAGTCATAATTGATACGATCGGGATTTGCCGTGATCGACGTCGTACCGAAGATCGCTGACGCCGGTGTGAAGTCACTAGCAGAACTGCCAAAGAATGGTTCGAAGCCCAATCCCTCTGAACCAAAGTCGAACCCCAAATTAAAACCTTGGAGCGTACGGTTAGTGTCAGCTTCAGTCGAGTGAATCAGGACTCGCATTGTGCCAGTGGATCCCTGCTGAAAGACAGGGACTTGACTGTCAGTTCCAACGATCTGCACGATAAAGTCAGCTCTTGCAGATGACGCTAAGCCGACACTGGCAACTAATAGTGCCGTCGTCGCCAGGAAATATCTAATCATCTTGTTCTCCGGTTATGAAACTAAATGCGGTCAATCGAGACCAAAAGGGAGTGAAACTAAACCAATCTTAATCGCTCAAAAGAGCCTGGAACCCTCGCGATCACTGACTCGACCTTCATCAACAGAGTTTTCGTTGAGGCCCCCGTTAACGTCCCGAAGGATGTCGTAACCCGTCTGCCCGAAGAAAACTGCCCCTTGCGGCTGAATCGCACCAGTATCTAAAAGGTTAACAAAGTTGTCTTGATTAACATCCCCTGGAAGTACGTTCAGCTGGAAGACAAAGTCACCACCAGCAGTTCCGTTACCTGAATCCGAATCGGTCGTTGGCGAAGTGCTGTAATCACCATCAAGTTGATTCCCTTCAACATCAGTTATTCCGGCCGCAAACGCCGTGATCGTCACCTGGGATGCGTCAAGAGCTGAGTTCAGTCGGATGCGAACCGCGTCACCATCTGGAATAACCGCCAGGATTCCTGGGATAGTCCCCGGAAGCTCATCTGCTCTTACGCCTGCGATAGCCTCGAGTCGGAAATCGTCCACCGTAATGCTCTGGCTGACATCCGTGTCGAAGAAGAACACAATTTCGTTCAAGTTGATCCAAGGTAGAGTCAGCAATTGATCGCCGTTCATCGGTACAGGATATCCGAGATTCGTGTTATCTAGTGGATCTTCATTATCCAAAACGTCAGCGAAGTTGTCCGCCCAGGCAGTTGAGTTAACGTAGACCTGCGTGACTCTTGGTCCAGGCTCAGCAACATCGGCCAAATTGACCGTCACCTGAGCGGTACTGGTCAGTGCTGGCGAGCCATCGCTGACTACGACGTCGAACACATAGGTGTCTTGGAGCTCAAAATTCAAATCCGCTGATGATGAGACGGTGATCTCGCCAGTCGAACTGATTTCAAACGCGGCGGCATCGGGACCACTCAAATCGTAGGTCAATGGTTGCGAACCATCATCACCGTCGTTCGCCAAAATCTGTGCAACGAAATCACCAGCCGCAGCGTCTTCGGCCAATGGCTGAATTGTCGGCACCGTGATCACCGGGGCATCGTTCGCGCTGGTCACATCGACCGTCACGGTTCCGACTGACTGGTTGCCCATTGAATCGGTCAGTCGGTAGGTGAATGAATCCTGCCCAACAAAGTTCGCGATTGGCGTGTAGACAAATGAGCCGGTTGAAAGCATGGAAACAGTCCCATTGCTCGGAAATGATTCCAACGAAGCTGTTAGCCCGAGTCCGGCGGTGTTAGTCTCGTTGGAAAGTACGCCAGTCGCCGCTGGGACGGACAACACGCCGTCTTCGGCAACCATGAAGTTGTCATCAACCGCAACCGCGCCGGCCGTACTGCCATCTATGATAGCCAGCGTCACCGTTCCAACATCGGTTAAACCGTCCGGATCAGAGATCGTGTAGTCGAACGTACTGTTACCTTGATACCCAGCAAAGGCCTGGAAGGACATCGTACCATTACCGATGTACGTCAATGTGCCGACACTAGGTAGCGTTACCGTAGAACCGACGGACAAGGTCGTCCCATCAATGCTGACCGCGAGGATATCACCATCCGGATCAACATCGTTGGCGAGTACGTCAAAGATCTGCATCGCAGTATTGACACCATTAACGCTATCGTCGGTCGCGACCGGAGTCTCGTTAATGTCGTTGACATTGATCGTCACAGTTGCTGAGGTGGACGACGTCGAATCATTGTTATCCGTTACCGTTACGGTCAGGTCGTAGGTCGGTGTCATTTCAAAGTTGGACGAGTTAGCAACCGTAATTGCTCCGGTCAGCATGTTAATCGCAAAGTCGCTTGCACCGGTTCCGCTAAGAGCGAAATCAAACATGTCACCTTCGACGTCGCTAAACAAGACTTGGTTGCCACCAAGAATGTTGTCAACATCAACGCCCAACAATGAGTTTTCGTCAACGCTAAAAATCTGATCCAGAACGACTGGGTCGTCATTCACCGGCAAGAGATCCAGGGTGGCCGACTGCATCACAGTATCAATTCCATCAGTGACGTCGTAGTTGAAAGTCACATCGGTATCATCGTCCGCGGCGGGCGTGAATTCGAAGGTTCCATCATTGTTGTCAACGATTGCCCCGCTGCTGGCAGTCAAATTCGCCACCGAAAGCGTGTCGCCATCGTCATCCAAAGCACCAGCCAACAAGTCGACCGCATTGATCGTCACCACAACGTCCTCATCTGAATCAGCGAGCGCCACCACTGCATCAACCGTCGGTGCATCGTTGACCGGGGTGACCGTGACGTTGACCGTCGCGGTGCCGGTCTCTCCGCCAGCATCGGTGACCGTGTAGGTGAACGTGTCGCTGCCAAAGAAGTCGGCTGTCGGCGTGTAAACCACGCTGTTACCGACCACCGCAACGCTGCCGCCGGCAGGAGCGGTGTCACCGGTTTCCAGCGATACCGTCAGCGAGGCGTCATCAACATCGGTGTCGTTGGCCGACACATCGATCGTGACCGGTGTATCTTCGGCCGTGGTCGCACTGTCGTTGACGGCAACCGGGGCGTCGTTGACCGCCAGAACCGTTAGGTCGAACGTCGTGTCGACGCTCGCACCTTCACTATCGGTCGCGGTCACCGTGATCGTGGTGGTACCGTCATCGCCGTTGAGTGGTGTGCCGCTGAACTCGCTGCCATCGAAGCTGAGCCAAGACGGCAGGCCGCTGGCACTCAGCGTCAACGTCGCATCTTCGACATCGCTGAAGGTGTTGGTCGGAACCGGCAAGCTGTAAGCGGTCCCTTCGGTCGCATCGGCAGCGGTGATCAAGTTGTCGACCACCGGTGTGCTGTTGACGCTGCCCACGCTGATCGAGACCGTCGCGGTGCTGCTCACTCCGCCATCGGCGTCTTCGACCGTGAAGGTGAAGGAGTCGCTGCCGAAGAAGTTGGCGTTCGGCGTGTACGTCAAGTTCGGGGCGGTGCCCGAAAGCGTGCCGCTGGTTGGTTGATCCACGACCGCGAAGATCGTCAGCGGATCGGTCTCGACGTCACTGCCGGTGAGCACGATCGCCACCGGAGTGTTCTCGTCGACGCTGACGCTCTGGTCATCGGCGGTCGGCAGATCGTTGTCCGAGGTGACCGTGATGTTGACGGTCGCTTCGTCGGAGCCACCGCTGCCATCGAGCACCCGATAAGTGAAGCTGTCACTGCCGAAGAAGTTCGCGTCCGGCGTGTAGCTGAAACTGCCGTTGCCGTTGAGCACCAAGGTGCCGTCGGTCGGCTGAGTCAGAGTTACATAAGTCAGGCCCGTGCTATCGACATCCGTCACGTCAGCAGTCAAGTCACCGGCGGTGATGGCCACATCTTCATCAGTCGAAGCGGTTCCATCGACGGCCACTGGTGCGTCGTTGACCGGGGTGACCGTCAAGCTCGAAGTCACGTCCGTTCCTAAGATCGTCACGGTGAACTCCACTTCGCCGTTCCAATCCGCATCTGGGGCGAATGTGTAGGTGCTGTCCATGTTGTCAGTCAGCGTGCCCATGCCTGTAGCCAGAGCCACGCTATCGACAGTCAGCACGCTGTCGACGTCGCTGCTACCTGCTAGTAGATCGGCGTCGCTGAACGTGATGCTGCTGTCTTCGTCGATGCTGCCCAGGTCCACACCATTGATGTCGGCTGCGTCGTCGACGGCGGAGATGTTGATTGTGACGGTGGCGGTATCGACGCCGCCGTTTCCGTCTTGGATCAGGTAGATGAACTGGTCGGTGCCGTTGAAGTCGGCATCGGGTTGATAGTTGAAGCTACCGTCGGAGTTGAGTGTCAGGTCGCCGTTGGCGGTGGTGCTGACCAAGCTGACCACCAATGGATCGCCATCGGGATCACTGTCTTGGGCCATCGGGTCTGGGGCAACCGTGTTATCGCTCAAGACATTGCCACTGAGCGGGCTGGTCGGATCTTCACCAATCGTGAACGCATCATCGACCGCAAGGGGTGCCTGATTCGCCGGTGCGGCCACGTTGATCAGCACCTGAGCCGCGGCGATACCGCCGTTGCCGTCGGTGACGCGGTAGCTGAACGCGGCCAGACCGCTGAAGCCGGCGATCGGTGTGAAGGTGAACGCACCGCTTCCCGAGTCATCGGTGTTTTTGATCGTCACATCGCCGATGCCGATATCGACATTGTCACCAACGGCAGGCCCGCCCGTCGAACCGATTTCCATTCCGTTGATGTGAGTGATCGTCAGGTTGTCGCCATCAAGATCAAAATCGTTGGTCAGCACTTGGACATCGACGGGCAGCATACCGACCGTATTCGCGAAATCACCAATCGCAATCGGACTGTTGTTCCCCGAGAGAATGGCGATCGTCACCGTTTCGGTTGAGGTTGCTCCCTCGAAATCCCTGACGGCGTACTGGAACGTTTCGAGTCCAACAGCTCCCGGATTGGGATTGAACGTGAACGAGCCGTCTACTTGAACAACGACGGTTCCCTTTTGCAAGAACAGAGGGTCTCCCACGCTTGCGGTACTCGAATTCCCAGTGACCTGAGTGACCGACAACGCGGACTGCGGCCCATCAACATCGCTGTCATTGGCAAGCAAGCCTGACGCTTGCACAACACTCAGCGGAGAACCCGCAGCGGTCAGATAGGTGTCTGCGACGGTGTCAGGGCTATCATTGGTGCCAGTGACGATAATCGTTACATCTTGGGATGCAGTGGAGTTATCATCATCCGTGACCGTGATCGCGAACACTGCGGTGACAACATCTCCGGCCCTTAAGAAATCTAATTCACCTTCGGTGATCGAATAATCCCAGGTAACGGTTCCATTGTTGGTGTTGCCACTATCCTCGGCAATGGAGAACGCGTTTTCGATCGTGTCCCTTTGTGTTCCAGTCAAAACAAGCGTTCCGCCACCCTGCTGAATCGCTGACACACTGGATGTTGCTTCGCTCGCCGTTGGCCGATCAGTAAGATCCACGTCCGTAAATACGACTGAACCAACATCACTCAGCACGGTCGCATCATCAGCCTGATCGGCTGTCTCGGTAACAGCACCATCTACATCTACTACGGTGACCGACGGGTCATCATTGGTGCCGGTGATCTCGACGACGAACGTCTGCGTCCCCGTTGAGTTGCCAAGACCTTCCTCGTCATCAATCTCGACGGTGTAGGTCAGCGTCAGAACTTCGCCCTCGGCCAAGTAATCAAACGCCGTTGATCCTGCCGTGAACGTCAACGTTACTTCGCCATTGTCGGTACCGCTCGCCTTGGTCACCGTGCCGACCGAGATCAAGCCAGTCAACGCCGTGGCATCCAAGTCCAAGCCGGTTGTTGTGCCACCAGTGGTCACGCCGGTGATCGAGGCCGTGTGACCGACATCCGTCAGGTCGACATCGGTGAACGTGACGTCAATGTCAGCAGTGATATCGTCCGTATCAGTCTGTTCATTAAGGTTTGTCTGAGCGATCGTGTCGACGACCGGGGCATCATTGGTGCCGGTGATCTCGACGACGAACGTCTGCGTCCCCGTTGAGTTGCCAAGACCTTCCTCGTCATCAATCTCGACGGTGTAGGTCAGCGTCAAAACTTCGCCGTCGGCCAAGTAATCAAACGCCGTTGATCCCGCCGTGAACGTCAACGTGACGTCGCCATTGTCGGTGCCGCTCGCCTTGGTCACCGTCCCGACCGAGATCAAGCCAGTCAGCGCCGTGGCATCCAAGTCCAAGCCGGTCGTTGTGCCAACAGTGGTCACGCCGGTGATCGAGGCCGTGTGACCGACGTCGGTTAGGTCGACATCGGTGAACGTTACGTCAATGTCAGCAGTGATGTCGTCCGTGTCAGTCTGTTCGTCAAGGTTCGTCTGAGCGATCGTGTCGACAACCGGACCATCGTTGGTACCGTTGATCGTCAGCGTGACGCTCTGCGAGACCGTGTCGGTACCCGAGACGACATCAAAACTGACCTCATAAATCGCACTTTCGCCAGCGTCTAGGAAGTCGAACGCTGCACGGTCGTAGCTGATCTCACCGGTGCCGCTGTTCACGCTGATCAGGCTCGTGTTGGCCGTCGCCGAACCCGTCGCAGCAGCGACTGCGATGCTGCTGCCGTCAAGCGATGGCGTGTCGGCATCGTCGATATCCGAAGCAGTCACCAATTCGTCAAACAGATCGATCGTGACCACATCAGGCGTTCCCGTGTCGCCTTCGGTATCGACCGCCGGATCGACCGAAGTCACCTGCGGCGGATCATTCACGCCACGCACCGTGAAGGTGACCGATCCGGTGTCCGTCAGGTCACCGTCGGTAGCCTCGAACGTCACCACAACAGGAATCTCTTCACCAGCGTTGAGCGACTGGTAAACCGCCGCACCGCCATCAAAGGCGAACGCACCGGTGGTGTCGTTGTACGTGATTCCCGCAGTCGCAAGGTCCGCTTGCGCGACACCCTCGACCGTCACACCGGTGAAGCTCAAAGAACCGGGCGTCAACATGTCATCCACGTCGGTCGCAAACGTGCTGATCGGAATGTCGGTCGGTCCAGAAGGAGCGTTGGTCAACGTCCCGCCAAACGTCTCGTCTTCATCCACCGTCGGGAACGTGCCCGCCGCAATCACGTTGGCCACCGGACCATCGTTGGTACCGTTGATCGTCAGCGTGACCGTCTGCGGAACCGTATCAGTGCCCGAAACGATGTCGAAGCTGACCTCATAAATCGCACTTTCGCCTGCGTCTAGGAAGTCGAACGCTGCACGGTCGTAGCTGATCTCACCGGTGCCGCTGTTCACGCTGATCAGGCTCGTGTTGGCCGTCGCCGAACCCGTCGCAGCAGCGACTGCGATGCTGCTGCCGTCAAGCGATGGCGTGTCGGCATCGTCGATATCCGAAGCAGTCACCAATTCGTCAAACAGATCGATCGTGACCACATCAGGCGTTCCCGTGTCGCCTTCGGTATCGACCGCCGGATCGACCGAAGTCACCTGCGGCGGATCATTCACGCCACGCACCGTGAAGGTGACCGATCCGGTGTCCGTCAGGTCACCGTCGGTAGCCTCGAACGTCACCACAACAGGAATCTCTTCACCAGCGTTGAGCGACTGGTAAACCGCCGCACCGCCATCAAAGGCGAACGCACCGGTGGTGTCGTTGTACGTGATTCCCGCAGTCGCAAGGTCCGCTTGCGCGACACCCTCGACCGTCACACCGGTGAAGCTCAAAGAACCGGGCGTCAACATGTCATCCACGTCGGTCGCAAACGTGCTGATCGGAATGTCGGTCGGTCCAGAAGGAGCGTTGGTCAACGTCCCGCCAAACGTCTCGTCTTCATCCACCGTCGGGAACGTGCCCGCCGCAATC
>NZ_LWSK01000141.1 GCF_001642955.1 Rubripirellula obstinata | reverse complement strand
AGACTTGCTCATGTGGGGGATCCTCTGAGAGAATGTAAGCCGAACTCCCAGTGAGTTCGGATCTACCAAAGGGTTCCTCACGTTTTCAATCCACACGCCCCGCCGCGAAGCGGCTTACTTGAACCATTGCATGCACCGGAGTGGCGGCCGCACACTTTTCTCTCTGCTTGCACGTCTAATCCCGCCACCTCGGTGATGCATCCCGTTATCGGTACTTGGTGTGCGTCGTGCCGTGTGTCGTCAGCGCTCGATTCAGCTGGACTGACTTTCGCACAACTACCGCGCCGGCGACCGCCCAATCCGATACACTGTGGACGGATTGCAACGCCACGGATGCTCGACTTGCTCGGTCACCCACGTGGCGGAACGCCGCGCTGACCCGCGTCCGTCGCGCGGTCGTCCAGACTGTCCGCCATTCCGGCGTTGTTTTCCGCTCTCGCGGGAGGTGCTCGGTGCGTGACCCATCTTCCGATAACCAACGCATGCACCGGAACGGCGGTGGTTACCTGTTTTCGATGGTGGCTCTTCCGCCGCCGTCCGGTGATGCTGATCGTTATCCGACTGGGTGTTTCGGGGTGTGCTCGATCCATTCGGCCGCTTCGTGGAGCCAATGCCCTGCTTACCCCAGGCATCGTAAACCTGCTTCGCTACCCAGGCTTCGCAGCCCTGCTGCTCGCCCTCGTTGCCGCAGAACCCCATGCTCCCAAACCAGCAATGCTGTCGCATTGCTGTCATTTCGCTTGACTTCACTCTGCTAATACAGCAACAATAGGTAAGCCGGGTAGCCGATTGGCGGTTGCCGCGACCAGTAAGAATAAGTCAAATGACTTATTCTCACCCGCGCTGGCCGGTGAGAAACAAGTTATCCGTACCTGTGCTGTTGAATGCACACAACCGCTAAGTCGGATACCTCTGTCCATGGTTTGGAGACCGCCAACCAATGGTCGACTTTAGAACGCTAAGAACGGAACCTTCTGATTGTCTATTTGTTTTGTCGTATCTGCTGGTAGGCTCTCACACGATTCTCACGGCGGATGCAAAGGGCACGCCACGATCGACGCTTTGTTCTTTTCCTCCATGCCTTCGATCGCGTCATGCCCTTTGCGTCCTTCTATCCTGTGGTGAACTTTGGGATACTCCTACGCGCGGTCTTGGTTTACACTAACTGCAAACTTCAATCATGCGACTTAAAGCGATCCGATGCTCAGGTGGCGAACGGATAACCATGGGTTGTTCCGGAGCGGGGCTTGCGCGCGGTTTGGTTCGGTTTGACACTTTACACTGCCCGCCCGGAAAACCCGGACGTTATCCGACTAGGCGCAACTCGATCTGCCTGGCCGTCTCCCGGTAGCTTCGCAACAGCTTGACATGGATCCACACGAACCCACTAAGTACGAACTGCTGCCTGATTCGATGGCGGCCTCAGACTTGGAGACACTATTCAACGAATTGCTGCTGTCAAACACGCCCGACCCCTTGGTCACGACTAACGCACTCTACGAATTGGCAACCCGTCAATGGCATACCTACGAACCGCTTGCGCCTAGCGTCGCTCAACGAATTGATGATTGGCTCGTGACCAATTGGGACACCAATTCCTTGGCGTTTACAGACACTGCTACGGCAATCGTCGCTCATCTTCGTCTGCCTCGCACGTTGCAAATAATACGATCACTTGTAGGCCATCCCGACCCGGAGATAGATCGCGTAATTCGTGGACTTATCGCGGAGTTGGACGTCGGCGACCCACTTGATCCGTGGTGGGATTTACGCAACCTGTAACACACATCCAAACTGGCGGATAACCATCGCATGCACCGGAGCCGGGCTTGCACGGTTTCTCCGATGGACGACTTTACTTTCCCGCCCCGGTGATGCGTAACGTTATCCGACTGAGCCGCGGACACTTGCTGCCCGCCTCGTGCCCTGCGGGGCACAACCTACGCGTACAACATGACCGCCAACACCGCTTTGCCCCCAACCCTCGATCAATACTCGAATCCAGACTGCCCTGCGGGGCATTAATCAACGCCCGAATCCCAATGCTCAATCTATGCTGACGTGCCGGATGCACTGCGTGGCACAACCAACGCCTGTCTTCGGTTGCTCGATTTAACGCTGCCCAACGAAACTTGCTTGACCGACCTCTCTTCGCTACAATGCACACACGGTAATGGTCACCCACGGGGACGAAGTCCGCGCTGACCGATCGTATCGCATTGGTGTGTTGCGGATAACCATGCGATGTTGACGGAGTGGCGGCAACGCTGTGTCCTCTGCTTGCAAGTCTTCTCTCGCCACCCGCAAATCGCTACCGTTATCCGACTGGGGCTCTCGAATTGGCTGCTGGATTGGCGTTGGCCCTGTTTGCAACCAGCGGTACAATCCCGGCCACAACACTTCACTCCTAATTTCACACGGAAGTTCAAATGCGCACTGCTTCATTCCTCTTCTTAGCGACTCTACTATTGTCGATCGCATCGCTCGGCTACCGCCCAAGCTCAGTCGCAGCGGCTGATGCGGACGCGACTGGCGAAGCCAGCAAGGTTCACACTAGAAATTACCGACTCAACGACTTTCCCGTCTGGTCGGCAGACGGGAAAGTGTTTGATCCCACCATTTTGATGGTGTACATCAAGGCTACCGTTGACCCCAATACTTGGGATTCAACGTCCAGAATGGCTCCTTACGTTGACAGCAACAGCTTGGTCATCGCAACTACGCTAGCGAATCACGACTCCATCGCCACCGCTCTCGAATCACTACGTACACAAGTAACGGTTGCCAAAAAATAGCGGATAACCATGCGATGCACCGGAGCCGGGCTTGCAAGCGGGTTTGTCTGCTTGCAAGTCAACACTCCCGGCCCGGTGATCGCGGACGTTATCCGACTGAGCCACGGACACTTGCTGCCCGCCTCGCGCCCTGCGGGGCACAACCTACGCATGGAATCCACGCCGATCACGCCGCACTTTTGCTCTCGAGTTCGCATGCACGACAATCACTCACTACGACCGATACCTGATCTAACGTTGACAGGCTCTCAAATAGCTCTTGCCCGTGTTGCCGATACCACGCTTTACTCCTTGCTTGCACGACCGGCGACGAGGTGATTCCGACCGCAACTTCGTAACCGACGCCTGATGTCACGGGCGACCGCATTGGAACGTTTTTCCCTGATTCAACCCTTTGCGGTAACGTCAAATTTGCCGACGACGATTGATTTTGTCCCTTCCGGGCCATCATCGTCGGCAAATTTGACGTAACCGCAATCCCTTCGCTAAACTGGCGTTCCGACTGACCGCCTCGTAGGTGGCGGTCACCAACGTAAACATGATCGCGGATAACCATGGGATGCACCGGAGTACGGCTTGCGAGATTTTCTGTGATGGTTGACTTTTCTCTCCGTACCCGGTGATCCCGGTCGTTATCCGAACTGAAACCATGAAGCGAATCCATATCGCGATCCCTGCCCTTGTGGTATTGGCTTGCCTTGCTGCAGTGCGAATGCGCAAAACGTCGTTGACCTACGACGCTGAGTCCATTGAAATACTCGCTACTGGTTTCACCGCCAACGGCTACGAGGTGCAATTCGCCGCTCCAAGCGATCCAGCTTTCTTTTGCCCCGGCGTTGCCACTACCTACGAAGATGGTTCGTCTTTTTTCAGCTTTGTACGTTCACGAAAGGACACGAAGTTAGACGTCGATCTCCCCGCCTACGAAGCATATTCAGGCAGCACCGCTGTCTGCATTCCGTACCCTGATAACTGGCGGCAAGATGGGTGGTCCGTGGTCATTTACAATGAGGATGGTGGCACGATCTCCCAAGCTTTCAAGCATCCACCATGAAATCACGGATAACCATCACATGCACCGGAGCGGCGATGGTTGGTTGTTTCCTGATTGAAAATCTCCCGTCGCCGCCCGGTGATGTGTAACGTTATCCGGCTGGGTGCTCGGTCGCGCCGACGAACTCGAAACTGCTCTGAGGGGCACAGCCAACGCCTTAGTTGGCTGATCGTTCAACTACTCCAACGCTTGGCTCTGCCTCATTTACTTGCGACTGTTCCTTCCGATCGTTAATCTGGACCGTCCTGGTCGATCCCAACGGTTGCTCGCGTCGCGGGTCACCGACGGAGCGGGACGCCAGCGGAACACGACCCAACCCTCGTCATGATTCGATCCCCGATTCCGAAGACCTTTTCCGCGATTCAACCCTGTTCATGTGGCGACGTCCCGTCGATGTTTTCTGCTTCGCAGGCTACGCTCGATACATTATGGCGGCGTCCCGCCGATGTTTTCTGCTCGCGCAGGTCATCCTCGATTCACACCGATGTTTTCGCATTGTCTGTTCTCGGTCTTGCGACTCGGGCTTGTCGCTGGTTTCCATCGTATCCCATGCCGCCGGATAACCATGGGATGCACCGGAGTGGGACTTGCGACCGTTTCCTGATGGTTACCTTTTCCCTTCCCACCCGGTGATCCCGGTCGTTATCCGACCGAGCCGCGGACATTTGCTGCCTTCCTTGGGCCCTGCGGGGCATATCCAACGCACGACCAACACCGCTTTACCCCCAACGCTCGATCAATACTCAAGTCCAGACTGCCCTGCGGGGCATCAACCGACGCCTGTCTTCGGTTGCTCGACTTAACGCTGCCCACCGAACTTGCTTGACCGACCACTCTTTGCTACGATCTACACATGGTGATGGTCACCCACGTGAACGAAGTCCGCACTGACGGCCATATCGTAGTGGTGTTTTGCGGATAACCATTGCATGCACCGGAGTGGCGGCCGCACACTTTTCTCTCTGCTTGCACGTCTAATCCCGCCACCTCGGTGATGCTTGCCGTTATCCGACTGAATCGCCATGATTCCTGACTCACTACTCGCCGCTTGGTTCGCGTTCGTTTTCATCACCGAACCTATCGAACACGCCGCCCATCATCGACTGGTGAAAAACTCCAACGCAGTTCACGCCGGAATGACTCCGCTGGAGGTAACTACGATCCTAGGTGATCCCGCTGCGAAATATGCAAAACGCGGTGTAATCGCAACTTGGTGGCTCGAAGGGCCACGACCTAAGCAATGGATGTACGGGACCGGATTTAACCTCGATTATGTCGTGATCCCGAATTTTCCATGGTTAAACCCGCTCCCTCTGAATCTTCGCATTTTCGACTACGCCGACGATGACCTCGTTGTTGACTGGACGGATGACGATCTCGTAACGTCTGTCAAACGCCCGAACTTTGAATTGCCGGAAATTGCTTTTGGGATGCTCGATGCCTCACTGTTCACGCGTGATGTCCTGCGTCTATTCGTCTTCCGTACCCAACCCCAAGACGGCGGATAACCATGGCGTGCACACGGAGCGGGGCTTGCAGGCGTACTTGAAATCGAAAACTTTACCCTCCCCGCCCGGTGACGCCGGTCGTTATCCGACTGAACCAACTTGCACCCCAATCCTTACAAGTCGCCGCCCGAAGCACCACCGTCTATAGCTAACGCTAGACGTTGGGCACACGACCAATGCCCGATCTGCTTAATCGCGTTTCCTCGCTCCTCGATGTTCCTTCAATTCAAGCCGAAATGCTCAAATTGCAATACCCGATTGACCGTTGCTTGGCCCCACGAACGAAAGCAAATGCTCATCGCTGCATTCGCCATTGGCCTAACAATACCTTTTGTGATGCTGTTCCTCACTATTTATCGCTTTCATGTTCCATACCTGCCTTTCCTAAACCTTGTATTCCCGGTGTCCGCTACTGTCGCTGGACTGAAGATTGGCGTTCTCTATCCATACGGATTGACAAAGGGGCGATTTACCTCCCCCGAATCTGACGCAATTGTCGCAAGCATGCAGCGTAACGGATAACCATGGGATGCACCGGAGTGGGACTTGCGGCCGTTTCCTGATGGTTACCTTTTCCCTTCCCACCCGGTGATCCCGGTCGTTATCCGACTGAAATGCACGTGACTGACTCCGCACTTCCGCATGATGAGACCACTGCGAATCGAATCCAAACTCGTCGATGGTGTGTGATCCTGCTGTACACACTCGCTGCATTTTGGGGTGTCGCCCAAATCGCTTCTCCAAACAATGTATTCCTCTACTATCTATCCGCCTTGCTGTTCGCTGGCACTGCGACATGCTGGGCGTCCCTAGACTTTCGCATCCAAGGCCGAAGATTTCCCGGCATTGTGCCACTCATCTACTTTTTGACTTGGCCTGCTGCGACACTCGCCTATCTCGTCTACACACGCGGATTTCGCGGGCTTGGCTACTGGGCGCTGCACGCGCTCGGGCTAGTCGCTATTCTCATGTTCACGTTTGTTCCGTCTGCGCTGTTGCTTGATTGGCTTGGCTGGATCAACCTGGATGAAATCCAATGACCGATCCATGGGACGGATAACCAAAGGATGCACCGGAGTGGGGCTTGCGGCTGCTTTCTGATGGTTACCTTTTCCGTCCCCACCCGGTGATCCTAGACGTTATCCGACTGAGTACATTTCCTGACCAACCTCTTCTCAAAGGCTGATTCGATGAACCAAATGCTTCTACTGTCTGCTTCGCTTGCCGCATTGATCCCGCTATGTGGTCCAGGTGTCGCATCAGAACCTAAGTCAAACCAACAAGTCTGGGCTGCGGTGACCAAACTGCCTCAAGCAACAAAGGAATCTCAGCGGTACCATGTTCAGATTACAAGCGGCGTAAGATTTGGTCTGCTCTCGGCAATCACCGAAGCACTACCTGCCGACAATGGGAACATCGTGGTTCGCTCATCGGAAGACGACCTCGAGCTTGTCTTCTCTAGCAACCCCATCCTGGTCTTGAGAATAGACGATGGCATTGCAACCATCGCTCCCGATGAGCAATTCCCTTATTCTGTCACGAGCAAGCTAGCAGGCGCCCTGAAGTCGAATGGCATTCCTAGGGTTTACTTTTCTGCCGTAAACGAACTACTTAAGCCACTACCGCAACTGAAACAGAGTGGCAATTTTTCTGATAG
Organism: Rubripirellula obstinata; assembly: GCF_001642955.1. Taxonomy (GTDB): domain Bacteria; phylum Planctomycetota; class Planctomycetia; order Pirellulales; family Pirellulaceae; genus Rubripirellula; species Rubripirellula obstinata. The sequence continues at coordinate 5,791 of NZ_LWSK01000141.1, read as the reverse complement.
TCCGTTTGAACGGCGGTTTGCACTTCGTGGCCCTAAGCCAGTGAAACGCGTTCAGCAATAGTAGGCATTTGCCTGCCTAGAACCTAAAAGCCAACCGATCCCAAATTGCGGATAACCAAGACATGCACCGGAGTCGGGCTTGCGACCGTTTTCATATGGAACGTCAACATTCCCGACCCGGTGATGTCGGACGTTATCCGACTGAGCCGCGGACACTTGCTGCCCTCCTCGCGCCCTGCGGGTCACAAGCAACGCACGAACAACACCGCTTTGCCCCCATTGCTCGACCGCCGACTGCCCTGCGGGGCATCAACCGACGCCCGAATCCCAATGCTCAATCAACGCAGACGTGCCGGATGCACTGCGTGGCACCAACCAACGCCTGTCTTCTAGCACTCGATATACTGCTGCCACACGAAACTTGCTTGATCGCCCGCTCTTTGTTACGCTTCTAACTTGGTGTTTGTCACCCACGGGGACGAAGTCCGCGCTGACGGACCCTATCGCAATGGTGTCTTGCGGATAACCATTGCATGCACCGGAGTGGCGGTGGCAGACTTTTCCCTTTGCTTGCACGTCAATCGCCGCCACCTCGGTGATGCTTACCGTTATCCGACTGAACCGCGGACATTTACTGCCTTCCTCGCGCCCTGCGGGGCATATCCAACGCCCGACCTACACCGAAGTGGCGACTGCCCTGCGGGGCACCAACCGACGCCTGATTTCCAGTGCTCGAACAACGCCGATGTACTGGATGCACTGCGTGGCATCAACCAACGCCTGTCATTGGATACTCGATTTAATGCTGCCAACCGAAACTTGCTTGACCGATCGCTCTTTGCTACGATTTACACACGGTGATGATCAACCACGGGGACGAAGTCCGCGCCGACGGACCGCATCGCAATGGTGTGTTTCGGATAACCATTGCATGCACCGGAGTGGCGGCCGCACGCTTTTCTCTCTGCTTGCACGTCTAATCCCGCCACCTCGGTGATGCATACCGTTATCCAACTTGAAGGTCGACCTGTGGTTGTACTTGCAACGTTATTGCTGATCGACTCCAGCTTTCCATCACTCAACGTATCCAAACAATGAAAAGGTTCTCCCAACTAACTGGCCTGTTACTGCTATGCTTGTCGCTGCTCTTTTCGCAGAAATCCCACAGAGAATGGAACGCTTCCGGCCCTTTCTTTTTCGACCATAAATCACCCGGCCCCAGACACGTTGCCGCGATGGAACGCTACTCCGCTTCGCGCCGATTGGTTCGGATAAGCGCGTCCGCTGGCATGCTTGCACTCTGTGCCGGGCTTGTGCCATTTCCGAAATGGCCAAGACGTTGCGAATCTGCATCCGAAAGTGATACTTCCTGCTGAAACCGGAACCGCGACGTAGGCTTACCTCCAACTCGCAATCGCGGATAACCATTGCATGCACCGGAGTGTCGGCCGCACACTTTCCTCTCTGCTTGCACGTCAAATCCCGCCACCTCGGTGATGCATACCGTTATCCGACTCAACTGCGGACATTCGCTGCCTTCCTCGCGCCCTGCGGGGCACACCCCATGCTCGACCTGCACCGCTTTTCCCCACTGCTCGAACAACACCGAAATGCCGACTGCCCTGCGGGGCACCAACCGACGCCTTATTGCAATGCCCGAACAACGCCGATGAGCCGAATGCACTGCGTGGCACCAACCAACGCCTGTATTCGAGCACTCGATTTGCTGCCCCTCACCGAAACTTGCTTGACCAACGGAACTTTGCTACGATTTGAACTTGGTGATTGTCACCTACGTGGACGAAGTCCGCGCTGACGGACCTCATCGCGATGGTGTATTGCGGATAACCATTGCATGCACCGGAGTGGCGGCCGCACGCTTTTCTCTCTGCTTGCACGTCAAATCCCGCCACCTCGGTGATGCATACCGTTATCCGACTGAGTAAATCGCATTGCTATGCTTAAGTGGCTCCGGAGTCTCGCTGAACCCGTCATGGCCCCCGGTAACCGAACGTGGGATCTCGAGCCCTACTTAACCAATAGCGCACGCTCTATCCTCGAGACTGCAAGCAAGAACGGCGACGACCTGACCGAACCGCGAATTGTTCGGCACACACTGACGCTTCCTGAACGCTCCACTGCCATTGCTTTTCGCAACGCAGTCCCGAGTGAATGGATTACGAACGTAAGCGCACGGACGGATGGAACAGCATGGCAATGTGACTGCGAACGCGAGTGGACGCCCTCGATTTCTGGCCTTACACTTGATACATATCGGCTTTGGACTCTGGCACTCTCGCATCACCCCACACTCTGGGCTTACATTGGCATGTACGACGAATCTGGCGACTATTACTGGTGCGTTGCTCCACCCATGATGGAATTTACGGAACAATAGCGGATAACCATGACATGCACCGGAGTGGCGGTGGTTCGCTTTTTCGTTTGCTTGCAAGTCTTTCGCCGCCACCCGGTGATGCCTACCGTTATCCGACCGGGAGCACCCGGTCCACGCTTTACGCTTCAACCAAACGCCAACTGCAAATTCAGGCTTGTGCCTTCTTCACTAACTCCGGTTCCGAGGATCTAATTTTTTCCTGACCTCGAACGACTTTGATGATTCTACAACTTCGCTCCAATTGAACCTGCACTCCCTCCCCATAATCGCGGATAACCATTGCATGCACCGGAGTGGCGGCCGCACACTTTTCTCTCTGCTTGCACGTCAAATCCCGCCACCTCGGTGATGCTTGCCGTTATCCGACTGAAATCGCTCGCTGCCGACGCCGTTCATTCAGCTGGCTCGACACTTGCTCACGTGCTTCACACGCATTTGACGCTGAACGTGCATCTAGGCTAAACTGTGGCACAGGAGATACACAAATGCAAATGACCGCTGTTTTCATGCCTTGCCCGGAGGGCTACATCGGGTTCGTTGAGGAACTGCCAGGTGCGAACACCCAAGGCGCTACTCTCGAGGAGACCCGCCTGAACTTAAGAGAAGCCGTTCAAATGGTGCTCGAAGCGAACCGAGAACTTGCCGAACGCTCAATCGCGGGTCAAGACGTCTCCCGCGAACCGTTTGATATGTCCACACCATGAAGCGTCGGAACCTGATTCGACACTTGCTCGACCACGACTGCGAATTGCTACGGGAGGGTGGAAGCCATTCGATCTATGTGAACACAACAAACAGCCAGGTGACTGCTGTTCCGCGGCATCGTGAGATCAATGACTTCCTTGTTCGTAAGATCTGCCGCGACCTTGGTATTCCGTCGCCGTAACGGATAACCAAAGGATGCACCGGAGTACGGCTTGCACGATTTTCCGTGATGGTTGACTTTTCTCTCCGTACCCGGTGATCCTAGACGTTATCCGACTGAGATGCATGTAGCGTAAGCCTATGCCCCACATTGAACCGTTTCCCATCGTTGACCTAGACGCCCTGCTCGAACTCATTGCCGCAGGTCGCATTACCGTCGCGTGGAAAATTCCTCGGGAAGCCGGCCATTCGGTTCGCCTGTCGGTTCCGATGCTTCACCTTCTCGTCGATGGTGGCCCTGTCGCAGAATCGCCGTTAATGGACTCCTTCTCGCAATTCATCGTTGACCTCGTTGGCGAGACAAAGCACACGCCGCAGACAACGCTTTCCGCAAATGGTACACTGTCACTATCGTGCTGCATTCGCGATCAGATGCTTGACATAGACTTCGATTTCGCTGAATCCCCATCGACGCCTGGGTCATGCCACGGTGGTGGCGGGTTCGTGTCCGCTTCGCTGACTGAATTCATTCTGAAGCACGCACGAAGCGGATAACCAAAGGATGCACCGGAGTGGGGCTTGCGGCTGCTTTCTGATGGTTAGCTTTTCCGTCCCCACCCGGTGATCCTAAACGTTATCCGACTGAAATTCCGCGATGATTGTTTTCCTCGACTTTGACGGCGTACTACGACGCGACTCGTCTCCGCCGTCGTGCTTTCAAGCCGACTGCACTCACCATTTCGAGTCAGCCATACGTCCGTTTACAAGTGTCTCGATTGTTATCTCTTCGTCCTGGCGTGTTGCTGTCTCCCTCTCTGAGATACGCAGCTTCTTTTCGGATGATATCGCGAAACGCATCATCGGAAAAACACCGGAATTGGAACTTGAACGGCATCACACCCGCTATAAAGAAATCCTCAGATACCTTGATGATCGGACGGTTCCAGCCGATGCTTGGCTTGCAATTGACGATTCTGCTGACTTGTTTCCACGCGACGCGCCGTTGCTTCTGACGCAACCTGACACTGGATTCGATTCGGCGTGTGCGGTAAAGCTACGACAACTTCTGCTTTCGACCCGTGACGACGGATAACCATCGGATGCACCGGAGCGGGGCTTGCGCGTCTTTTCAAATGGAACACTTTACTCTCCCCGCCCGGTGATCCGGGACGTTATCCGACTGGGCGATCAACGGTAGGGATTGTCGGATGTCTGATCCCAAAACCGTCGATTCTGATCCGACGCGTTACTTCCTGGCAAGAACAGATCTCGCACCGCAGCGCATCCTGAAATGCAACACACCACCAACATAACAATCACAAATACTCTTCGCATGATATTCTCCTGCTTGCTCGGTACCTAATCCTGCAAACCTGCGTCAAGGCGTTTCTCGTGCTATCAAACACGCGAACGATGGGACATGCTCGCCGCTGCCCAGTCTTCGATGTCCGGTTGCTTTTCGCGGACTTGATCCATGACGGCGCGTTCGCCATACTACTGTCACCTACCCGGGCGAAGTCCAGACTGGCGGCGTCCCGCCGTTGTTCTCCCGTGCGGGTTTCATGCTCGATGCCGGATGGCCACGTTCCGTCGTTGTTTTCCGTTCTCGCGGTCTATAGTCGCTGGCGGTCCGCCTCGGATCTATGCTGACGGATAACCATGGATTGCACCGGAGTCGGGCTTGCAGGCGCTTCCTGATGGTTGACTTTAATCTCCCGACCCGGTGAATCCGGACGTTATCCGACTGAACTGCGGACACTTGCTGCCCGCCTCACGCCCTGCGGGGCACAACCTACGCTCGACCAAATACGCTTTGCCCCAACGCTCGACCTACACCGAAGTGCCGACTGCCCTGCGGGGCATCAAACGACGCTCGAAATCCAATACTCAATCAATGCTGTAGTGCCGGATGCACTGCGTGGCATCAACCAACGCCTGTCCTTGGATACTCGATTTAATTCTGCTGGCCGAAACTTGCTCGAACGTCCATTCTTTGCTACTCTTTCCACATGGTGATTGTCACCCACGGGGACGAAGTCCGCGCTGACGGACGGCACCGCAATGGTGTATTTCGGATAACCATTGCATGCACCGGAGTGGCGGCCGCACACTTTTCTCTCTGCTTGCACGTCAAATCCCGCCACCCCGGTGATGCATTCCGTTATCCGACTGAGCCGCGGAAACTGACTGCCAGCCTCGCGCCCTGCGGGGCACAACCAACGCGTACAGCATGACCGCCAAAACCGCTTTGCCCCGACGCTCGACCAATACTTAAGTACCGACTGCCCTGCGGGGCATCAACCGACGCCTGAATTCCAACGCTCGAACAAAACCGAAGTGCCGGATGCACTGCGTGGCACCAACCAACGCCTGTCCTTGTACACTCGATTTACTGCTGCTCGCCGAAACTTGCTTGACCGACCACTCTTTGTTACGATTTCAGCACGGTGATTGTCACCCAAGGGGACGAAGTTCGCGCTGACGGATCCTAACGCGATGGTGTTTTGCGGATAACCATTGCATGCACCG
>NZ_LWSK01000140.1 GCF_001642955.1 Rubripirellula obstinata | reverse complement strand
GAGTGGCGGCTTCATTAACCGTCAAGAGCTAAAAAGGTGTTGGACACCTTTTAGATCCCCAGCATGTAGGCCGTAGCGAGCCATAGCGAGTTACGGCAATTTGCGCACCGCCGTAACTCGCTAAGGCTCGCTACGGCCTACTTTCAAGGGTCGTGACAAGTTGACAGCGACACATTTTCATCAGGCCAGGGCTAGGGTTTGTACTCTTCATTAACCGTCGAGAGCGAAAAAGGTGTCGGACACCTTTTAGACTGACTCCATGAAACCACACCAACTCAAGATTTTTGATGACGCCTACCGGTTTGTGCTGGAACAAAAAGTTTGCACGGTCTTTGGGAGCAAAGGATCGCCTTACCCGTCATTGTGGGACAACACGGCTTTGTCTGAAACGAAACCCAAAGCGGGTGGATGGAGCGCGAAGGTCATGGCGATCTGGGATTGGAAAACCCGCATCCCGCAAACCTACCCCGACGAAGTTTTCTACGGTAAGGTCGCCGGAGGAGATGCGGTGTTGATGGAGATGCAACACTTTCGCAATGAACACTTCCCACAATGTCACAAACCGGCCGACGAAATGGGGCCGCTCGAACAGCAAATCTTTGAACTGATCCGCCTCGATCAGGGATACACGGGCGAGCTTCGTAAGCGAACGATGAACAGGCTTGCCTGCACGAAAAGCCAATTTGATACAGCGCTCAAGAAGCTGCAAATCAGTTTGAATATCGTTCGCTCGAACGACGTTTGCCATACGAATGACTTCTGGCTACCCATGCGAGAAGTACACCTGGAACTTGTGGAGCGGCATTCATGACCAGGCTCAATGTGCTGTTCGTGTGCAGCAAGAACCAGTGGCGGAGTCCGACGGCGGAGGCGATCTATCGGCGGGACGATCGGGTATCGGTTCGTTCGCGTGGCACGGCGAAGGGGGCGGTGCAGACGATTCGTTCAGACGATATCGTTTGGGCGGATGTGGTTCTGGTGATGGAAGACAAACATCGGCAACGGATCTTGGCCGACTTTCCGGGCGAAGCAAATTTTAAGCCGATGCATGTGCTGGACATTCCGGACGACTATCAGTTCATGGACGACGAGTTGGTGGAGTTGATTCGATCGGCGGCGGAGCCGATCATTGCGGGCTTGGCCGAGTAAGTTCAAACGAAACGCGCATACAAAACAAGACACCGTGAACCGCACCTTCCCCACCATCGCAATTTTCGTCACCGCAACTAGCTTTGCGGGGTTTGCGGTTTGGCTAGGGGTGAATCCGAACGCGCTGCTCGAAGCGTTCGGGATCGAGGATCGCACGCCGCAAATGGCGACGGAGATTCGAGCGTTTTATGGCGGAATTGAGTTGGCGATCGCGGTCGCGATGATCGTGCTGTGGCGACGCGGGGATTTGTTCGCGGCATTGTTGATTGGCGGGTTGCCGTTATTGGGTTCGGCGAGCGGTCGTTTGATCGGGTTGGTCGTCGATGGGTTCTCCGGTGTGCATCTCGGGTTCGCAGGCTTAGAACTTGTCGGCGCGGCGTTCTGTTTGGCGGGGGCGAGGATGGTTTCGCGGGGTGGGCGTGAATGGAATGAGCGATCGAACGGCTAAAGCCTGGACTCCAACGGTGCAGATGCGTCCATGCAGGAAACTGGCGCTGCCCTGAAATTCTGCTTCATGTACTCTTTGAGCCACTCGACGGACCTTGTTCGCTCCGTGATCCTTGCACCAATTTGCGGCCCTTGCTTATGTTTTTTCGTCCGAAAGCAAACCTGTCCGACGCCGAGAAGTCTCGGATTGAATTTTGTTTGCAACAGATCGCTGAATGTGTTGGCTTCGAGCGACTCTTGCGTCCCGTGGTGAGTCGCAAAGCGATCTTCGACGCTTATGAACTCGAGCGGAATCCGCAGCAGGTGGTTGCGCTGGTTGGCGAACACTTGAGGCATGACGTGAACGGAATCCAGGTTCGCGTTGCTCTTCCGCAAGCTCAGAGTACCGGAGGTGGCTGTTGCGGTGGTGGATCTTGCGATGGTCCCAGCGGGCTGGCGGGCCGCTACGAACCGTCGGGCCGCTGCATCATGCTGGATCAGAAGCTTGACAGCGATCCGGCCATGGGGATCGCCACGCTGATCAATGGCGTCGTCTGCGACTTGCTTTCGCAACACAACTTTGCCGGCGCACACTTGCCTGAACAGGTCGATCTTGCCGTCGTCGGGATGGGGCTTGGCGTGATTCGCAACGGCATCAGCCTGGTGGCAAAACATCCGGTCTACTGGGATTCGACGCAGTGGGATGTTTTCCCGCGACCTTTCCTCGATGGCAAATCACTCGCGTATGCCAACGCGATTGCTGCGTGGTCGCGTGACGATGCAGCGCCCAAGTGGTCAAACGATTTGCCCAGCGACCTTCGACGTCCCATGCGAAAGTCGCTGAAGTTCTTGTTGAAAACAAACGACTCCTTTTTTCAACCACGCGACAAGCAGGCTCTGTTGGCGCAGTCGCAAAGCGAATGGTGGAAACTGGCGGCGGATTCATCAACGTCCAATCAAGTGATCGCGCTTCGCCACTTGAAGTCGGATGGCAAGCTGGACGACCGGCAAGCATCCTTGCTGCTAGACAGGTTGCATTCGTCAAACGTTGCGATCACGCTCAACGCGATTGCGGCGATTGAACGGTTGGCGATTCAGCAACCAGCGATCTGCAGCGAATCCATGGTTCATGAACTCCGCTCGCTGACGGATCATCGCGACGATGCAGTCCGCGCGAAAGCCATGTGCGTTCTTGCGAAGCTGGGTGGGCTCGATGAAGCGACCGTGGAGACGGCGGCGACGATGCTGGAAACGAATCGAAAGCACGTCGTTTTCGCTGGCCTGTATGCGTTGTCCACGCAGGATTCCGTCCCCGACGAAGTTTTGCCGGCTCTCGACCGATGTTTCGCTGGCGTGTTGCGAGCGTGTGACTATGAATTCATTGATTTGATCTCGGCAGCGTACCGGCGACTGCTTGATGATCCGCAATCGCACTTTGAGGAATTGTTCCAGAGCAGCCCAGAGCATCTGCCCATTGCGTTGGAGGCGCTGCAGAGAGTCGCTGAGTCGCCAGTGCCACTGCGTCGCGGGGCGTGACGATTCGCTCGTGATGCAACCATCGTTGGCGGACTTTTGTGACGAGAGTTCATTTATGAATCACTTCGATAGATTTGCCATTGGTCTTTGTACTTCCGACGATTGGGTTGCATCCGATGAAACGATTGACGATTCAGGCGGCGATTGCCGTCGTTGCCGGTGCCCTGTTGCTTGCCCCGTCAGCGCCAGCACAAACAACGCCAGCACAAACACCGCAAGCCAACCGGGCCGCCAATCCGATTGAGGTCGGGACCGTGGACTGGAGCCGTGACTTGGACGCGGCACTGGCAAGCAGCAAGGAAAGCGGAAAGCCCGTTTTCTTGTTGTTCCAAGAAGTGCCCGGTTGCTCGGGTTGCCGGAAGTTCGGTCGCGAGGTTCTTTCACAGCCGCTTTTGGTGGAAGCGATTGAAGATGAATTCATTCCGGTGGTGGTTTTCAACAATCGTTCCAGCGGCACCGATAAGAAATTGCTCGACAAGTTTGGCGAACCGGCGTGGAACTATCAGGTCGTTCGATTCTTGGATGCCGATGGCAGCGACATCATTGAGCGGCAAGATGGCATCTGGTCGGTAGGCGGCATTGCCAGTCGCATGATTCAAACGCTGCAGCAACACAAACGATCCGTGCCCAAGTACTTGCAAACCGTCGCCGCGGTGGCCAACAGTTCCGCCCAGAATCAGGTTGCTTTTGCCCAACATTGTTTCTGGACCGGTGAAGCCAATCTTGGTGGCATTGAGGGTGTGATTGCGACGGAGGCTGGGTGGTTGGAAGGCCGCGAGGTCACGCTGGTTCGTTTTGACCAGGAAAGCGTTAGCCTGCCTTCGCTGGCACAACAAGCGGCGCGTGTCCGTTGTGCCGACAAGGTGTACACTCGCCAGGGACGTCCGCTTGCGGGTCTTCGTGGTGGAGTCTTGGGGCGGAGCTATCGAACGGCATCGGCATCAGATCAAAAGCGACAGCTTTCTCGCTGGCCCGCGATCACCCGTCTGCCCGGGATCAATGCGATGCAGTTGACCAAGATCAACTCACTGGCTTCCCGCAATGCAGACTCCGCGATGGAATGGCTCAGCCCCCGGCAGCGCGAGCTTCTTTCGCAACCGTGATCGTTGCGGCTATCCGAGGTGGCGGCGATCATCTCTCGCAGGATTTCCAAGTCATGCACGCCACTTTCGCTGTACAGCTTCGCGTAGAACTCTTTCTCGCGGGCGATCCGGTGCTTGTCAAGAAAAACAGCCGAACACTTGGTGCCCGGTGCGGCATCGCCGAAGTGTTCGATGACGATTCTGACCGCCGCTGTTTCTCTTTTGCCTAGCGCGACTGAAATCATCTGTTCGTTGTGGCTTTGCGAAAGCTTGGTCGGTGTGACCGATGAATGTGATTCTCCGGCTGGAGTGGAATCGCTGCCGAAGGTGACTCGGACGTTGATCCCGCGCGATGCGACCAGTGCCGAGATTGATGCGCTTGTGCGAGAACGATTGAAGACTGAACAAGAATGCGGAAGTTTTTTCGGAACAAGTCATTTATACTGAAGAGACTTGTTGCCCTTTGCCCTTGAAGGAAGCGATCCGATGAAACGTATGATCCTTGGTGCCGCTTTATTAATGACGGCCGCCCACTTATTGCCCGCTCAAGATGCCGAACCAGCCGCCGACGCCAAAGCACAACGGCTTGAAGAGGCGACTGAGACCGCCGGCGAAGATTGGGGCGCGAAGTTGGGCGAAGTCCCCGAATTGCTGCGGATGCACATGCCAATGTTGCCAGGCAATACAGGGTTGGTCATCGAGTCCGTCGAACTCACTGGTCCGGCGGGAAAAATCGGCGTTCGAGCCGGTGATATCGTGGTCGATGTCGACGGCCGGATGATCCGCGACAAAACAAAACTTGGCCGACTGACCGATCGGTCGGTCGTCACCGTCTTCCGCCGTGGCGTGCTGAAAAAATTACCTTGCGACCGACCGACAATGTCCGGCGGCCGATCGAACTTGCAAGCGTTCCCGTCCATGCCGCCGATGCAATCCATCCCCAACACCAAATCGGTGCCGAACAACCGGTCAACGCAAAGCCGCAAGGCGAATTCGTTTGGCAGCGGAGCATGGTCATCGGCCATATCATCGTCGAGTCAAGGCGAAGCGATCTCGGTCAGCCGTGCCGGTGATCAAGTGTCCGTCGATATCTCATCAACGGATCCCAACATTGGCCAGATCAAACTCAGCGGAACAATCGCGGAGATCGAAGAGGAATTGCGCGGCAGCAAGCTTTCCGCGGAAGCCAAAGCGGCCATCCGCCAAGCCATCCGCGACTGAACATGTCGAGTCGCAATCCGCTCTCGATCGGCAAACTCATCGAACGTCCTGCCTCCACTTTCGTTTCGCGAATTTCCTGCAATCGGTCGGTCACAAACGAATTCCGATCTTTGCTTGCGCGTACCAATCACAAGGCTTTGTTGCCTGCAAGCACGGAACCCTACGGTTACTCAGACTAAAAAAAAGAGTTGCCGTGCGAGCGTCACGAAAGTGTTTGACACATCGATTGTCACACCGTTATTCTCAACAGTTGATTTAAAAGCCTAGTTTGGTTGGTTCAGTTCTACGTGGAATCAGGCCAAGCGAATTCTATTCTACGCGAGGCGTTTCCATGCGTTCTTTTCTACGCACAGCTTTGATCGTGTTTGCATCGATCGCTGTTGGTCAGTTTGCGACGAACCGTGTTTCGCTGGGGCAAAGTTTTGTCGAATACTCTGGCACTCAGGTGTATGGCGATCACACTCGCAATTCGACCTGGGACGGTGGGCCAACCGGCGTTACCGTGAGGCTGGAAACCGACGAAAACATCTTGCATGAAGACGGTGACGGGGGCTCGCAACGAACGGCGTTGAACACGCAAACCTTTTCGTCACCGAGTTCAGAAGACAATCCTCAAAACTATGACAACCTTTCGCTTGTCAACTTGTACGGCGAACGCTTGCCGTTGCTGCAACAGATGTCGGCCAATGGAACCAGCGTTCTGAATTACGTGTTCAACGACCCAGTCAACACACCGCTGGATTTGTTCGTCACCGATGTCGACTTCTCGGATTCTGTGTCCGTCAAGGCTTTTGACGCACAAGGCATGGCGATGGACATGAGTCAGTGGACGTTGGTGGATGAAGGTGACTTGTCAGTATTCAAAGACACTGGCAGCGACTTTAGCGAGGTGACTGCGCCGACGCCTGTAACTCTTTTTTCGATCAACGAGATCAGCTTAACGGCAACTGATGACACCAACTACAATCGCTCGTACAGCATCCTACGCAATCCAATCAATCAAGATTTGAGTCGCATCGAAATCACGTTTGTGGGCACCCAGAACAGTCCAAGTCGAGCAATGCCCAATACCGGATCTCATATCTACACGGCACTCGCGACCGCAATTCCAGAACCGTCAAGCATCTTGGTGATGGCGGGGTGTTTTGGATTAGTGACCTTCAGACGTCGCCGAATTCACGCCGCTCGGTCAGGGTCCTAATCCACGATCGACACCGCCTATTGGACATTCACGAGTTCGACGATGAAGTGCAGATTCGAGTGTGGTGGAATGGAACCTGGCGTACCGGTTTCGCCGTAGCCGAGCCTTGACGGCACCCAAAGTTCGATCATTCCTCCTTCGCCAACAAGTTGCAGTCCCTCGGTCCACCCGGCAACCACTTTTCGCATGGGAAAGGTGGTCGGCTCGCCTCTTTCATAAGAGCTGTCGAAAACTTTTCCGTGACCAAGCCAACCGCGATAGTTGACTGTCACCGTGTTGTCGGCTGTCGGTTTTTTGCCGCTGGAATTTCGCAGGATCCGATACTTGAGCCCAGAATCAGTGATCGAGAACTCCGGTGCAACCTCCGCATCCATCGGCCCCGTACCGGTTTGAAGTTCTGGGCTATCGACAAATGTGGTGGGTTTCCATGCTTGTGCCGAGTCACGTTTCGATTCCGCGACGGTAGGGACGTCCGTCTTAGATCTTGCTGTCGAACTACATCCCAGAACCATCATTGGGAAGCATAACAGACACCACGGCAGCCAACGTTTCATCTCGATTCCTTTTGTCGCTAGTATTCCGCGTCACCTCAATTTTCGGGTAGCGGAACTCGCCAAGAGTTTCGGCTACGAGGGGGACGCCGAAAGTCTACGCGACTTCCGCTACCTCCTAACCGAAGATTGAGCTGACATGGACTACTAGTCCAGCACTGCAGTTCGCGTGTCGTGCGCGGATCTGATTCGCTGATCGGGAGCAAACGTCTCCGTTACACTTCGCAGTCACGATCCCGCTCAGTCTTCTTTTCTCGGAACCTGAGGGTAGCGAAATGTCGAATGAGCTGAAAGTCCGCCTTCGGTTGAGTATTGAGCTGTGATGCTGTGATGCTGCGTCCCTTGATCGCTGTCCAGCGGGTGATCTGAGAACGATCAGCGGACGCGTCAGGGTTCGGGAAATACGCGTTGGCCGGGGGGCACGGGCAAGCTTATCGGCGGAGGCTCTAAAGTAGGCCGTAGAGAGTGGAGCGAGTTACGGCAGGGCTGCATCATGCCGTCACTCGCTCCACTCGCTACGGCCTGCAAAAAAGGTCTGCCGATTTGCGTGCTAGTGTGCCGGTGGCTGGACAGGCAGACGCTGGACGATTCAGATGCTAGAAACTCAGAACCCTGACCGCTCGTTTTTTCACATTACCCCCGCCGAATCATGAAACGTTTTATATTTCCGCTGCTGTTCGTCATGCTCGTTGGCGGTTGTCGGCCTAGCAACGATTCTGATGCGATCGCGACGACCGCTGATGAAGTCGCGATGACTTCACCGACTGAATCGCCTGTAGGAATAGCCGTAGGAATACCCGTAGAGGGACCGCTGGAAGACGTCGATTGGGATTCGCTTGATGGCCGCGAAGTGACGATCCGTGATCTGGTGATCGTCGATACATTTTCGTTGTTGCGTTATGGCCAGCTAACGATGGCTCGAGAGCGGTTGCAGATCCCCACGTCGATTGTCGACCCCAACGACGCCGACCCCAGCGGAACGACGTTCGAGGGCGGACCGAATGTCGCGCCGGTGATCGCGTTGGACAAGCGAAACGAGAAAGCGGTCATTGTTGTCGACGATACCAGTAATCGTCAGAACGTTTTCCCGCCGCCCTTGTTGCCTTCGCTCGGTACCGACCTGCCCACCGTGCGACTCGGGAGCAAAGTGTCGATTCTTTCTGGTGTTGTTTCGATCAGAAACGGAAAGCCCAGCTTGAAGGTCAAGGAACCGCTGCGTCTCATGCCAGCCCCGCGTCCCCCGCGACCCGACCTCGGCGACGCCGATTGGACGATCGCATCGTTCAACGTATTGAATTTCTTTACCACGATTGATGATGGAAAGAATCGTGCTCGCGGGGCAGACACGCCAACGGAGCTGAACCGGCAACGTGACAAAATTGTCGCCGCGATTCTGGCTTTGCAGGCCGACGTCGTGGGACTGATGGAACTGCAAAACGATGCTGAGTCGGAACTTGATCTGGTGCAATCATTGAACGATGCGTCCGGCGCGGACCTGTATGCGGGATGCGGAGTGGCGTCAGATCTGGACAGCTATCCAGGCGGCACTGACGCGATTCGCGTTGGTATCATTTATCGCAAAGACAGGGTGGAACCGCTTGGTGATCCAACTTGGATACGTGACAACGCTTTCTACAAGGCTCGAACGCCGATGGTGCAAACGTTCCGCCCACTCGCCGGCGACGACACGATCGCCGGCGACGACACGATTTCTGGAAAAGAAACAGATGACAAGACGAGTGCCGTCACCGTGATCGTCAATCATTTCAAGAGCAAAGGCGGGGCGGCCGATGCGGATAAAGCGAACAAGGACAAAGGCGATGGCCAGGCGGCGTACAACGCAACTCGTCGCGCTCAGGCGTTTGCGGTTGCCGAATTCATCGATCAAGAATTTGCCGAAGATGATCGCGTCTTGGTCATCGGCGACCTGAATGCTTATTCGCAAGAGGATCCTATCGACGCGCTGCGATCCAGGGGATTGGTTGATCTGAGTGAGATCGGTAATCGCAGACAAAGATTGACTGAGGAAACGACACCGCCCTATTCATATGTTTATTACGGAGAGTGCGGGAGTCTCGACCACGCGTTTGCGACACCATCGCTCGCCAAGTCCGTCACCTCCGCATCCGTCTGGAACATCAACGCAGACGAACCGGTCGGACTGGATTACAACCAGGAATACAAACCCGCGGCCCTGTACCAACCAGACCAATGGCGATCATCCGATCACGACCCCGTTTTGATCGGAATCAAAAACTAGTGTTTCTCATTCGCAAAGTTTTTGGGTCGAGGATCAGACAAACATGAGGCAGTAATGCCAGCGCCGCTGGCCGAAAGCGAACGTCCAGCTTCAATTCGCTATGAATGCTTCATTGCGTTACTGGATGTGCGACCTTGATCCGGGCTGTGCGGTGTTGGTTGTGCGTCGGCTATGCCCCGCAGGGCGCGAGGCGGGCAGCAAGTGTCCGTGGCTCAGTCGGATAACGGAACGCATTACCGGATCGGCGTGATTTGAAGTGCAAGCAGAGAGGAAAGTGTTCGACCGCCACTCCGGTGCATGCATTGGTTATAAGCCGTGTTGCTTTGAGGACCAATAGCTTAGGCGTCGGCGTTCCACTTCAGTTTCAGTAAGAAAGCGAAGTCCTCGGTATGGCCAAACCCGGCCTAGCCAATGCCCGGCAAGGGACGACACTAATGAGTTCAGCACAATAACAGTCGGAAAAAAGAAGGTAGCGTCTCTCAGATTTGGGTCGAATCGTGGAAGAACAAAAATGAACCCAATCACGAGTCCGAATGGGAGTAGGTGTATTGCAGAAGGACTTTTGCGTCCAAGCTTCAATCCGCAATTAGGGCATCCGACGGACCAATACATAAGTCGCCATCGGTTAGGCTCCCATCCACAGATGGGGCAACACCGCGTCGGGTCAGGTTGAAGCGTGCCTTGCACGGCAGGAGGATCGTATGGGTTCAATGTGATTCAGTCGGATAACGTTAGAAATCACGGGGAACGGGCGAGCGACTTGCAAGCAGACGATAAAACGAACTACCCGAGCTCCCGTGCATTTCATGGTTCTGCCTTCTACGTTGCCACCCAAACAAAATAAATGCTACACGCCATTGCGAATACAGAAACATACCCCGCTTGCCGCGGAGAAAGCTCTAGATTCCGACCGCCCTTCCGTCCGAAATGTTCACGCACAACTCGCTTCCCGTAAACCTGCATGAAGAGTGTCGCGGAAATTGCGATGCCAAGTGTGACAAAGTACTTCGGTGTCCCAGGCCCGTTCCGGAAGAACGCGTCGAAGATGTGGATGGCAACGGTTAGCAACCACGAGTAAACTCCAACCAAAAGAATCATGATTGCAACGGTGGGCTTCGATTCACCTTTGGGTGCGGGCTGTTCGACGGAGCCTAAACGTTTGGATCGAATGTGCGAAATCGTAGCAACGGATGTCGCGTAGGTAGCCGCGACGAAGATGCACCCAATCACAGCCATCGGCCAGATATGTTCGCTGATGCTGACTCCGATGAAAATGATCGCGACCAACAGGCATGCCATGGTGACGCACCCAGAGAAAAGCGGGTGAGGAAACAGCCGCTTTGTTCTCCACAGCCATTTTGGCTCATTCAACTCAGATTGCATTTGAATAAACGACGAACTCAAGGATTGGCAGAACGGCAGCCATCACCGAGGTGGCGGCAATTGACATGCAAGCAAGGAAAAAGGCTACCACCGACACTCTGGTGTATTCAGTAGTTATAAGGAAGATACCATTGCGATGCGGTCCGTCGGCGCGGACTTCGTCCCCGTGGGGGACATTTATCCTGTGGGAAGCGTAGCAAAGAGTGGCTGGCAAGGCAAGTTTCTGCAAGCAGCATTGAATCGAGAACCCGAAGACAGACGTTGGTTGTTGCCACGCAGTGCATCCGGCACATCGGCGTTGTTCGAGCATTGGAAGTTAGGCGTTCGTTGATGCCCCGCAGGGAAGTTTGTACTTGAGTCTTGGTCGAGTGTTGTGGGCAACACGGTTTTGTACGTCGTGTTTCATGCGTCGGATCGTGCCCCGCAGTGCGCGAGGCGGGCAGCAAATGTCCGTGGCTCAGTCGGATACCGGTATGCATCACCGGATCGGTTCGATTGATTTTGGTATTCCGTTTGATGTCGTGGCCGACTCCGGTGCATGCGATGGGCATCGGCGCGTATGGCTCGAGCATGGGGTCGCAACACTCAGCAACCGGGAAAGCCCAGCGGTTTAGACTTCGTCCCCTTGGGTCACAGGGTGACGCCCAACGCCGTAAAGAGTTTCTAAATTGTTTAACCGCGTGGGCATCGCCCCGCGCGCCCACGCTGGGCGAAACTCGCTGGGCGAAACTCGCTGGGCGAAACTCGCTGGGCGAAACTCGCTGGGCGAAACTCGCGGGGCGAAACTCGCGGGGCGATGCCCACGCGGCTAAACGAATTAGCACGTTTTTTCGGGGACCAAAACTCTTCACGGCGTTGGGTGACGCCCCGCAGCATGAGCCAAACCAGAGATATGGAGTATTTGCAGTACAAGAAATTGGATAGATGTAGTGCAGCGTCGTAAAGCAATATCGTCCGGCCAGCAAGATCCCGTTTAGCCAGTCGTTCGATGTCTCGCAGTATCACAGCAACCGACTCAAGCTAGCAGTAAGGCCGATTGTTGAACGGCGGTTAACGATTCGCAGCATTGCAGGATCCCCTGTCCGATAACGGGGGGCATAACGGTGGGCATCACGGGGGACGTATGGAAGATGCTCCGCTTCGCAAACCAAGCAAGCCGTCCTCCCGAGCATGTCATGGTTCGTCTGTTTTCGATTGACTTTGCACCGACAGACTGTCGGGTTCATATCGCGTTTCTGGACCAAGCTGAATGTTGACGTCGTTATTGCCAAACGTCGGCTCGAATCTTCCCAAATACCAAAAAGTCATCCCGTCTGGATCCGGTCTGTAGAGCTTGATCCAATCGGTTGCCGTGGGGATTTCAAATGAAAAGTGGCCATCATCCGTAGTGCTCGTTTTTGTCGAATTGCCATCGTTAGCCGAGACGATAATCCCTGAAGCACCTTTGCCTCCCATAAGCGTCACGCGACCGGTAAGCAGTTGAGTGCCGTTTTGTTTCGTGTCCCGACTTTCATGTTCGATGACACGTATTGGCAGCACGAAATCGTCGATCGATTTTTCGACAAGACGCTTAATTGACTTCTCTGTCCACAATAGCGTGTCAATTTTGTCAGCATCCAAATCAAAGGCCTTTGTCGCGACTTGTATCTCGTAAACCTCAGGAGGAAGGCCAGTGATATGAAAAGTTCCATCGCTTGCAACTGGCACTTCGATCAAATCCCAAGCGGGATGTCGCTTGAGTGAAAGATTCAAGTCATCAAATGTTTGTAGTTGGCCAGAAACAAGTCGACCGCTGAGCGAAACCGGATCAACAGTGGTCAAGTCGCCGATGTGCAGTGTCTTGCCATCCGGCGGCGTAACGAACTTCTGAGTGATCAGTATTTGATCGGAGTCCGATCGGTCCCCTTCGCCGACGACCGTATAGACGCAGTACTCTTGTTCTGGAAAAAGATTCTTGAATTCAAATTTTCCTTCAGCGTCAGTAGTCACTGGTATTGCAGGGCGATTGCACGGGGATTTACCGACTGAAAACGACTTTTTCCATGTAGTCATCGTCCCAACCAGCGGTGAGCCGCTTGTTTTTGACTCCGCACTTGGCCGTTTTCTCTTGCTTGAGCAAGCTT
>NZ_LWSK01000014.1 GCF_001642955.1 Rubripirellula obstinata | reverse complement strand
AGCGAGGCGGAGCGTTCCATCGAAGGTCACCAGTACGAAGCGATTCGCCCGACAACTGCAAATCAGCCGTCCAAACACGAACCTTCGCTCAGTCTCCCAGATTACCTATCGTGGCGCAATCGCCCTGGCGGCGATCCCCAGCATGTACGTCATTCGTTTGCGTGTCACTCGTTCGGCCCTGAAATGAATTGGCTTCCGTGAAAAGTTTGACAGTATAGGATAGGAAGGCGGCTAGGCGCTATCGCAGTTTGCGTGTGGGATAGACCGTAGTGGATCTTGTTAAAGATCCTTCGATGCCGGGATCTTTGACAAGATCCACTACAAAACTTTTGATGCCGGGATCTTTAACAAGATCCACTACAAAACTTTTGAGCCATGTCCGCTGAAACAAAACCATCGCCGCAAGAACCGTCCGATCCCGCTTGCCCCGTTTGTGGCGGGGTGATGATCGACATTCGGGGCAAGCTTCAATGCACGAAGTGCCACCGAATTTGCGAGACTTGTTGCGAAGGTGGTCGCGGGTAGCGGCGAATCGTGATGTCGCTTGGGGATGGAATCATTCGGCTGTGCGATGCTGGCTTCGGTACGATCGAAGCGGTGCGTCGTTTGTTGGGTCGGCCAAAGGTGGAAACGATCGCGACCTCGGAACTGCAAGCCGCAATGAGTTCGGGTGACTCGCCGGTGTTAATTGATGTCCGCAGCGATTCGGAGCGGGCGGTGTCTCGGATTCCCGGTGCGATTGCGCAGCAGGAATACGAAGACCACACGGAGGAATTGGCGGGCAGACGGGTGGTGGCTTATTGCACCGTGGGCGGACGTAGTTATTTGTTCGCACGGAAGCTGGCGGCCGGCGGCGTGGATGCGGTGAACTATCGCGACAGCATCCTGGGTTGGTGCCGTGCTGGCTTGCCGTTGGAATCGCCCGACGGAAAGGCGACCAACGAAGTGCATCCGTACTGGCGGATCTTCCATGTTCCGGACGAGTACGAAATGAAAACCGAACCATCAAATGAGCAGGGCGATTGAAAGACATGGATGAACCGATCTACTTGAATCATGCCGGGACGAGTTGGCCGACACCGACCTGCGTGAGCGACGCGGTGGTGGACGCGATGCGTTCACATCCGGCGGAGTGGCCGTCACGTTTTGAAAGGGCTCACGCGGCGGTGTGTCGGTTCTTTGGTGTTGCGGATTCAGAGCAGTTGTTGCTGACGCCGGGTTGCACTTCGTCTTTGGTGACAGCGATTGCGAGCGTGGATCTGCCGGCGGGAAGTCGTGTCTTGACCAGTTGCTGGGAACACCACGCGGTGTATGGGCCGTTACAGAAATTGACTGAGAAAGGAGTGGCGGTTGATGTCGTGCCGGCGAGTGACGAATCGCCGATGGACTTGGATGCACTGGAACAGTCGCTGGCGGCGGGGGAAGTTGGTTTGGTCGCGGTCACGGCGGCGTGCAACGTGACGGGAGACTTGTTGCCGATCGAAGCGATCATTGAACTGGCGCACCGATACGATGCGATGGTGTTGATTGACGCGGCTCAGATTGTCGGTTGGGTGGACTTGCAACTCGACGAACTCGGTGCGGACATGGTTGCCTTTGGTGGGCACAAGGGTTTGCAAGCTCCGTGGGGCATTGGCGGTTTGTACGTAGCCGCTTCCGCGAGGCTCAAGTGTGCGACGGCCCAGTGTTCAATTATTGGGCGTTCGATTCCCGATAAGAACGCCGGGGCAAGCGGCCAGCAATGGGGAAGCCGACCAGGATATTGCGACGTTGGATCGGTGGATCAGTTCTCGTTGGCCGGATTGGCGGCTTCGCTTGATCGGTTGGGCGATACGACTCGGTTGCATGATTTGGAAGTCGCACGCGAGCAGGCCAGGCGATTGCGAGAAACGCTGTCCCGCAATGAACGAGTGACGTTGTTCGGCATCGAGGACGGCGATCGCCGCCTGCCGACCATCGCGTTTGCAGTAGCAGACGAAACGAGTGATCAATCGGCCGAGAGACTTCGGCAGCACGGTTTGATTGTTGGCAGCGGACTGCAGTGCTCACCGGTATCGCACGAAGCACTGCGCACGTCGGAGACCGGCTTGGTGAGAATCTCCGCCGCCGTGCGACAACCAGAAAGCGAGATCGTGATCGCTAACGAACGACTTGCTGTTTTTTGTAGTGGATCTTGTTAAAGATCCCAGCGTGAAAGGATCTTTAACAAGATCCACTACCAATTGTTCCAGGTGATCGAAAACTGCAGCACCGACGCGATGGTCACCCAGATCAGATACGGGATCTGAGCGAGGGCGATCCAGCGGTGGTGCGGCCAGATGGCTTTCATGGCCCACAGGATCGTGAACCAGACGATGGCGATGTCGATCGCGGCCAGCGGAAGGTTTCGCAGGCCGAACTGGATCGGGGTGAACGCGAGGTTGGCGATCAGGTTGATGGCGAACGGGATCGCGACGGGCCAAGGGATCTGCTTGCGGGCGACTCGGTAGAAGACGTAGCCGAACGTGACCAGGATGATCGGGTAGATGATCTGCCAGATCGTACCGATCGTCGACGGCTCGGGAGTCCAAGCCGGTTTATCGAGAGCGTCGTACCAGTCTCGCCAAGTCATGTTTGGAAGTTTGAAGTTTGAAGAGTGAAGGGTGAAAAACCGGGTTGTGAAATCGGAGTGTCGCGTGGTGAGCGGGCATTGACTCTTCAAAGTCGTTTACTGTTCCGAAACGGCTCGCTCAATTTCGGCTGGAGTTGGCTCGGTTCCGGCTTGGGTCTTGGACATGAACTTCATCACGCGTGCATGCAACTGCTCTCGATCGACATTGCTCAGCCGGTCGCCCATCATCGCGAGCGTTTCGGATTGAGCGACCGTGGCTGCAAGCGTTGCGTTGATGTAACTGTTTAATGAAACGCCCTGTTTGCTGGCCAACTCTTGTGCCTTTGCTTTGAGGTCATCTCGCATTCGCAAGGAAAGCGTTGCCATGATCAATTCTCCTGGTCATAAAGTGTTGTGAATTCAAGCGGTGTCATCACGTCCCATCCATGCTTGACGAGATCCGGCTGCGAAAAATCGCGAACGTTATAGGTGACGATGATTGCGGTAGCGGCGATGGCGGCCTCGATGAATTTGTTGTCCGCTTCATCAAGCAGGTTCGGTCGCCAACTGAAATGGAGTTGCGTTTGGTGTGAGAGCGAAATGAGATCCAATATCAAATCAGCGTTCTGTTTCACCGTCAGTCCAGTCAGCTTCCTAACCGGCGGTCGCCCCATAACGTCTGCATACTCAGCCACAATGCCCTCGGTGAGCATGAGCTGAATTTGACCGTCGAGCACAGCCATTAGAACGCGGTAAGCCAAACTACCTTCATGTCGACACGCTCCTGCGATCAATACGTTCGTATCAAGCACGATGGGAGGACAGGTGTTTTCCAACTTCGATTCTCGAATGCAGTCGCGGCGAGTGATACCACATTGTGCTACACCAGTTCCCTTCCGTCAAGCCGATTTTGCACACGCGTTGGCTAAGCCTTTTCCAATCACTTCGCACCTGCAGACCTACTTGGACCTCATGACATTAGAAGGCCGCGGAGAAGAAGCAGCGAAGGCAATCTACGACGAGCATTTAGGACCATGTCTTGAATCGGCAGATCATGCAGGACGGAGTTTGGAATGAAACCTGAAGAGGCTGCCTTTCGAGTCATGTATCAAGCGACCAAGACGATTCAGGAGTGCGGTGAACTGGTGATCGTTGAGTGACGCGAACAAAACACGTCTCGTTCGGGTGATGGACGATGCGGGAAATTGATTTGATAACGCAATTAACGGTGCTTCGAGCCATTCGGCTCGGAAACTTGGGCGGGCGAAACGCTCTCGGGCTGCCGGACGCTCCGCTGGTTGCCGTGGTCCCTCCGCCAAGTCGCCATTCTGTCGGATAACGGTTTGCGTTTTGCCATGCCTCGTTCAATCGTCCCCGAGCAAATGCGACAGCATCCGACGCGGATTGTCCAAGAATGATTTCGTGACTCGGTAGTGCTCGGTGTCCTCGTACGCGATCGGGTTGATGCCGTCGTCGCCGAACGAATAGATCTGGGCATCGGGGTAGCTCATGATGATCGGCGAGTGCGTCGCGATGACAATTTGAGAGTCTTGTTTGACGATGCTATCGAGCAACACCAGGAATTCCAACTGACGCTGCGGCGATAGGGCTGCTTCCGGTTCGTCGAGAAAGTACAGACCTTGCCCGAAGCGGTTTTCGACCAGCGTCATGAACGCTTCGCCGTGCGACTGCTCGTGCAGCGACTTGTCGCCATAGCTGCCGCCGACGCCGAGGTTCTCGATCTCGGTCGCGACGTTGAACAGACTCTCCGCACGCACGAACCAAGCGTCCGGCACCAATGCGTGATAACGGCAGAGCTTCAAAGCCTTGTGCAATTCCGAATGGCTCTCGCGCGTCGCGAACATCATGTTCCGGCTACCGCCCTCCGCGTTCAGTCCATTGGCGATCGCGATCGCTTCGAGCATTGTCGATTTTCCAGATCCGTTCTCGCCGACAAAGAACGTGACCTTCGGGTGCAAGTCGAGTTTGCGAAACGATTTGGTCGACGGTAGATTGAACGCGTAATGGGTCGGGTCGTAGATCCGGCTGGAGTCCAAGAAAACCGACTCGATGAACGGCCCCGGCGTGACGCCTCGTTTTAGTTTTCGCATTGATCTTCAACGTAGTGGAGGTTGTTAAACCTCCAATTTCTAAGGATCTTTAACAAGATCCACTACTTCAAATTCAAACCTTTCATCTGCGATTTTAACATGGCGTGGCGACCCGAACGAC
The DNA here is from genome assembly GCF_001642955.1 of Rubripirellula obstinata. Lineage (GTDB taxonomy): Bacteria > Planctomycetota > Planctomycetia > Pirellulales > Pirellulaceae > Rubripirellula > Rubripirellula obstinata. The sequence goes on along the minus strand of NZ_LWSK01000014.1, from coordinate 72,287 downwards.
TTATCAAAGCCGGCCAGCTCGACAACACCACGCTTGGTTGGACCGTCGGATGGCTTGAACTTGAAGGCATCGACCAGCGATTGCAACTCAAGCTAGCCGGCAACTGCCACCCGGATCTAGCCGGCTGGAAATTCAATATCCATCGTGTCGAAACGGAGATACCAAGCACCGACACGTCGCCTACCTATTCGGGCATCAGTCTCGATCAATCCGGCCACGTCGGCGACATCACCGCGGATCAGATGATTAAGCACCACGACATTCCCGACGACGAGTTGGTGCGTCGCTTGATGGCCGGCGAGAAACCGCCGTTCACCTGGCGAAAATGCCTGTACTTGGAATGGTACAGCAACGCGAACGGCCGCGTCGTGATCCAAAGCACACGGTTGGAGGTCGAACGAATCGGCGAACGAGCGTTTGAGCTGACGAAAGATCAATGGAAAGAACAGTCGCGACAAAACGCCGACGAACTTGGCCACTTCATGGCACAACTAGGCGACGCATTGGAACAACGCGACGCTGAGGATGACGCATGAAAGATCATCCGGATCGACTTCCGATCGACAAGTGCCAACATGGCTGGCTGTACCGTTCACAGACGCGGTCGCTGGTCCGCTGCGGCGGATGCTTGCCGGCGTAGAGACGTTGGCCACCAGGATGGCCATCGGAGGCGACTTAATGAGGAACGGCAAGGAATGTGTTGGGTAGTGGACGAGGCTACGAGTTCCATGGTGAGGTATTCGTTGCCTCATCCACTACGGATCACGCACCGTTTGATTCGCCGTTTTAATCGAAGACTAGCACATAGAGAGTCCTGGTCGTTCACGAGAAATCTGCGACAATTCTGAACGCATCATCACGACGGTAACCTTCGGAACGCAACGGCATGAGTGAATTCCAAACCATCCACTTTGCGGCGGTCGATAAACCGCTCGATGACAAACAACTCGCCTACATGGAGCAACAATCCTCGCGGGCGGAGGTGTCGCGGTGGCAGTTTGAAGTCGAGTATCACTACAGCGACTTTCGAGGCAATGCCGTCGAGATGATGCATCGCGGCTATGACGTGCATTTCCATTACGCCAATTTTGGCATCCGCAAACTGATGTTTCGTTTGCCGACGGGGCTGCCGGTTGATGCAAAGACGTTCAAGCGATACGCGATGGAGTATTGCTTGGAATGGAAAAAGGACTCGCGAGGCAAGGGCGGCGTGCTGTCGATTCAGCCGGAGTCGGACGCGGGAAGCAACTGCGAAGACTACTTCGAGTTCAATCAAATCACGGCGATGCTTCCCAAGATCCGTGATGGCCTGATCGCGGGTGACGCCCGGTTGTTGTACTTGGGATGGCTGGTGTGCAATTGGGATGAAGAAGCGGTCGAGCCGCCGGTGCCGGCGGGGCTAAAGAAACTGCCGCCCGAATTGCAGGAGTTCGTCGCGTTTCATGAGCTCGATGTGGATTTGCTCGCCGCGGCCGCTTCCGCGTCGCCAGCCCGGTCCAAGCAATCGGATTCGCAGCTTAGTTTTGACGATTGGCTGAAGAAGCAAAACGCGACTGCGCTTCGGGGGCTGATGCGACGCGTGCTTGATGGCGATGCCGCCGCCGTTCGTGCCGAATCACTCGCGGACATCCGCGAGCACTCGGGTGCAACGACTTGGCCGGTTGCTGAGGGAACTCGAACGCTCGCAGAACTGCGTGAATTGGCCAGTGGCAAAGCGACGACAAGGCGAAAGCGAGAAGAGACCGCTCAGCAAAGACAACGTGAGAAGCGTCTTGAAGAACTTCGTGGTGATCCAGCTTCTGCGATCAAAGAAGCAGAGAAACTGGTTGACACTCGTTCGACTGACAATTATTGCAAAGCCGCGAAGATTCTCGCGGAGTTGCGCGATGCGATGCCGGGCGAAACTGGATCAAAGCGTGCTGACAGAGCGGCCAAACGACTTGCCAAGAAGTACCCCACGTTGAGTTGCCTGAAGCGGGCTTTCAAAACCGAAGGACTGAACTACAAATAAAACGTCTGGCCAATCCAGCGGCGACTGACTGGCTAGAACGCATCAAGCAATTCACATCGGCACCGATCAATCGGCAAGGCATCGAATCAACGCCGCCGACATTGTAGCCAGTCGACATCAACCAGTCGGGCAACCATACTTTCATCCGACCACCGCGATAACGTGGATCCACGTTATCGCTGCTGCCGGCCTTATTCGCGATGGGGTTAACTGAAGAGGTAGCGAAAGTCTCCAATGGCTTGTTGATTTATTCATAACCCGACGCGTAAGCGAGGGATCGCCAATCATTACGTCGCCACAACGGATCCCTCGCTTACGCTTCGGGTTATGAAGACAGATAAATCAACAAACCACCATGACTTTCGGCATTTCACTTGCGTTTCTTTTTCTTTTTGCCCAGCAGCTTTTTCCGTTGTTTGCGTGACATCCCTACCACGGAACTCTCGACCGTATGCGAGCTGCTTGAATCGAATCTGCTCGTCGCGAGGCGAGCGTTGTAGACTTGCGAGAATGCTTGAATACCTTCCTGCGTTGTCATGTCAAAACCCTCTGCCCTGCCCGCCATGACCATCGACTTGGCTGGTCCAAAATTACTTGGATCATTCATTTCTCGTTGGAAATCTGCATGCAGGGAACGAACCTCCGCTCCGATCTTCTTGGCATCTTCGACCTCGTGAACTCGGTCGACAAACTTCCAGAACGCAGAAATCTCGTCGATCGCCTCACGGCAATCTTCCGCTTCCATGGAGACTTTTCTGGGATAGATTTCCAGCAGGATTTGGCGAGCGTCTTGCACCGTCATCGTATCAACCGTGACGCCAAGATACTGAAGGCCAAGTTCCAAGAAGTTGTGAACGTAACCATTGTATTGGATCGGTTTCGCCAATCCCTTGGCTTCGTCCGATCTTTCAAAAGCGCGTGCGGCATTGTCCAAGTACTTGGCTGCTTCCTTTTCCTGAATCTCGCCAAGCATGAAGATGATGTCTTCCGAAAAGCAGCCAATGCCGACGTTCTTTCTAAAATCATCCATCGAGTTGTAGGGCTTTTCGGGCATCGGTAAGCCTAAGCCTTCCACGTGCAGCATGCGTCGGACTTCGTCCCATGGGCCGGCCATTCCGCAATCAATTTGATTGAGCGAAAACGCTCGTTCGATCGTCTCGGCACAACCATCGAGTTTCAAGTCAATGACCAGCATCATCAGATCAGTGTTGACCCGAATAGGGTTACACGAAGCATCTGCGAGACCGCTTGCGATCAGCGCGTTCATTGCCGAGGGAACGGCTGATTGGCGCTGCCCCCACTCTTTGACCGCCTGAATGAGAACACAACGAGCGTCTTCATGGCCGCTGCCAGTGACTGCTTGTTGAAGCAACGCAGTGGCGCCCTCGCTGTTGAACGCGGCGAGCGCGTCGGGAATACTGTCCAGCAGGTAGTCGCTATTTCCATTCCGCGGCACGTGGAAATTGACAAAGTCGACCATGGATGGAACCGAGGCGACCGAGTTGTTTCTGGCCAGGATCCCCAAGGCCGTCAACGCCGCATCAATGGGATCGTCATCGCCGAATACATCATCGTAGGTGTCGTCATCCATTTCGTCGCAATTGCACGTTGCTTCCAGCAATGCGCAGAGCGACGAGATCGCCCGCGAATCGAGCCCCAAAACACCGTCAGGGTTCTTATCCGCATTGCGAACCAATTCCATTGCAACTTTTGCGAGTGGTTCGTTCATTCTGTTCTCCTTGATTGGGGGCTTACCGCAATGTCGTTACAATATCAGAACGATATCACCAGTCATCGTCATCATATTCGTATTGCTTGGGCGCCTCGCCGTGGCTGGCTGTGATCGCTGGTTCAAAGTCGTCGGTTTCTGATTCATCGATGCTCTCAATCGTGATCGTGAACCGCCAGCTATCGCCGAAGTCGAACAGAAGCCCCATCGAGTCGCCTTCGCCCAGCGGAACCTCACCCAACAGGACTTCATCCGCGAACAGCTCGCCCTCGCGGTACCGGGGATCTTCCACGAAGACTTCCCGCCCGGAAGGATCGCGATAGTCAAGCCGGTAGAGGTGGTCTTGCTCAAAATCAAACGCGGCAAGAAGCAGGCCCGTGATATCCTCCAGCGAAGTCGTTGCCGGTGCTTCCAATCGTCGCCATACTTTCGACCAAGAGAGCTTTAATTTGTAACGTCCCTCGCGAAAAGGCTGCTCGGCGGGAAGCAGGCTGTTCTTCCAGGCCGGGAACATCGGCTTCAGCTCTTTTTGGACTGGCGATTCGTCACGATCTCTACTGCCGATGATGCCACCCAATGCCTCAAACATCGCATCCCCAAACTTCGTCGTTTCCACCGATTGAATATCCGCAACCTTTCCCTCCTCGGCGTTGGATGCGTAGGCGACTTTGATCCAACCGAATTGTTCCAGTAGTGTGGCGACGGTGCGTTGATGATAACCGTAGAACAAGAGATCTGCGTCCACGGCAGTAGGTTGCCTGGAGAGTTGATAGTACAGACTTCGAGTATCCGATTGAAGTTGCACACCAAATTGATCACGTTCGCCTAGAATGGTCCAATTGACTTTGGTCCACCAAGTATCCATCAGTGACATGTATTGCTCGGTCGGATTGAGCTCTTCCCACTTCTCACGCATCTCTGGATCAATCATGACGACTCGCTTCGGTTTTGTTTCACCGACGGCCAACCCAGAAGCACGCAGCAGCAGGAATAGTCCCATCAGAGTAGGAAACGACTTCAGTTGTGGTCGCTTCATCTTGTGAGCGATCGGTGAATCCAATCGCTCGTTCAAATCAGCTAGACAACGGATCGGCAAAGCAAAATACTTGCTCGTCGTGGGAACGCCTGTTGCTAACGCGTCAATCAATGCCTGAGCATTCAACAACAGCGGGCCAGGATGGCCGGGCTCGAAGTTCTGTTGTTTCAAGATCGTCTTGATCGCGTCCTTTGATCGTTCGTTCATATCGAATCCTTACGTTTTGCTCCGCTGGAGCTTTCCTTCAGCGTTTTAAGTTCGCGTCTGCGTTTGGGACAGGTGTAGTGCCGCGACCAGGCTGCTTCCAATTTCGGCTCCCCCGATTTTGAAAACCGCAGCGTAATTCGCTTCTTGCCTTTGCCCCATTTTCGGTAGACGGTTTGCGATGGGATCAAGTTCAAATCGTGAGCATGAAAACCCATCAACCGCAGGATTCGATTCACCGTTCCCAGTCCACCCACCGTTACGCGTTCAAGATACGCAATTCGAGCAAACCGCCAATCCTCGATCTGTTTCGGCGTCAACCTCTGCAACTGTAACATCACATCGATCGGCGAAACATATTCCTGTCGCTCAAGAACCGCTGCCATTGCCCGCACAACCTTCTCGTAGAACTTATCCTGCTTGTAGTTCGCAACAGTAATCTTCTTCATACGTTCGGTTAACTGACGTGAGCCAAGTCGATCTCAAAATTGGCGGTAATGGACGCGCTCGAAAAACGCCAGTTTACTGCATCGACCGGCCAAGCGTCAGTTGCTCGGGGACGTCGATTGCATTGGTGACGGATCTAAAAACAGACTCGTTCACTGCCTCAGCAATTCAATCGACGTCCCGTAGCATCGCTGGATTAGGGTGCGTTAAACTCAGGTGAGTGAACTCTCATTCGGTTTCATTGGTTTTACATTTAATCAATCCCTATTTGTTGGAGTAAATGATGGCTTGGCGACCAACCGACTGGGTAGTCGAAGGCGAACTGGACAACACCACGATGAACTGGACCATCGGATGGGTGCGGCTGCGTGATCGCGACGAACCGTTGCAACTGAAACTTCTTGGCAACCCCTATCCCGACCTCGCCGGATGGAAATTTCGCATCGTCCGCCCTGACCCCATTCCTGATTGGGTCGGCGAGCCGAACTACGAAGGCATCGCCACCGATCAATCAGGCACGATCGGCGATGTGACCGCCGATCAAATGCTCCAGCACTACGAATGCAGTTCCCAAGAATTCGTCCGCCGAATGCGTGCCGGTGACCGCCCGCCAACGACGCTTCGCAAATCGCTGTACTTGGAATGGTACAGCAACCGCAACGGTCGCGTCGTGATCCAAAGCACTCGTCTAGCCGTCGAAAGAGTTGGCGAGCGATCCTTCGAGCTAACCGAAGAACAATGGCTTGAGCAAGCCAAGCAAAACCAAGACGAGATCCATCATTTCATGTCCCAACTGGGAGATGCACTAACAGAAAGCGACGTCGCCGAAGATTCTGATACAACCGAAGAGGATTGAGCCCGGCGGTTTTCAGGCACCTGCATCGCCGCAAATCACATTTGCCTTTTCGCTGGCAACCTTTTTTTGACGTTCCGAGGACAATCCAAACCATGGGAATCACAATCCACTATCGCGGGACGATGGATGACATCATCCAGGTCGAAACGATGGAAAACCGTGTGCTGGATCTGGTCTTTTCGCTTGGCGGTCGGGCAAACCCCTTCGATGAAGCCAGTAAGCAGGCACGTTCCGAACAACACCCGGCCGTCGAGCAAGCCCAGGCTTTCCTGATGACTGCGATGGACTTAGAGAAAGACGACACCAGCAAGTCGTCATTCATCTTGGTTCTTTCGCGAGCGAGCATGGACATCGTCGGCGGACTCGTTCAAGCGACCAGTGACGACCTTGACGACAACATCCACCGAGCCCTCGCCATCACGCAGCTTAAACGCGCTCTGTCTGGTCACGCCTACGCACGAGGAGCGATCTTCGGTCTCCGCAGTGAAGAAGACATCACCCAAGAACAGTCCGGGGAATTTCATCGTCAACTTGAATCGTTAATCACGACAATCCACGAACTCGCCAAGACGGCCTGGTCACAGGGTGACTGTGGGGTGATGAAAATGTGTTGTTGTCGACTTGTAGCAACCCGACAAATCCGGTGAGTTCCACAATCGATGTCTTCAAGAGCACCGTTGGTACGACCTACCTTCGTGATCACCTGCATTTTCATCAGGGTCTGCTATCGACCTTTGAAAGTAGGCCGTAGCGAGCCATAGCGAGTTACGGCGGTGCGCAAATTGCCGTAACTCGCTATGGCTCGCTACGGCCTACTTGCTGGCGATCAGGGAAATGTGTCGTTGTTCCAGTTCGTGTTGTCTGCCATCGTCCAGCTTGCCCAATTTGCTGAGTTGCAATGATTTTCATCAGGCCAGGGTGACTGACCACACAAATTGGTGTTGCTTAGTGTCAATGAGTATTCTTCCAACTACCGCAAACTGGAACACTCATCTTCGCTAATCGCACACTAATCACTTTTCGCCTACCTAGCTGGTTGCGTGTGGGGGATACAAATGTGAAATTGTCATCATCAAGCTGGTGTGCCATGACGGTGCATGCGATTTTCAAAATGCAAATCAGATTATGAACAAACTAAAGATCAAGTGGACGGATTTAGAGACCGCTTTCGAGAAGATGGGCGGGGATTTCGCGTTTATGAACGAAATTTCAAACTACTTCGACAAGGAAACGGGACAAGTGATCGTCGTGGACGAGACGGTCAGCGATGCGATGGAGGCCATCATGGAGGATCTGGGAGAAGCGGAGATCGAAGGAGCCGATTGGACCGACCAAGACGTGTGCCGCACTCCCACCTACGAAGAGCTTTCGGACTGGATGAAGCCTGCCGTGCTGTCGGCCATCCAACTCGAATACGGAGCCAACGTCGCTCGCTTTGAATCTATTCCGCAGTTCGAGTCGCACGATAGCTTCGAGTGGATGGAAGCGTTTGTCGAAACGGTTCGGGACGATGCAGTGCGGAAAAAACTTGCCTCGGCGCTGCAGCAACGAAAGCCTTTTCGGAAGTTTCGTGATGCGATGGAAAGTGACCGTCGTTTGCAACAACAATGGCGATCGTTCGAGTCCGCTCGCCAGCGCGAAGCCATCATCGAGTGGCTCGGCAACATCGACGTTGAACCACTCAATCCCACCGAATCCACCTACGATCCGCCACCGCTGCCGGACTTGCGAAAGATCATGTTCGCCGAGGTGCGGCGGTTCGTTCGTTTCGCCCGCGACATTCCTGGCGTTGTGCAGATCGCGTTGATCGGATCCCTGACAACGGACAAGGAGTTCCCCAAAGACATCGACTTGCTCGTCACGATCACCGATAACTGCGACCTCACCGAACTCGCACGATTAGGCCGACAACTCACCGGCCACATGATGGCGCACGGAGCCGGCTCTGACGTATTCCTAGCTGACCAGGCAGGCAACTACCTAGGCCGCACCTGTTCGTGGAAAAAATGCAAGCCCGGCATCCGCCAAAGTTGCGACGCCCATTCATGCGGCGTCCGCCATTTCCTCCACGACGACTTCTCCGCGATCCGCTTGGATAAGAAGACAATCCAGCATGCTCCTGTAACACTGTGGCCAGAGCCAAACGCAAGCGATGGTGTAGCCCCCGACATCGGCGAGCATTTGATCCAGCCTCTGTCACTCGACCCGAAACGGTAGCGATCACGAACAAAGCATGGGAAATCGCCTCAAACGAAATCGACGACAAGGACGAAAGCGATATTGCAAATACTGCAGAAGCACACCGCCCCGAGGCCAGGGGATTTGTCGCCAATGCGAAGCCCGCCCGAAGGCCGAGAATATCAGGCGACGGAGAACTCATCTCGCATTTAAAACGCTCTTCGGCTTCCTAACGCAAAAGAACATTTCCGCCGGGAACATCGAAACGATGAATGCAATGAGCGACATCGAAGACGATGCGTTTCGCTCCTTTTTCGGGTTGGTTCAGGAGATCGCAACGCACCATCCCCGAAAAAAGCGTCGCTGGAAATGGTTGCAAAAGAACAAGCCAGACTTATTGGATCGCATACGCCACAACGAACACTTTGACTGGTTGCTCGACGAGGACGAAAGCATGGAAATCTGGGATCCAGACGAGATCGACCCCGCCAACAGCATTGATCAAATCAACGAGTCGTTCACGGAAATAGCGCATGACGATCAAGAAGAAAACGACATGAACTTTTAGCAGTCGGACGCAGCTAAATTTCAAGGTAGTGGATCTTGTTAAAGATCCATTCAGTGACGGATCTTTAACAAGATCCACTACGGCCATCCCGATGTTTATGATGAGTAGTCGTCCAGCCGTCATCGTGGTTGAGGAAGAGAATTTAACCAGAACGATTTTTGATGACGCCGGCTACGACACCATTCTCCAACGAACCCCAGAGCTGCTGACATGATCCGTGACAATCAAAGCGAATTTTCCAAGCGAACGAACGCTGCGATGAAAGAGACTCGGAAGGTTGTCGTCGACCGTGCTCGAAAACATTACACGCCAATTGTCCTTTAGCGCGACGGCAAAGTCGTCGAGCTCGATCCGTTCTCGCCTGAGTTTGATGAACCGAAAGAAGACTCATCGGAGACAGATGACGAATAGGAGTGGTACTATTCCGGTAACCAACGTCCATCTGGATTTGGTTGTCTTTGCAATTTCCCGAGTCAGAACGTTTCGTGATTTTTCCCGATGATGTGAAGCTCAACGCCATTGAGTAATAACCCTTCAGCAGATTCTCACCTTCATATCCAGCGATCCACTTCTTCGCCGACTGCAACCTAGCCGGACGCTTCATCCGTTTGACTCTAGGCGGCAGCGATTTCTTTTTCCGTTTTCCCATGGTCAGTTTGCGTTCCTGTGACTTAGCCTCTTTCGCACAACGGCTGTTACACACGCTCGCGCTTCTTGCTGCTTTTCCCTAGTTGCTTTGAAATTCGACGCCATCATTCTACCAAATCTCCGTCACCTCAACGCGGTTCGGGTGGCGGCGCGGCCGCCAAGAAACGTCGAAAGCACTGTGCTTTCAACCGCAACAATACGGACAAGACCGTGGCGGCGGTGGTTTGTTCCCGAGCCTGCCTCGCAACCACGAACAAGGCGAACTCGAAAACCAATGGCTTCGTCGTCCCGGCAAACGCTTGCGAGAACTCTGGCCGTTCCCGTCCATGCGAGACATCGTCACGTGGTCGCTCATCGCGTTCTTCGTCCTCTACTTCTTCGGCAAGTTCGCCAAAGCAAAAGTCAATGCATCGTCAATGACCTCTCCGTCAACTTGGCGAACGTCGATGACGAAGTCGAACCGCCAGCATCGAAAGACGCCTCACACTCGGCTCTTCATTAGTGTTCGATTAGCGTAGATTAGTGTTCTCAAAATTCCGTCACCTGTTCCTCGTATGCAAGTCGTCGATGACAAACCGTTTCCATTCCAAGTCACCCTTCTTTCCAAAATTGATCAGGTAGCCGACTTGCTTTTGAGCTATGCGCATGTAGTTGAATAGTTGAGCCTCGTGATCCGAACATAGTTCCTTCAACGCTTTCAACTCCACGACGACTTCTCCAAACACCAGCAAGTCTGGACGATGCTTTGGCGTCAGCAAGTGACCTTTGAAGAAAACGTCCAGCTCGGCCTGTGCGGTGAATGCAATGTTTCGCAGCCCCAGTTCGACTTCCAGTGCTGATTGGTAGATTTCTTCTGCCATGCCGTACCCAAGCTCGTTGTAGACCTCGAACGCGGCACCCATCAAATCGTAACCTTCTTGCTTGAACATCGTTTTATTCTCTTGCCGGTGAATTGTTTTGGAACACTAATCTTCGCTAATCGCACACTAATCTTACTGGACTCGATTGAGGGTGGGCGTGACTGCTGAACACAAGAACCCGTCACGGCCCAGCAGCCCACTGAATTCCTCCACTGTCATCACTGACGCCGGAGTAGCACTGACGTTGACCTGCGAAGTGATGAACTTCAACGTCAACCCAAACCTGAAAGAAGTCGTCTCGGCCGACGTGACGCTCAAGCCGACTCAGTCCGCATCCGGCGACGGCATGAACGGTGGCGGTGGCGGAGCGTGATCTTGACAGCTACTCGGTCTTTGCCTTTTCAATTCTTTCCTTGATCGTCTCGGCATCACCGATCTCGTAGAGACTGATGGAGCCGTCTTGAATTGTGAATATTTGCTGAATGGTAGCATCCGCCAGCACGTTGCCTTCCAGGTCTTTGATGACTTGATGAACCGTCACGACTTCTCGCCCCTCTTCATCGGTCTCGAAATTCAGTGTCTCCAGATCGCATCGAATGTTCTCAAACTGGCTCGTCCAGTACTGACGCACTTCGTCTTGACCGTGAACAAAACCACCATCGAGCCCATTGGCCCATTTAACGTCGGGGTGCATCGTTGAAATGATGGTCTCGATCTCACGCTCATTGAAAGCATCATAGAGACTCTGAAGAAGTTGCTGGTGTTCGCTCATCGCTGGTCGATTGCTTTGCGGATTGTTTGTTGGCAATCACGAACGACTCGCGATGCGATTGTCGATCAATTATCACTAACCCATGACGGAACGGAATCCCATGCAAAATTCGCCCGCCGACACGGTCGCGTTTCGATCGTTGACATCGACAACACCACGCTTCGCCGCGTTCCGAATCCATTGGAACGATCTACCGTGTCGTGTAGCCACCGTTGGCAAAGATGGTTTGGCCGGTGATCCACCAGCCATCGGTAACCAGAAGTCGAATCAGAGGAACGATGTCCTCGATCTTCGTTAAGCCGCCCAGTGCGGAAGCCGACTTGTGATAGGCAACCGCTTCCTCTGATTCCTGGCCATAGAAGAAAGGTGTATCCATCGGACCGGGGCCGACTGCCGTCACCGAAATGCCTCGCGCACCGAACTCTTTGGAAGCCGCTCGCGTGAAGTGTTCGACCGGAGCCTTGGCACCGGCATAGGTTGAATAGAGACCGGTGTAGGCGGCGAGCAACGATGTCACCACCGTACAAATTTTCCCGTTGTCGTTGAGCGACTTGCCCGCTTCACGGAGAAAAAAGTATGCCGCCTTGGAGTTCACCGCGAACATCCTGTCATACTCCTCTTCATCCGTCTCCGCGAACGACTTCTTTAGCACCATGCCGGCGGTGTTGATCGCGATATCGGGAGCACCGAGATTGGACGCGGTTTCTTCAAAGAGTCGAACACACTGGGGCACCTTTGTTAAATCTGCTTGAACGGTGATCACCTTCACGCCTGCCTTCTCCACCTCCGCCATCGTTTTCTCCGCATCGGACTTGCTGGCGTCGCTGTGGTAATGGATCGCCAGCCCCGCGATTCCGCGACCGGCGAAGTCTCGGCTGATCAAACCGCCCAGATTCTTAGCTCCGCCAGCGATGACGACAACCTTGCCTTCAAGATCATGCTTACCCATAATTCGTTCCTCTTGAGATGATAAATTTCGTTTGCCGGTAGGGTTGATTCACCGGTTCACATCGCTCCTGACGTTCTATTTGGCTAGGTTACCGCTTCTCAATTTCGGTCGCTTTCAAATTCTCCGGCAGACGCTCAGGCCGGGGCGACGCAAACACGAGATCAACGCTGCAAAGACAAGCGAACTTGACGGAAAAACATGGACTCAAGGCCAAAACGAATCGGAACAGGCGATCCTCCTTTGGTGGAATATCGTCGCACTCGCTGTTGGAACGGACTTGAATGCTGCTTTTCTCGCGAGTCGATTTCTCGTCCGACGGATTGGACGATTCGAGACGACCGGCATGTGATGATTGTCCATCTCGCGGGCAAGATGTCGGTTTTGGAAACCGAACTCGATGGGCGGTCTGGGAGTCTGGGGCCGGCAACGCCAGGCGAGTTGTGGACGATCCCGTCAGGTTCGCGATACGCAAGTTATGCGCACGGCGATGACATCGAATTTGCGGTTCTCTACCTTCCTAAGAAGCCGCCAACGTCCAAGGCTGAAACGGGAATGACTCCACTGTTCGGATTGAGAGACGAGGTGATGCTTTCGAGTCTTCGACGGATGTCGCAATTGGTCGAAGCCAACGATGACCTGAGTCGCATGGAGGCTGAAACAGTAGCCGATGCGGTCGCCAACCATATCCGCTCGAAATATCAGAAAGCTGATTCCAACGATACGGCTCCGATTCCACCGGTCCATCTAAACGCACTGCAGTCACGCATGATTCGCGAGTATGTTTGGGACCGCCTCTCGCAACCCATATCACTCGGCGACCTTGCCAGCTTGGTTGGATTGACGACTCATGAATTGTTGGCAAGTTTTCGAGAGGTGTTTCAAACGTCACCCGCCCAGTACGTGATCGCCCAGCGAATGCGACGAGCCCAGTGGTTGCTTCTTTACTCGAAATGGGACATCACCCGCATCGCGCTTGAAAGTGGATTTTCCAGCCACAGTCATCTCACTAGCACATTCACAACCAGGATCGGCTATCCGCCGAGTTACTTCCGTAGCGAAGCAAATAAGACACGAGTAAGAGATCGCGGTTGATAAACGCGAGGTGTCGATTCATCACATCGAACGAATTTGATGAGAGTAACGGTGAGAACTCAGCGGTTTTGCCGGGCGAGGAATAGCTTTTTCGCAATTCAGGTATCCTGTACAAAGTGAGGGAACGTCTCGGGCTTCAAAAGGCACTGCGTAGTTCACCGGCTTCGCGGGACAACCTGCTAAACCAGAAGCGGCCTTTTCTTACCTGCTGACCGCAATGGTACACTTACACTTTTTTAACAAGCCTTTCGACACTTTGCGTAGGGTTTTTTTAGAGAATGACTTACATCCAGTTCCGTCGCATTGCCACAAGAAGAACCCAATGCCCCAATTCGGAAAACTCGCTTCAACAAAGGTACAGTCTCGTATCACTGGAAGTTGAATGTTGACGTGCGAGAGGAAGCAGCCATCGAAAGATTGAAGCCTATCGAGTTTCGCCGACGCGTCGTTGCCGGTTCGTTTCCTCAGTTTAATTGTTTGAGCGAAGCGGTCGCGGGCCTGCAATTCATTCAGGCCGATCCGATTCGGTCGCCTGCACGGGCGCAGGATTTGATGCTGCGACAACGAATCGAAGGGTACCAGGCTGGGGACTTGGAGAGGCAATCGCCGGATATCGACGTCGAAGAAGGCTATCTGTTTGCCTACGGATTCATGACGCCGCAAGTTTGGGACGACGTCCGCCAGCGTCCTCTTAAAAAGAAGTTGAGCAAGCTGGAACGTGACGTGCTCGCGGCCGTTGCGGACATGGAGGAAGCCCATCCACGCGGATTGGATGATCGTTTCGCCAAGAAGTCGGTCACCAATGTTTGGGGCGGTAAGTCGCAGCAGACCAAACAGGTTCTCGACAAGCTTCATCACCACGGCTACTTGCGTGTTTGTCGTCGAGAAAACGGCATTCGTGTCTACCAATTCGTCGGCAAACCCGATGAGGAATCCACTGATCCGAGCGAACTGTATCGCCGACTCGCATTAACGACCGCGAATGTGTTTGGGCCGACGACGAAGCGGTTTCTGCTTTCAGAACTTCGCAGCCACAACCACGTTCTTCCGTCGCGCGCTGATCGGTCGGCCGCGATTGATGCATTGGTCGATACCGGTCAACTCACGGAGATCGAAGTCGACGGTGTGACCTACCTTTGGCAATCGTCCAGTTGGCAGTCCGACGACATCCAAGATCGGGTTCGGATCCTGGCCCCGTTTGACCCCTTGGTTCGCGATCGCGACCGTTTTGAGAAACTCTGGGGTTGGACGTATCGCTTCGAGGCCTACGTGCCCGCGGCAAAGCGTGTTCGCGGTTACTACGCCATGCCGGTGTTGTGGCGTGACCAAGTCATCGGCTGGGCCAACGCGACCGTCGTCGATGATCGTCTTAAGATCGAAGTCGGCTTCGTCAACAAACGCCCGCGAGCAAAGGCATTTCGATTGGCGGCGGAAAAAGAGATCATTGCGATGGCAGATTTTCTGAACTTGGAAGTCGGCTCAATCGCATTCTGATTCATCGAAGGTAATTTTGACGCAAAGTCGCAAGAGGCGGAGAGACGCAGAGGACTGGGACAACGCAAATCCGTCGTGAATTGGGCATTCCGAGTTGGTATCAAACGGCGTGAGTGGTTCGGCGTCAGAACGACTAGCACAAGGGTAGCATCCATCCCGGGAGCATTCTCGAAGCTGTAGTCCGGGAACATTTTGAGTCCTTCTTCACTATTGGTCAGCTCTTAGAACGCTGCGATCGCAATCAAGTTGAACATCCGCCCGCCGTATTCGGATTGTTTGCTGACCACGTCCATCGGTGCAGTGATTTCAGTTTGCAAAACGTCGTCGTACATCAATAAACCAACAACAGGCAAACCAGGAACAATCGCCTTGAGCTTCGCGTCGGTTTGCAGGTTTTGGCCCACCGCAGAAGCATTGCCACGTTGAGTCACCGGGGACTTCGGAACAGCACAAGTTTCCGGCAAAGAACCGAGCGTTTGCACGACCGAGACCGGCGGTTTGGCCTCTGCCTCCTGAGCCAATCCGGATGAAGACACCACGGAAAACATCGCAACAGCAAACAAAGCGACAGACAGTCGGATACGCGTATTCAGACTCGGCGAAGGCACCCTCAAGCGATTCATTGATCGTCCCTGGAATGGTTGGCTGTGTAGCGAAAGTCGCCAAGACTTTCGGCCTCTGATTTCATATCTGCGAAAGCCGAAACTCTTGGCGAGTATCGCTACCACCCATTCTATCCGCACAATTTCATGTCGCACACTGTTACAAATACTGTCGGTATCCTCAGAAATAGGCGTCTGACAATGTAGCGGCGACCATCGCTATAAACTGCCGACGCGACCACGGTGAGCTGCTCTACACTTGATGAAGCACTGAGAAACGCCACTGTCGTTGACGCTGGCGTTCGAGAAACAAAGCACATTCGGGCTCGCGTGCGATTCGCAGCGGTTAAGTGAAAAATGAGATCAAACCGCGGCAATTTGATCCATGACTCGTGCGCCCGGCACGGTCCGGAAACTAACGCCTGGGGACTTGCTGCTGGGGGGGCACGGGAAGTATCATCTTTGAACGCATGTCCAGATTAATTGCTTCGATTCTTGCTTTAAAATGCCAACAGCCGAAAATGACAAGACGGGGATTGACGTTGACCGTTTTGCCACGGCCATGCAGAAACCAAACTTCGATGCAGAGTTGTTCTTCCCGCTTGATCGGTCGGCCTGGGTTGGCGACCATTACCAGCTAAACGAATCGGCGCGGAAGAAAGTCGTTAAGAATAGCGGCGTCCGATTCCAGGACACCACGTCGGAGGATGATTCCTCTCGCCCCCGGGAGCAAGTTCAGTGGGACATGTCGCACGTGGTTTCGTCGCTGATGCAGCTCCGGAGTTCACCGGGCATGGAAAGCGTGGTCGTGTCACGAGACTGTGTTCGTTCACGAGACAAAAACAAGGTCGATCGAATCAAGTTCGGCCTGACATGCGACGACGCTTTCGTTGATGAGTCTACTGCTGCGAAAGCGACTCACGCGAATTTTATCAAAGTTATTCATAAGTCAGGGTTTCGAGTTGAACATCCTAAGCAGTTCGACCCAGCGACCGGGATGAACGGTTTGCTTGCTTGGGCGAAAGAGCTGTCGCTCAAGAAGAAGTGGCGTCCGCCTTGGTGGTGGTACTTTATCCCTCTTTTGTTTCTGTTGTTGTGGCTTCGCGGTTGCGACTCTGGGGGGGAATTCATTGGAATTCCCGTTGAGACGAAGAGCTTGGTCATCATTATCGACCAGAGCAGCAGCATGGACCCATACATGCAACAGGTACGCGACGAGGCGAAGCAATTGCTGTCGAGGTGGGAGAACACTTACACTTCGCACTACATCAATGTCATTGCGTACAACGACAACGCCACCAGCGCACTTGGAGATCTTCAGGTGGTGGATCAAAAAACCGCTGACCGGCTTAACGGCTTCTTGGATACGCTTCAAATGAGCGGCGGCACGAAGCTCGAATCCGCAATTGATGTCGCGTCAGAAGAAATTGCTCGCCACGACCGGCCGGTGACAGCAATTGTCCTCACCGATGGCGAAGACAACAGCATTGGTTCGATGCTTCAGCAAATACAAACGGTCAAAGACAAGTTCAACGGCGTTGATGTGACTGTGAAGACTTGTACGCCGCGACTATTCAATGGTGGCGATCCGACCCCAGTGACGCCCGCGGAGAATGGACTGAAGGATTTTGCAACTCAATTTGGCGGTAGCTTCGGCTCAGAAGGGGGCACACCATGACGCAGGAAGGTTCGACGCAATCAAATGCGAAGCAAGACGATGTTGTCAAGCAGATCAATGAAGTTCTGAAGCGGTTTCGTTCCGTTGTCGACTACTTGCAGAAGCAAGAGACCATTCCGAGCTTTCGCACTCTTTGTCAAACGACGCCGGTTGTGAAAGAGGCGTTTGACCGAACCGTTGCGGCTAGATGTAACTCGCGGGTCGAGCAATGGTGTAACGGACGGATCAATTGCGCGATCATTGGATCGAGTGGCAACGGCAAGACGACGATGTTGGATGAGATGTTCCCTGGCCTGTCAAACCGAGGATTGTTGGTAACGGACGTTACTGACACGACATCTCAAGCATTGCATATCAGTTTCGCTGACAAGCCCGAGGAGCTGAACGAAGTTTTTGTAAATTCTTGGAGCCATACCCAAATGGTGTCGTTAATGGAGGACGACGATGTCAAGCGGCAAAACGAAACTGATGGCATCAATGTTGAATTCCTTGAAGATCGCGTTGTGATCGACGGAGGCTCGGCCAATCTGAGAGACATGCAATCGTTCAAGTTCCCACTGAGAACAGAGTTGCGGCCGTTTCCTACAAGTTACCGCGTGCCAACGGACAAGCTTTCGGACAAGCGTTTTGTGCGAGCACTAACGGTCAAGCAACCATCGGATCAGATCGACCGAGGTTCACTTGTTGCCTTCGACGGAAATTCATACAACGCCCTGCAATTACGCGCTGTCGTCAAAGAAGTGCGTTTGAAAGATGGGTACAAAAACATCTTGAGGTGGAGCAAGCGAACACCGCAGGAAGCCATTCGGCTTCAGTTCGTCGACACGCCGGGGATCTCCGTTCAAGGAAGCGAAAAGGACGAGGTGCTTCGTCATTTCCTGGGCAAGAAGAGCAATCACATCGCTTTGCAAATGTGGATGAATGACGAGCTTGACATCGTCGTCCACCTAGTTCTATGCGGTCGCAACTCAGATTTCGCGGAACTATGGCGGACACTGGAAACACACTGCGAACCAGGACAGATGGATGACTTGTCCGAGAGGTTGGTGCTTGCAGTCAACGGCATGAACCGGTACTTCAGCGACAAGAATCTGATCGACAAGTACGAGTCGCCAGACCAAGCGGTATCCGGTGGTGATCACTTCGCCACAACGATTGAGGATAACATCCTTCAAAAGATGAGCCCTCGGGGTCGAATTAAACCAGCAGAAATCTGCTTCTTCGATTCTAAGTCAATCGTTGAAGCGGATAAGCGGCAGCCGTACGGCGACTACTATCGCTCCTGCGAAGCGACCATGCAGAGTTGGACGGAACCCAGCGGCGTTGGCTATGGCACGCTTTCCAGACTCGGGATACTTGAGGGTTTTAAGGAGAATATTTCCGCTTTGGTTGATCCGAAAGATCGCGGACAAGGGCACTTGGTGCGGAAACTCTTTGACCTTGTCGATCGGCGTGGCCCTTATCTGCTCGTTAAGAAGTTTCTGGTCCGAACGAAGGTGTTCGAGGAAGTTGAAAACTTGCTTGAGGCAATCAACACCTACTACGATGAGCAGGGATCGCTCAACCGGCGAGCGGTTTTAGACGCATTGTTGAGATGCCTGCAGTTCATCGACCTTGATGACCCGCAATCACTCGAAAACTTCATTGGCGACAAGATTGACCCGGCCGTCGATCGCATGGATTTTTCTGGTTCAGATCAACGACCAGAGACATGGGGCGCTGAAGCGTTCGAGGAAACTGCCAAACTCTTAAAACGAGAGATCGTTGCAGCGAGCAGTCCGCTCCCAGACATTGCGACGGAGTTCGAGCGGCATTTTGACACTCAGATTGCAAACTGGTCATCGAGGTGGGGTTACGATGATTTGCGGATTCCCGCTCCCAGCGTCAACTCTCCGAACTCTGCCGATTTAATGCGATACTGCCTCAAGTTGCACGCACGCGAGATCATGCTGCGATTGATGGCCGAGCAAGAGTCGACAGGCGATTCAGAAGGGTTCGAGCAAAGTCCAGAAGACCAGAAGCGTATTCTACAGATCATCACGTGGCTCAATGAAGCAAGATCCATGACGAAAACATTGTGCGCTTCCCATGGAGTGAGTCTATGAGTACGAACCAGACTTCAGCGAGCAATGTTTACCAGCTTATCGTGCTTCCCAAGACGGGAACGCAGGTTTGCCGTGGCTTCCCGTTGCCCCCTGCGATGCAGGGCCAATACGCTCAGCTTAGCCAGACAGTCGAGAGGCTCGCAAAGGCACAGTCCGAACACGAAATCGTCGGTTTGGTCGAAGAGCATGCTGCGTGTGATCGAGAGATTACGCACACGCCTTGGGTAGCCATTGACGTCGAAGACTATATCTTCTTTCGCCTCACTCAAGTCGGCAATGAGACTCAGCTCGATTTGATCGTCGACACCATGAGTGGCGCTGGAGCGATGGCGCTTAATAAAGTTCCAATCTCGCTGCAAAAAGGCGTTCCCAAGCTTGGCAAAGCTTTTGGCACCAACTTTCATTTGGCTGATGTGTTCGTCGAAGAACACTTGAAGGCACGCAATGAAATTGGAAGCCTAATCGTTGATTTTGGAAACAGCGGCACCGCGTTCGTCTTCTCGCGTGAAGGGGCCGGTCCACGGGAAGCTCGCTTGATCGAGACAAATAATCCGTTTGACCCAGATTATCAATCTCGACCCGAGGGCGAGAGCAATATCCTGAAGTCGAACATGATCGTGTTGCGAGCTGGAAACGGCGAAACTGAGAATCCTTGGATCGTGCTTGGAACACGGGCGGAGGAACTGATCCAACAGGCACCACTTGCTACATACCTTTATGCGCCCAAGAAGTATGTTCGTCATTGGCCAGAGCATCTCAAGGCTGAAGAGCCGACGATGCCGTTTCAAGGACTACTTGGGCAGCGAGATCGTCTTCGCCCAGTCTTGGATTTTGTGCGAATCACGATGGAACAGATGTTCCAGTATGCGTTGGCGGCTATCACAAACCCGCTGAACACTTCTCACGTCCCAGAGTTCTACCCTCAAATCGCACGGGTCATGCTGACTTATCCGCTGACGTGGCGCAAGGTCGATCAAGAACTGTTTCGGGATCTCGTCGAGAGCATATCGCGACAGTTGTTCGTTCACGAGGACCGTACAAAGTCGCAGTTCACTGTCGAGCTAATTTGTAGCGAGCCGATGGCGGTCGCGGCTTTCGTGCTTTGGGAGAACTTCTTCCACTTTGATACGCACAACTTGAGGATGGCTGCTAGCACGCTAGGGAACACCGATGGAAACGACGAGCTTCGCATGCTCGTCGTCGACATGGGCGGTGGGTCGACCGACATCGCTTGCATTGACATCAAATGGAGCGTTCGCGAGGAAGACGATTCAGTCGACGTGACTTTCAAAATGATTGAGTCGATGCGTTTCAATCGTGCTGGTGATCGGCTTTCACATCTTGTCGCAACAGCGATTAAGCAATTCCTAAAGCAAAAATACTCGATCAACGAAACACTGTCATTCAAGCAGCCGTCACGAAACGCAGCGTTCACTCGAAACAACAAGCGCAAAGCGGTTTCATTCATAGCGGAGCTAGTCGAAAAAGCGAAGATTGCTTTGTCAAGTAACGAAGGGGTATGGAAGCTGGAACCAAGGGACGAACACGAATTGCTCCGTCCTTTCGAGCCGCTTGTCGGCGTCATCGGCGAAGACAAGCTGACCCAAGGTCCGTTCTTAAAGATTGACCATGACACTCTCGAAGATTGGGTCCAAGGTGACAGGCAGTCGTTGGAAACAAACGGCGAGCCAGGCTTCATGGACATATTCCTCTACCTGGACGAGCTCCAAAAGAGTCTGAAAGCGAAAGATCGTGCACCTCACGTCGTCGTCTTAAGCGGGCGATCAACCCGGATGCCATTCATTCGCAATCAAACAGCCAAGCACCTCGGTCTTCCGCTGCATCGGATTCGTACTCTTTCCGAGATTCTTCCTGACAGCTTGAAGCTACATAACCACGAGAATATGGACAAACTTGCGGTTGTCTTAGGGGCGCAGCGTTTTCGATTTGGAGACCACATCCGATTTGTAGCCCTGGAAGATGAACCGATCTTCAATCGTTTCATCGGCACGGTTCGAGAGACGCCCAATGGCTTGAAACTAAATCGTGTTCATGTTGAACCTGGCGATTTGCGACCACGGACGATCACCGTTTCCGTCGACCCCGAAAAGGCAGTTCGCATCGGCCATGCGTTTCGTGCCGACGGGGTAGCGCAAGTGATCGCCAATTTATCAAACAAGTCCCGCACCCACCGTCGCGAAGTCAAAATTGAGTTGCTGGACGATTTCTCCGTCGAGATGAGAGCACACGACGACATTCTGCTGGCGGAGTGGGTTCCGGGAGGAAACGACATCATTGTCGACAACTTCAACGACACTGGTGAAATCGACAGGGAACCTGAGGACTTCATGACCCGAATCCTCACTCGAAATGAGTCCGCTTGGATTCAGGAGGACAAAGATGCGGAAGACGACGAGGGAGATGGGGAATGAACACCAAGTGGCTACTCACCCTGATTTTAGTGCTCGCATTAGTCTCTACATTGTCTAGTACTGCCGCATTGTTCCTAGTGCTAAACGAGCAGGGTGGCGATAAGCAAATTCAAGAAAAAGTTCGAGCGATCGAAGCCGAGTTGGCGAATTCAAGTGAACCAACGCGACAGGGAAACACGCAGGCTGAAGAACTCGCTGGGACACTTAACCTGATCTTCCAGCGGCTCAGCGCTCACGAACAATCGCTCGACAAGTCGGTTCGTGATCTTTCCGACCGCGTGACGCCTCGTCCTCAGAACAATTGATGCGAATAGAGATGGTCATCAACTTCCTCATACTCGCCTGCATCACGAACTCACTCTTGGCACTCGCAATTCTCAGTTTAATTCGCATCTGCAATCACCGGCGAAAGACATTGGCGTTGGTGGTCGAGCGAGAAGATTGGGACAACGAGGTTCTTCGTGTCTTGCGGCGAAGTATATTGAGCTTGGCGGAACCATCATGGTCCCCGCAAGGGCGATACCTTTCTCTTACCACTACCGTCCCTAAAGTGGAGGAAGCGGATCTCAATCTGACCGTGCAAACGCTGCTCGCCCAGGTTGCAAGCGAATGCAAAGCAGCATTCAACGGTGATATCAAACTTGCGAATCTTGAGCGGTTCGTCAAGTCCGTCTATCGTCTTCAAGCACGTTTTGGATTTAACGACACCTTGATGACAGACATATTTGCGATGACCGTGGAGCGAGTCAAAGGCAGCGTTCTGCTAGCGAAAAAGGTCGAACGTGTTGAGCTTGTGAAATCCGGTGCCCGAGTTGACGAAAAAACCATGTGGCCGCTGAACCCAGGACTACGGGTTAAGCAGCCGTATGGAATGATCTTGAAAACGGAATCGGGCGAAGTGTTGAGCCGCGCGAAGGCTCATTGTCATTAGCATGTTTCCAAACGGTTTCTTGGTTGCGTGGTGCCGGACCAGCGGAAGGTGGCACCATTGGAAGTTTGAAGAGTGAAGGGTGAAGTTTGAAAGTTGGCGAAGATCGACGGGGACCTACTCATTCGCGAGTCGCTTGCATTGTGTTGGTGACGCAGCGTGAACTCAGCGCGAGCTTTCAACAAATTCAATTCGTCGATTTGCTCGATGAGTGAATCGAGTTGTTTGCTTTCCTACTCGGATAGCTTGCCGTCTGCGTTTCGAGCCAGTGGC
The DNA here is from genome assembly GCF_001642955.1 of Rubripirellula obstinata. GTDB lineage: Bacteria > Planctomycetota > Planctomycetia > Pirellulales > Pirellulaceae > Rubripirellula > Rubripirellula obstinata. The sequence goes on along the minus strand of NZ_LWSK01000014.1, from coordinate 49,425 downwards.
TCGCTAAGTTGCAACTGAGCCTGCGGCGCAAGCTCTCCGCTGGCGAGCGTCTTCAGGCCGGCGGCGCTGACGGAAGCGTGGTCAACTAATTTTCCCGGCGCGATCGAGTTTTGCGTTTCTACTTTCAAATGGCAAATCGGCTACCGAAACGCCTTTGTCGACCTCTGCGAGTCAGTGAGCGCGAACGACGAACCGTGCCAAGCGGCTACATCCGATTTCTGACTCCGACAAACGTGGGCAAGTTTCCGAGATTGTCGCTCTTGATTTCGTTCGCATCGGTTCGCAGAAATTTGCCATCAATACAATGAACCTCTGCACCTTCGCGAAGAGCGCCGGTTTGATCGTCGACGACAGCGGTGATGATGCGTTTGCCTTCGGATAGGTAATGCAGCATGGACTGGCGTGAAATGTCGATTTCCGCTCTTCCGGGCAGACCGAGCGTTGGCTTTCGGCATCGGAAGTAGGTCGCTTTGTTCGATTCGGTCGCGTTGGTTGCAACGATCGCCAGGAACGCATCCCACTGCTGCAATTCACCACTTGCGTCGATCAGCCCACTTCGCTGCATGTCGAGAAACACTTCACCAGACGGTTTGGCGGCGAACGCATCAAACGCTTTATGAAGGTGCTGGTATAGATCTTTCTCGGTCATCAACTTGCTCCATTTGTGTCGAACCGGTCCTCTTGGAAGTTCGGGCGGAATACACCCAGTATACAACTCAAGTCTCGGACCGCTATCTGAATATGTGTTTTCGTTCTCAACTTCGATCCAGGAAACGCGGCTTCACCCTCTTCAAACGCACTCCTGACGGTCTGGAAAGCGAGCTCGGGCTGATTGCCGTCGATTGCAGCCGCATCAGCGATATCCATCGCTTGATCCAAAATGAGGCGATCCAGTTTCCGAGAAAACCCGCCCGCCGCTTCATTGGTAGGAAGCGATGCATTGCGGTTCTGATACGTCGTCGCGACTTTCTCGTAAGTGATTCGCAGCAAATTTTCACAGCCAGGATCAGTCAAGTCGAAACAATTGCCCAGTTGGATTAACGCTCCGATAACTTCTCCATCATCACCAGCCCACTGCCTTGCTCTCTTGGGACCGTATTCCCAAAAGTAAACGCCACCGCCAAGCCAATCGTACTCGTTGCTGCTTGGACGCCATTCCTCGACTCGATGCGTTCCCGCTATGAGACCCCGGACGAAATCAAGAGCTTCTGGGCGGTCAGCAGGGCATCCATGGTAGCCCATCACGATTCTTCCGAACTGATTCATTCGTTGTCCTGGTCAACCCAAACCGAAACTCTTCGACGCTCGAACCAATTGTAGCAGCTTCGTCGTCGGGCTGCGATTTGAATGCCAACATCTGTGACGCCGACAATCACGGTTCCGTTGATCGTCCAGTCGAAGTGTTCTAGCCACGAATCTTGTTGTGGATAAAAAAGACGACACTCTAAACCAGCGTCAGTTGTTCCGTGCGTCCGATTGGACTTGAAACGGCTGTAAGATGAGCAGGCCAAGCACAGGTTGTCGAATTCTGTCTGCCCATCGAGCGAGACGGGGGTGATGTGCTCGATTTCAAAAATCGCAACCGTCAGAGCCTCGTCGGTTTGACAGTAGGCACAGCGGGAGAAGAAGGCGTCCCTTACACGTCGCCGAAGATCGACGGGGACATACTCACTCACGAGTCGCCGACTTCATGTAGGTGACGCAGCGTGAATTCAGCGCGAGCTTTCAACAAATTGAGTTCGTCGATTTGCTCGATGAGTGAATCAAGTTGTTTGGTTTCCTGCTCAGATAACTTGCCGTCCGCGTTTCGAGCCAGTAGCTCGATAAGTTGCGACTGAGCCTCCGGCGCAAGCTTCCCACTGGCGAGCGCCTTCAAGCCAGCGACGCTGACGTTTGGCAAAAGTTCTGTTTTGTTTGACATGCGTTATCTCCCCGCAAAGGCATCTGGTAGGCAATAGGATACCAAGAGCGAGGTCTGCGAATCCACAGGCAATAAGGCAATCTCAGAGTAAGAATTGGAGACTGGGAAGCGAGTCTGGGCGTGAGCGTAGCGGCGACTGTTCAATGAACTATCGCTATTTTGGCAGGATGATGGGTGTTTGCTGCGAATTGCCTTGCCCGCTAGAGCGATTCAGCGACTCGTTGCCTCGTCCACTACCAGGAAGAAGCAGCTACGGATCTTGTTGCGGCTTCAGGAATCCGTGCGAATCCGTGTGGATTCGTGGCTTAGCTCTCGGGCACAAAGGCAGTTCCGAATCTTGTTCAAGTCGAGTTGTTCGACAATTTCGCGAATGACGGCTTGGAACCTACTCTCCATCGCGTGCGTCATCTAAGGTGCGATAGATTTGGACCAGTCGGGTGTGCAACTGAATCTTTTTTCGCTTTTGTTTGATGCGGGCTTCGTCTGTGCAAGTCGCAAGTTGCCGACGTGTTTGCATTAATGTGTCGTAGTAATCCGCGTACCGCTGAAATTTTTCATCAAACGACGGCTCAGTCTTCGTTTGCAGTGTCTTCGCGATCACAGCGTTATAGGCATCGTAGTCGTGCTGTGGAGCGAAGGGCTTCGTATCAGCGAACGCATCGAGGTCGTCAATAGAAATCCGCGTCAATTTTTCGTTTCCGCTGGTCAAATCGAAGTCCTCTTGTTAGTCCGCCACGCATCGCACTCATTGTATCCGGTCCCGTTGATAATCAACAGCACGGCAGCCGAGACGTACCACCGTATCCTCGGGCAACATTCCATGGACCGGCGCGGAATGAACCCGAACGCATCGAACCGATTACAATCAAACTTCAGCATCGCTGTCCTGGTCTCTGGATTCATCTGCTAAAACTTCAATTGCCGGGGACTCAAAACGCCCAATTGGCAGAACCAACGACTGTCGAGGTGTCGTTCAGCGGCGTTCTCAAACATTCTATGATTAATCCCTCTCGGTCAGTCAATGAAGTTCGATGGAAAGCAACGCAAAGTGTTCAAAATGTGGTCAACCTGCGGCTGGCATGTTGGTTGGTCTGGCGAAGTGTGCCTCGTGCTCTGCGGCCGAGCATGCTTCAACGATTCATACGATCGAGGAAGCGGACGAATTTATAGCAGATGCCACGAGAAACCTTCAGAAGTTAGAAGCCTATATTTCGAAGCACCCTGAGATGCCTGAGATACCACAAGGGCTGGAGGCTTTCGCGATGACTCCCCTGACGGCCTACCATAACTTGCAAATGCATCTAGCGGCCTTTAAGTCGCGTCGGATGGCGTTGGTTACAGCGACCGACAGTAAAGAAATGCTTGACTATGAAATCCGTAAGGCGATCGAGGCAGAAGACTTCGAACGTGCCGCCATACTGAAGTCGCGTATTCAAGATCAACAACCATGACGGCGAAGCAGGTTCTTTCGACGCTTCGTGAGGTGGCTCGCGAAGACAAGGCTGCGTTTTTGCCTGGGTTCTTTCAGGCAGTGCCGGGTGGGTACGGCGAGGGTGATCGGTTCTTGGGATGCGTGGTGCCGAACCAGCGGAAGGTGGCTCAGCAGTTTCGTGATTTGTCGCGGGATGAGCTTGTAAAACTGTTTGCTTCGCCTTGGCATGAGTGTCGGCTGACGGGAATGCTGATCCTGGTTGGTCAGTACGAGCGGGCGGCAAAGCCGAAGAATCCTCATCGTGATTTTGAGTGTCGTGACATTGTGGAGTTCTACTTGGCGAACCTCGACGCGGTGAACAATTGGGACATCGTTGACACGACGGCACCGAAGATTCTGGGGGCTTGGCTGATTGAAAACTACGATGAACGCGGCGTTCTCGATCGGTTGGCTGCGAGCGAAGTGTTGTGGGAGCGGCGCGTGGCGGTGTTGGCGACTTTCTTGCTGATCAAGAACGACGAGTTTGAAGAGATCATCGAACTTGCCGAGCGTTTGATGGACGACGGACACGATCTGATGAACAAGGCGATCGGATGGATGCTTCGCGAAATGGGCAAGCGCGATCAGGCTCGACTGGAAGCCTTCTTGAAGAAGCACGCCAAGACGATGCCCCGAACGATGCTTCGCTACTCAATCGAAAAGTTGTCACGGGAAGAACGAACGAAATGGATGAGGGGGAAGTTTGAAGTGTGAGGTGTGAAAGTTGGCGTAGTGGTGGTCCGATGGGTAAGCCACGGATGGACACGGATCTTTACGGATACGGACGCGGTTCACTCAATCCGTGTTTGATCCGTGAGAATCCGTGGCTGAATACACAGAGGTAGTGGATCGCTGTATGACCGACGCTACGAAATGGATTTGCGGATGTCCTTGAGCAACATCATTAGATGAAGATCGTTCGTGGGCGACGATTCAAAATTGAACTTCCTGTAGAAGGCTTGGGCTTGCTTGTCCTTCGCATGAACCAACATCGCCCGCAATCCGCCGATCTCCGACGCTTGCAAGGTTCTTAGGACTGCGTCCTTGAGTAAACCTTTACCTATTCCGTTTCCTTGTTCGGATACGTCAACGGCGAGTCGCGCTAGCAGCATGATCGGGATCGGGTGCTGCGGCAGTCCCTTGGCGACTCGCGTGGTGGCGGTTCTGACTTCGACACTGCCGAAGGCGAGCGAGTAGAAGCCGACGACTCTTTTTCCACGGCAGGCAACGTATGTTCGCGCTGAACCTGATTGATGGTTCGTTCTCGCGAATCGCACCAAGTACTCATTCAGTGAAGCATCGCCACAATCAAAGCCGTCGAGCCGGTGTGATTTCTGTAACGGGACCGGAGCTTCGGGTTTCGGTTCAGTCATCGAAAACGCCCGACTCCAAAAGCAGTTTCCTCATCTCAGGAATCTTTCGGGGCGGTGCATCGAGTGCCTTACAGAGCTTCTTCCATTGCTTCTCGTCCAAACCAAACTGGCTTTGGTCGGCAAGGATCGCTTGAGCCTCCGCGTACGCTTTCTCAAGCACAAAACTGCTCACGGTCGCGCCTGTAGCAATCGCGGCGCGGGAAATCACGTCTTTCTGGTGTTCACTGACGCGAATGTTCAGTCGTGTGGGTTTGCTATCGCTGACGCTTGACATTTTGAGCCTCTGAGCTGAAGATGCGAATGTGAGTACATTGTACGCACGCAGTATTCAGGAGGCAAGTGGTGTAGTGGATCTTGTCAAAGATCCTTCCAGTCCAGGATCTTTAACAAGATCCACTACCAACAAAAGAGAACTCAATGATTGAGCAAGTCGAAGCAATCGTGCGGCAACGCATGGACGGCCAGGCCGCCGGGCATGGGATGGATCATGTGCTGCGAGTGTTGGCATCGGCTCGGGCGATTCAATCCGAAGTCGGCGGCGATTTGGAAACGATCGAACTGTCGGCTTTGTTGCACGATGTGGGTGACGCAAAATTCCATGACGGTGTGGAACGGAGCGCCGAGTTCGCTCTCGAGATTTTGGGTAGTCTTGGTGCAGGCGTTGACTTGATCGAGCACGTTGCTCACATCGTTGACAACATTTCGTTTCGCAAAGGGAAATCGGCAAAACCTCTATCGCTGGAAGGCCAAGTCGTGCAGGACGCGGATCGGCTCGATGCACTCGGAGCGATCGGGATCGTGCGGACGATCGAGTATGGTGCAGCATTTGACCAGCCGTTCTATCTTGCCGATGCGGGCGACGCGAAAACCGGCGTTGGCCACTTTTACGAAAAGCTTTTCAAACTGAAGTCTTTGATGAACACGGACGCGGGACGACGGATGGCGGAGGATCGCGAAGCGTTCATGCGAACGTTTTTGGACCAGTTCATGAGCGAGTGCGGGGGATCGAATTAACCACGGAGACACGGAGGAACACAGAGAAGATTCATCAAGGACTCTGTGCCCCTCTGTGACTCTGTGGTTCAACCTCGTTGCGATTTCGCTCGGAAACGACGCGGCTCGTCGCCGGCGTCGGTCTCGGCAAACTTCGCTTCGTGCTTGGTGGTTCGCCCGTGCGTTCTCTTTCGCCACATTTTGAATGAGTTCGCGGTCATTTCCGATCGCATCAGCTTGATGACGTCGCCGGGTGAAAGGCCGAACTGGGTTCGGATCGCGTCGAAGCTTGTCCGGTCCTCCCACGCCATCATGATGATGCGGTCGATCTCGCCTCGAGTCAGTTCGTTGTTTTTGGAATCGGACATGGAGGCTGGGAAACAACGATCGGAGTACATAGGGGATTGTCGAACTCGGGATATTCTCAATGGATGTCAATGAGCGAGAATCATCCACCCACTGGTGAGCAAATTTCGACAAGGTATCCATTGACGTCCCGAACGTAGCAGACAACCTGGCCCCACGGCTGCGTTGTCGGCGGCTTTGCAGAGAACGCTCCCGCAGCAACCGCTTTATCGAATCCGGCTTGCACGTCGTCGGTAACGAACGCGACCTCGACACTAGGGGCATCCTGGTCGGCGGTTGTCTTACGGTATGCGAAAAAGTGCGAATCCGCCAGTTCTTCGGAGGCAAACGCCAACGCCGTTTCGCCGGTTTTCATCTCAGCGTAATCGCCGCTCTCGTGGAAGAAACGACATTCTAATCCAAAGGCGGTTTCATAAAACGCGACCGCTTCTTCGACATTGGGCACGTACAAAATAATGTATCCAAGCTTCATCTGTATCTCAGCTCAAGTCAGGTTGAAATCGTCAGCCATGCATGTTCACGCGGTAGAACAGGTCGGCTTTCTTTTTTGAAGTTGTAGTACCGTTGTTGCTTCTCAGGTAATAACAGAATGATCGGACAAGGTCAGCCTCCGCACCATTCACCCTATCGAGATACGAGACTATCACTGTCACGAACAAGGCCCAACGCCGTGAAGAGTTTTGGTCCAGGAAAACAAATGTTAGTTCGTTTAGCCGCGTGGGCATCGCCCCGCGCGTTGTGCTGGACCCGAACGCGCGGGGCGATGCCCACGCGGTTAAACGATTTAGAACCCCTTCACGGCGTTGGGTGGGATCCCTTGAAAAACAATCTCTGGATGCAATTTACAGAAACCTAAGTGGTGGCGTTCAAGGAGAAGTGCCCCAATTTCATTCGATTTCTGAGACGCTTTGGCGTTAGTGACGTTTCCGGATTTTTGAACGTGCAAACCGTAGCGAGCGCCCCAAAACGGATAACGAAAGTGACGCTGTCCAGCTAAGTTACCTCCTGGGTGGGAAGAACTACGTCGAGGTGCCCTGAGCTTGCACGTTGTATTGCTAGGCTTTTTCTGCGTTGGGTAGAGCTATCGTGGAGCGATCAGGTTCGTATTTTTTAGTTCACTCGACAGCCACCATGCAGGGTTCCTAGAATTGGGTTGGCGTCCGCTCGGTAGCATCCAACAATTACGTTAGAAAATTTCTTATGATTCCATGCTTTCATCCAGTGATCCGTTTCAGTCTTTCTGTCATCGGCTTGTCGCTTTGTCTTACCCATTCGCAAGCCGACAATTGGCCGCAGTATCGTGGATTGTTGGGCGATGGGAAAAGCGATGAATCGTTGACTGATCTTGATTGGGCGGGTGGAGTGACACCGGTTTGGAAAGTTGCCACGCCGAAGGGGTTTAGTTCTTTTGCGGTTGCCGATGGGCGTTGCTTTACGTTGATCGTTCGTGAGGATGACCAACGCAATAGCCAATCGACTGTTGTGGCGATGGATGCAGACAATGGTCAAGAAATATGGGCGACACCCCTTCGCAGTGACATCTACCAGGGTGGCGGCAATGCGGGAGCAAAGGGGAACAAGGGCGGGGATGGTCCGCGATCGACGCCGACTGTCAACGATGGTTTCGTTTATGTTTACGACGCCGCAATGACGCTTCATTGTTTGGACGCGGCGACGGGTAAGCGGGTTTGGAAACAAGACATTGAGGAAGATTTCAATGGGAAGAATATCACCTGGGGATCCGCATCTTCGCCCATCGTTGTTGGTGACAAGGTTCTGGTTTCCGGCGGCGGTCCTGGTCAAACGTTCCTTGCGTTCGATAAGAAAACGGGTGATTCGCTCTGGGAAACGGGTGACGATCGGTTCACGCACGCAACACCAACGCTGACCAAAATTGATGGTGTCGATCAGGTGATTTTCCTGATGCGGTCCGGGCCTATTTCAATCAATCCCGATGACGGCAGCGAACGATGGCGAACGAATTTTGAATACAACGTCTCCACGGCCGCTTCGCCAGTGGTCAGCGGGAACCTGGTTTACTTATCCGCCGGGTACAACGTCGGCGCGTTGTTGCTGCAAGTTCTGTCGGGTGACAACACCGAAGACGTCTGGTTCAAGGAACGCAAGCTGATGAACCACTGGAGCACCCCGGTGATTCACAAGGGACATATTTACGGATTATTTGGTTTCAAAGGCTACGGAACTGCTCCGCTGCAATGCGTAGAATTGGCAACAGGGAAAATCAAATGGTCTCAACCCGGATTCGGTCAAGGGAATTGCATCCTGGTCGGCGATCACTTGATCGTGCTTTCCGATGCGGGCGAAGTCGCAATCGTTGCCGCTGACCCCGGCGAGTACACCGAACTGGCGAAGGCCGATGTCCTGGATGGAAAATGTTGGTCGACGCCGGCTTATAGCGATGGAAAGCTGTACATTCGCAGCACCAAAGAAGGCGCGTGCATTAAGCTTTAACTGCTGGACCGCTGGAGTCCTCCTCATGCTCTGACTAAGAAGTCACGCCAACCGTTCCGGTTTCTTCCCTACGGTTTCTTAAACGCGTCCAACCTTTTCTTAGCAGATTGCGCCAACGTAGGCCGGAACAAGCGCAGCGCAATTCCGGCAATCCAACGTAGGCCGGAACAAGCGCAGCGCAGTTCCGGCAATCCAACGTAGTACAATGCAATTGCCGGAACTGCGCTGCGCTTGTTCCGGCCTACATTTAGAGTCAACGATCTAAAGATAAGTGCCATTGGTGCAACGCCCCACGCGTGGTTACCTGATGGCGCGCGGGGCGTTGCCCGCGCGGCTAAACAGGTCGGTGCGGTTTCTTAAACGCGTCCAACCTTTTCTTAGCAGGTTCGTGATCGGTTGTTCGATGCGATTGGTGATGATGATCGCCAACGCAAACGAAAACACGATTCCAATTGCGAAACAAACAATCGGTGGCACGCCTGCTTGATCAAACGTGTAAATCATCGCTGATCCCAAATTGTTGTGACACAGGTACAACGCGTAAGAAATCGTGCTGACAAAAATCAGTGGTTTGAAACGCAGTGGTGGAACCTTTCCGTACGCACATGCGGTCACCAAGCCAATGATCAGCAAAGTGACTGCCGGATTGTGCTTGCCATGATCGATCGTGTGAAAAACGCCCGCTGCGACGGCGATGCCGAGCAAATTTTGCCACTTCTTTCCAACGCCAGTTTTGATCATGTACAGCAAGAACCCGATCGCAAAGAGTGGCACAAAGTCCAGCAGCATCAATCGACGCAATGTGGTTGCGGCAATGTGCAACGTGGTTTCAGAGTGAGCGGACAATGCGTCCAGCGTCGGGCAAAGGATAACGGAACATGCCAACAAGCTGCCCCAGCCAACGAAGTAGCGTTTCAGGTATCCGGTTTTGAACATGATGACCAGCGTTGCGTAGAACATCATTTCAATCTGCAATGTCCACATCACTGGATCGACGCATTCGTAACCAAGGACCTTTGGCAGCAGCGTCATGTTGGCCAAGAATTGGCCCTGAGTCACGTGCTGGTTCATCGGTGCCAATTGCAGAATCCACAGATTGGCGATGATTGCAAGAAAGAAGATTGGAATGATTCGGATCAACCGAGCGGCAACAAAATCAACGGGTTTGCCACGTCGCATTAACGACATGCTGTTGACGAATCCGGACAAGATGAAAAACATCTCGACACCGTAAGCACCAAACGGCCATTTGAATCCTAGGTCCGAACTGTACCCGAACTTTTCTGCGTAAACCCAAGTGAAATGGAACAGAACCAAATTGAGCGCCGCGATCGCTCGCAAGGCGTCCAATTCCAAAATCCGCGTGTGCGGTTTCAGTGCCGTAGGTGATTCGCTGGATACGAGGTTGGCGGCGACGGTTGACATGAAGATCCAGGGCAGGGGGTTGGACGAGGCTCTGCAGAAGACTCATTCAACTTTAAGTCACGACCGCCACTTTCCATCTCCAGCACTGCTTCTCTGTTCCAATTCGCACGCATTGCCGTGCGACCTTGACCATCGTGTCGATTGTGCTGGATTCACGCCATTCGCGTTTGTCCAGCTTCGCTAACGATTCCTCGCACAATTGCGATCAACTTGGGCGCAGCTTTACCGGCTGTAGCGATAATCTCGTTTACGTCGGACGGTTTCAGCGAATCGGGCAAACACATGTCAGTGATCACACTCAACCCAACGGTTTTCAATCCGCAGTGAACGGCAACGATCGTTTCAGGCACGGTGCTCATGCCAACAACGTCCGCACCAATCGTTCGCAGAAACCGATACTCGGCTCGCGTTTCCAAGTTCGGCCCCGCGACGGCCACGAAGACACCTTTGTGAACCCCGATGCCGGCTTCCCGTCCAATTGCGATTGTTCGGTCGACCCAAGTCTGATCGTAGGGTTCACACATGTCAGGGAACCGCGGTCCGAGTCGATCGTCATTGATTCCAATAAGAGGGTTATCGCCCAACAGGTTGATTTGGTCTTCGATCACCATGATGTCGCCACCGTCGTAGTACGGATTCAATCCGCCGCACGCATTGCTAACGATCATCAATTCGCATCCCAACGCCTTGAAGACACGAACCGGCAAAGTGATCTGTTTCAGCGGATATCCTTCGTACATGTGGAACCGGCCTTCCATCACAATCACTGGCACGCCTTCCAAAGTTCCGCACACCAACCGACCACGATGGCTGGTGGCGGTTGAGGTTGGGAAGTGAGGGATGTCGCCGTAATCGATCGTGGCTTCGATGTCGATTTGTTCGACGATCCCGCCTAGCCCCGTGCCCAGAATAATGCCAACTTTGGGCGTCTTTGAAAACGACTTGCGGATGGTCGCAGCGGCTTCTTCTATTTTGTCAAACAGATCTAACATGATGAAAATGGCGTGTAGAGGGTCGAAACGGGACTGGCCGAGAATAAGCGATCAGGCGTTTTCGCGGCAGTCCCCGCATTGGTATGACGGGACCAGTCAACGTCGCGAATAGTTAGGTCCCGAAAAACACGGACCAGATCGTTTAGCCGCGTGGGCATCGCCCCGCGCGTCGTCCGACCCCGAACGCGCGGGGCATCGCCTGGCCTGATGACAATGTGTCGTTGTCAACTTATCACGCCTTTTGAAAGTAGGCCGTAGCGAGCCAAAGCGAGTTACGGCGGTGCGCAAATTGCCGTAACTCGCTATGGCTCGCTACGGCCTACATAATGGCGATCAGGGAAATGTGCCGTTGCAACAATGCTTTACAGCACTGCAGCTTGATTGCTCCTTCGGGACGTCGCATGAATGACGGCACCTAATGACTGCAAGTTAGGCCTGGAGGGCCGGCTGCTCACGCGCCCGAGGCTCACTTTAGTCGACTAGCCGGCGAGCACCTGGATGGCTGCCCCCACATCATTTCTGTGTCTCGGTTTCGCGGGTACGCCGCGATACCAAGACACAGAAAAAGGGAGATTAGACGCTGCCATCCGGGGATTTACATCCCCGACAGAGGGCTTCCGTCCAACGCCGTGAAGAGTTTTGGTCCCGGAAAACACGGATTAGTCCGTTTAACCGCGTGGGCATCGCCCCGCGCGTTTCGCTCCACGTGGACGCGCGGGGCGATGCCCACGCGGTTAAACGAATTAGAAACCCTTCACGGCGTTGGCTTCCGTCCCTCCAGGACTATTCACGAACGATTTGATTGCGGAGCGATCCACGACAACACCAATCCGGCAGCGATCAAATCGATGTCCCCCGGAGCAGTTTAAATTCTCAAGTAAGTGCCATTGGGCGATGCCCAACGCGGTTAAACGGTTTGGAAACCCGCCACGGTGTTGATTTGATGGGACCAGTCCCGGGGGTTGCCAGTCCCTGCTAAACTAAAGGGACACGCAAACAGAATAACCATGAAACAGATCATCGCCATCGTCCGACCGCACCTCGCCGAGCAAGTGCTTGACGGGCTGCGTCGTGCTCCGATCGAAGCGATGAGCGTTTTGGAGGTCAAGGGATTCGGCCGACAAAAAAGTTATCTCGACGAGTATCAAGAAACGGATTTTGATCAGACCTTTATGCCCAAGATCGAAATCACGCTCTGGGTCGATGACACACGCTGCGAAGAAGTGATGGAACGAGTGATCTCGATCGCTCGCTGCGGTCGAATCGGTGACGGGAAGATTTTCCTGATGCCCGTCAGCGAGTTTCTTTAGACACATTCCGGTGAGCGAAACGATGCAATGGCCACCTCTTCCCGATTACGGAATCATCGCTCGTTGGCCGCGTGATGGCGATGACTTCATTCATCCCGACGATCATCCGATTGCGACGCAGTGTTTTCCCAGCGAACGAGTTTTGCGGCGGGATTCTTTCGATGGAACCTACTACCACTATTCCTACGGCAAGTTTCGTTTCCGCTTGAAACCTGTGATGTGGTTGAAGGTTGATTACGAAGGCATCGACATCGGCGACCAGGTCGAAACGATCGGGTTGGGGTTGGAGCGAGAACTATTCGTTGCAACGGTGTGGGGCATTCACTACGTTCGTCGCAAAGGCCGGATGGTGTACCGACTTCGCCGCGGCGAACAAATCGCACCCCGACTCTACACTCGCGATCAGCTAAAGGTCTTAACGGACAAAGAGACCGTCAAAGAAGCAAACTTTGAGTATCCGTCGCCCCAATGGAAAGGCGACCAAACCGATCGCGAAGCGTTTGAAGAATAGTAGCATGGTGCATCCCGCGATCTTCTAAATCGCCTGCAACAAACGGCACCATCGCAACAATACCTGCTGGTCAACGTCGCCGCCAAGAACGACCGGGTAGCCGGCTCGCTTCAGCGCCGGAATCCATTCGGGCAGATCGATGGGGTCTTTGACCGGCATCAGGATTTGCAATGAAGTTGCCGGCTCGTTTTCGCGCAGCCGCACCGCTGGCGGCCGAGTGTCGGTGCCAAATGCGACACCAAAGAACGTTTCGCTTTGCGAAATCGCGACCGCGATCGCCATCGAATCCGCTGCGGACACTTTTCCTTTGGCCAGCGAACCGGATGACGCTACTGCCACCGCGGTCGAGTGAATCGGTGCCTTCTTCATCGCTGCAGCGGCGAAATTGGCGATAACCTGAACTTCCTTTGCCTGCCATCGCGACGCATCTTCCGAAGCAATCGCAACCATCACAACACCACTGCTGGCGGCATCAAACTTCCACGATTCTAAAACCTTTTGAGGATCCTTTTCACCAGGTTCCAACAGCAAGACAAGCAACCCAAGATCCTGAGCCGACGGTTGATCATCCTTGGAAGGCTTACTCGCTTTGGGAGCCAGAATCGCGGCGACGTTGGCGGCATCGGGCAGTTTGATCTCGGCAATTGCCCAGTTCTTCGTCAATTCCTTCATCGAATCATCGGTCAATTCATCTGATGACCACGCATCCGGATAACCTTCTTGAACCGGCCCGCCGATCGACTGGGGCGTCAGCGTTTTCGTGATCAGCTTTCCATCTCGCATGACTTTCAATTCGATCGACTGATCCGATTCAGCCGTAATCAATTGACGTCGCAAGCGATCGACATTGCCAACATCATTGCCGCCAAATTTCTTGATCACGTCGCCCGCAAGAAGAACGTCATCCGACGGCGAACCGGCAACCGTGGCATCGACAACGACGTTTGCGTCGGATTGCGATGCAACGATCCCGAGCCGTTGTGGATCTAGCGGAGGAATCGAATCGGCCAGCGTGACGTCGAACGTCATTTCCTGGTCGTCTCGAGTGACAACGATCGCAACCGACTCGCCAGCGTCCAGACTCCCGAGCGCTTGTTTGATTTCTTGATGTCGGCGAACCAGTTGGCCGCCCACGGACTTCACCGTGTCGCCTGCTTTGATGCCAGCGGCTTCGGCTGGCGAACGAGTTCGCACGGCGGCAATGGTCGTATCCGCTTCATTGGCGTCCGCACTTCCAGCGACAATTCCGATCAGACCTTTGTTGATGTCTTGCCCGTCGCGAAGGCGTTGCAACTTTTTCGCGATCACGTCAGCCGGAATGGCGAACGCAATCCCCGAGTCGTACCAGCTTGTCGAATCTTCCGCGCCGCCCGCCGCGACTGCGGGAATCAGGATTCCCAAAACGTTCCCGTACAAATCAATCAGCGGACCACCGTACATTGCCGCCGAAACACGCGCGTCGGTTTGGATCGCGATGCCATCCAATCGTCCGGTCGCACTCAAAATTCCCGTGCTGATCATCGGCGACTGATTTTCACCGTAGCGACCGATCGCAATCGTGGTTGAACCGATCGGAAGTTGACTTTGGTCCGGTAGATCGACCGCGGAAACCTGTTCGTCGGTTTCAATCTTTAGCAACACTAAGTCGCGATGGTTGTCCTTGGCAACGACCGATGCGGCATGTCGCGAACCGTTGGGCAGCACCACTAGGATTGTTGCTGCGGTTCCACGAAGCACAATGTTGGACGCCAGAATCTCGACCGCGTTCCCGTCTTGGCCCACGATCACACCACAAGTCGGCGCGTCCTGTGCGACCTCGCCCTTGACGGTTCCCGAGGTTCCGATCACCTCGACCGTGACGACCGAAGGCAGCACGCGTTGGGTTGCCAAACGAACCGCGGCCGCCATTTCTTGACGATACTGGATGTCGTCCGCACTAGTACTAGCCGGCAATGCGAACAGCACTAAACCTATCAACGAGGAATGTGCAATTCGGGAAGTAAAAATACCGTTCATGGTTTTAGCACCACTGTCAGGATGTCGTTGTCTCGCTGAATCGTGACGGTCACGTCGTCGCGACGATCGATCGATCTGAGCCGTTTTTTAAGTAGACGTTGATTCTCGGTTCGCTGTCCGGACACCAACAGAATCAAATCATCGGGTCGCAGATTTTGTTCTTCGGCAGGCGAGCCGGTGACGACACGGTCAACAAACGCGGGCGTCGTTTCTAACACATCGGGAACCAGGACTAGCCCCAGCGTTTGCAGATTGTGCGACCGATCGCGAGGCAGTTGCGGTTCTTTGGCTGCCGCCGATGACGTCGCTCGTCCCGCGATGATGTCGCCGATCGTTTTACGAAACACGTCGGCTGGCAAAGCGTAGTTCAGCCACACGCCGGTTGCCGAATCTCGCAGTTCTTTGCCCAGCATGCCCGCCAATTTCCCATCGGCCGACACCACCGCTCCGCCAGCGGCACCGGGATTGTTGGCAACCAGATCCAGCACCAGGACTTCGCCACGGTAAGGCGTTTTCAGCGTGCCGCTTCGGGCGTCCAACGAAGCGATCGATGCGACTCGACCCTGCATGATGCTGGCCGCTTCGTCACCCGTTGCGATGTTGAACAGGTTACTGATCGCCAACACGGGATCACCCCACTGAACTTCGCGAATTTTTGGCAATTCAAAGTAGGGCAGCGCCGATGCATCGATCTTAAGCACTGCGATTTCAAGCGAAGGTTCAAAGTGAATGATCTCCGCCTCAAACCGCCGGCCGTCGTCCAGCAAAACGATCGGCTCCACGTCCAGCACGTAACTCCAAGCCGTCGCAATGTGGCCTTCGGGCGAAACCAAGAACCCGCTTTGGTAAGCTTCCAGCCCTTTCATGCCACCCGCGCCGTAGACTTTGACGACTTTGGATTGAGCGGTCCTAGCCCAGTCGTGGGCCGACGTTTGTGCGGATGCGGTGTTGGCCAGGAAGACAAACAGCAAGAAAGTAGTCAATCGCAGGCTGCGACTGGGGGTGCTGTGTCTGGGTACGCACTGACTGGGGATGCACTGACTTCGAGGTTGCTCGTGTACCATCACTTCGCCTCCACTTTTTTCCAACTGTCGATTTTAATCTTCAGCACCGAATCAGTTCCGTATCGCAGGTCCAACATCTGTGGCGGTTGGTCTGACGAAACCTCATCTCGCAGGATCCACAACTCAGCCGGATCTTCGTCACGATCGGCGAAGGCTTCGACCACCTCGACCACTCCGGTATCCGGGTGGCTCAGGAAACGAACCTCAATTTCTCCGTCGATACCGACCATACAATCTCGCAGCGGTCGCTGACCACCCAGCGGCATCGTGCCCAGATAAAAACTCTCGCCAAACTTCTTAGGTCCATCGGCCAGCATTCGACGCCATCCCTCCAGCGCCGACACGATGCCGCCAATGCTGCGCTGGCTGATCGCGTCGTACAATTCGCCACGATCCTCAGCCGTCATCGGCGTCTCGCCCACCATCATCGCGATCGCGTCTGGGCCAACGCGAATTTTAACGGGACGAGGCTTCGCTTCCACGGTGTTGCCCTCGATCTCCCAAGCCGGATTTGACTGATCAGCTTGACCAGGAAACTGCGACCGTAGCGAATCGATAAAACGTGTTTGTTGTTTTTGGTTGAAGAAATAGTTGGCATAACCCTTCCGCTCGATCAACTGCTTTCGCACCGCAGGCGGAATCTTGTCGTCGGCCGCTGCGTCGGGTTCAACTTCATCTGAATCTTCTTCATCATCGCTGTCGTCTTCCTTTTCCTTTTCCTTTTCCTTTTCAATCGGTGGCGGCGGAGGCAACGCGCCGGACATTTTTTCCAGCAACTCGTCTTGCAAATGAACGCTGCGAAGTCGCACCAGCGTGTCGACCGTCTTGCCGTCCTCGCGATAGCTCATCTTTACTCGCCAACCCGCCGGAATGGTTGCCAAGACTTTCTGCAGGTCGTTCGCCGACTGAACGATCCGACCATCAACCGACAAAACCTCCGATGCATAGCGTAGACCTCGCCGATACGCATCGCTGGATTCCAGGATGTTGGTCACGCGAACCGAACCATCGTCTTGATCGGTCGCCACCGTCGCACCCAGCGTTGCGTGGTCGACGATCCGACCGCTATGCAGATACCCCAGGAAATTGACGGCTTGATTGATCGAAATCGCGTAGCCCACACCCACGTTGACTCGGCCACGTTTTTCAAACGAACAACGGCCGACGATCCCAAGCAACTTGCCGTCGGCGTCGTAGATCGGACCGCCTGAATTGCCAGGATTCACCGACGCGTCTGTTTGTAAACAGTCACCGTATTCCAGCAACGTTCCCGACGGATACTGATACCGTCGGACCCCGCTAAGGATGCCCCAAGTCACGGTGGGCTGCAGGTTGGTCGCCAACAAGAACGGGTTACCGATCACCATGCACCAATCACCAGCCTCGGCAGTCAAACTGTTGCCGAGTTCTGCATACGGAAAGTCCGACCGCGGTTTTCCGTCCAGCCCCAGCAAACGAATCATGGCCAAGTCGCCGACCGGATCGATGCCGACGATGACCGCGTCGTAAATGTTGCCGTCGCTAAGCCCGCATCGCATCGCCGAACCCGCGGGACTGGTGACGTGAAAATTGGTCAGTGCGTAGCCATCGGGCGAAATCAAAACACCACTGCCTCCGCCGCCACCGCCCGGAACAAACACGCTGACCGCCGACTTGGTCGCTCGCGCGATCGCTTCGACACGTCGCTGCTCGGCTTTTTCAATGGTGCTGGAAAGAGTCAGCGGTTCGGCACCCCGTAACGTCGGCGACGACATCAACATCGCAAGCGACAAGGATAGCGTCAACAATTTTCCGCGTCGCATAAAACTGGTTCTCAAGAAACTTGCTTTCATGATTTGAAAAACTACTTCACAAACCTTGGCCGGACCATTCGTACCATCGCGCCTAGGTCGCCATCGTCACCCGAGTCGATTTCGATTTTGATTCGACGAGCTTCACCGAGTTCTAATTCAAAACCTAGCGAGTCGGCGTTGGGTAAATCATTTTCCCAGACCAATTTGTCATCCAATTTGATTCGCACCGTCACGCTGCTGGCGTTTTTGATTTCGCTAGCTCGCCGCACGGAACCGCTCAACAAACGGAACCCTTCTTCGACTCGGTATTCAACTTCGCTGCCGCCGCAGAGCATCAGGTCCTGGTTGGGCTGCGCGGCAGATGCTTTGTTCGCCTTTACCGCCAGCGGGCCAAACCATTTCTTTGACGCGTCATCCTTCCAGTCGATTGCAAACTCGGTTTGAACATTCAATTCGGCCGGTTTGGCTTCGGCCAGCATTACCAGACCGCTGGACCAGCGAACGCTGCGAACGAGGTCAATCGGAATGGTATGAAACACATTGCCAGGCAATTGGAAACGCATCCCTTGATCGGCCGCCGGTTGATCCAAACGGACTGGCAACAATGCGTCGGCCGCCCAAGTGGATCCGTAAGCATCGGAAATGACGACGCCGGATGAGCCTTGAGTCGGGTCAGTCCCACCAAAGATCAGGCCTTCCAAACGATCGATGGGCGCGGAGATCGCGTCGCCGTCCAAGTCAAAATCAACCTTAGAATCCGCAATCCCGTTGATGATTCCATCGGTCGGATCCAAACGATCATTGCTGCGACGAATCACCATTCGGTCGCCGCGCGAAGGCGTTTCCAACATGCCCAACCACACCGGGTCGGTAACGGCGGAAGGTCGTCGGAAGCGGATCGCTTTGACCTGACTGAGCGGCAATTGCAAACTGGCTTGCCGGCGAGGCTCGATGGTGATCTGGTTGCGATCGATTTGCACTTCATCGACGACCAATTGTGAACCGTTGACCAACAGCACTCTTGTCGAAGGAGACGAACGTTTCTCGACTGACTTGAATTCCATCGACATCAATTCGGTGTTGTCGATCGAAACCGCTTCCCCAGATTGATCGATTTCGATTCCGGTTTCGGTCACCGCGGCGAGCGTACCGGTCTGAGTTGCACCAGTGTTGGTGGTTAGATCGACGGACAGCCCTTGTGCTGACGAAGAACTGGTTAGAAAAACAGAACTCAGTAGAAAGACGACGACGATACGTTGGCAGCGATACACGATGTTAGAAAGATCCATAAGGTTGATGACGGAACAGCTTGGTGATAGTCGCCTTTCGCTGCGCGAAAGCGTGCTCTGACGTACTTTAGCGGAGCGAAAGGCGACTGTTGTTTTATTCTAACGCATCTGGCGAATTCACAACCGACCGCAACACGGTTTCGTATTGGCCGACCATCGATTCCCAACTAAATGTGTTGACGACCTGCTGGCCAGCCTGACTGAATTGGCTGCGAAGTCCCGGATCCTGGATCAAATGATCGATAGCCTTGGCGATTGACGCTGCGTTATCGTCCGCCAAAATTCCATTGACGCCCGAATCAATGATCGCTCGCGAGCCAGCTTGATTTTGTAAGGCAATCGACGGCACGCCGACTGCCATCGCTTCCAACAACGCCGACGGGAAGCCTTCGTAGTGACTGGGCAAAACAAACACCGCCGACTCGGCGAGCTGCGACCACACGGGATTGACCCAGCCGGGCATCGAAACGGCTCCGCTGATTTTCAATCGCTTGATTTGTTCCTGCATCGATCCACGCTGGGGACCGTCACCCAGGATGCAAAGTTTCCACTGTGGATGGTTGCGGTTGATGATCGCAAAGGCATCCAGCAAACGCTCAAAACCTTTTTCAGGTGCGAAACGACCGATTGCAATCACTTGCCTGCTTTCTGAAATCGTTTCCGCAGTAATCGTGATTGGCGGTGGATCGACGGCTGATGGAATGACGTGACAGGGGACTTGGTAACCGTCAAAGAAGCTTGCGGCTGAATCGGTTTGCACAACGATCGCGCCCGAACGTCGGTAGGAGTATCGTCGAAGCAATCGCCATGCAAAGGGAAGCGTCTGGAAATTCGGGTCACTGCGTTCGCTCAACACGACCGGAATTTTTGAGTCGGCGGATAACCCTGCCAAGACGTTGGTACGGTCGCAGAACGACAGCAGCACGTGTGGCGATACCGATTGCGTGGCCTGGCGGATCGCCTGGACTCGTTTCGATACGTTCTTTAACGCGGACATCCAACCGGTGCTTCCCCGCATTAGATCTAGATCGATTCGCGACACATTGGGGCTTAGTTCGTGTCGATCACCGTGCCCGTTTCCCAGCGTGATCAACGTGACGTCGTGACCGCGATTGGCAAAGCGAGACGCCAGGCCCGCCATGACTCGTTCGGCCCCGCCTCCGTCTAGCGAGTGGATCAGGCAGGCTATTTTCACGCGGCGAACTGGGGGCTGATGTTTGGGGGGCTGATGTTTGGTGGCGTTAGGTTTGGTGGGATTCTTACGAAACCAGCAGTTGAAAGGGTCGCAGAGAGCAACTAGCGTGAAAAGGGTCGAAAGCACGCGGCGGGCATTTGACTTTCCACACAACCTGATATTCGTCTTGAACCCCAGAGCTACTCATGTCCCGTTTTAAGCGTTTCCCGATGTTTTTGGCCTCGTTGACGTTGGTTTTCGCGGCTTGCTTGTCGTCCGATTCGGGCAAAGCCCAGGCCCAGGGTTTCGGCAACTTCGGTTTCCAACCGTTCGGATTCTACCAGCCTTTCGGTGCCCAATTCGGTTCAGCGATCCGAACGCCGCCTTACTTTGCGACCAACCCACCGGTTTATTACGGAGCTCGCCATTCACGACCTTACGGGATCAGCCCCTTCGCTGCTCCGCCAGTTGTCGGTGCCGGTCCCGGATACCGCAGCCGTTTAAGCAGCGGGTTCATGGCACCACCGACGTCGTCACCGATGATGAGCAATCCGTGCATCCACACTCGCGCCGAACGTCCCAGCGATAACCAAGTTGTCACCAAGGGCGAAGTTCAACTGAACCCATTCGTGGACAACGTTGATCGCCTAGCCAAGAAGTGATTTTGTAGATCCCGTAGGCCGGCAACAAGACGCGACAGCGGCGCAGTTCCGGCATTACAGTCACGCAGAATCTGCCGGAACTTCGCTTCGCTTGTTCCGGCCTACGTTTGGCTGCCGCCTACGTTTTGTTTACTTCGGCGATGTAGTTCTTCGCGGTGTCGCCAGCCACGTAAACTCGGCCCCAAATCATCAGGCCGATTTTGACCACCGCCCACATCGTCCATGCGGCGATGCCGATCCACATGAAGGCCTCCATCATTCCAGACATGTCGGGGCCTTTGCTGTTCTTTGCCATGTCTCGGTAGGCCTCTTGCATGATCGGGCCGTTCTTCATCTGCATCCAACCAACCGTAACGCCGCGAAGAAGCTCGAAAACAATCGCGGCCAACAGAGTTCGACTTAGCAATTTCAGCGTCCACGGTTTGCCCTTCAACAATCCAAGTCCGCACGCCAGGAAACAAGCTGACACCGCCGCACCGGCGATGGTCATAATGATGTTGGGAATCATCATCTCGCGAGCTGTTTCTTGCAGCCGAGCTTGCATCTTTCTTTGAGTTTCATCCTGGACAGTCGCGGCCATCGATGAAATGGTCTCACCGAACACGATTCCACCCGCCGCAAAACAACCGCTGAACAAACCGCCAATGCCAGAGATCAAGCACAGCACCATGATCACGGTAACGCCCAATGGCCGAAGCACCGCGGACGATTGCGTACCAGCGGTGCTGGCATAATTCGCAGGCGGCATCTGTATCTCGCTCGCGGGAACGTCGCCTAACGGTTCAGGTCTTTCATCCGACATATTGCCTTAACTCCAAAAAGCTTTGCTGTATTTCTTTAACATCGTGTCCCTGCTGGCGAAGCGAAAATGCGTAGATCACCGGCTGGCTAAACATCACGAACATACCGTAAATCATCAACGCCAACGACGTCGGAAAGCAGTAGCAACTCAGCAGCATCGCAAAACCCGCTACCAAACCGACCACGACGCCCGGGCGACGCCGAAACTGGATCGCCCAAATGCCGCCCAACAGATTACTGACGCCGGCGATCAAGAACACGACACCGATCCCGCCCATCACCAACAGCATGCCCCACTCCGCTTGCGGCGGCATTGGTTTTGCTCCGTTGCCCGCACCGATTTGACGCATCAAGCCCGGCATCATCCAAGCGTATGCCATCATGAAAACCGCCGCCAACAGATCGATGATCCCATGCACAATCATCAACACACCCAGAATCTGAACGTGCCCAACCATACCGCGTCGCATGTTGCCAGGGAACGTGATTCCGCCGATGGTGATCGGTTCAGTGGTCCCAACGAATTCCGTAGGTTGGTAAGGGTTGTAAACGCTGTCGTTTTCGCTGTCGTTGTTCATAGTCGAGTTAGTCTATTCCATCTTGCTCACCAGCGACAACGAATCGTTGCCGCTATACTGATGCAATCATAGCTGAATCCTGTTCGACTGAATCCTGGCGGGATCAGCTACGGTGATGCAAAACAGTTTCCAATCGCTCGAGACCCATCATGCCGCAATCTTTTCTTCGCCTGTTGTTAGCACTAGCAACGATAACGACGCCAGCGATACTTTTCGCTGCCGATCGTCCCAACGTGCTGGTCATCATGGCGGACGACTTGGGGTTTTCTGATGTCGGTTGCTACGGCGGCGAAATCGAAACGCCGAACTTGGACGCATTGGCAGGCGGCGGATTACGTTTCTCTCAGTTTTACAACACCGCCAAATGTCACTCTTCTCGCGTCAGTCTTTTGACGGGACAGTATTGCCTAGCGGCGGGCGACGTCAGCCTGGCGCATGCCGTGACCAGTGCCGAAGTCCTTCGCGATAGCGGTTACTACACAGCGATGTCCGGTAAGTGGCACCTGGACAAACAACCGACGGACTTTGGATTTAACCGATACTTTGGACACCTCAGCGGCGCATCAAACTACTTCCACGGCAACGACACCTTTCGACTCGATGGCGAACCCTGGCCGGTTCCCAAACAAGGTTTCTACACCACCGTGGCGAAGGTTGATTTCGGGCTGCAGTTTTTGAAAGATGCTGGCGAGTCACAGAAACCCTGGTACCTCTATGTCGCTTTCAATGCGCCGCATGAACCGCTGCAAGCGTTGCCCAGTGATTATGAAAAGTACGAAGGCCGATACGACGCGGGTTGGGATACAGTCCGCCATGCTCGCCTGAACAAACAGAAAAAACTCGGGCTTTTGGCCAGCGATTTGAAACCTTCGCCGCGACCCGAACACATTCCGGCGTGGGACACCCTTAGCAAGAAACGTCAACGATTTGAATCCAAACGCATGACCACGTTGGCGGCGATGATCGACCGACTCGATCAAGAAATCGGCCGACTGGTTCAGCACTTGAAGGACACCGATCAGTTGGACAACACGATGATTCTGTTCGTTTCCGACAACGGAGCGTGTCCGTATGATCGATGGAGTCATCAAATCGACAAGAAGCCTACCAACGGATCAATCATTTGGGGCGATTCGACCGGTTGGGCGTGGGCTCGCAACAGTCCGTTTCGCTATTACAAACAAAACCAATTCGAAGGCGGCATTTCCACTCCGGCAATTTTGCACTGGCCGGCCGGTTTGAAAATTAAGCCCGGCGAAGTTAACCGGCAACCAGTCCACCTGATCGACGTGATGCCAACGCTGGCCGACATTACCGATTCGCCAATTCCATCCGACTTTGCCAATCGTGAATTGCGTCCGGTCAGCGGTCAATCGCTGCGGCCGATCTTTGATGGCGAATCATTCGATCGTCAGCAACCATTGCATTTTCTGTTTTCGACCGACCGTGGATTGCGAATCGATGATTGGAAATTGGTCAGCTTCCGCAGCGGTCCTTGGGAACTCTATGACCTAAAAAACGATCGCAGTGAATTGAACAACTTGGCCGCCAGCGAACCCGAGCGTTTGCAATCGATGATCGACACGTGGACCAAGATGGCAGCCGACGTCTTGCATGCCAAGGGAAAAACGATCAGCCCGGTTGCCACCAACGCAGCCCCGCATCGTCACCCAGAATGGACCAATTTTGCACTCGATCCCGTCGCCGGGATTCGAGGCAGTGCGACCACCGCCGCTCGAGACGCGCGACCGCCCAAACGCGATCCATCAAAATCAAAACCAGTTCCCTCGTTGCGTGCTCGCAAGAACACAAAGATCGAAGTGCAAAACAATCAGCTTCAACTCACTTTCAACGGCGATGATCCCGGAATCGCAATGGATCGTTTACCGGCTCACTTGCCCGCCGGACCCTATGTCCTGCGATTCGGACTCAACAGTTCAGCGATCGGCGACGGCGAAGTCTACTTCACGACCGATGCAAAAATTCCGCTAAATAAAGGCACACAAATCCCAATCCCCGTCACTCGCGATGGAAATTGGCAAGAACACGTCATCAAGATTCCGACGACGCAGCAATTAAACAAACTAAGGCTCGACGTCAGCGACGGCAAAGGACAAGCCAGTATTCGAGGACTACACCTAACCAATGAGTCCAACAAGACCCTCATGTCGTGGCCGTAATTAAACGCCGCCTTCGAGTGGAGGTTGGACATCGTAGGCCGTAGCGAGCCTCAAGCGAGTTACGGCATTTTGCGCACCGCCGTAACTCGCTAGAAGCTCGCTACGGCCTACTTTAAAAACCACAAACAACTACGCCAATCACGAACACACCATTTTTTTGTCTCTAATTTTTTTGTCTAAATCCTTCCCACCTCCTACCTGCACCGGCCAGCACACGACGCCTTCTGGTGAAAGTTAGACAAAAAAATTAAAGACAAAAAAATTGGTTGCTTGTAGGCCGTAGCGAGCTTCTAGCGAGTTACGGCAATTTGCGCACTGCCGTAACTCGCTTGAGGCTCGCTACGGCCTACGGTTAAGAACCGCAAACAGCTACGGCGATCACGAACGCACCTTTTTTTGTCTTTAATTTTTTTGTCTAAATCCTTCCCACCTCCTACCTGCACCGGCCAGCACATGACGCCTTATGGTGAAAGTTAGACAAAAAAATTAAAGACAAAAAAATTGGTTGCTTGTAGGCCGTAGCGAGCTTCTAGCGAGTTACGGCACTTTGCGCACTGCCGTAACTCGCTTGAGGCTCGCTACGGCCTACTTTAAGAACCGCAAAAAGCTACGGCGATCACGAACGCACCTTTTTTGTCTTTAATTTTTTTGTCTAAATCTTCGCCACCTCGTGCCTGCATCGGCCAGCAAACCATGCCTTCTAGTGAAGATTAGACACACAATCTGGGAGTGACGGGATTTGGGGAACCGGATGCACTTTGCATCGGTTCGGGCTGCGGGGAGTTTAACGATTGGTGGGGGCGCGATCACCGCTGGCTACCCGCAGTGTCGATGACATCGGAAGAACTGTGTCATTCGTTTCCGCCGGTGCATTCCGTCTTTTGTTCAACCATTTCTTTTCGTCATCTTCGCTCGCCTCACGGGAGAAAACTCTCGTGCAGGACGTGCGTGAACGTATGGTGTCGCTGTCGAAGCTGACCACCAACGCTCTGGTCGGCGAAACGAATGCACTGCAATCGGATGGATTCAGTTTTGATTCCTCAGTCGTGAAACACGCCGCCATCATCGATGCAATTGCATTGATCAGCGAGGCGGTCCGACGGGTGACGGGCATGACGTACTACGATGTCCAATTGTTGGCCGGTTACAAACTGGCCCAGGGGACGATCGCCGAAGTGCAGACCGGGGAAGGCAAAACGCTGATCACTGCGATCCCGGCGTTCTTGTTTGCTCTTCATGGTCGCGGCGTGCATGTTGCAACCACCAACGACTACCTTTCGCGGCGTGATTACGAAACCACTCGCCCCGCATTCCGCCTACTCGGACTAACCACCGCTCATCTGGACACCGACCATGAGAATGATGCCAAACGAGACGCCTATCGTTGCGACGTTACTTACGGACCTGGTTATGAGTTTGGTTTCGACTATTTGCGAGACCAAATCCAGCGTCGCAAAAGTGATGCACGGCATCTGGGCGAACGTTTTACTGAACAACTTCGCGGCCAACGGTTCACCACAACGCAAACGGTTCAACGGCCCTGCGCCTTCGGCATCATCGACGAAGCCGACAGCGTTCTAATCGATGAAGCCAACACTCCGTTGGTGTTGGGTGGCCGCGAACCAGGTCCGCAAACCGATCCAGAGCTCTACGCGATCGCGGATCGGTTTGCAGATTCGTTGATTGAAGGCGAGGGCTACAAAATCGAATCAGGCGGAGTGATCGTGGTGACCGAGCATGGCAAAACGCTCGCACGAAAAGCGTTTGAATCACTGCCCAAACGAAAACTGTCACGCAGTTGGACGGTTCTTGTTCAAAACGCATTGAAAGCTCGCATCGGATTGGTTCGTGATGTTGACTACGTCGTTCAAGCCGGCGAAGTGATGATCGTCGATGCCAATACGGGACGGATTCACGAAGAACGCCGGTGGCAAGGCGGACTGCACCAGGCGGTCGAGATTGCCTGTGGTTTAACACCGTCGGCCGACACCCTGACCGAAGCCCGGATCACGCGTCAGCGTTATTGCCAGTATTACGACCGGCTTTGCGGATTGACCGGAACGGTGGGCGATAGCTCGGAAGACTTTCGCGAGTTCTACAGTTTGGACGTCAGCGTGATTCCAACTCACCGCCCATGCCAGCGAACGACGGTGCCGTCAAAGTACTTCGCCAACCACGAAGACAAACTGCGATACATCACCACCGATGCCCGAACGCGTCAATCGAACGGACAGCCAGTATTGATCGGAACACGATCGATCTTGGAAAGTGTCGCGGTCGCGAACCATTTTTCCGATTCGGACATTCGTGTCTTGAACGGAGTTCAGGACGAAGCCGAGGCTGATATCATCGCGCGAGCTGGCGACCCCGGTTGCATTACGATCGCGACCAACATGGCGGGTCGCGGGACAGACATTGCCGTCGGCGAACAAGCAACACATGCTGGCGGACTGCACGTGATCGCCACCGAACACCAAGATTCGTCTCGAGTGGACCGCCAACTGGCCGGCCGCGCCGCCCGACAAGGCGATCCAGGTTCGGTTCAATTTCTAGCCTGCCCCGACGACAAGCTGATCCAGGATCACGATCCCAAATTGGCCGAGCGTCTCTCGTCAATTCAATCGCGGGCTGGCGTTCACGACCAAGCCTTGGACAGGGCGATCAGTCGGTTGCAACACAGCCTCGGCAACCAACGCTTTCAGCAACGCCGCCAAATGGTGTCACGTGACGCGTGGCTCGAAAACATTCAAAACACACTCGCCAAAACCGGGTAGAACCATGCACGTTCGTTTCATCAACTTGGCAAGGACCACGGCTCTTGCTGTTACGTTTTTCGCCGTCACTATTTTTGCTGGCACCATCATCAGCGGCGGCAACGCAAACGCCGATTCGTTTGATGCGTTTGCTGAACCTGTTCAAACGATTCATTTGTCTGCGTCAGAACCAGGGCGAATCGATGAAGTTGGCGTCAAACGTGGAGATCACGTTCGAAACGATACGATCGTGATGCGGTTGGATTCCAAAGTTTTGGAAGCGTCACGTGAAATCGCAAGACTGGAAGCAGAAAGCACCACGCAAATCGATTCGCTGAACATCGAATATGAAATCAAACGCAATCGTCACGAACAAGTCTTGAAGTTGCTCGGCAAAGGCGCAGTCAGCCGGGAAGAAGCCAGACGTAGCGAAGCGGATGCAAAGATCGCCGAACTGAACCGAGATGCGGCGATCGAAAAACAAAAACTTGCTGCTCTGCGTTTGGTTGAAATTGATGGACGCATCGAACAACGATGTGTTCGCGGTCAGGTATCCGGCTTAGTCATCGATGTGCTGCGTGAACCGGGCGAGTATGTTTCCACCGCAGATCCACACGTTGCAACGGTAGTGGTGCTGGACCAATTGCGATGCACATTTTTTGTTTCTACGGCAGTCGCTGATTTGTACCGAGCGGGCGAATCGGTCGACGTCATGATGGAACGCACGGGTGCATCGGGTGAACGCAGGGTCGCTGGACAAGTGGAATACATCGCTGCCGTGACTCAGGCCGATAGCGGACGAGTCCGAATGGATGTTTTGATCGAGAACAAAGATCGACAACTACGCAGTGGCTTGCGGTGCCGTTTCGATTCCCCGCACACTCAAATTTCAAATGCCCCCGCCTTTGAAAACGGAAGGTTGAAACGATGACATCCAGAAACGCAAATCCCGTAAATCCACCGGTGCTGGGCACACCATCAACCTTCACGACGGTGTCGGGAAATCCGGTTGCCGGACGGCGCGTTCACGCGTCTCATCAAACCGCTCAATCACACGATGACACCAAAGCGGCAAACGATTCATTGATTCAGATGCGGCTGCGTTTGGCTGATGCAACGGGACAGGTTCAGAACGCTGGCTGGTTGGTTGAACTGTTGCAGACTTTGGCGGCCTGCGATCGGTTTGCATCGGCCTGTCATGAATTGACCTCACAAATGCATGCTCATTTGAATTCCGTTCGAGTGGTTCTGGGATGGCAGGGCAATCGTTCGCGGCAAAGCGTTGTTTCAATCTCCGGTGTCGCAAATCAGGACAACCAGTCCGAAGAAGTGCTGCTGTATCAGTCGTGTTTGGATGAAGCGATCACGCGCGAATCGTTGGGCGTCTATCCGCTTTCCAATCGTGATCCGGCCGCGAGTAAAGAAGACACGTCATCGATGCTTTCACACAAGCAACTTGCGGGTCGGGATCGCGAGGTCGTGTCGGTTCCTTTGGTGACCAAGCATGGAATCACGGTTGGTAGCTTGCTGGTGATTGGATCTCGTGGTCAGTTGGCGTTACAACCAAGGTCGTTGGACTTTGTCGCTGCATCGGCTTCGCCCATCGCCGACGTTTTAATGAGTTGCGAACGATCCGAAGGCACGCGGTTAACGAAGTTGGTTCGTTGGTATCAATCATGTTCGGCGGCGAAGCGAACGGTCGTGTTGGGCGCGTGCGTCGCGGCGTTTGCGGCGGCCTGGATTCCCATCGACTATCAAGTCGCTGCGCCATCGGTCATTGAACCGGTGGAGCGTCAATTCTGTGTCGCACCGCACGACGGTTTGCTGCAAACAACATTGGTGGAACCCGGTGATGTGGTCACGGCGGATCAAACGGTCGCATCGATGGACGGGCGTGAAGTCCGCTGGGAATTGGCCGGGTTGGTTGCCCAGCATCGACGCGCCGCCAAGCAACATGACGCTCATTTGGCTGCGCACAAAACGACCGATGCGATGCAAGCTGAATTGGAAATGCAACGGCTGCAATCGCAAATCGATTTGCTAAGTCACCGAGAAGAGAACCTGACGTTGACGGCACCGATCTCGGGAATCGTTTTGTCAGGCAGCATGGATCGAAGACAGAATTTTCCGGTCGATCAAGGACAAGTGCTGTATGAAATCTCGCCGTTGGATGAACTTCGGATTGAACTGAGTGTCCGCGGTGACGATGTTTCTCATATCAGCGAAGGCACCGACGTTGAAATGATGTTTGCGGGTTTTGGTAACGAAACATTTGTTGCCATTATCGAAAAAATTTGGCCGCAAAGCGAAGTTCGCGACGATCAAAACGTTTTCGTCGCCGAATGTGTTCTTGCCAATGCCGACGGAAGACTTCGGCCCGGGATGAAGGGCAGTGCCAAGATTCGTGGTGCCAAACATTCAATCGGTTGGGTGTTCTTGCATCGTGCTTGGGAACAAGTTTGCATGCGGATGCCGTGGTAGTTTACGGCCGACAATTATGAATCATCCTTCACCAAACGATTCGCTTGCAGCCGACCCGATCACGGTCGAAGTGATGGGGATGTGTCCGCAAATTCGTGACGATCTGCGAATTACCAGGCACATTGATTCGGGGCAGATTAGTTTTCTGATTGAAGATCCCACCTCGGGCCGATTCTCTCGGTTGGGCGTTGCTGAATACACGTTTGTGTCGCTGCTTGATGGGCGAACCACGGTCGCTGAATGTTTGTCCGCGACGGCGTCGAAGCATGGACTCGATGCACTGGACGAATCCGATGCCATATCGCTGGTCGGATGGTTGGTCGAATCGGGGTTGGCCCACACGGTGACGTCGCAGTCGGGATCACGGGTCGCGCAGTCGCAGCAAAAAGATCGCGAGCAGCAGATTGCCAGTGCCGCTAATCCGATGTTCCAAAAAATACCGCTCGGGAATCCTTCGCGGTTCGTCAACCCGATCGCAGGTTTACTGAAACGCGGTTTGGCGAATCAGTGGTTGATGTTGATTGGCGTGGTTGTCGGTGTGGTGTGGTTTGCGATTACTTGCTTGGCCGTTGTTGAGAATTTCAATTCGTTTTGGGCGGCTAGTCGAAATGTGCTGGCCAGCGGTAATTGGATGTGGTTGGTCGCGACTTGGTTGATTGTCAAAAGCGTCCACGAACTTGGGCACGCGGTTGCTTGTCGATGGTTGGGCGGTCGCGTGGGGGAAGCCGGCGTGATGATGGTCTTGTTCATGCCGCTGCCGTACGTCGAAGTCAGCAGTTCCTGGGCATTCCCAAACAAGTGGCATCGAATTCTAGTTGCCGCCGCTGGAATGATCGTCGAAGCGGTTCTTGCCAGTGTTGGCATTTGGGTTTGGATGCACTCGACCGACCCGCTGGTCCAAATGCATGCTCGTAACTTGATTGTCACCGCAACATTCACGACGGTTTTGTTTAACCTAAATCCGCTGATGCGATTCGATGGCTATTACATGTTGTCGGACTATCTGGAGATGCCGAATCTTTCCACCAATGCGACTCGCTGGTTGTCGTATGTGCGGCAAAAGTATTTGTTTGGTGCCAACGTGACTCGTCCGACTTGGCCCGAAGGACGTGTCGGGTTAGTTGCGGCTTACGCGGTCGCCGCATTCGTTTGGCGGATTTTAATTTGTGTTTCGCTGGCCATGGCTGCGACCGGTTTGTTCTGGGGTGCGGGCATTCTGTTGGCAATCGTGGCGATCGGATTCTGGACAGGAAAACCGCTCGCTCGCTTTCTTTCAAACTGGAACGATCCCATGCGAATCAATCGTTGGTACTTCAAACGAATCTGCCTTGGATTGTCGGTTGTGTTGATTGGCGTCCTGGTCATTCCCTATCAGCGCCGTGTGATGGCACCGATGGTCGTGACGTTGGACCAACCGACGGAAATTCGTGCGAGTGTCCGCGGATTCGTGCGTGAGATATCGGTGGTGCCGGGTCAGGCGGTCGATGTGGGCGACGTGCTTTGTCGATTGGAAAACAAAGAATTGGAAATCGACTTGCAACGTTTGGGGACAGAGATCAGCCAATCGCGCCATCGACAACGAGTGCTTCGTCGAGAGCGTGCGTTGGTGGAATTGGAAATCGAACGAGCCAATGAACTTGCCATGCAAACACGCCGCGGCGAATTACAAAACCGCATTGATGGCTTGTTGGTGCAAAGCCAAGTTAGCGGAACAGTGATGCAGTCTGACTTGGTGGATCAGTTGGGAACGTTAGTAACGGCTGGCAAACGATTGTTCGTTATCGCTGATCCGGATCGCATCAAGTTGGTCGCGATGATTGGTCAAGACGATGCGGTGACGCTGCGGACGCGAGATCAGTTTTCGGCGGACGTATGGATCGGCGGACAAGGCCGTGTGATCGACGAGATCTGTTTTGATCATTTGAAGCCTCGTGCGACCCGAGATCTGGCGCATCCGGCGATGGCAAGTGCGTTGGGTGGTCCGTTGTCGGTGTACTCGAATCCACAGGCCAAGAATGTCAACGAACAATGGAAGTTGGTTCAGCCGCGTGTCGTCGCGGAAGCAAGGTTCGGTTCCGATCAAGCCGCTGATCAGTTGCTTGGCGGCATCGAACTGCGTAGTGGCCAAACCGGCACCGTACGTTTTTCGCTTGGCCGGCGGATGGTGGGCCAGATCCTGGTCGACGACGTGATGCAGTGGTATCGCAACGCATCGCCGATCGCCGCGATGGCATCGCGTTAGGAACTGTCCTGAAACAAGTTCCGTCTTTGGCGAAATCTATCGTAGCTGGGCCCGCCAGGGTTCAGTCGGGTACAGCTAGCAGTCCATGTCAGCTCAATCTTCGGTTAGGAGGTAGCGGAAGTCGCGTAGACTTTCGGCGTCCCCCTCGTAGCCGAAACTCTTGGCGAGTTCCGCTACCCGAAAATTGAGGTGACGCGGAATACTAGCAGTGAACTGAACCCTGGCGGGACCAGCTACGGGAAAACCGGGAAGTTAGTTAGGGACAGTTCCTTAGTGCGTCCACTAACACTTGCACGAAATTATCTGCCGATTGCCTCAAAGACACAGCGACCACCGCGATCTTTTGTCGCTATTTTTTTTGTCTAAATCCTCCCAATGTCGCGTTTCAACCAGACAGCACACCACGCCTTCTGGTGAAGATTAGACAAAAAAATTAAAGACAAAAAAATTGGGAGCATGAAGGCTGTGTGGAGCGATTCGACACGCGGCATCGTTTTCCGGAACGCTAAGGCGAGCAGCAGGCACGGTCTTACCGTAGTGGCCGAACTAATCTGCCAAGCTTCTTAATGAACCAACTTTCGGAATCTTTCCGAATGAAGCGATTGGGATGGCGCAAATAAGTTCACTGCGCCCGAGCGAGAGATCGTTCCGATGCTAGCAAAGCATTCGGTAGCGTTCTGCGCTACCGGCCTCCTCCCCCCCACTCACCAACGGAATGGTGCCTTGCTCCCTCAACGGCCTCAAACTTCGTGCGCACCTGCTGAAACGAATTCTCACAAATCAGCCGCACCTTTGACTCGCAAACCATCACGACTTCGCCGATTCCTTCGATGCGGCTTAGCTGTACTGATCGTTGGTGTGGCCGCTCCCGCAGCAACGCAGAATGCGTCAGCTCAATCGGCCTCGTCGTCACTGTCGCCCGACTTGGCCGCGATGCAACAAACGCACGCCAACCTGGAACAGTCCTTTACCCCATCCGTCAACGTTCAGTACGACGCGGGATGGTGGACGCCGTTTGTGGCCGAACCGCTCAACGCGGAACTCACCTCGATGCCACTTCGCTTGGAAGACGCGTTGATGGCGACGCTGCAATACAGCGCCCAGGTTCAAGTCTTCAGCGACCTGCCGTTGATTCGCGAAACCGCAGTCGTGGAAGCGTCCGCGTCGTTCGATTGGCACCAATACCTCGATTCCCGCTGGGACGACGTCAGCGATCCGATCGGCAACACGCTGACCGCGGGTGCCGGCATTGACCGTTTCAACGATCATAACCTGACCGCGCGTGGCGGAATGCGAAAACGAACTCGCACCGGCGGCACCTTCGACGTCTCGCAACAATTCGGATTTCAGGACAACAATTCACAATTCTTTGTTCCCGATCCGCAAGGCACCGCGAGATTGGTGATGGGATTCACTCAGCCGCTGATGCGTGGCCGTGGCCGACGTTACAACGAGAGCTTGATTTGCCTGGCCAAGATTGACCAAGAAGTCGCCAGCGATGAATTTCGTCGGCAACTTGAATCGCACCTGTTGGAAGTCGCTCGATCCTATTGGGCGTTGTACTTGGAACGTGCCGCGTTGTTCCAGAAAACCAATTCCTACTTGCGAGGCAAAGCAATCTATGACCGCTTGGCTGCCCGCAGTGAATTCGACGCCAACGCATCGCAATTGGTCAGTGCCGAAGCCGCGATCGCATCACGTCACAGTGATTTGGTGCGTGCCCAAGCTGCGGTTCGCAACGCACAATCTCGCCTTCGTTCGCTGGTCAACAATCCGGCCTACGCCGACGTTGAATTGCTGCCCACCGATGCACCATCGTTCGTTTCCAGTTCCGCTGACCTGCAAGAATCCGTCGCGATGGCGATGCAGAATCGGCCGGAAGTGTTGCAGGCGATCAAGCAGATCAAATCGGCTAGCATCCGCTTGGACATGTCCAAAAACGAATTGATGCCCGTGCTGAACTTGGTCACACAAACTTACGTTGCCGGCTTGGCGGCTCAGGGCAATGCGGTCCAAGCGTTTGAAAACCAATTTTCGATCGGAGCCCCCAGTTACGGAATCGGTTTGCAGTACGAACGCCCCGTCGGCAACCGGGCCGCCAGAGCTCGTTTGCGTCGTCGCAAGTTGGAAGTTCGGCAGATCAGTAACCAGTACAACACGACGCTGGAAACGATTCGCCACGAAGTCGCCGTGGGTGTTCGCGAATTGCAGACATCGATGACAGAATTATCAACCAAGCAAGCCGCCATGCGAGCTCGGGCGGCTCAGCTTGACGCGATGACGGCTCGCTGGGACAGCCTGCCTGGCGACCAAACCGACAAAGCGCTGTCGTTGGAAAACTTGTTGATCGCACAAAACCAGCTCGCCGGTGCCGAGTTTGAATACCTGACGGCTCAACTGACCTACAACCTGTCGCTGGTCAATCTAAAACGAGTGACCGGATTGTTGTTGCAGAGCGAGCGTGTTGATATCAGCCGAATTTGCGAATGCGGTTTGCCGCGAAATGTTCTCAGCAAAGAACCCGACTATTCGATTGCCGCCACCGACATGATTGACAGCGACATGTTGGATGCGCCGTTCATGCACACGATCGAATCGCCAAGCGACACCGGTACGCTAACGCAACCTGTTGCTGACGAAGGCACCCTGGATTTCTTCGACGAAAATTCAATGGATCTGCAAGACGTCGATTTGATGGAACCTAGGTAGACACCCCAATCGGCAGACGTTCTACGCGCCCTGCCGTAACTCGTTTCACTCGCTACGGCCTACTTTGATGGAACGACGGGATCTAATTGGCTTTCTGACCTTTCGCTGATTGGGTTAGCCTTGTTACAAGGGCAGGACGCGGGCGAGGGAAGGAACCTTTGCCCGGCGAGTTTCACGCGTACCCACACAGGCGCTCACGGATGATGCGATCGATCTTGACTAGTATGTTGGTCTTTCTGGTTTCCAGTTCAGTTGTTGCCCAGCAAGCTGGAACACAGCAAGCCGGAACACAACAAGCTGGAACACAACAAGCTGGAACACAACAAGCTGCAGCTCAAAACGGAAATGCAAACGCCGCTGGGCAAGCGCCCTTTGGCGCGATCTCTCCGGCCGCCCAACAACAGCTCGATCAAGTCCTGCAAAACTGGCAAAACCAGAGCAACGGCACCAAAACGTTGGACGTCAAGTTCCTGCGTTTTCATTACGACGCCGCGTCAGCTCCCTTGGGCGTGCCCGCCAATAAATCGCAAGGCATCATCAAGTATGCCGCGCCTGATCGCGGCCTGATTCGTGTCGAACAAATTGTTTTCTACGCTGGCATGGTTGCCGCAAAACCTGACTTCAAGCCGGCTGCGGATCGCTTCGGCGAACACTGGGTCTGCAACGGCAAGCAGTTGATCGAATTTGACCGCAACGCAAAAGAATGCCGGATCCAAGATTTGCCACCGGGAATGCAAGGCAAAAACATTATCAGCAGCCCGTTGCCGTTCGTGTTCAATCTGGACGCGGCTCAACTGAAACAACGCTATTGGGTTCGCCAAACGCAAGCTCCCGCACCCGACGTCATCCTGTTGGAAGTTTGGCCGAAACGCGGCGAAGATCGAGCCCAATACAAGATGGTGCAGGTCGCTCTGGAGGCCAAAACGTTCCAACCCAAAGCCTTGGTCATGTACGCACCCAACTTCGACGCAAAACTTGCACCGGTTTGGGATCACTACGAATTCCAAGAAGTGAAGCGCAACAGCCTGGCGGATAACTTCCAACGTTTCGTGACCCGGAATTTCATTCCCGAAAAACCACCATCCGACTGGAAAATCCTTCGCGAAGAATTTGCCGTTCCAGAGGAACCAGCGGCACAGCAAGCCGAAGGTCCAAACGGCCCCGCGAAGCGATAAGACGTAGCATGCGACATGCCCGTAGCTGATCCCGCCAGGGTTCAGTCGAGCTTGAACCAATCGTGAACTGAACCAATGGTGGCCTGAACTAATCGTGGCCTGAACTAATCTTGCACTGAACCCTGGCGGGATCAGCTACGTTCAAACCGATCCGTGCCCGGCTACGCCTTGACGATGTCCTTCATCTTCGGTTCAAGGTAAGTCACCGTCGAAGTCATGCTGGCCAGGTTGCCGTAATCCTCTTCTGGAATTTGCACGCGGTGGCGTTTTCGCAATTCCATCACAATGTCCAAGAAATCCATGCTGTCCAATTCTAATTGGTCGCGGAAGGCTTGGTCATCATCCAGGTTGTCCATCTCGTCATCAGGCGAAATGTCTTCCAGGATGTCAATGATTTCATCGCGAATTTCAGCAGGCGTCATTCTTTTTCTTGCTTGTCGAAAGGTGTATTTGAAGGGTGACCCAAAAGTTAATTCATTCGCCCAATGATAACGACTGAATTGATTCCCAACATCCCGAACGAATTGTTCAAAATATAGTCCACTCGTTTTGCCTGCTGCGACTCGTTCAGCACCAAACCGGGCAGAGCACATTCGGGATCAAGGCTGTCCACATTGATTGTAGGGTGAACGACATGATCATCAAATGACGCCAAATTGCCGGCCAATTCCAACGCCCCAGCCGCACCCATCGCGTGGCCAATGTATGACTTGGTGTTGTTGATCCGAGTACTGCTGCACTCGCCAAAAACGCTGCGAAGCGCCTTGCATTCCTGCGAATCACCGCTGGACGTGCCGGTCGCATGAGTGCTGACAATGTCGATCTGGTCGGCGTTCAAACCCGCTCGTTTCAGAGCCATTTCAACGCACTGTGCCTGCCTTTCCGGATTGGGCAACACAAAGTCGGTCGCGTCCGTGTTCATCGCGTACCCAACCAACTCGCCGTAGATCTTTGCATCGCGTGCTTTTGCATCGCTAAGCCGTTCCAACGTGTACAGGCATCCGCCTTCGGCAACGACGATTCCGTTTCGGTCCATGTCAAACGGCCGCGACGCTTTCGAGGGATCTTCGTTGGTGGCCAAAGCGTTCTGTGAATTGAAACTGGCAAAGATTCCAAACGTGTGAATACTCTCGCTAGTTCCGCCCGCGATCGCCAAATCACATTCGTTCAAACGCAACATCTGGGCACCCTGGATCAACCCAGCGTTGCCGGCGGCACAGGCGGCACCGATCGTGTAATGCGGCCCGGTGATGTTCATGTTCAACGCAATCTCGCCCGCCGGATTGTTGGCGACTGTGCGAGGATTGTGGTGATGCGACCAGCAACTGGTGTCGTAATCAAATCCCTTAATCACGAAAATTTCGTTTTCGGTTTCGACGTTCCCGTGCTCAGTCACACCGACGTAAATGCCGACGCGTGACTTATCGAAATTGTCCCAATCCAGCCCGGAATGTTTGACGGCTTCGTTGGCCGCGTAACACCCGACGCTGCCCGCACGCGTTCCACGACGCAGGTCTTTTTTGGTTTGATAACGCTTGTTGTCAAAGTCGCAGACGCCGGCCAGAGTCTCGCCAAAGTAGCGAATCTCATAAGGACGAACGCCGCTGCGACCCTCCAACAGAGCCTCGCGATACGAAGCCCAATCGTTGCCGTTGGGCGCGGTCAATCCGACACCGGTAATCACGATGCGTTGGTTGTCGGGTAAATCAGAAGCCAGGTTGGGAGCGATCACAGTCGAGAAAAAGCCTACGTGCGAAAAGGCAAAGTTTTTAAGTGCAAAACGGTTATCGGCCTGCCGGATTGCATATCCGCTGGCAATTCAAAAGGCTAACAATCCACACCAAAACCCGCAATGTCTCGGCAGCGATTCCGAGCGATCGATTTCACCGACAAATTCCTAGAGCCCGCAAAGCCAGCACTAGAAGAATTCACCCCGCAACTGATCCAAACCCTCCGCCATGCTGACCCGGACCCGATACCCCAACCGTTCTTTAGCCGCGGAAATGTCAAAGTAGTGATCCTTTGCCAACTGAGCAGCCACAAAACGCGTCATCGGCGGCTCAGATTTTCGCCCCGTGATGCGATAAGCCGCTTCCAAAACGCTTCCCAACCGAAAGGCGGCCGAAAACGAGATCTTTTTGTTCGGCGGGGCCACGCCAGCGATCTGACAAATCTGCGCAATCCAATCCCAGCAATTCACCGGTTCATCCTGAGCAATAAAATAGGCCCGCCCAGCCGCCTGATTCGTCGATTGCGTTAACGTATCCAGCGCATCCAAATGAGCCGCCGCAGCGTTGACCACATGAACAGTATCCACCCGATTGGTCCCGTCGCCAACGATCCTCAGCCGCCCGCTTTTTGCTCTGGCGACGATTCGGGGCAGCAAATGTGGGTCGCCGTTTCCCCAAATCAGGTGAGGTCGCAGCGAAACGGTCCGCAGCCCGCCCGGTTTATCCGCCGCCAAAACCGCCTGCTCCGCCAGTGCCTTGGTCCGGGGATAATGACACAACCAGTGGTCTGGGTACGGCTCGCGTTCGTCCACATTCCGCTGGTGATCGCCCGAAAAGGTCACGCTGGGACTGCTGGTAAACACCAACGAACCGATCCCCGAGCCCTGGCAAGCCTCAATCACATGATCCGTCGCGACCTTATTGTTTCGCTCGTAATAGCTCGCCGGCCCCCAAACCCCGGCCACCGCCGCAGTATGGACGACCGCGTCAATGTCGCGGATCGCCGACCGCACGAAATCTCGTTCCGCCAGATCCCCACGAACAGGAATCATCCCCAACGCGGCCAATTTCGGGTAATCGCCACGCGACACACCGACCACCTGGTCGCCGCGGCCGATCAATTGCCGCACGATCTCGCTACCCAGGAATCCGCCGCAACCGGTCACTAAAACACGCATGATGACCAGAATGACGGTTGTGAGGCCCCGATGAAAGGACCTCAAAAAAACCTTCCCAAACGAACCTTTCGCAAAACCGATCCGTCAGCTATTCTGCCGCACGTCGGCAAAAAACCGATTTTCACAATCGGGGCGTAGCTCAGCCTGGTAGAGCGTCTGGTTTGGGACCAGAAGGTCGCATGTTCGAATCATGTCGCCCCGACTTATTAGTCGCCGCATTTCTCACGAAGTGCGAGCGGCTTTTTTTGTGGGCTGACAGATCGCATCGACTTATTTCGTCGCGTTTAGATAATCAGATGCGTTGAAAACGCCGCAGGCAGGCTAATCGGCTGGTGGTCCTAGTAGTCCATGTCAGCTCAATCTTCGGTTAGGAGGTAGCGGAAGTCGCGTAGACTTTCGGCGTCCCCCTCGTAGCCGAAACTCTTGGCGAGTTCCGCTACCCGAAAATTGAGGTGACGCGGAATACTAGTGGATCCTGGCCGTCGGGCATGCTGCAGATCTAAGCCGAACGTTCTCTATCGCGAGGCGGCTGCCGAAAGTGGTGATGTCCAGCTCGGACCTGCCCGTAGCTGATCCCGCCAGGGTTCAGTCGAACTCGACCCGATGCCAAACTGAACCCTGGCGGGATCAGCTACGTTTTAAACCAGGTTTCAAGAAGGCAGTTGAAGTCCTTCGGGCAGCGTACCGCTGGCGACTTCGTCATCCCATTGGTCCATCAACGGCCAACGTTCGGCTAGCGTTCCAAAGTCGGCCATTTCCAGATAGCCACGCACTCGATCAATCGTCTTGTTCATGAACGCTTTATCGTTACGGAACATTGGGCCATGACTTGGTGCAAGCCAGTGGACATCGCTATCGCGGATCCGTTCTAGCGATCCAACAAATGCCTTGATGTCGCTGCCATGGTGAGCGTCAATCGCACCGATGCATCCGTCGCGATAGATGTTGTCACCGCTCAGTAAAACGTCACCGACTCGGAACGCCAACTGGCTGTCGGTATGCCCTGGCGTGTGCCAAACTTCTAATTCGATGCCGCCCACTTTGATGACATCACCATCGTTGACCTGATGCTCGATCGTGACCGGCGGCATTTCTAGTTTCAGATTCTGTGCCTCGATCTCAGCCAACGTGACCAGCGTGTCGCCGGATTCCAGCGGTTTGACCGCGTTGGGATGGGCGGTCACGGTGGTCTTTAGAATCTGCTTTAGCTTTGCCAGTCCTTGGATGTGGTCCACATCGGCATGCGTGGCAACCAGGGTCTTGCACTGCGAAAGAGGGAAATCAAGCTGACGGATGATCTCAACGAAATCCTCCACGGTATCTTCGTATCCGATGTCGATCAGCAACCATTCATCACAGTCGTAAATCAAGTACACGTTGCAGCCCAAAACTTCACCGGCTTGAAAATTCAGTTCGATGATTCCGGGGAAGATAGGTTTTCTTGTCAGCATATTTTATAAAAAAATGAACTAGGAACAGCAAACGAGAGTGGTGATCGACGGCGAATTGTAGGCCAGGATGCCGGGGCTGTCGATTCGATTGACTCCACTGCCAAGGGCAACTCTCTTTTCGAATCTGGGCAAGCTCTTGTGAGCCACCGGCGGTAACGCCTCGAGCATTTCCATCAGCCCGGCCGCTTACGCGAGTCCGCGGCTCGCGTTCCAATTTTTAAAAACTGATTAACACTTGCTTCATCACGCTTCGGGTTTCAGTACATCCGCCAGGCCTTCGCGATGGGTTGGGAATTGAAGCTTGAAATCCAGGTCTTTCTTCATCCTGCGATTCCAGATTCGTTTATTGGTCTCGCTGCGAAATCGAACGGATGCATCTTTATCAGGATCGATAAAAGTTGGGGATGCGGCGTGGCATAGGTCTGCGATGTGTTGATAGAACATTCGCCGGACGACCGGTGCGTCGTCGCTAATGACGTAAGTGTGATGACCATCGCCTGGTTGTAACTGCCAAGCAGCCATCACGGCGCTGGCTGCATCATCGACGTGAATCAGGTTTAGGTAGCCGTCGGCTGGCGAGGCGATTGGCCGACCGGCGATCACATCGGCGGCTCGTGGCACGCGGCCGGGGCCGTAGATTCCGGACAACCGCAGCGTACGAAAGCCCGTCGGTCCAAGTTTTTTGCGTAGCAATGCCTCGGCTCGCAAGTGTGCTTTACCGCCGTCGCGTGTTGGCCGAGTTGGCGACGTTTCGTCCACCCAAACGCCGCCGGTTTGGTGGTAAACACCGGTGGTGCTGATGTAACAGAACTTGGTCTTGGCGGCACTGCTTGGATCAATCCGCAGCGCATCGATCAAGTTGCCAAGCCCGCCGACCATCGCCGTATCTCGATCGATCTGGCTGCTTCGATCATAGGCAACGGCGACCAGAACGCGGTCGATCTTATCGAGTTCTCCTATCGATCGAATCAACGAAGAGCGATCCGTCCAGTCGCACTGGATCGGATGAATCCCGTCTTCGTAAATAGACTTCATTTTTTGCGAATTGCGAGTCGTCGCATAAACGATGTCACCGTTTTTTTTTGCCAGACTGGCGACTCGTCGCCCCAAATACCCATATCCAACGACAAGGGAGCGATTCATTTGGCTGTTCTCTTCGTTAGAATGTAATTTCAGGGTTTCTGTCACAACCGGCTACAATAAAGCAGGCCCTGCGGAGGTTACAATGAGACATCGCAGGCGACCAGCGTTTGCACTTTTCCAAGCCGCCGTTATCGTTGTCGTCGATTCATTTCTCTCATCCCAAGAGCCAGCCCCTTGCACCAATCGCGACTCATTGATTTGGTCAATCGCCTTGCGATCATCGGGTCGATGATGATCGCGATGTTCTTGGGCGATCAGCTCGTGACTTGGGGGCAAGAACTGCACCTCGAACGAACCGATGTGCTGACCCAACAACCACTCGGGCAATCCATGCCGGATGTGCGATCGAGTGGGCCAGTTCTGGGTTCACCGGCTTTGGGTTCACCGGTTCCGGGGTCACCAACGCAGGTCGCTGAATCAGTCCCGATGTCATCATCCGTTGGAATGGAGGCCGCGTCGTCGGACACCGGTCGTTCGCAATCCGAGGGGACTGAAATCGCAGTGCCCAGCGAACTGCAGGTTCTGCTCGACCGCGGAGGCGAGCCCAACACGATCGAACAGTTGCGGTTGCTGGAAAAACAGAATCGGTTGATCGCCGACAAAGCGGCCTCCTGCACCGTCAGCGTCCAGATCGGTCCGGCGCAAGGTTGCGGTGTGATCATCACCGAAAGTGGATACATCTTAACCGCAGCCCATGTTGCGATGCGGCCGGGGAAAACGGCAAAGGTGACGATGTCTAACGGTCGAGTCATCTTGGCGAAAACTTTGGGCATGAATCGACGAGTGGACGCTGGCCTGATGAAAATCGATGCTGGCCAAAACGGGAATACACCTTGGCCTCATGCATCGCTCGGAAAAAGTGAATCGCTGATGCCGGGCATGTGGTGTTTGGCGACCGGACACCCAGGCGGTTACGACGCTTCCCGCGGACCGGTGCC
This sequence comes from Rubripirellula obstinata, assembly GCF_001642955.1. Classification (GTDB taxonomy): domain Bacteria; phylum Planctomycetota; class Planctomycetia; order Pirellulales; family Pirellulaceae; genus Rubripirellula; species Rubripirellula obstinata. The sequence goes on along the minus strand of NZ_LWSK01000014.1, from coordinate 7,234 downwards.
CCGAGTGGGACGAATTCTGCGAACTCGTTTGGGTGCCATCGAAACCGATTGCGCACTGATTGGTGGCGACAGCGGCGGACCATTGTTTGACATCGCAGGTCGTTTGATTGCGGTTCACAGCCGGATTGGAAATGACGTCACCGAAAACTTACATGTGCCCATCGATTTCTACGGAACATCTTGGGACAGGATGCAGGCGGGCGAAGCTTGGGGGTTCCTGCCCGGGTTTCGTCCTGTCATCGGAGTCCGCGGCCCTGATTCGTCTTCGGTCACGGTTTACCCGGACTCGCCAGCAGACGATGCTGGAATCCAAGACGGAGACTCGATCGACCAATTCGGTGATGTCGTGATCCATAGCTTTGAAGACTTAAAAAAAGCCGTGGCCGATACCATGCCGGGCGAACGTGTTGCTGTTTGGATCAGCCGGGATGGAAGTAGCTTTAAGAGAATCATTGAGGTTGGCCGCGATGAATGAGTTGGAAGTATCGATGCAAAAGCGATGGATGACTGCGTTGTTTCTCGTCGGCATTTTCGTGTTGTCGCCGTCGCTGCCAGCTTCGGCAGATGAACGTCGCGACAGTGCGGCGATGACGCGTTTGATCGCTCCGATCAGTCAATCGGTAAAGAAGTCAGTGGCGCAAGTCGTGACCGGTGGTCGTCCGGTATCGCTGGCAACAGCCGTGTCGTCAGACGGTTATCTGCTAACCAAACGAAGCGAGCTTAGCGGAGACCCGATCAAGGTCCGGCTGTCCGATGGTCGAATGTATTCGGCGCTCGTGTCCGCGGTTCGCCGTTCGCACGATCTCGCTCTGCTAAAAATCGATGCCGATATTCCGCTAACGCCGATCGAATTGACCGATTCCAGTCCACCGGCGGGCAGCTTCCTGGTCAGCGCCGGCCGCACGGGGCGTCCCATCGGTTTTGGTGTGCTGGGCGTCGCCGCTAGGCGGATCGATCATCAAGGAAGGTTGGGCGTTCGGTTGTACGACGACGGCAGTGGGCGTGCGGTTGTGCGACAGGTCGTTGAGAACAGCGGTGCAGCGGATGCCGGTATCGAACCTGGCGATTTGATTGTGGCGATCAATGGTTTGCAAAAACGAGGCCGTGACAGTGTCGTTGAAATGCTGGGCGGCATGTTTCCTGGCGAACGAGTGCGGTTGAAGGTTCTGCGTCCCACGCCGCTGTCGGGCAACCTGGTCAACCTAAAAGTGATGGAAATGCAGGCCAGCATTCGAGACTTCAGTCAACTGCGTGAGACCGAGAACGATACCAAAGTTAACGGCCCACGAAGCGTTCGCCTTAGCGGATTTGACAAAGTGATCCAGCACGACACCGTCTTGGACCCTGACCAGTGCGGTGGGCCAGTCCTCGATTTATCCGGCCGCGTCATTGGAATCAATATCGCTCGCGCCGGCCGCGTCGTCAGTTACGCGTTACCATCATCGTTGGTGATGACCGAACTTAGCAGCATGCTGCAAGAAGCCCGTTCGGCACGGTGAAGCCCTGATGTAGGCCGGAACAAGCTTTGCGCAGTTCCGGCAATCCAACGTAGTTCAATGCAATTGCCGGAACTGCGCCAAGCTTGTTCCGGCCTACAAGATCTGCAAGAAGCCCGGTCGGCTCAGTGAAGCATTGATGTAGGCCGGAACAAGCCTTGCGCAGTTCCGGCAATCCAACGTAGTCCAATGCAATTGCCGGAACTGCGCCAAGCTTGTTCCGGCCTACAAGATCTGCAAGAAGCCCGGTCGGCACGGTGAAGCCCTGATGTAGGCCGGAACAAGCTTTGCGCAGTTCCGGCAATCCAACGTAGTTCAATGCAATTGCCGGAACTGCGCCAAGCTTGTTCCGGCCTACAAGATCTACGAAACGCGCGGGGCGATGCCCGGCGCCGTGAAGGGTTTCTAAATTGTTTAACCGCGTGGGCATCGCCCCGCGCGTCCCCGCGGAATGAAACGCGCGGGGCGATGCCCGGCGCGGTTAAACAGGCTAGGATCGGTTGCTTTTAACCGAAGTCGCCGCGTTGGATCAGCACGCCGGGGATGTCTTCGCGTTTCTCTTTCAGTTGCCCGTCGTCCATGACTTGAGAAACGCGGTCAAAGCGAATCGCTTGCAACTGTTTACAGGCATTGCACTGCAACACCTCGGCATCGAATCGCGGGAAATCGGATTCGGTGCATTCTTCAAGCGTCAGCAATTCTTCTGGTTTCAATTGATTGGAATTGGTTGCCAACAACGCCTCGGTGGGCGTCAATCGCATTGTTTCAAACGGTTCGCACCAATCGCCACAGTCTTCACAAAACACTTCGCGATCCGTCGATGACCAACCGGCCATCGTCAAGCCAATCAAGATCGCACCGGATTCAACCGCAGAAATCGCCCACTGCGCCAGACCGCTGGGTTGCCACCATCCCTGTTGATTGATGAAGTAAACAGCGTTCCCCAACGCTACTGGATTCGTGACCAAATCGACCAATGAAACCTGGTCCTCGAAAAGTGCCTTGATGAAAAACAGCCAAGCGGAGTAAACGGCAACCAGACCACACGCCAAGCCAAGCAGCGCCATTGCGATCGGGCTTCGCGATTTTCCAATTCGGGCAAGCGTCGTCAACACAAAGCTGCTGGCTAGAATGAACCCGCCCAAAAACAAAATGTTGACGTACCCGATCACAGGGCACCAAACGACCAAGTACGAATACGCGGCAGCCAATGCCGCGATGATCGGCATCCCCAAAAACAAGACTAGCAACGGCGCAAAACCGATTCGCCCCGAATGTTGATAGTAAAGTTCGCTTGCTGAATTGCTCATCGTTTTCCTTGCACCGCTATTCGAGTTTTGCAGACGCCGTTTTAGATACCCGCCGCTTGTAGATTCTAGCAGTCATCATCTTAAAGTGATGATCCTGTTGCTGCTGGATATCCCAGCCCAGGTCGCGAAGTTTTTTTGGAACGTCAACAAGCTTGCGGTTTCGCAGTCCGGTTTGCCATGCGAAAAACTGGTGCATCATCCACAGCATCCATTTTGAGTAAAGTCGCGGGATTGACTTGGACGGTTCGCAGAAATCGACGAAGTAAAATTCACCATCGTCAGCGATCGAGCCCAGGATCATCGGCAGCAAGCGATCGAGCGAGTCGCTGTCAAAGCAATCAAGAAAAAACGCAGCCACGACTGCGTCGTATTTTTGGTTGAAATGGTCGGGCAGCGTCGCATCGCCTTGGATGAATTCGACTCGTTTTTCGGCTCCCACGTCGCGGATGCCGGTTCGTTGTAACTGCAACATTTTGGGTGACTGTTCAATCGACGTGAACTTGGCTTGGATTTGCAGCCGAGTGAGTTCGGTCAACAATCTGCCGTCGCCATCACCTAGCACCAGAATATGCTGAGCGTCTGCAAGTTCGCCCGCAAGCGATTTCCGGGCTCGCATCAGAACGCCGCCAAACGCAACGCGTTCGATCAATCGATAGACCGATGACAGCCGATCGTAGCCGGCAATGCTCGCACGTGTTACACGCTGGGCGTCGTCTAAATTAGCCACGGCATGCACAAAAGCGGTGGCAGGAACAATGCCGAATCTGCGACGAAGCCAGCGGTTAGCCTACGATCCAAATAACGCTGAATCGAAATTCGACGATTCAGTTTGGAAGTGAATCGAGCAAACGAGACGATCGATAAAAACGCAAAGCTGATCGAAAGCAGGCAGCCCGCAACCCAAGGTGCACACCCCAACCAAACGGCAACCCATGATGCGGCGGCAAAGCTGGCCGTCAGTGCGATTAGAATTCCGCCCGCGAATGATCCATCTTGATTGATCCAGCGACCGGGCAGCGAATCAAAGCCTTGGGCGCGATCTGATTCCAGTTCGCATGCAGCTACAAAAATGCAGTTGCACGCGAACAACACCCAAGCAAGTCCGACCGTCACTAGCATGGGAATTTGTTTTGACGGCTCTGCGAACACGCCCGGCCACGTTACCACGCTGACTCCGCCGGCAAAAAGAAAACCGACCTGCACTTCTTTGGGGATTCGGTGAAGCGGTGTTTCGGCGAAGTGAACTCCGGCTCCATAAACCAGGACTCCCGCCGCCAAGCCGATCCCTAGCACCTGAATCGAACCGTCAATGCCAAAGCAGACCACCATTGCATCAACCATCAGCAAGATCATCCAGGTGATCGTCAAGCCGCGGCGGTGCCGAAGATGGAATTGATGCCGATAAGTTGCCGGGCCTTGGACATCCATTCGCGCGGCATCCAACAGTCGATCAGCACAATAGACCAGCCAAACCGTCAGGCCGAGCGAAACGCTTTGAGCAATGGTCGGAGCCCGCTGGGTGAAGTTGATGCAAAACACAAATTGCCACAAAATAGCCACTGCGACCGCGTCGAGCGAAACGGCGTTGATGATGCGTGCGAGTTTCGCCACCGGAAGATTGGTTCGCCAAAGAAACGAAAACACTCCGTCAAATTGTTAGCCGGAGTAAAAAGCTGTTCCCCAATAAACCAAAAAAATGCACAGCCCGCCATAAGAGCGAACTGTGCACCGGAGAGTAGACCGACGTTGAATGAGAGCTGCCGGACGTAGGGTCACCTGGAACAGGAGGAATAAAGTTGGGAGACCCCCAATAACTAAAGACTCCAGTAACGCATCTATCATGCCAACAAAACCATGCTTGTTGACAAACCTAACGTAGGCCGGCAACAAGACGCGTTTCGCGGCGCAGTTCTGGCAGTTTCGCTAGTGATTAGCCAGAACTCCGGCGAGAGTTTTCCGGCTTCCAACCAGGCTCAAGCTCTCAACAGCGATCGCCAAAAATCTCACCCTGAGAATGCAGTCTCAAATACCGGTGCAGGCACCCTAATCGGATCGCGATCGGTAGGCCGTTTTGGGCGGAGCGAAATACGGCAAGGTTCGATAGTGCCGTGCCCGCATCCCTCAAACCCGACTCATCCGCGTGGACGATCGATCCTCATGATCTCGGCATCCAGCATTTTGACGCAGGCTTGAATCAGCGGATTGGTTTCGATGTCTTTCATCCGCTGCATCTTAGAAGGCCCTTTGGCAACGACTTCCGCGACCTTGGGTTTTGGTTTCGGAGGAGCAGCATGAAACTCAACAGACATCGGCATTCCGGCGGCCGACGAAAGCTTTTCGGTCAGCTCACCAATGTTTTCGGGCGCTTCGCTGCGACGCATCGCCAAGCCTGCTTCCGCCGGGTAAACCAAACGCAAATGGCCCGGTCGCAATGGCTCAACCGCAATCACGCTGCGGGCCAACGTCGCCGTCATGCCCTCGAATTGCTCCAAGCTTTCTTTCCACAAAGCGTTGGCTTGGTCCTGGGAAAGATTTGTCTTGTCGCCAAGTGTTGCGGATGCAGCCACGGCCTCAGGCGGTTCGGTTGCCGCGGGCTTTGCCGATCCATTGTTCTTCGCAAGCGGCGGATCTGATTCAGAAGACGACTCGGCAACGACCATCGTTTTGGCCACCATCGGAGCAGCCGCCATCGTTTCGGCCGCCGCCGGTGCGATTGGCGGATCAAGACTTAGTGGCTGCTTTTTTTTTTCCGCTGCGGGTTTCTTTCCACGCACTTGGCCGGACGCAGCAGCCAAGTCGGCGATGTTTTGCAGATCAGGCAGATTGCAAATCTGAATCAGTGTCGCTTCCAACAACACTCGCGAATAAACGCTGTGGCGAATACGGACCAAGGTTTGGTCAACCAATCCCACCACAGCCAAAACGGTTTGCAATCCCCAGCGACGACCAAGTTCGGCGAGATCGCTTTGCATCGACGCCGAAGTGTGGCGAAGCAGCGACGGTTCGCAGCCGACCGTGACCGCCATCAGGTCGCGGAAATAGCCAAGCAATTGTTCGGCAAGGCGTCCCGCATCGACACCGGCATCGATCGCCGAATCAATCAGCTTCATCGACAAGGCGGAATCGCGATCAGCCATCGCCGTGGCCAATTCGTGCAGCCTCGCATCGTCCGCCGTTCCGAGCATCGAATGAACGGAATCCGCGCTCAGCTTTCCGTCGCTAAAACTTAGCACTTGTTCCAACAGCGACTGGCTGTCACGCATGGACCCGGCGGCCCGGCGTGCGATCAGTTCCAACGCTTGTTCGTCCGCTTGCGCACCTTCGCAAGCGACAATCTCAGTCAGCCGCTGAACAATTTTTGCCACTTCGACCGGGGCAAAATCGAATCGCTGGCAACGGCTGAGGACCGTGATCGGAATTTTTTCCGGGTCCGTGGTGCAGAAAATAAACTTGACATGCTCCGGCGGTTCTTCCAGCGTTTTTAGCAGCGCGTTGAACGCGGCACCGGTCAGCATGTGAACTTCGTCGATGATATAAATCTTGAATCGCGAACGACTCGGACGCACACCCACGTTGGCTCGCAACGAACGGATTTCGTCGATGCCGCGGTTGCTGGCACCATCGATTTCAATCACATCAACGTCTTCGCCTGAATCGATCGCTTCCGCGACGTCGGACTTTGGATCTGGGTTGGCCGTCGGGCCGCCCGGATCGTTCAGCGCTTTTGCAAAGATGCGGGCCGTACTCGTTTTGCCGACTCCGCGTGCCCCCGTGAACAGATAGGCATGACCGACGCGAGAAGTTTCGATCGCGTTTTTGAGTGCTTGGCCGACATGTTCTTGGCCGACCAGTTCGTCAAAACCCTTGGGGCGGTATCGCCGAGCGACAACGACATAACCGTCACTGGACGCATCGCGATCATAGCTAGCCTGCCCAGAATCACTTTCGGAATTCGATGGTGAAGGCATGTGAATGCTTGCGATAGGTTTTTATGAGCGAATTTAGCCGCGAATTCGGCACTGGCTGAATGAAAAAACTTGCTCGGGGGAGGCGACCCTCACACAAAGCTACACCGCTTATGGCTGCTCCAGTTAAGGCCTGACCAGGTTCACGACTTACAGTCGCAAGGGCCGCCACCCTCAAACAAGTTCGATTCAGATCATAATGTGTCGCAGCGTTTTCTGGTAGCTGCTGTCGCTAGAAAACAGGGTGCGATTACTTATCCGGCGTCGCTCGAAACTTACCGCCGAAGGCCACTTTGTAGGCCGTGTGGAGCCTTGGTCCCGGAAAACACGTACTAGTTCGTTTAACCGCGTGGGCATCGCCCCGCGCGTCGCGCTGGTTCCACCGCGCGCGGGGCGATGCCCAACGCCGTGAAGGGTTTCTAAATTGTTTAACCGCGTGGGCATCGCCTGGGCTGATGAAAAT
>NZ_LWSK01000139.1 GCF_001642955.1 Rubripirellula obstinata | reverse complement strand
AGTTACGGCGTTGCGCACATTGCCGTAACTCGCTATGGCTCGCTACGGCCTACATACTGGCGATCAGGGAAATGTGCCGTTGCCACAATGCTTCGCAGCGCTGCAGTTTGTGTTGTCTGCCATGGTGCAGCTTGCCCAATTTGCTGCGATGCAATGATTTTCATCAGGCCACTCGCAGCCCGTGCTACAAATTGCCCGGTCATTGTGAACGCGATGCTAAGCTGAGAAAATAATACAGTTAGTTTGACACTTCCCGATGAACGCCACCATTTACCTCAGCCGCGCAGCGTGGGAGGTCGGATGTTCGGGCGACCGGGAGGGGGCCAGCGCAAATGATCGTAACCCTCTCCCTCGCTTTGGCTCGACCTCTCCCGCGGGCGGGAGAGGTGAAATGCCGAAAGGAACAGATCGTTTTCCAAAACGGAAGACGGCTGTTTGGTGGCGTTCGCCGAGAAGTGTCGTAAGATTTCGTTTCAAAACCCGCTCGTCGTTCATCTGATGCCGTACTCACATCTGCGAAACCGCAAGATCAACGAGGCGATGTTTCGTGTCGTTGCCAACTACACCTACGATTGGGAATCGTGGCACGATCCGCTGGGCAAACCGGTTTGGATCAACGACGCGGTCAAGCGAATTACTGGATACAGCGTCCAAGAATGCTTGGCGATGGTCGATTACCCGCTGCCAATTGTCTACGAAGAAGATCGCGCACGGATGCGTCAGATGCTTGACGATGCGATCGCTGGCAAGTCGCACAACGATCTGGAATTTCAGATCGTCACACGAGGCGGCGAGAAACGTTGGATGGCCGTGTCTTGGCAACCGATGTACAGCGATGACAAACAGCACGTCGGTTTTCGCAGCTCCGTTCGCGACATCACCGACCGACAAGGACTGAAGGAACAACTGCGAACCTACACCGAACACCTCGAACAACTCGTCCAAGAACGCACGGCCAAGATCGCGCAATTGGAACAGCACCGCCAGCAGATGGAAAAGCTTGCCGCACTGGGTGAATTGGCGGCCGGAGTCGCTCATGAAGTCAACAATCCGCTGGCCGGAATTCGCAACGCGTTCGCCCTTTTCCGCGAAAGTATTCCCAAAGAACACGAACACTTTGAATTGCTCGTTTTGATTGATGACGAGATCGAACGAATCAGTTCGATCGTCCACCAGATGTATCAGCTCTACAGCCGTAATCCTCAAGCGGCGACTGACCTGTTTATCGAAAAGACTTTGCGAGATGTGATCTGTTTGCTCGAACCAATCGCTCGGCGGCACCGCGTAAAGATCGAACTGCATCCTGAACCGTCCAAGCATTGCAAGGCAACGCAGGTTCGTTTACCCGAGAGTGAATTGAAACAGGTTTTGTTCAACTTAATTCGTAACGCCATTCAGGCTTCCGACGCGGGCCAGTCGGTTCGCGTTAGGATCGACGAAGACCAGGAAAATATTCGGATCGTGGTTGCTGACGACGGATGTGGGATCACTGATGAAGCGCTGCCAAACATTTTTGATCCGTTCTTCAGCACCAAGGGAGAAGCCAAGCAAGGCATGGGTTTGGGATTGTCGGTGACTCGAAATTTAGTCGATGCGATGGGTGGTAAGATTGAAGTTGAAACCAACGTCGGTCAAGGTACAACTTTCGCGGTGCTGTTGCCCAACCGCCAATCCTAGCCACCCACCCCAAAGAACGATGACAGCACGCATCCTGATCGCCGACGACGAACCGCTTTACCTGCGCACAACCGGCGATTTGCTGCGCAAGGCCGGATACGAATGCGTCTGTGTCGCGGACGCTCACCAAGCCATCGAGATGCTACGGGACCAGCAGTTTGATCTCGTTCTGTCGGACTTAAAGATGCCCGGCAATTTGAAGTTGGAACTGCTGCACGAACATGCCAAGCTCCGTCAACGAATCCCGATTATCGTCATCACGGGCGTGCCGACTCTGCCATCGGCGATCGAGAGCATCCGGTTGGGCATCACCGATTATTTACTCAAGCCGGTGAAATTTGAGATCCTTTTGGCGAGCGTCCAGCGGGCCCTGGCCAACCCGTCGATCGTGCGAGCCGCCGACGTGCCGATGCGGAAAGCGAATGAATGGGCCAGCGTTTTTCCCGACATGATCGGCAACAGTCCACCGATGTTGGAAGTGTTCGAGATCGTCGAGCGTGTTGCATCAACGGACACCAATATCCTGATCACCGGCGAAAGCGGTACCGGCAAGGAAGTCGTCGCCAAAACGATCCACGAACACAGCCATCGCTCTGGCGGCGTCTTTCAAGTCATTGACTGCACTGCGGTACCCGAGGCGTTGTTCGAATCAATCCTGTTCGGACACAAAAAGGGAGCGTTTACTGGCGCGGCAAGCGATCAACCGGGGTTACTTAAACAGTGCGATGATGGCACCGCGTTCTTGGATGAACTGGGCGAGCTGCCACTTTTGATGCAGGCCAAACTTTTGCGGGCCGTTCAGGAAAAGGAGTTCACGCCGCTGGGAGGTCACCGGCCCGTCACGGTCAATACTCGGTTCGTATGCGCGACCAATCGCGATCTAAAAATGGAAGTCAGCGCCGGTCGTTTTCGGCAGGATTTGTTCTACCGACTCGGGGTCATTCACATCGACTTGCCGCCATTGCGAAAGCGTGATGAAGACGTCGTCATGCTCGCCGAACACTTCCTCAAAACGCTCAGGCCAACGGGGTCGCCGGTGAAAGGGTTTTCTGCTGACGCTCTTGAAGTGATTCGGCGTTATCGATGGCCCGGTAACATTCGTGAACTACGCAACGTCATCGAAGGCACGATCGCGTTGACCCAACGTGATGTCATCGAAGCAGCGGATTTGCCGGCGATCGTCAGACAACAAGAGAACGATCCCGCGCGCGAACCCGGCGACCAAGTGCAAGCGAACGATGACGATCCCACATCGCTGAACTTGGGCACGATCCACCCAGGCAAGCTTTCGCGTGACGAGGCTTTGCGGGCCGCCGAGCATCAATACCTGATCGGCTTGCTTGACGTTCATGATGGCAACGTTTCCGAAGCCGCACGGCAAGCAGGACTCTCGCGACAAGGTTTGCACAAACTGCTCAAGACTCACAACATTCAAGCCTCTGACTTTCGTTGACACTCACAATCGAAGGGCGTCGCATACAGTTGACACTGTCAATTCCAGTTGACAGCTCGGGCCAGGCAGATGGCCATCAAAAAACATTAGAAGAAGAATTTGCCAGAATTTTCTCGCGGTCACAGCGAACAGAAAACGTCGCTTTTCCAAGGCTTTAAACGCCTCGTTTGACGCGGACGCATCAGTTTCAAGTCCGCCTGCCGCCCAGCTAAGGACGGCGATTGGTACGCCTCTCGCATCTATGGGACGTCGGGATCGTCAGCGTCAACCGGTGATTACACCGGCTGTCGCGGATTACTGACTAATCAGCCTTTGTCCATGGCGTCAACGTCGACGCCGATGACGATCGGGCTGCATGAAAATTTAGGTGTATGACCAAAATGATCAATCAACTTTCCAGTTCCGCCATGCTCGCTGCTGTCTTGATCGGAAGCCTTCTTGCAGCCGAAACTGCGGAAGCCAAAACAACGTTTCCCATGAATCGAAGCCAAATGCAAAGCGGTAGCAACTATTCCGGGGTCTCCGGACGCACCTTTGGTCGAAACGTTTCAATGAACGTCAATTCGCGTCGCAATGCGTCGCCGGCCTACCCGAACTCAAGCCGGTATCGCGGGGCAAGCTTCGGCCGCAATGGCGTGATGATGCTGCGTTCCGCGCCGGTTGCACAAAGCCGATCAACGCCAGCTTACAATGTCGTGTCATCGCCTCGCGTCGTTTCCGCGGCTCCGGTCGTGACTACTTCCCCGGTCGTTTCTGCAGCTCCCGTGGTTTACGGTTCCCCCGTCGTGACCTCGACCTCGCGCGTGATCAGCAGTTCACCGATCGTGACATCGCAGCCGCAGGTCGTTTCGCAACAGATCGTTTCGCAGCCGCAGATCATTTCTGAACAGATCGTTTCTGAACAGATCGTTTCTGAACAGGCGATCCGTTCGCCAGGTGTCGCAACGTCGCCGATTCAGCGACCCACCCTTCAACGATGATCACGCGATGTCCCCCGCGATCCGAACGTTCGTAAATAACCCCAGAGTGACGGAAGCCCTCTGCCGGATGCGTCGCGGCCTATCGATGAAAGTGAGCCGCGACGCGTAAGCGGCCGGGCTTACCGCACTGCCGGAGGCCTTACGGCCTGCGGCTTACCATTACCGCTGAGATTTCGATTAAATCAACAGCCCGGTCAGCACCCGAGACCGAGCTTCCGTCTCTCTGGGACTCTGGGACTCCGGGACTCTGGGACTAACAGAGCCCGACCGTCGACATGCTTACCATCTAAGCCGGACGGTCTCGAAAGCGAACGGTTTCCTGCCAGAACGCTTGCTTGCGATTCTTGCTACAGATTTGCACTGATCAAAAGATTTTGCACTGATCAAAAGATATCGATCAGAAGAATCGGTTGCTTTGGTTCTTCAGTGCATTTCATTGTCATGTGCAGATGGTGTGAGTAGACTGCCCGGCGGAAGGGATCAACAACGGCTTGGCGGATTGCATTCTGCAACGCTTCCTATCATGGTGCTGGCCTCTGCCCATGTTTATGAGCTGCCGATGATCAGCATCGGCATGAAAAGAAACTCTTAGGATTCACCCATGAAGAACAGCATGACTTCAATCGTTTCGACGATTCTTTTCGTTTCGATTTTCTTACAAGGAACGCTTTTGGGTGACACGAAAAAGGCGGCGTCTGAAATGGATTTGTCCGGACCATGGGCTTTTCAAATGGATCGCCAAGATAAGGGACTCGACGAAAAATGGTTTCTGTCAGATCTTCAAGACACGATCATGCTGCCGGGCTCGATGCCGCAACGTCGCAAAGGAATCCTGGTCGATTATGACACAGAATTCACTGGCAATATCTGGAAGGAATATCCCGACGGCAAATCGTGGGTCGACGACGAAAATTACAAACCTTATTTAAGTGAAGACCAGTTCAGGTATCCGTTCTGGCTGATTCCCGATTACCACTACGTGGGCGCTGCGTGGTATCAGAAAGAAGTGACGATTCCAGAAAACTGGATCGGGAAACCGGTCGAACTTCATCTGGAACGTCCCCACTGGGAAACGCAACTTTGGGTCAACGAAAAACAGGTGGGCCAACAGGATGCCCTCGGTGTACCGCATCGCTATGACGTCGGCGAATTTCTGCAGCCGGGCGAAAACAAGATCACACTGCGCGTCGATAACCGGGTGAAGGAGATCCGCGTGGGCGATGATGCCCACAGCGTTTCTGACAACACGCAGGGGAATTGGAACGGCATTGTTGGCAAGATCAAATTGGCGCAACGAGCGTCTGTCTTTATCGCCAACGTAAAGATCTTTCCGAATGTAGAAAACAAGACCGCAAGGTTAGAGATCGAACTGAAGAATACAACCGACGCGAAGCAAGCAGGCAGGCTGAAGATATCAGCCAAAACGATAGGTTCATTGAAAGCACACACGGTCAGTGTTAAGAGCACTGATTTTGAAGGCGAGTCCGGAGACCAAATCGTCGTTGTTGACTACCCGATGGGTGACGATGTTCGACTGTGGGATGAATTCAATCCCAACGTCTATCAGCTTACCGTTGAGTTGGATTCCGACAGTTCCCGTGACGCATGGTCGGGAAATTTCGGAATGCGTGAAATTCGGCAGGTCGGCAGAGGACTTGAAATCAACGGACGACCTGCGTTCTTCCGTGGAACTTTGGAATGCTGCATTTTCCCGAAAACCGGTTATCCGCCTACGACAACGGAGCCCTGGGAACGAATCATCAAAGTCTGCCAGGCGCATGGGTTGAATCACATTCGTTTTCATTCTTGGTGCCCACCTAAAGCCGCGTTCGAGGCCGCCGATAAACTCGGGTTCTATTATCAGGTTGAGGCCTCAGCGTGGGCGACCAATCTGGGATCCGGCAAACCGATTGATCAATGGGTTTATGACGAAAGCGAACGGTTGGTCGCCGAATACGGAAACCATCCTTCGTTCTGCCTGATGGCTTACGGCAACGAACCTCATGGGAAAAACCACAAGGCGTATCTGACCGAATTTGTTAATTACTGGAAACCTCGTGATTCGCGCCGCCTTTACACCACGGCCGCCGGATGGCCATTGATCCCAGAAAACGATTTTCACAACGCCCACAATATCCGTATCCAAGCATGGAACGCTAACCTGAACGGAATTATCAACAAGGAAGCACCACAAAGCGATTACGATTGGAAACGTCTCATAAAACAACTCGATGCACCGGTGATCAGCCACGAAATTGGCCAGTGGTGTGTCTACCCGAACTTCAGGGAAATTCCAAAGTACGACGGCGTATTCAAGGCAACCAACTTTGAGATTTTCCGGGATAGCCTGAAGGCAAAGGGGCTGTTTGATCTGGCGGATGACTACGTGAAGGCTTCAGGCAAACTGCAAGCGTTGTGTTACAAGGCCGATATTGAGGCGGCGCTAAGGACCGAAGGTTTTGCTGGATTCCAGCTTTTGGATTTGCATGATTTCCCCGGTCAGGGAACCGCTTTGATCGGTGTTCTTGATCCGTTCTGGGACGAGAAAGGCTATATCTCGCCAGAAGAATTCCGCCAGTTCTCCAACGAAACGGTTCCGCTGGCACGGTTCAAGAAAATGATCTTTACGAGCGACGAAAGTGTCGAGTGCAGCATTGAAGTCGCTCACTATGGTGAACACGAAATCGATTCGGTGGTCCCAGCATGGAAAGTCGTAAACGATCAGGGCGAATTGGTTCGCGAAGGAACCCTGGATCAAACGAATCTTTCGTGGGGCAATGGTCAACAACTGGGGACGCTGAGCGAAACCTTTGATGTAAAGAAAGCCACGCAGTTCCAGTTGCAGGTCAATGTGGCCGGGTTTACGAACCGTTGGGACTTCTGGGTATATCCGAAGAACCTTCCGCCGGTGAACGAAGACATCTTGGTGGTTTCCACGCTCAATGAAGAAGCTTTGACAAAACTAAAAGACGGCGGCAAGGTGCTGCTGACGGTCAAGAAAGGCAGCATCAAGCAAGGCAAAGGCGGCGAGGTTGCTGTCGGCTTTTCAAGCATCTTTTGGAATACCGCTTGGACAAACGGACAGAAGCCACACACGCTGGGCATTTTGTGCGACCCCAAACATCCTGCCTTGGCCGATTTCCCCACCGAATTTCACTCAAACTGGCAGTGGTGGGATGCCATGCTTCACTCGAACGCTATTTCGATCGAAGGTCTTGAAAACAAACCCGAGCCCATCGTGCGGATCATCGATGACTGGGTAACCAACCGCAATTTGGCCATGATCTTTGAGGCGACAATTGGGGATGGAAAGCTGATCGTATCGGGCGTGGATCTGCAGTCGGATCTTGAAACGAGACCCGAGGCGACGCAGTTACTGTTCAGTCTAAAGAACTACATGGGCAGCGATCAGTTTGCTCCGACATCAGAGGTCAGTCCCGATGAAATTTTGTCGATGTTCAAGACGCCCGCAGAACTGGTAATGAGTGACGCCGTTGCGGTTGCTGACAGTTTCGAGAAACAGTACGAAGCGGCCAATGCGATTGACGGAGACCCCGCGACCATGTGGCATACGGCATGGAAGGCGGAAGTTTCGGACTACCCGCATTCGCTTAAAATTGAGTTGGCAAACCCAATCGAAATCGAAGCATTCAATTTGCTTCCGCGGCAGGACGGCAACCGGAACGGATTCATTGCAGAATATGAAATCTATGTCAGTAATGATGCCAAGCAACAAGGCGAACTGGCGGCGAAAGGTATTCTGTCGGCGGATGCAACGTTAAAAAGCATCGAACTTAGCGAGCCTGTCACCGGACAATTCATCACGATCATCGCGACCAAAGGTTTCGGTGCCGACAAGTCAGCTTCGCTGGCCGAGTTCAGTGTAAAAGCAGCACAAAAGTAGGCCGGAACAAGTTCCGTATTTGGCGAATCTTTCGTAGCTGGGCCCGCCAGGGTTCAGTCGGGTACAGTTCAACGCCGTGAAAAGGTCTGGTCCAGCAAAAAGCCATTGTTTTGTTAATCCGCGTGGGCATTGCCCCGCGCGTCGTGCCGCCCCGGACGCGCGGGGCGATGCCCACGCGGTTAAACAGTTTAGAAACCGTTGACGGCGTTGGGTACAGGATTCTGATGGACTGAACCCTGGCGGGCCCAGCTACGGGAAAACCGGGAATTTGTTTCGGGACAGTTCCTCAATAGCGTGTTTGATACGCTCATGCGACGGTCAACCGATTTACGTTGGGACCGGTTACGTTGGAACTGGCGCATCCAGATTTCGGATGGGGACGCTGATCGGCATCCTTGGTGCCAGTCGCCATGGCAGCGTGATCCAAAACGTGCTGCCGCGACCAAGTTCGCTCTCGAAATCGATCTCACCGCCGAGCAGTTTGGCGAGTTCTTTGACGATCGACAGACCTAGTCCCGTACCGGCGTATTCGCGAGTCAGCCCGTCGCCCTCGAGCACTTTGCCGCTTTGCCTGAATTTCTCGAACACGATCTCTTGATCTTCTTCGGCGATCCCAACCCCGGTGTCGGCAACTTCTAATCGAAACTTGCCTTGCTGGGTATCAGAAATACGCACCGTAACCATTCCACCTTGTGGCGTGAACTTGATCGCATTGCTGAGCAGATTGTTGATGATTTGCCCGAGCTTATTCGGATCCTGATAAGCTTTGGGCAACTGATGCGGCACCTCGACCGACAGCGAAATGTTCTTCTCTTCACTGAGCGACGTGATCATGTCGCACTGCGCCGAAACAAGTCGTGCCAGATCAAACTCGCTCGGTCGGATCTCCATTTTGCCAGCTTCGACTTTTGCCAGATCGAGGATGTCGTTGATCATTTCGAGCAACAGTCGCCCGGACTTTTGAATGTTCGACGCGTAACGTCGCTGTTTATCATTAAGCGAATCGATTCCCTGCAAGACTTCTGAAAAACCGATAATGCTGTTCAGCGGCGTTCGCAATTCGTGCGACATGTTGGCCAGGAAGTCAGACTTCAAACGGTTCGCTTCATAGAGTTGCAGGTTCAATTGAGCTAACTGGTCCACGCGTGAATCGAGTTCGTGATTGACTTCTTGAATCTCGTCTTGCGTCTCCGTCAAGTGTCGCAACATTCGATTGAACGCGTCGGCCAATTCACGAAACTCATCTTCGGTTTCAATCACGGCTCGCTGATTTGTGTCACCGTGCGTGATCGCGTCGCTGACGTCACGCAAGTGATACATCGGGTAGAGCACCAAGTGACGAACGATTGCGTGCAGCACAAACAAGGTGACTGCAACGATCAACATCCCAAGCGCAACCACGATCGCTCGGATGTAGGTCGTTTGCGCGTGAGTCTGTTCGTAGGGCATGACGACTTTCATCACACGAAACGGATACTGATTCGCCAATTCAATCGGGTCGCCGTCCGGATCCAGCGAAAACGTGCCCTCCGGTGCATGGCATGTCATGCAACTGGGTTTAAAGAAGAGCGGTCGATAGAAAATAAACTTGCCGTCGATCGGTCCACGTTTCTTGTGAAGCGGTCCAGCCAACCCGGGGCCCAGTTGGCTCATCGGTTCGTTTTCAGCCAAGTCCAACCGATGCGATACATCGGGGCGAACGTCGGCGATCCGTTTGGCAAGCGTCAGTCGGTACTTGGATTCCAAATCCTGTAACAGCCCGTATTCAACCATTGAATCCTGGACGGCGGGATCCACGATCGATTCTGGTTCCGTGTTTTCGGCTTCGATCCTGCCAGCTTCCGGAATCGAAACGTCTCGCGATGGCAGATTGCTGTAACGAACCGGATCGGTCAGTCCAAGAAACTCGTGCTGCGTAATCGTTTCGCCGTTTTCGTCGGACGACAACAACAGCCCGCGAAGCCGATCGAGCTCCTCTGACTTGGTCCGCAGGGTCGGTGGGTCGTAATCCGCCTCCCAAATCGAGCGAGAATGAATGCGATACATTTCCGCGTCGCTGTAGTCACTGGCCCGGGTCAGCGTCGTATTTTCAACCAGCCGGCGTCCCAGCATCTCGACGACCAAGAAGGCTCCGAACATCAGAACCAGCAGCGCCGAACCGAAGAACAGAAGGCATTTCCGTTCCAAGCTCATCGAGGCAAAGAGTCCTTGAAAGAACCGAATCATCAATAATTCCTTGGTTTCCCGCTACTTTGGCAGAATTCTTAGACATCGTGTTTGGGGTCAATTCCCGGCACTGTTTTGGCAGTTTGACGAAATTGGTGGCCCATGGGGAGCCGAATCGGGCCAGATAACCCTCAAATGCCGATCTAGCACCGCAAAGTATCCACTTTAGCCAAACTTCGCTTCTTGCCGTTGTTTTTGGTGCGAACTAGCATGGGTGTCCACGCCAGGGCTCTGCTTGAACTCGTTAGCAGCGGTCCATTCACGAACAAATTCCCTCCGCCATGTGATCTGCAGCCAAGACTGCAGAGGAGTCAAAAGGTTACTATGAATCGTACGGTTCGACGTTCTGCCCGGTATTCCGCTCAATTTATCGCCAAGCGTTCTGCTCAGTGGTCATTGGTGATTGCCTTGACAGTCTTACTCGGTGGCAGCCCCGCTTCGGCTGGCTGGCTTCGGCACAAACTGAAACAGCATTGCTGCCAACCAGTAACAAGCTGCCAGCCAGCAACAAGCTGCTGCGTAGTTGCCAAACCAGTTTGTCCCCCGCCTGCACCTGTTTGTAATCCAACACCTGTTTGCAACCCAACACCTGTTTGCAACCCGGAACCCGCGTGCTGTCCAGCACCGCCTGAACCGTCGATCCCCTGCTGCGACTATTCATCCGTCCCGTCGTGCTGCGATGATTCCAGTGTCAGTGCCGCTCCGATGGAAATGAGTCCTTCCTATGACATGGGCATGCCCATGGAGATGGGAACGCCAGTTGATATGGGAAGTCCGATCGAAACGCCGATGGAAGGCACGATCGTTGATGACGCAATGATGGCTGTACCAATGGCGGACGGCTTTGATCAGAACTACGACCAGGGCACCGTGATCGAACCAGCCAGCCCTGCCCCGATTGAAGAAACCGCACCAATGGAACAGAGCACTGTTGAGCCCGAGCAGCCGTTCGATTCAGCGTCAGCGAATGCACCGCCGGTTCCATCGGAGCCCAATCCCGCCGTTTCAGAGTCCGCCGTTGCTGAGCCTGAAATGGCCGAACCAGCAGTTGCACCTGAGCCTGAACCAGATCCAACGACCGACACTGATGACGACGATCTGTTTGGTAGCCCAGCGGACGAAATGCCAACGGATCCTATGCCTGCGGATGAACCCGCCGATGACATGAATGCCGATGATCTGTTTGGTGGCAGCGACGATACCGCACCTGCCCAACCCATGGATTCGGTCGAAGACGATCTGTTTGGCGGATCATCAAACGACGCGCCCGTTGAAGCTGAAACTTCGATGGACGACCTGTTCGGCGACCCACCGGCTGACGCCCCAGTTGACGAACCTGCCGGCGGAATGGACGACCTATTCGGCGATCCACCTGCGGACTCAGGCGACGCGATGCCCAATTCCGACGAACAACCGTCCATCGACGACCTGTTCGGTGACTCATCATCGCAAGACGATTCCAACATCGAATCGATGGTCAGCGAAGAAACGTCGGCTGAAGATCTTTTCGGAACCCCTGAACCATCGGACATGACTTCAGATGAAATCTTCGACGCTCCTTCGCAGGAAGCATCCGAAGAAGCCGATTCTGACTTCAACATTGATGATCTGTTCGGCGCGGCTTCCGCACCAACCGAAAATGTGGTCGCAGACGTCAGCGTCGATAGCAACGTGATCGAAGAATTGCCGGCTCCTGCCGACGAAGTTGCAGTGCAGGAAGTCGCAACGCAAGAAGTTGCAGTTCAAGAAGTCGCAACGCAAGAAGTTGCAACGCAAGAAGTCGCAACACAAGAAGTTGCAGTTCAAGTTGTTTCAAAAAGCGTGATGCCAACCGATGCACTCGACGAAACTCGTATCCGTACTTGGATCGATAACACGGGTGTATACCACGTCGAAGGTCGATTGATTGAAATCGCCGGTGACCACGTCCGATTGCTCAAGGCAAACGGTCGCACTTGCACCGTTCCCAACAGTCGCCTTTGCCAAGCCGATGCCGCTTATGTGGACTCGATTCGCGAACAGGCTGATTCGTCGCGACTGGCGATGCTGACCAGCAAGTAGAAAAGCTGATCTGCAAGCTGGCCTTGCCAACTGTTAAAGAATGACCGAGCGTGGTGCAATGCATCACGCTCGGTTTTTTTGTTTGCCACGATTGAGAATCCTTATCTATGTCCAACGACAACGTTCGCTTGATGCATTACGACCCTCGTTGGCGTCAGGAGTTCGAGCAGACTCGCAGCAGCATCTTCTTTAGCTGCGAAGGTTGGATCACGGCGGCCCATCACATCGGCAGCACCGCGATTTCAGGCTTGATTGCTCGCCCCACCATCGATGTGATTGCGATCGCGGTGCCTGAAGATTCATCTGAGGATTCATCTGAGGATGGCTCAGGCGAGGTCTCGGGTTCAGACCGCGCCCTCACCGAAGCTGCCAACCGTATCGAAGGTTTGAACTTTCGCGTGGTGGAATCGCCACTTTGGGCTGACGGTGCGATCACGCTGGTCAAACCTCGATTGACCGACGCGGAAGCCGCCGATGCGACGCACCGAATTTTTCTAGTCCAAGAAGACTCGGCGATCTTGCGTCGTGCTGTCGCCCTACGCGATTACCTGCGGCAACATCCTGAAATTGCCATCACGCTTGAGGAAATCAAAGTTGCCGCTTGGAAAAATGCCGAGGGTGACCTGGACGAATATCAGCGTAATAAGTCGGTCTTTTTTGCAAAGGTTCAGGACGCGATGTAGTCACGCCATTAAGGAACGTTACTGCGTGTTAGGCCCGGAGCGACGGCAGCTCCCTGCCGGGTGCGCGAGCACCCGGATGGCTGCCCCACATCAATTCTCTGGCTCGGTTTCGCGGCTACGCCGCGAAACCGAGC
>NZ_LWSK01000138.1 GCF_001642955.1 Rubripirellula obstinata | reverse complement strand
AAAATGAACATTGCAAATTGAAAATTCTTGGGAAGCGGTATTTGCTGGTCAATTTACATTTTTCAGTGTTCATTTTGCAATTTGCAATCAACACCGAGGCCGGTCAGCCACACCCCCCCAAAGTCGTGCGGGCCCGAACGCGCGGGGCGATGCCCACGCGGTTAAACAATTTAGAAACCCTTCACGACATGGGGCATCGCCCAACGCCGTGAACAGTTTTGGTTGCGGAAAACACGTGTTAGGAACGAGCGGGGAATGAGTGTCGGCTTTCGCAGGGGACGTCGCATTAATGACTGCCGGATTGGTGTCGTCACTCATCCCGAGGGAAGTCGAAAAAATAAATGCGAATGGTCGTTGATCGATCCACGATCGTAACGCTGGTGAATAGTCCCGGCGGGACGGAAGCTCTCTGCCGGGGATGTAAATCCCCGGATGGCAGCGTTCTATCTCACTTTTTCTCTGTAACCGAGCCAGTGAATTGATGTGGGACAGCCATCCGGGTGCTCGCGCACCCGGCAGGGAGCTGCCGGCCCTCCGGGCCTAACGCGGTTAAACGAACGAACACGTGTTTTCCCGGGCCAAAACTCTTCACGGCGTTTGTTCCGGCCTACAGCTCAGTATCGATCCGCCAAACTCTCGGGCGTGGCACCGGCCGCGTAACGGACTTGCAACGTCCAATTGCGAATCGTTTGACGCAGCACGCCGGTTTGTTCCCATCGCCGCGAACTGATTTGCACGGGGCCGTCTAACAAAACCGGTCGGGCCAATTTGCGTAGCCGACGCGACAGATCGACGTCTTCCATCAGTGGGATTTCCGAGACGCCGCCGTGGCTCATCAACGCTTTGCGATTGGCAAAGATGGCCTGGTCTCCAAACGCCATCCCACGCCAACTTACGCGAGCGGCGTTGCCCAGTTCGATGGCTCGATAGATTGGTTTGTGTGAATCGATTTGTTGCTTGAACGCTCCCCAGACAAATTCATCGAGCTGGCAAATCTGATTCAAACAATCGACGCTAAGCAAATTGTCGGCATGTAAGAAAAGCACGACCTCGCCCGCGGCCACCGACAATCCGCCTGCCAGTTGTGTGCCACGACCTGGCAATGATCTGACGAACTTTGTTGCACCGGCCGCGGTTGCCGTGGCTTGCGTGTCATCGGTGCTGCCACCGTCGCTGATGATCGTTTCGCCAGCACCGGCCGCCTGCGCCGACTGAATCGCCGCTGCAACATGGTCTTGTTCATTCAGCGTTGGAATGATGACGGAAACATCAAGCGGTTTCCGAGAACTGGAGGTCATACTAACTGCACATCTCGGTAACGAACGTAAGCGATCGGACCGCAAACGAGCAGCGGGATCCAAGCGGCGATGGCCGGGCTGACCAAATAACCGCTCGTCCCAATGTAGTTGGCTCCTGTCTTGACGGCAAAGAAGGCCATCACGGTCATCATCGCCACGCTGATCATCAGGAACAAATTGCGTCCCTTGCGATTGACCACCAACGGCAATCCCAACAAGATCAACGCAAAGTCCAGCGGTGGACGAACGAAACGTTCATGCAGCAACACCTGCAGTTTCAGGCTGCTGTGAACCGCCGGGTTTTTGATCCGGGCGATCAATTCACCGATCGCTGCTCGGCGACTGGCCGCGTCGCTGGTTTGCAGCAGGTCGGGATCAACGCGAGTGACGAAGTACACTTGGCCGGGATTCAACCAAGCCTGATCTTTGCTGGTCAGCAAAATGGCATTGTTGTTCCAGAACA
Source organism: Rubripirellula obstinata (assembly GCF_001642955.1). Classification (GTDB taxonomy): domain Bacteria; phylum Planctomycetota; class Planctomycetia; order Pirellulales; family Pirellulaceae; genus Rubripirellula; species Rubripirellula obstinata. Next base: position 11,558 of record NZ_LWSK01000138.1, on the reverse strand, counting down.
CCGACGGCACAGTGTCGATATCCATCGGTCGGGCGACGTGTTCCAACAAGTATCCCGGTGGCAGGTTTGGATGGTTGTCCATCCACTGAGCCGATTTAGCCAGCAGCAAGTCACCAAACTTTCCGTAGTCGCCGTCCAGTCGAAAACTGGGGTCGTTCAAACGGCCGTGCTTACCATCCATCGATGTGGCGTCAACGAGGACTCGATTGATGATGTCGTACTTTGCCTTGACAGATTGCTCCGCTGACCCGGTCAGATCCTTTGCCTTCATCGACAGCGAATCGCGGTGATGGGGCAGAATGAATTCGCGGCTTAGCATTTGAACGGACACGATCGCCAGCGACGCGATGATCATCGGTCGCAGCAACCGGCCATGCGAAATTCCGGCGGCAAGCGTCGATGTCAACTCACCCGTCCGCCGCAACCAACCAACGGTAAACAAAAACGCCATCAAGGCAATGATCGCGCCGGTCCAATCAAACAGCAGCAGCATGTAAGGACCGTAAAACCGAAACAAGACGCCCAGCAACCCGCCTTCGATTTGTCCTTGCTTGACCAGATCGTCCATGCTGGTGAAAGCGTGGAAGACGACAAAGATGCCGGCCAGGGAGCAAAAGCAAATGAGTACCGTTCGCAAGAACAGAACCAATATGTAACGATCAATGCGAGTCACTTCAAAATGATCTTTAATAAAGGAGGTTGGGTAAGTCTCGGTCGCTGGGTAGTGTCCGAGAAAAAGGGCCCCGGTGGCAAGTCCGAGATCTTTTTCAGCTTGGAAAAAGCGTGTCGTTCTTGCAGAAATTCTCGTGGGCCGGCAACAAGACGCGTTAGTGGCGCAGTTCCGGCATCTCAAACCTGTCGTGAAACTGGCGAGACAGAATTTTCGTCAACCGATATGATCTATCAGGACTCCCTTTGCACTATTTTCTTGGAAATCGATCCCATGTGTTTTCTCAACGGACCTTTGGCATGCAGACGACTGGCGTTTTGCTGGATCCTGTGTTGGATCAGCCTGTCCGGATGCAGTTCGCCCGTCCAGGAAACCACCGATCAGCCAGCCGACGCTGAGACTTCACAAGCCGACATTCCTGACCGAATGATGAACGAGGATGCCCCGCCGGCAAATCGCTTGGTCCAGAACGCACAAAACCAGACCTCGCAAGCTCCCGACTTTTTGCCAAAGCAACCTCCGGCAGACAATCCAAGTGCTTCGACCGAACCATCGGCACCGGTCAATCGGTTTCCTTTGGCGGTCGCCGATCCCGGTGGCGAGAAGCCTGGGCGTGGTCTGCGAGCAGATTTGACGGCCGATGAACTTGTCGAGTTCTTAGCCACCGCCGACAAAGATATGCAAACCATCGTCTCGGGCGCGAGCGGAATTTCGGATCCTGAAAAAGCTCGTGACACGCTGATCCAAATCGTCAAAATGAAATGGGAAGCGTCTCGACGATTAGCAGAAGACCAAAACGTCAGCGACAAACTTCGCAGCGAAGGCAATCGAGGTCAGTTGCAAGCGCTATCACACTTGGCGTCGCTTGGTGACCTGAAAGCCGCCAAGGATTTAGAATCACTCGCCAAGGCAAACTTAGATTCGGATGACGATGCGTTGGTGTCCGACAGCCGTTTGGTCTTGATCGGTTTTGGCATTGAAGACTTGCGAAACGGTGTGGAAGAAGCGCCTGAAAACATCGTCGGCTTAGTCCGACAACTCGCTAGCACCGCATCGGATTCCGATGTGCCCGCGATGATGGTGATGGGGCAAGCTCGTGGGTTGCTGGCGAATTATGGACATGATCTTCAAGCCAAAGAAGTCCGCGACACCATCATCGACCTGTTTGCCAATTCACCTGATCCCAACATCGCCAAGATGGCCGCAGCAATGGCGGGCAACGTTCGTTTTGACGCGATCGATTCGATGGTCAATCAAATTGCGACAGGCAAAAATGAAGCTGCTGAAAATGAATTAGCGGAACCGGCAAGCGAAGTCACGGTCGCCGAATGGGTCGAAGCGGCGGAAACGTTGATCGATGAATCGGCGGACCTGCAAACGGTTCAATACTTATCCGGCGCGGCCATCGAATTTGAATCGCGCAACCGAATGGATTTGGCGGAAGCAACTTATCAAGTTATGAAGCGTCGGTTTACGGACAGAGATGCTGCGACGTATCAAGAGTTGATGATGGCGGTCAGCGCTCGCAACGCACGCGAAGACGCGATCGGTCGTGAATTCGATTTCTCGTTACCGTCGGTCGATGGTCGCCCCATCAACATTTCAGACTATCGCGGTCGAGTCGTATTGATGCCTTTTTGGACGATTGATTTTCCACAGTCTCTGCAGATTTTACCGGCGCTGAAGCAATGGTCTGACAAAGCACCCGGCAAGATTGCGATCGTCGGGATGAATCTGGACACCGACGCTGATCGAGTGCAAACGTTTACTGAGAAAAGCGGTTTGGATTTCCCCAGTTTTCGCGCACCGAATCCACAAGGGACCGATCCAGAGGCAGGCGATGACGCTTTGGCGTTGGAAGATACCGGTAGCGGCAATCCAGCGGCAGCTCAATTTGGCGTCGTGTCGTTGCCGTGCGTCGTTATTTTTGACCAGCAAGGCAAAGTCGTCAAAATCGATTTTGCAGGTCGTCAGTTGGATCAAACGATCAAGGAATTGATCAACCCTTAATCGATTCAACATAGACGAATCAACACAGACGAAAACTCTGATTACAATGTCAGCATCTGATATTGGTTTTAGGAGGTTGCAATGAATAAGAATTTCATCGAATTGACAGGCAAAACTTTGCTCGATGTGGTCAACGAAGGCGAAGTAGATTTGAAACAGCTCCACGATTCTGGCGTGGTCGGTGATTCGATTTTGCGAATCAACAAACACGGTGAGATCGAACTTCGCTGTCGAGACAACTGGACTCTCGTCGGCGGCTTGATTGGCAACTTCGAGGAACGGCTGCAAAAGCTGACCGGTTTAGATTGGGTTTAAAGAATCGTGCGAGCACCCCCACACGGCAACGCCGTGAAGGGTTTCTCAATCGTTTAACCGCGTTGGGCATCGCCCCGCGCGTCGTGCGGCACCGAACGCGCGGGGCGATGCCCACGCGGCTAAACGAACTAACACGTGTTTTCCTAGACCAAAACTCTTCACGGCGTTGCCCACACGGCCTACGAGTTGGCGTTCACTGGGAAGCGTCAAATAAAACCGCTAACAGGACGCTAATAGAGTTCATTGTTCGCCCCCAAAAGTGTGATTCTGCTGTTGGCTGATTAGCGTGCTGTTAGCGCCAATTAGCGGCTCAACGACTCCATACAGGCATCGGCAGAGGTCACGGTTGATCGTTCGGTTTGATGCTTTGTAACCGTCACGTCGCATGCCCATGAACAGTCGAACTGAATCGTCGGCACTTCTCTTCTGAAAGCGATGTTGATCTACCACCGTCGCACACCGCTCCGCGAACTCCGATGCAATCGGGGTGAATGCCATTGAGTGACAACTGATCGACTTGGGCTAGATCGATCGATCCTGCCAGTGACCACCAAATGCCGTTTTCGTAAGCGGCGTCGGCGAATGCTCGAAGCTGGTCGATTCCAAGATGATCGATCGATGTTCGTCCATCTTTTTGGAACGTGTCGATCAAAATGCGTTTTAGTCCGCCGGCCTTCGCGCCCAAAAGAACCTTCATCGGATCGATTGATTTGGCCGATTTGAAATCTGCGTAGGCGACGGCGACCAATTCGGTTGATGCGTGCAGATGATTTTTAATGGTTCGCCATCGCTGCATCAGCAAATCAACATGGTCGCATTCGCTGGAACCCATTTTGGCGAACCGAAACTGCGGTGGCAATTGTTTTGCACATTGATTGGCCTGATCAAATTCGCCCAGCGCGGCAGAGAGATGTTGGTGCTTGGGTAGCTGAGAGGATTTAGCGGCAACCAAGTTCCACAAATCAATCGAGGCGGGGGAAATCGCCCCCCAGGCTGGGTCTTTTAAGTCGATGATATCAACTTGACTAATCGTGGCTAGCAGGTCGAACTCTTCCATTGACGCTGCGCTGACCAGAAATTCGGGCAGCTTGGCTGTGCTGTTCGCTGGCGACGTGGAAATTGCCATCGATAGACGTTGCAGTTCGTTTGGAAGCGGATAGCCGAAGTCGGCGTTGGCGGTTAGATTCGTGCAGCAATCCCGCCTCTTCTTTGTGACAAGGTTACCGGTGAAGTACGAATCGATAAACACGCCGCAACATCTGCAAGCCTTTTGTGATGAGATCGCCGATTGCCCAAGGATTGGATTCGACACCGAATTTGTATCCGAAGACACCTACCGTCCCCAATTGTCGTTGATCCAGGTCGTTGCCGGAGATCGCTTGGCGATCATCGACCCCGTTGAGGTTCCTGATACCGGTCCGTTCTGGGAATTGCTTTCGACGCCCGGCCGCGTCGTGATCGCTCACGCGGCTCGCGAGGAAATCCGGTTTTGTTTCCGATACTCTGGAAAAACGATCGCCGGACTTTTTGACACTCAACTGGCCGCCGGGTTTGTCGGAATGGAGTATCCGGCTTCTTTGGGAACGTTGGTTCAGCGATTGGTCAACAAAACTTTGCCCAAGGGTGAAACGCGTACCAATTGGATGCGTCGTCCGTTGACTGAAGATCAGATCACGTATGCGTTGCACGATGTGACCGATCTATTTGAGATGCATGACAAGCTTTTGGCGATGGCAGAAAAACTGGATCGCGTGCGTTGGATCGATGAAGAGACGGAGGTGTTGCAGCAAAAAGTGGTCACGGCCGAAACGTCGGAAAACTGGCGTCGTGTTAGCGGCGCATCGGGCTTGAAGCCTCGCCAATTGGAAGCCGTTCGGCACATTTGGAAATGGCGAGAAGAGCAGGCGAAGAAGTTAGATCGATTGCCACGTCGCGTGCTGCGTGACGACTTGCTCGTGGAGCTTGCCAAGAAAGGATCACCCGACCCCAAAAAGATCCGCAGCATTCGAGGCATGGAACGACGCAACTTGAATGATCAGTATGCTGCGATTGGTCAGGCCATTCAGGCGGCACTGGACACGGATGAAGATGATCTGCCCAAGCGTCCTCGTGGTTCACGCCGCGTGGTGTCGCCGATGTTGAGTCAGTTTTTATCGACGTCGATCGCTTGTATTTCGCGGCAGCACAAGCTGGCACCACCAATTGTTGGCAACGCCGACAACGTTCGCGAACTGCTTGGTTACGAACTCGATCGCCGTCCGGGTGATTCCAAGCCATCGTTGTTAAAAGGTTGGCGCGGCGAGATCGTGGGAACGACGTTCCGACGAATCTTGTCCGGCGAATTAGCCATCCGCGTCGCGGATGTCAAAGAATCTCAGCCCCTGGAATTCTTTGAAGCCGAGTGAAAAAAAAGTAGCTGATCCCGCCAGGGTTCAGTTGATCATTAGCTGTACCCGACTGAACCCTGAGTGGGCCCAGCTACGAAAAATTTCGCCAAATAGGGAACTTGTTTCAGGACGCTAAGTTTAGAGTTTGAACTGCCCCAAGTTGAACAGATCCAGGGGACATCGATTTGATTGCTGCTGGATTGGTGTTGTTACTCATCCCGAGGGAAGTCGAGCAGACCAATGCAAGCAGTCGTTGATCGCTCCGCGATCCGAGCTTACGTGAATAGTTCTGGAGGGGCAATCAAGCCAAAGTCTGCTCGCTGTCGCCCCATCCGGGGCTTCGGTTTTTGCTGCGTTTGATTCCGTGGGTCAAGACCCACGGCACCGTGCTGACGCCCCATCCGGGGCTAATGTAAGCGCCATTGGGGCCATCGCCCAACGCGGTGAAGATTAGTTCGTTTAGCCGCGTGGGCATCGCCCCGCGCGCCGTGCATCCCCGAACGCGCGGGGCGATGCCCGACGCGGTTAAACAATTTAGAAACCCTTCACGGCGTTGGGCATCGTCCCGCGCGTTGTGCATCCTCGAACGCGCGGGGCGATGCCCGACGCGGTTAAACAAGAGAATTCTCGAGTTGTGGTAATCGGCAGCCCGCTAGGGGGCAGTTATTCTGCCGGACTCACAAACAACTGAACCCTGGCGGGATCAGCTACGATCGTTGTAGCACCAGCCTGAAATGATGCTTAAAGCGCCAGCAGCAATCGGCTGGGGGCTTCTAGGTAACCGATCACGTCGTTCAAGAAACGTGCTGCGGTTCCGCCATCGACCAGGCGGTGGTCGTAGGACAGGCTTAGTGGCATCATCAATCTTGGTTTGATCGAATCGTCGGGCATGACGACGGGCAGCTTGCGACTGCGTCCGACCAACAGGATCGCGACTTCGGGGACGTTGACGATCGGGGTTGAGTACTGGCCGCCGATCGCGCCCAAGTTGCTGATCGTGAACGTGCCGCCACGCATGTCGCTGATGGCAATCTTTCCACCGCGAACTTTGCCCGCCATTTCGGCTAGCGATCGAGTCACCTCGGGCACTCCCATTCGGTCCGCGCCGTGCATCACGGGGACTTTCAGGCCGTCTTCTGAATCGACGGCGATTCCGATGTTGACGTAGTTCTTGTAAACGATTTGCTCGTTCGCTTCGTCCAGCATCGCGTTGATCGCGGGATGATGGCGAAGCGCTGTGGCAACGGCTTTGATCAGGAACGGCATTGTCGTCAGCTTCAAGCCTTGGGCCGCGTAATCGTCCTTGCTGGACTTGCGAAGCATTTCCAGATCGGTGATGTCGGCATCGTCAAAGTTGGTGACGCGTGGGACGTTGGTCCAGCTAGCCAGCATTTGCTTGGAGATCGTTTTACGGATCTTGGTCATTCGATCGACGCTGATCGGACCGTAATCATCGGCGTCTGCGGTGCCAGGGGAAGCGGGCGATCCTGGGTTGGCAACTGCCGCTGGACTGGCAGCGGTTGCTGGAGCCGAAGCCGCGGAAGAACGGTTGGCGGATCGGACGACGGAGAGGATGTCATCACGTGTGATGCGACCACCGTCACCTGTCCCCGACACAATACTCAAATCCACGCCCACTTCACGAGCAAACCGGCGAATCGCAGGACCAGCGGGCAAAGCTACGGTCGAACTCTCAGCAACTGGTGCTGGCGGTGCGACGGGAGCCGGAGGTGCGGCAGGCGGCGCGGCAGGCGGCGCTGGTGGTGCAGCGGCCGCGGGAGGAGCGGCGGGTGGCGGTGTTGGCTTGGGAGCTTCGGCCTTCGGTGGCTCCGGTGCTTTCGGTGGTTCTGGCTTGAGAGCCTCCGCTTTGGGCGGTTCGGCCTTTGGCGGTTCTGGTGTCGCGGCACCTTCGGCAGCTTCGACTTCTAAAATCGTGCCACCAATGGGAACCGTGTCTCCCTCATCAACTAAAATCTTGGTCACCTTGCCACCGGCCGATGCGGGAACCGGGACAGTCGCCTTGTCGGTTTCCATTTCGATGATGTCTTGGCCGGCCGTGATCGTGTCGCCCACGGCCACAAAAATCTCAAGCACGTCGCCTGATTCAATGCCGTCGCCAAGTTCAGGAAGTTTTACTTCGGTAGCCATAGGGGAAGAATTAGTTTTTAGAGATAGAGGTGTTAGGTTTTTAAAAGTAGGCCGTGTGGAGCTTGGCGACACACGGCAAAGTCAAACTGCATTAACTAAGCGAAGTATGGATTCACTTTTTCGGGGTCGTAATCCAGTGCCTTGATTGCATCGACCACGTCCTGTGGTTTCAGGACGCCGGCTTTTGCCAAACGGCTTAGCGTCGCGATCGTGATCGACTCGCCATCGACCTCGAAGTGTCGTCGCAGAGCTTCGCGAGTTTCGCTGCGTCCAAGTCCATCGGTTCCGAGAACGAAATAGTCGCCGGGGATGAAAGGCGTCAATTGCTCACCGAGTGTCTTCACATAATCACTCGCGGAGATAAACGGACCTTCGCGGCCTTCCAAGACTTCCTCGACGTAGCTGGTCCGCGGTGTCTCGGTCGGATGCAACATGTTCCAACGCTGGACATCTTCGGCTTCGCGACGCAACTGGGTGTAGCTGGTCACGCTCCAAACATCGCTGGCGATATTGTATTTCTCTGCCAGAATTTCCTGGGCCTTCAAAGCACAATTCAGGATCGCACCGCTGCCGAACAACTGGACGCGTGCCAGTGGTTTCTCAACATCGACGCTCTTGAATTCGTACATGCCCTTGATGATTCCATCTTCACAGCCTTCGGGCATCGTTGGGTGATCGTAGGCGTCGTTTTCGGCAGTGATGTAATACATGCACTCTTCGCCCTTTTCGTACATTCGTTCCAAGCCTTCTTGGATGATCACGATCACTTCATAAGCGAATGCGGGATCGTACGAGCGAACCGTTGGGAACGCGATCGCATTGAGTAACGAATGGCCGTCTTGGTGTTGCAGGCCTTCACCGTTTAGCGAGGTTCGGCCCGCGGTGCCACCAATCAAGAAACCCTTGGCTCGCATATCGGCGGCAGCCCAAATCGAATCGCCAACGCGTTGGAATCCGAACATGCTGTAGTAGATGTACAGCGGAATCATGTTCACGCCATGACAACTGTAAGCCGTGCCGGCTGCACAGAACGAACTCATCGAGCCGCATTCGTTGATGCCCTCTTCTAAGATCTGGCCGTCCTGGGCTTCCTTGTAGTACGAAATCTGATCCGAATCGACGGGTTCATAAAGTTGGCCTGCGTGAGCATAGATGCCGAACTGCTTGAACATGCCCTCCATTCCGAACGTGCGACTTTCGTCGGGAACGATCGGGACGACGTACTTGCCAATCTTCTTGTCTCGGCAAAGCGCCACCATCATTTGAACGACAGCAAACGTGGTGCTGCAGTTCTTACCGTCGCCCAAGCGGTCGATCAGCTTTTTGAAGTCCGCCAATTTGGGAACCTCGATCGTCGGATGTTCCGTTGGACGGCTGGGCAGCGGTCCGCCGAGCGCCTCACGACGTTGTCGCAGGTACTTCATTTCGGCGCTGTTTTCGGACGGCTTATAGAAAGGTGCCGTGCCGACTTCTTCGTCGCTGATCGGAATGCCAAACCGAGTTCGGAATTCAAGCAGCTCGTCTTCGTTCATCTTCTTTTGGTTGTGGGCAACGTTTCGGCCTTCGCCGGCTTCGCCCAATCCATAACCCTTGACGGTCTTGGCCAGGATCACGGTTGGCTTTCCGTTGGACTGTTCAACGGCCTGCTGGTAGGCCGCGTAAACCTTTTCAGGATCATGGCCGCCGCGGCGAATCTTTTCGATCTTGTCGTCTGAATAGTTTTCAACCAGCTTCAGCAATTCAGGGTACTTCCCAAAGAAGTGCTCGCGTGTGTAGCCGCCCGGCATGCCTTGGTACTTTTGGTACTGGCCATCGACGACTTCTCCCATTCGCTTGACCAGCAAGCCGCTGGTGTCTTTGGCCAGCAGTTCATCCCACTCGGATCCCCAAACAACCTTGATCACATTCCAACCCGCACCGCGGAAAATGCTTTCCAGTTCTTGAATGATCTTGGCGTTGCCGCGAACCGGACCGTCAAGTCGCTGCAGATTGCAGTTGACCACGAAAATCAGGTTGTCCAGTTTTTCGCGTGCGGCTAGTCCAATCGCACCGAGTGTTTCGGGTTCGTCGCATTCGCCGTCGCCCAAGAATGCCCAGACCTTTTGTCCCTTGGTGTTCTTGATTCCACGATCGTTCAGGTATTCGTTAAACCGTGCTTGGTAAATTGCCATGATCGGGCCCAGACCCATCGACACCGTTGGGTATTCCCAAAAGTCGGGCATCAAGTACGGGTGCGGGTAACTACTCAGTCCGCCACCGGGTGCCAATTCGCGGCGAAAGTTTTCGAGATGGTCTTCGGTCAAACGCCCTTCCAAGAAAGCTCGGCTGTACATCCCGGGCGAAGCGTGGCCTTGGAAGTAGACCGAATCACCGGAGTAGCCGTCTTCGCCGCGACCTTTGAAAAAGTGATTGAAGGCGACTTCGTAAAGCGTTGCACTCGAAGCGAACGTGCTGATGTGTCCGCCAACTCCGCCGGGGCGTTTGTTTGCTCGCACGACCATTGCCATCGCGTTCCAGCGGACGATCGATTTCAGGCGTCGTTCCAATTCGCGATTGCCGGGGAACGCCGGTTGGTCATTGCGTGGAATCGTGTTGACGTAAGGTGTGCTGGTGTCCTGTGCACATTGAATTCCGTCTTCGGCGGCGCGGTCGCGAAGTTGTTCGATCAGAAATTGAACGCGTTCGGGGCCTTTGCTTTGCAGAACGTAGTCAAGCGAAGCGAGCCATTCTTGGGTCTCGGCACTATCGATATCGATGTTATCAGCGGCGGTTTCTAGCTCACCGATTTGTTGTTCGATTTCGGCCTGGGCAACAGTTTTCGAGTCAGACATGCGGCGTACAGGTATGAGAATTGGGCGGTTTATATTAGATTTAAAGCATCGATAGGGTAGCTTGCCGGGTGGTCAAGCGGCAAGACCGCGACGATTAGCGGGGCGATGGATTACCGAAACTAGGCACTCATGGCCACGGATCGGTCTTTCGGCCCAGGATACTTACTGGAAATTATCGCGTAACGGCTACTCAAACGGTTTCTGATGTCACCAAAACCCGCTTTTTCCAGTGCCGCAGCCGTCGTGACTGGATCGTCCAGCGGGATCGGACGGGCGACCATTTCTGCGTTGGCGAAAGCGGGCGCCAGTCAGTTGGTCGTCCATTACTGTGCCAACCAGAGGGGGGCCGAAGAGACCGCCAAGATCGCTTGGCAATCCGGTTGCGAAGAAGTTTTCGTCGTCCAAGCAGATTTGCAGATCCCGTCGCAGCGAGACCACCTTGCCGAAGTCGCGTTCAAAAAGTTCGGCCGAGTCGATGCCTGGATCAACAATGCCGGTGCCGATGTGTTGACCGGCGATGCAGCTAAATTGTCGTTCGCTGAAAAGTTGCAATGGTTGTGGCGAGTCGATGTGCAGGCGACGATTGAACTGTCGCGAAACGTTGCCCAGCGAATGTTGGAACAGACGACATCTGAATCGAATTCAGAAAAGCTTCCGCCGTCGATGACGTTCATCGGATGGGACCAAGCGCCGCTGGGAATGGAAGGCGACGCGGGACAAATGTTTGGTCCGATCAAGGCAGCCGTCATGGCGTTCGCCAACAGCATGGCTCAAGAGTTTTCGCCAGACTTGCGGATCAATACTGTCGCACCAGGATGGATCCAAACTTCGTGGGGCGAATCCACCAGCGACTATTGGGACAGCCGAGCCAAAGCACAATCGCTGATGCAACGTTGGGGAACACCGGACGACGTTGCAAAGGCAATTTTATACGCGGCTGATCCTGCCAACACATTCACAACCGGACAAACGATCGCAGTCGATGGCGGTTGGAGCCGGCGGTTTCAGGGTTAGCGTCGTTAGGAACGTACGACTTTTTAGAGTCGCCTTTCGCTTGGGACGTCGCATCAGTTACCGCGTGTTAGGCCCAGAGGGCCGGCAGGCTGCCCAACGCCGTGAAGAGTTTTGGTCCCGGAAAATACGGGTTAGTTCGTTTAACCGCGTGGGCATCGCCCCGCGCGTTTCGCCCCGCATGGA
>NZ_LWSK01000137.1 GCF_001642955.1 Rubripirellula obstinata | reverse complement strand
AGTTACGGCAATGTGCGCAACGCCGTAACTCGCTATGGCTCGCTACGGCCTACTTTCTGGTTCCCAGACAAAGCCTGGCCTGATGAAAATCATTGCAACGCAGCAAATTGTGCAAGCTGCACCATGGCAGACAACACAAACTGCAGCGCTGGGAAGCATTATGGCAACGGCACATTTCCCTGATCGCCAGCATGTAGGCCGTAGCGAGCCAAAGCGAGTTACGGCAATGTGCGCAACGCCGTAACTCGCTATGGCTCGCTACGGCCTACTTTCAAGGGGCGAAAGGCGACTCTAAAAAGTCGTACGTTCCTAAGCCGTGTTTTCCTGCACGGCGTTGGGTGCAGCTTCTGGTGGACTGAACCCTGGCGGGCCCAGCTACAGGAAAACCGGGAAACTATTTCGGGACAATTCCTAAAGCCTGGACTGCAAACTTCGATATGCACCGCTTTGAATTCGACGAACTAGCCGGATGCTGACTCGTGATTCAACCAGGATCGTTCGATCTCTTCGATCGTTCTGCCTTTGGTTTCTGGCATCAGAAATTTGATGACCAATAACAGCAGGACCAATTCGCCGGCGTAGAGATAAAAGATGGTGGCGGTTTCCATGTTGGCCTGCATCACGGGGAAGACCATATTCACGGCCGCGCTGGTAATCCAAATGCAAAACGTTGACAGCGCGATGGCGTGTTCGCGAATTCGGTTCGGAAAAATTTCTGAAACGATGACAAACTTGACGGGACCAAGTGAGCAAGCAAAAAACGCGATGAACAAGTTAATCGCTAACACGATCGGCCAGCCCATCACACCGTTGTAAAAAAGCGTTCCGATCAAAACATGCGATAACATGGAACCGATCGCACCAAAGGCAATCAGTTTTCGCCGACCGATGCTATCCACCAATGCCAAGGCCAACATTGCGGCGACAAAATGGACGATCGCAATCGTTCCGAATCCGCCCAAGGATCCGCCAAGCCCGAATCCGGCGTCCTCCAGAATTTGTGGGCCGTAGTAAAACACCACCGACACACCACAAGCTTCCGAAAGAACGCAAATTGCAACGGCCAGGATCAGGGGCATTCGCAGTTTGCGAGTAAAGAGATCGCCAAAGCGAATGTTCTTTTCATCAATCAAGGCACTTTCGATGTCGTTCAAAATGACCGCGGCGCGATCAGCACCGTTGATCCGAGTGAGGATTTTGAGTGCTCGATCTGGGTTGCCACGTTTCACCAACCAACGAGGACTTTCGGGAACAAACGACGCGCAAACCAGAAACAGAATTCCGGGTAACGATTCGGCAAAGAACATCGCTCGCCAATTTTCATCCACCGCGAACCACTGCAGAAAATCGCTGCCGGCGGATGCAGTATCGACGGATTCTTTTGATGCTTCTGCGTAACTAAAGATGCCCCAATTTGCGAAGACGCACATCACGATTCCGATCGTGATCGTCAACTGAAACAGCGTCACCATCTTGCCTCGATGTTCCTCTGGCGAGACTTCCGAAATGTAGAGCGGACAAACCATCGTCGCCATTCCGATCCCCAAACCGCCAACCAATCTGGCCAGAATCAAAGCCTCTGGCCCGCCAGCAAAACTGCTCCACATCGCCGAAATGAAGATCAAGACAGCGGCGATCAGCAGCGTTGTCCGACGACCGGACTTGTCAGCAATCGGCCCGCCCGCTGCCGCACCGACGGCGCAAGCCCAAAGAACGCAACTGACGTAGATGCCAAGCTGCCACGGCGAAAAGTTAAACTGAGCTTCAACCTGCGAATTCGTGCCAGAGACAACCACAGCGTCGTAGCCAAACAACAACCCACCACAGGCGGCGACCATGCAGATGAACCACAGGTAAGCTGCCGATCCGTGTGTTGCCGAGCCGTGTGTTGCATCGCTGGATTCGTTCTTAAATTTGTTCAAAGCGCACCTGTTTTCGATTTGGTTTGGCTCGCAAATCTTAGCAGAGTGATTGGAACAAGGGTTTCTGCAACGTCAGCGACTGAGGAACTGTCGCGAAATAACTTCCCGGTTTTCCCGTAGCTGATCCCGCCAGGGTTCAGTCCTGCATTGGCTCAGGGTGAACTGAACCCTGGCGGGATCAGCTACGGGCAGGGCAATCTTCCGAAACCTTGGTCCACGAAAAAACCCGGCCATCGCTGACCGGGTTTCGTTTGAATCAAGTTTGGACGTCGTTACGCGATTTTCGCGACCAGTTCCAGAACCTTGCAACTGTAGCCCCATTCGTTGTCGTACCACGAAACAACCTTGACGAAGGTTCCGTCAAGTTGAATACCGGCTTCGGCATCGAAGGTTGATGTGTCGGTTTCGCCAACGAAGTCCGTGGAAACCACTTTGTCTTCGGTGTAACCCATCACGCCCTTCATCGGGCCTTCCGAAGCTGCTTTCATTGCGGCACAAATTTCTTCGTAGCTCGCATCCTTTTCCAATTCGACGGTCAAGTCGACGACCGAAACGTCGGAAGTTGGAACGCGGAATGCCATGCCGGTCAACTTGCCGTTGAGTTCGGGAATGACCTTGCCGACTGCCTTGGCCGCACCGGTGCTTGATGGAATAATGTTTTCCAAGATTCCGCGACCACCACGCCAATCCTTCTTTGATGGTCCATCGACAGTCTTTTGTGTCGCGGTGGCGGCGTGAACGGTTGTCATCAAACCACGTTTGATACCGAAGTTGTCGTGCAGCACCTTGGCGAGAGGTGCCAAGCAGTTGGTGGTGCAAGATGCGTTGGATACAAAGACTTCGCCGTTGTACTTGTCGTCGTTGACGCCCATCACGAACATCGGCGTGTCGTCCTTCGATGGTGCCGACATGACGACCTTTTTGGCACCCGCATCGATGTGCCCTTGAGCACTTTCGGCGGTCAGGAAGATACCGGTGGATTCGACAACGATGTCTGCACCGACGTCGCCCCAAGCCAACTTACTGGGATCAGTTTCCGAAGTGATGCGGATTTTTTTGCCGTTGACCACCAATGCATCGCCATCGACCGAAACTTCGCCTGGAAAACGGCCGTGGACGGAATCGTACTTCAGCATGTAGGCCAAATAATCGACGTCCAGCAGGTCATTGATGCCCACCACTTCGATGTCATCGCGACTGACCGATGCGCGAAAAACCATACGACCGATTCGGCCAAAACCGTTGATACCGACTTTAATCATGTTTCTTGTTTCCGTTTTAAGGGGAAAAACGTGGAATGGAGGTGGGTCGATTGGTCGCCATATCGACTCGCAGCACTGAACAAAACGATACGATAGTGCGACAGATCGGCCCGCCGTGACTGCGAAATTTCCACTAGGTGAAAATCCCGCGGGACAGGATTATAGGAATCGATGCCGCCAATGAACCAGCCCCCGAAACCCTCTGACTTTTCGCTTCGCCGGCCGGAAAAGCCACCGTCATGGTGCCGACCTGCCGGTGTAGCACCAGGAACTTGGGACTACGTCCATCAAGGGGCGATCGCAGACCATTACGACGACTTTGTGGCGGACGTGGCGATGGCGAACGTCGAGCAACAAATCCTTCGTGATTTTTTTCCGCCGCAAGAAAAACCTGGCGATCAAACGATGATCGATCTTGGCTGCGGCACCGGACGCACCGCCATTCCGCTTGCCCAAGCCGGATACGATGTCATCGGCGTCGATCTAAGCCAAACCATGCTTCAGCGACTGAGCGAAAAAGCCAAGGCTGCGGACCTTGGTGGAAAAGTCGCCGCCGTTCGAGCCAACTTGGTGGAATTAGATTGTCTGGCCGACCATTCGGCTGATCATGCAGTTTGCCTGTTTTCAACCATGGGCATGATTGCCGGGCGAAAGCACCGACGCCAAATGCTTTCCCACGTTCATCGAATCGTTCGCCCCGGCGGCATCTTTTTGTTGCATGTCCATCACCGCTGGGCGGCGCTGAGAGAAAAAGGCGGGATCGCGGCCACGATGAAGTCAATCATCAAATCGTTCGACAAGTCCGAGCATGAGTTTGGTGATTCCGTCTACGAGTATCGCGGCCTCGATCAAATGTTTATGCACCGCTTTGGCCGAATGGAAATCGAAAGAGACCTTCAAAGCACGGGCTGGCAAGTCGAGCACTGTTTACGACTTTCTATCGACGGAAAACGGCTGACGATGCGATTACCGATCTGCGGTGGATTCTTTGTTGTCGCCCGGGCAACCTAAGTCGATGTCAAACTTTGACGGTCAGGGAGCGACAAACGATTGCTCCAATGGTTCGTGTAGGCCGGAACAAGCTCAGCGCAGTTCCGGCAATTGCATGGTACTGCATTGGATTGCCGGAACTGCGCTAAGCTTGTTCCGGCCTACTTCCATTCGATTTTGTAATGGAGTGACAGTAGAACTCGTTTCTTGGCTGTTCCTTTGGCCCGATGTCAAACTTTGACGGTCAGGGCAAGCCGGGTGATTGCTCCACTAGTTCGTCTTAGATCTAGCAGTTCGCTTGGGAACGGTTGGTTTGAATGTACGATCAAAGCCGGCGGTGTCGATTGCAAGGAAGACAGGCCTAGCTCCATTGGAGTTTTCCCTAAGAACGTTCCCTGAAGTTCAGCGTCTTCTCTTATGCCAAGCACCCACCAGATCAACGATCGCAATCGATGGACGGGTGCTCTGGTCAGGGGAACACAGTCGGTCAGGCACGCGTTTGCGTTGCTCTTTGACTTCATCGGCGAACAAGCGATCTCTCGGTTCGAGGGAGTTTCCTCGATTTTGGCGATCATGGTGGCGACCTTCCAATTGGCGATCCGCCCCGCGTCTTGGTCCGAATCCGTTCGCACCGTTTTCTCTCGGCAATTGTTGTTTACCGGTGCCGATGCTGTCTCGGTGTCACTGCGAATCGGAGCCGCCGTTGGCGTGCTGATTATCGTTCAA
Source organism: Rubripirellula obstinata (assembly GCF_001642955.1). Taxonomy (GTDB): domain Bacteria; phylum Planctomycetota; class Planctomycetia; order Pirellulales; family Pirellulaceae; genus Rubripirellula; species Rubripirellula obstinata. The sequence continues at coordinate 8,543 of NZ_LWSK01000137.1, read as the reverse complement.
GCAGCACTCTGGATCGATGCCCTCGGAGTCACCAACGAACTGATCGAACCCATTCTTTGGCGAGGCATCGTACGAGAACTCGCGCCGCTGTTAGCCTGTTTGGTCGTGATCGGACGCAGCGGAATTGCGATCTCGACCGAGTTGGCAACGATGGTTGTCAGCGGAGAAATCGAAGTACTTGATTCGCAGGGCGTTGACCCGATGACCTACTTGGTGATGCCAAGAATCCTAGCGTTCGTGGTTAGCGTTTTTGGATTGGCAGTGATCATCGCAACCACGATGCTGGTGACCGGTTTCATGATCGGCCAAATCATGGGCGTGATCCGAACACCGTGGTCAGATTTCCTGGGAGGTGCGATTCGCCAATTCAGTTCACTGGATCTTGTTTTCTTTGTTCCCAAAACCACCATCGCCGGCGCGTTCGCTGGCGTGATCTGTTGCCGTGACGCAATGAGTGTCCGCGGAACGATGAGCGATGTGCCCCGAGTGACCGCACGCAGCGGTATCCGAGCGCTCACCGCCGTCTTCGCGGTTTCAGCCGTGTTGTCGGTTCTAATCTACGGCCGCTTCCTCGTCTTTAAGGTGCTGTAGGTCCAACAAAATGAGCACCACCAAAGAAACGCTGAACGAAGACGTCGTCCTAGAATTGACGAACGTTAGTTGCAGCGAAACTTCATCCGAAGCAGTCAAGTTGCGAGATGTCAACTTGAAAGTGAAACAAGGCGAGTTGGTGATGATCCACTTGGGTCGCCGCCAAAACCCTCGCGCCTTTTCATCAATAATCCAAGGTCTATTAGATCCGATAAAAGGTCAAGTCTCCTTTCAACAAACGCCTTGGAAGATCGCCAACATTGAACAGCAATTCCTGATGCGCAGCCGGATCGGTCGAGTCTTTGACGGTCGTGCCTGGATCAACAACTTGAACATCATTGAAAACGTTACACTGCGTGCAAAGCACCACGCGTTCCCCGCAGCGAAACTGCAACAACAAATTGACCAGTGGAGCAAACTGCTTGACGTGCCATCGCTTAGCCGCGAACGTCCCGCGTTTGTCGAAGCATCCAGGCTGCAGCGATATCAATGGCTGCGAGCAATCATCGGTGACCCTTTGCTTTTGATCCTGGAACGTCCCATGAAAACACTCGATCCAGAAATGATCGCTCCGTTGGTTGAAAGCATTAACCAAATTCGTCTGCAAAAAGTCGCTGTGATTTGGTTCACGGGTAGCGACTATGAAATGACGCAAAAATTCTCAGGCATTGTGCGACATTATCAATCCAAAGACGGCAAGCTAGTCCAAGCAGGTGGCAAGAGTTCTTTTGATCGACCTCATAAAAGGGATTCGAAGTGAACGAACCCTATCGATTGCGCTACGCCAACCAACTTGTCGGAGCGTTCCTGCTGGTGGTTTTGCTGATCGCCATCGTGCTGACAATCCTGTTGCTGCGCGCGGGAAACTACTTCGTTCAGCAAGACCGATTTTGGATCGAGATCCATCAGTCGGAACTCGACGGACTGCGGCGAGGTATCGAAGTCACGATGCTGGGACAATCGGTCGGCGAAATTGAAAGTGTCCAATACATCGATTCCAGCGATCGCGTTCGGGTCAATCTGGCCATTGATTCGGAGTATTCAAGTCAGATCTTTGAAACATCAGTGTTGGTGCCCGACCGAAAATTCGGAATCGGTACGCCGGTATTGGTCATTCAACGTGGCGAGAACATCAACGGTCCGCCGAAGCCTCTTCCACCAGGCAGCCGCATCGATGCGTATCAAAACCAAACCGATCGCATCGACCAGATGTCTCGTGACGTTACGTCGGTTAGCGAATCAGTTTTTCAAGTTCAACAGAAACTGGACCCAGCGGTCGCCAGTGTTGACCAAGCGGCAAATGATTTTAGTAAGACCATTGCCAGCAGCATGAATCCTGCTTTCAATCGCATTGAAAGAGCGTCAAAAGAATTCGAGGAAACAAACCAGACCTTGCGGCCTGATGCGATGGAAACGCTGGAAGCCGTAAGAACCGCAACGACTGATTTGCAAAAACGGATTGCCGCATTAACGGACAAAGTCCAATTGTTGGTTGAACAGGACGTCAAGAAAACACTTAGCGAAGTGCAGCGGAGTACCGATCAGGTCAGCAAAGCTGCAATGCAGGTTGGCCAATCGGCGGACGAAGCCAACCAAGAGATCGCCGATGCACTTTCGACCATCAAGAAGGCTGCCGACTCGGTTCAAAAGCTGGCCGAAGAAACTCGCCAAGTCGTGCGAATCGTTCGCCGCGAAGCCGACGATTTGCCAGGCACGACCGCCCGAGTCAACGACACGGTTAACGAAACCCAGGACTTAGTGGACGAGGTGCGTGGACACTGGTTGTTGAGGCGAACCAGCAAACGCGGCACACCGACCGCACCGCTTTCCCCATCAGGTGTTCGTGCGGGGATCGGCCGATGATGCAAAGCGAATCACTGCGAACAAGTCGCTGGAGTCTAGCCTTTAGGCGATTCCGCAGAAATGCCGAGGCGGCGAAATCCTGGACTCCAACAATCCTGCTGTGTCTTCTGCTAGCTTCGGTTGGTTGCCGATCTGCCATCGTTCCACCCGTCCCCGAAGCACGCGACGATTCGCGACTGAGACGTCTGGCGGATGACGGGCAAGAGCAGTTTGCCGAGGGCGATGTCGATTCGGCAATCACGAATTATCGCAAAGCGATCAGGCGTGCTTGGGCGCTGGACGACCCCGCCGAAATTGGCACCGTCGCGTTCAACTTGGCGGCTTGCCTGTTCAGCGACGGTAAGAACGACGAAGCACGTGATTGGTTGATCGAATCGCGATGCGAACTCACACGCGCCGGACGGTCAGTCGGAAACACCTGGCTGCTGGAATCCAAGATTGCTCGCAGCGAAGGTCGCACGTCCGACGCGCAAGAACACATCGCGATGGCACAATGTGCGTGCCCACCCTGTGAAGTGGAAACCAAAGACGGTGGATGTTGCGGCAATGACGATCCATGCGATCGCACCACCTGTGCCACTTGCCTGCCATGCGCGGGCAATGATCGGATCGAGAAAGAACAGCAAGAAAACTGCGTCGTCGCCTACAACGCACAGATTCAACTTGCCAAAGCTCGCATCGCCAACGATTTCGGTGACGTCGTTCAAGCGTCGGCGCATCTGCAGTGCGCGCGTCAGGCGATCGAGGACTCTTGCCAGCGTGACTTGGCGAGCGAAGTTGAAAACGTTGCCGCGCACATTCATCTGACCCGCGAAGAACCGCTTCAAGCTGGCAACCATTTTGACCGGGAAGCCGACTTGCTGCGTGCTGCTGGAAATCTGCGACAGATTCCTTATGCGTTGCAGCTCGCCGCCGAAGCCTACACCGCAGCCGGACGCCAAGACCTGGCCGCCGACCGTTGGTGCCGAGCCGCCAGAGTGTTCCATGGTCGAGACGATCAAAAAAGAGCATGGAAGTGCGTCACGTCAGCAACGCAAATGGCGACAGGCGTGTTGATCACGCACCCGGTGATCGCCCAACCCGTGATGTGGAACGCTGACATCATCGAAACCGATCTGATTTCGTTTAGCGATGCCTGCAGCGACACCACCAATGTCATCGAACGGCGTCTTGCGATCGTTGCGCGAGAGATTAAACGCGCATTAGACGCCGACTGAACCATGCAATTGCCGGAACCGCGCCGCTGTCGCGTCTTGTTACCGGCCTACGATTGATCAGGATTTTGGTTTTTTAGATCGAACGACCGTGATGTTGTATTCGGATTGGTTGTCGTCCAGTGCGCCCGGTGCGTCGTTGACTCGCAGCAACAACCAACAAGGCTGGTCCACCTGAATCGTTGCTTTCTTTCCGACGTCGATCGTTTTGATCGGCGGCAACGTGCCGGTATCGGGGGCGATGTTGGGAACCATGCGTGCAATCAGTTTTCCCAGTGGTCGGCCTTGGTGATACTGCACGGTGACGCCATCGGGATGACTGATCCACGGTTTGGGTTCGTCGTCGATGATCACGGTTCCGCCCGCAGTGATGTCAAGAACCATGCCGCGATTCAATCGCACGCCAATCGTTTGCCAACCGCGATCAGCGGCGACCGTTCGTTCGATCGGAGCACCATTCCACATCGGGTCCGCCTTGGAAATTTCCAGCCGCTCGCGATCCCAATCGAATCCATAATCAAAATCTTGGACAAGCATTCGCCAGCGAGCTTGAATGACTGGCCAATCAGCCGCCAGACGCTGCATCAACCAGCGATTGAATTGCTGGTCAGTGTCATGCCCATGCTGAGCCGCCTGTAAAAGTGTTTCGCGATACTTGGGGTAGGCGTCCAACATCGACGCCAGCGCCCACGACCAACCGTAAACGTCAACGTCGCCACGAAGATTAGCATCGTACTGCAAAACCGTTTCGATTCGCGGCACTTGTGACTTGCTCGGCGATCCATCGATTGAACGACCACGAAGCTGGTCCATTCGCTTGAATCGCCCCCAGAACGGTGACGCCTCTCGCGACCTGGGCACCTGGCGGATCTGCAATTCGGGGCCGCTGCCGCGATGCGTGGCCAGCAATTCGGCAATGCCTTCGCGGAACCATGTCGGGCCGGTGTCACCAAAGCAATGATACACCAGCGAATGGACGCCTTCGTGCAATAACAAATGCTGAGTGTAGTAGTCGCCGGGCTGGACTCGCACCCAAATCTGGTCATCTAACGCGTACGCGAAAGGGAATTCGGGGACGCGTGGATCGATCAATTCGAGTCGTTTAAAGGTATCAATGTCCTGCATCACGTAACCATCGACGGTCCAGTCATTCAATGCACCGCTGGGAAGGTTCCAGAATTTCGCCCACAATGCTGCAGCAGCGTCAAAGGAGCTGATCCAACGATCAAGCTTTTCGCTTTCCGCCTGATTGCTGACCGGCAAGTCGGTGGTGAGGCGTAGGTACTTACCCGATCGCTGCGTCAGTCGTTGCACCAGTTCGCTGTTTTCGAGCTTACTGTTCTGTTGGGCTGACGCGGGAAACGACAGCATCGTCAGCAAACTCATACCAACCAGCAACCGAGCAGACGATCGTAAGACCGGCCAACCCGTTTTCATTTCCTTCATCGAGTTTTTCTGTGTTCGCATCATTTTCATCGCATCATTCTAACCACAACTCGTGCTCGAATCGCAGCGTGGCGGTTTTGGTTGTTTTGTCGCTTATCGGTCTGCCTGGATGTGTCGGACGCAGCGAAAGCGACGTTGTCGTTTACTCGGCGCTCGACCAAGAATTTGCTCAGCCGATCCTGAGTTCGTTTGAGCGATCGACCGAAAACAAGACAACGGTAATTGGAAAATTCGATGTCGAATCGACCAAGACCGTCGGTCTGGTCAACCTAATTATCGCCGAACAAGATCGCCCCAGTTGCGACCTATTCTGGAACAACGAAATCATGCACACCGTTCGGCTTCAGAAACTGGGGTTGCTGGAAAAGCATTCGTGGCAAGTGGGTGCCAGTCATCCGCCGGGAATGATGGCCAGCGACGGGACTTGGTGCGGGTTCGCCGCGCGAGCCAGAGTTCTGATTATCAACAAAAAGCTGATTGATAATCCGGATGACTATCCGACCAGCGTGTCAGACCTGACTGATCCTAAATGGAAAGACCAATGTGCGATGGCTCGGCCATTGTTTGGAACGACTGCAACCCATTTTGCAGTGCTGCGAGAAATCAACGGCAAAGAGAAAACGATCAATCAACTCAAAGCGATCACCGCCAACGCAAAAATCTTGTCCGGCAACAAGCAAGTCGCAATGTCGGTTTCCGCAGGAACGATCGCCTGGGGCCTGACCGACACGGATGATGCGATCATCGAAAAAGACCAGGGCCGTAACGTCGCGATTGTCTTTCCCGATCAACAACCCGATCAACCGGGCACGCTGCGCATTCCCAACACGATCGCGATCATCAAGAACGCTCAGCATCCGGTCGCCGCGGCAACGCTAGCCGATTTCCTGGTCCGCCCAGAAACCGAAGACCGTTTGGCGATGGGCAACAGTGCCCAAATGCCGCTGTCACGCAAAAGCAAGTTTCCGCCGCGTGTGCTGCCCAGCGAACCAGTGCGCTGGATGAATGTTGACTTTGAAAAAGCCGCCAACGATTGGGAAGCATGGGCCGAAGAGATTCAAACGATCTTCGAATGATCGTCCTGAACCCAAAAGAGCATTCTCAGAATCCCTGTAGGCCGGAACAAAGAGAAGCAAAGTTCCGGCAATCCGATGCCCTTAGTGTTACTCGAGTGTTACTCGAGTAACACTCGTTCCAGCCTACTCGCTACGAGCTAGCTTCAACCAACTCAGATTCTTGCCCAACATCGTCGCTGAACGATTCGGGATCGTTGATCGTCGGGCCAGCTGGGACATCGCTGGGAACATTCCCAATTTGCACGGTGCCCAAGCTGGGAAAAATCGGGGCCAGCAAGTACTGGCGAACCATGAACCAAACCAAGTTCTTTTCGTTCAACTGAGGATTAATGTCCTCGTCGATCTGTTCGTGTGCCGCCTTCAACTCGCTCCAGTGTATTGCCGGGTTTTCATGATGAGCTGTGTGATAGCCGTTGTTGAAAAACAAGAAGTTAAAAACTGGCCCGACAAAATTTCGTGAATGGTCGTGGTCGGAATGTGCGTCAGTATGAACGTGCTGGATGAAGTTGAAAAACATGATCACAGTCGTGGACATAATCGCTGGCAAGATTACCGCAAAGAACCACAAGTACATCCCCAGCCCCGTTTGCTGCTTGTGATACATCGCAGCCGCCAAAATACCGGCACCGATGTATAGCCCCAGCCAAAGGGCGTATTGCAAACGGATGCGACCATACAGCCCGGGCTTCTTGGATTTTACCCGTTCGACGTAATCGCGAATCGGACCACTTTGAAAGTACCCAGAAACCAACGGATACGTCAGCGCGACCAGCAAGTTGTGCTTGTTGGTGAATCGCCAAGTCGCCGTTGCGTCCCCTGGTTTATTCACAAAATGGTGATGGTTCAAGTTGTGGGTCGGCACCCACATCAGTTGTGGGTAGCCGTAAAAGAACGTTAACACCTGCCCGAAAATCTGATTCGCACGCGGCGAATGGAACATTTGCCGGTGGCTGTGGTTGTGAGTCACTGTGCCGATGGCGATCGCAAAGTAACAACTGATTGGCGACAAATAGATCACCCAGGACGGATCGCTATATTGAATGACAACCAAGGTAATTGCGATCGCGACCCACAGCACAGAGCGATAGTCAGCAGGGTTTCGTAAGCCCATAATGAACTGATTCTTTATCAGTAAGAGTGATGGCGTCAGGCAGAACGGCGACGCCGCAACGGGTTAAAATACCGGTATCAACCCAATCCGGCAAACCAGAACGCGGTTTTCCGAGCAGTTATCCGTCAATGAATTCCGTAAAGCGGGATAACTTTCGCGATTACGACAGTTATCCAATATCCCCAGCCGAGAACCCCTCCCTTGAAAATCACTGTGATTCAACACACGGCCGTCGATAGCCCTGGGATCACGAGCGATGTGTTGGACCAGAATCAGGTGGAAACGAAGCTCATTCGAATCGATCGAGGCGACCAGATTCCGACTCAAGTCGAAAGCGATGTGTTGATGACTTTCGGAGGCCCGGTCTCGCTGCATTTGCCAAATCCACCGCCCTGGGTCGAACCAGAACGTGAACTCATTCGGCAATACGCCAAGCACGGTCGCCGAGTATTCGGTATTTGCTTGGGTTCACAATTGATCGCATCGGCCCTGGGTGCCAAAACCGGCCCAAACACAGATCCAGAATTTGGATGGCACGCGGTTGATCGTGTCAACAACTCCGGGCAGTCAAAGCTGGTCAGCGAATTGCCGTCGCAGATCACCGCATTGCATTGGCACCAAAACACTTTTGAATTGCCAAACGAAGCCACTCACCTTTACCAAAGCGATGCTTGCACAAATCAAGCGTTCAGCATTGATGACCGAATCATCGGATTTCAATTTCACCCCGAAGCCACCGCGAAAACGATCGACTACTATCTAAAATTCGCCAACCCGTCGCGGATTCTTGGACGCTACGTTCAAACAGCAGACCAGATTCGACAAGGCGTGACGAAGCATCTGAAGAACCAAAACCAGATGTTGCAACGGTTTCTGGAAAGCTGGTTAAAGTTGTAAAAATACGATCCCGAATCGCAAGCGAGTGAACTGCATCCTATACCCGCAGCCCGGATTGTTCCGGCCTACATTCAGAAACTGCGCTAAAACAAGTCCCGCATTTGGCGAAATCTTTCGTAGCTGGGCCCACCAGGGTTCAGTCGGGTACAGCTAACGCCGTGAAGAATTCTGGTCCCGGAAAACACGGATTAGTTCGTTTAACCGCGCGGGCATCGCCCAACGCGTCGTACTGACCCCACAGCGCGCGGGACGATGCCTGGGGTGATGAAAATGTGTCGTTGTCAACTTGTCACGCCCCTTGAAAGTAGGCCGTAGCGAGCCATAGCGAGTTACGGCGTTGCGCAA
>NZ_LWSK01000136.1 GCF_001642955.1 Rubripirellula obstinata | reverse complement strand
GCTCGGTTTCGCGGCTACGCCGCGAAACCGAGCCAGAGAATTGGTGAGATATAACGCTGCCATCCGGGGATTTACATCCCCGGCAGAGAGCTTCCGTCCCTCCGGGACTATTCACTCAGCAACTGTCCTGAAACAAGTTCCGTCTTTGGTGAAATCTTTCGTAGCTGGGCCCGCCAGGGTTCAGTCGGGTACAGCTAGAAGTGGACTGAACCCTGGCGGGACCAGCTACGGGAAAACCGAGAAGCTATTTCGGGACTATTCACCAGCGTTATGATCGCGGATCGATCAACGACAATTTGCGTTGATTTGTTCGGCTGCCCTTGGGATGGGTGACGACACCAATCCTGCAGTAGTTAATACGAAGTCCCTTGCGAAAGGCGACGCTTATTCGCCGCTCGTTCCTAGACGCTAACATCCAATACCTTCGTTTCACCAAGGGCCTCGGACGTAGTACATTCCGAATTGATCGGTATGACTGGGCCAGTTGGGTGTGTGGCGGAAAGTTCCGGCGGCTGCTGCGCCGGGAAAGTTTGCACTGCGACCAAATTGGTGATGGATCGCGTGGTTGGTGTTTTGGCTGACGCCCCATGAATACGTTTGACGCATGTGAGCGGTCGGTGGCACGACCAATGCCAGCGGTTGACCGTACTGCTGTTGTTGGTAACCGCCGTGCCAAGCACGGTCCATTGCAAAGTTGTGTGACCAAACCTGAGTCATCGCGTAGGGATCACCAGCACTGGCTTCTTGCTGAGTCAACGAAGTAAACGAGACCGCCACCAAGCCGGCGATAAGCAGAGTTCGAGCGATCATGTTTAGGTTTTCCGATGTTAAGTTTTGACAGGAGTGATCGTAGGCCGTAGCGAGCGGAGCGAGTTACGGCGTGCATCGTTGAAATAAGGAACGAGCGGGAAACTAGTGTCGCCTTTCGCTCCGCGAAAGTAGCGAATCCGCTGCTTTCGCAGAGCGAAAGGCGACTATAAAAAGTCGCACGTTCCTAAGCTTAGCGAGGAATCCGCAGCTTGTTCCAGTAAATGTTGCTGATCGCTTGGCGAACAGGCGGGCTGTAATACAACGCTTTGGTGCGATTCAAGCCGCGACCGTTGTCATAATACTTATGGAATCGATTCTTATGCCAGTAAAGATATTCTTCTGGATAAAAAGGTTGATAGGTGTTGTAGGTGTGGCCAACACGCTGTGGCACGGGCAGCGGCGACACATACATTTGGGCGTTGGCAGCGTTCTGATTGCCCTGCGTGTAATAGTTATAGAATAGGTCTGGCTGGCCGTACGAGCGTCCGATTCCGCCTGAACCTTCTGTAACCACGCCGCCATCAACGATCTCGCCGTCGGACATGGGCATGTCGCCGGCATAGGACGAACCTGCCGACGAATCGACCACGGTGTCGCTGACGACTTGCTCGCCGACGATGTATTCACCGCCACCAAGTTGTTGGCCCCCGAGATGCTGCCCCCCAAAATGTTGGCCCCCGAAGTGCTGACCCCCGAAATGTTGACCCTGAGCGGTCGCGGCGGCGAACGCCAAAACGAGGGCGGCGGCGACCAGCGTCGGTCGGAATAGCTTTCGCTGCGTCGCGCTTCGGCGCGTCACAGATCGGTTTGTTGCAGGTTGAATCGTCATGGCCGGTTCCTCCGTGAACCTTCAATCGTCGGCAATTTGAGAACACGGCCAACGGGAATCAGTGAGAATCGATCCTTCGACTTCTCGCGCAGGCTTCGTGCATATCACTCGAATTCGGCAAAGACGTTGCCGTTGGATCAATTTTCGCTTCTCCGCCAACCACCTTGCCGCAATATGCAGTTCCATTACTTTGGGTTCGACCGCTATAACCCGCCGCAGTCTCACCAAGACGACGAATTAACCCAACTGTCGCGATCGTTGCAACCGGCGTATCTTTGCACAGGCATGGGAACTCACGGGCATGGGAACCAGGAATAACCCCACGATACGACTCTAGGATTGCATCAGCAGTGGCTAAACGGCGAACAAGAAACAACAAAGCAAACCGGGACAAGGAATCAGGCTCGCTGTTTGAAGCCATCGGTGCATCGCTTGTCGGCATTCCGCTGCGACAAGCGGCTCAGGAAAAATACCTGAACTATTCCTTGTCGGTGATCACCAGCCGTGCGTTGCCCGATGTTCGCGACGGGCTGAAACCGGTCCAGCGACGGATTCTGTACACGATGAGCCAGCAAGGTTTGTCGGCAACGGCCAAGCATCGCAAGTGTGCCAAGGTCGTGGGTGATGTGATGGGTAACTATCACCCCCACGGCGACAGTTCGATCTACGAAGCTCTGGTGCGAATGTCGCAATCCTTCTCGCTCCGCATGCCGCTGGTCGATGGTAGCGGCAACTTCGGCAGCATCGATGGCGACAACGCGGCGGCGATGCGGTACACCGAATGCCGAATGACGCCGGTCGCCGGCGAAGTGCTAGCCGACTTGTCCACTCGCACGGTCGCCTTCAAGCCCAACTACGACGGCAGCCGCGAAGAACCCGTCGTGCTGCCATCTCGCATGCCCAACATGCTGGTCAACGGCGCGACCGGAATCGCGGTCGGGATGGCGACCAACATTCCACCGCACAATTTGAAAGAAGTCTGTTCGGCTCTTTTGAAACTGTTGCGCGATCCCGAGGTCAAGGATTACCAGCTCGTCGCCAACGATGCGATCCAAGGCCCCGACTTTCCCACCGGCGGCCAGATCACGAACACCAAAGACGAACTACGCGAGATCTACGCGACCGGCAGCGGCACCATCAAACTTCGCGGTACGCACAAGATTGTTAAAGGCCCCAAGGGTTTGCGGACGTTGCAAATTGTGTCGATTCCCTTCGGCGTCAACAAAGCTGCGATGTGCGAACGGATCGGCGAACTGGTTTTCGGTGGCAAGCTGCCGCTGGTCACCGAAGTTCGCGATTTATCGACCGACGAAATCCGCGTCGATCTGCTGCTAAAGAAAGACGCTGACGAAAACAAAGTGCTGGCGTATCTGTACAAGAACACGCAGTTGCAAAACAATTTCAACGTCAACCTGACCTGCCTGGTCCCTACCGAAAATCCAGAAGTCGGCGCACCGAACCGGTTGAGTCTGAAAGAGATCCTTTGGCACTTCCTGCACTTCCGTTTACAGGTCGTCACCAAGCGCCTTGAAAACGAACTTCGCCGATTGGAAGCACGGATTCATATCCTGAACGGCTTCGCGTTGATCTTCGACGCACTCGACGAAATCATCCGCATCATTCGCCGTAGCGATGGCAAAGCGGATTCAGCCAAAAAGATCATGGCCAAGTTCCCTGCCGACGACCAAGGCGGTGGACTGGACGAAGTGCAAACCGATGCGATTCTGGAATTGAAACTGTATCGTTTGGCTCGGCTGGAAATCGAAGTCATCCTCAACGAGCTGAAAGACAAGAACAAACGGGCTCGTCAAATCCGCAAATTGTTGGCCGAAGATACCAAGGACACCAACGCGTCAGGTCGATGGGCGATCGTTCGCGAAGAGATCGAAAAGATTGTCGAGGATTACGGCAAAGATGCCGCAGCGAAACGGCGTTCTTTGATCGACACGGTGGAAGACCAGGAATACAGCGCCGAGGATTTCATCGTCGCTGAAGATTGCCATGTGTTGGTGACCAAAGACGGTTGGATCAAACGCCAGAAACAAATCGCGGACCCCGGCAAGAGTCGGCTGCGGCAGGGCGATGCCGTTCTGGCGTGTGTCGCCGGCAGCACGCGTGCCTGCGTCGGTTTGTTTTCCTCGATTGGCGTTTGCTACACGGCGCGGATGGCCGACATCCCTGCATCAACCGGATTCGGTGAACCGATCCAAAAGCTGTTCAAGCTAAAAGATGGCGAGAAAATTGTCTCGGTCATGTCCTTTGATCCACGCGTTGTGGGTGACATCAAGGAAGACCCAAAGAACCCTGAACTGTGTCCGGCCGTGCATGCCTTCGCCGCTTCATCGAGTGGTTTTGCGTTACGGTTTGGATTGGAAACTTACGCCGAAGCGTCCACCCGCAGCGGCCGTCGGTTCGCTCGAGTCGCAGGCGATGCAAGGATCATTGACGTCGTTCCGATCGATGGAAGCGAAACCATCCTGGCGATCTCGCAGCAATGTCGGGCGATGATCTGCACGGCCGAGGAAATCAATTATCTGTCGGGCCCCGGCAAAGGCGTGACGCTGATTCGGTTGGGCAAAGAAGACACGTTGTTGGGTTTTAAGGCCAGCAATGGCGATCGCGATTTGCTGACCGTCAAAACCAATCGTGGTGCAAAAAAGACGATCAGCACCGCCAAGTACCGTGTGACTTCACGCGGCGGCCGCGGCAACGAGATCCAAAAGAACGGACAAATCGCAGAGATCGTCACCGACCCGATCGAATCACCAGCCGAATTGCCAGGTTAAGAACGCGTGGGAAATCGTGTCGCCTTTCGCTGGGCGAAAGTAGCGAATCCGCTGCTTTCGCGGAGCGAAAGGCGACTATGAAAAGTCGCACGTTTGTTAGCCGAACTACTGTGCTGTTTTGTAAGCGTGGCGTGAATTCATCGACTGTAGTTTTTTTGCAACAGCCATTCGTTGTCCGGGCGCAACGCTAACTATCGCTGAATCGCAATTCAGTGAGTTGCTAAAAGTAGGCCTTGTTGAGCGGTGCGAAATACGGCGATGCTCATGTTTTGCCGTATTTCGCTTCGCTCGATACGGCCTGCATCTGATTTACAGATCAGCTTGCCTGCACCCGACAAGTCTGCGACGGGAACTCACAGGGCATGCTTTGGTCCTGATTTTGCTTTCGGTGTGTGAGCACACTCACGCATGAAACGAAATCAGGAGAGACAGCTTTGGAATCTCAACGAAATGAGCCTCGCGACGATCGACCTCGCCATTATCGGCCTCATTTGATTGTCGTCTTTGCGATCGTGATGGTTTGGTTGGCCTCCAACGCAAACGCGGATCAGATGGACGGTTCTTTGTTGCCGACATTGAACACGATTCAATTGGATGCGACGCACTCGATTGCATCGGATCATCCAGCTCTTTGGCAACGCGATGGCAACCGGCCCGTTTCGGTCGATTTGAAATCCGCTTTGGCCAACTTTGACGCCGATGCCAGTCCCGACGGTTGGCGAGCCAGCGTGGTCATCCGTGACGCGAATGCGAATCCTGTGATCATGCGATCGATGGCCACCTTCACGTTGGTGCCTCGACTTGCTTTGTGGGATCGCAACCGTTTCATGGACTCGGATACCGAAGCGATGACTTGGTCGATGCAACTGCGTTTTGATGAACATGGAGTCGCCAACGTCACGCTTCCGCTGCGTCGATCGCTGGAGTCGAATTTCGGATGGTCGTCGGCGGGTTCGTCTTTCCCATTTGATTCGATCAGCTCGCGAAGCAGAAATCATGAACGCTTTCGCAGTGGGAATATCGCGATCAGTCGGGTTTACTCAAGCAACAGACGACGCAGCGTTGGCGGCATCTCTTACACTCGCGTCGACGTCCCCAGCACCGGGATGATGCGAGTGCGAGTTTCGGTACCGACCGAAGGAGTATTCGAGGCGGAAACGATGGTTCGCTTACGGCCGGCCAACTTTGTAAGTCCAAGCTGGCCCGGATCTCGTTGAGGATTTGGCACTTTGCGGTGATCGATGTAGGCCGTAGCGAGTGAAGCGAGTTACGGCCTACTTTAAGGGGTTGTCGGCGACCTTGAATTCCGCCCACCCTGTCCCGGCCCGCAGGACAACTCACCTTTTCAATCTGGGGTTGGGGACTGAAAAGCTAAGCCGCATAGGCTGTGAATGAATGAGCAATCCCAAAACTTGTACTTCAACTTTTTCTTAAACTTCAACTCTCACGGCAATTCTCATGGCGAAAGTTTAGGTTGAAGTTCAAGTTTACGTTTAAGGATGGGATAGCTTCACAGGCTAGCAGCGTTAGCAAGGGGTTGATGATATCCCTTGCTTACGCTGCGGGTTGGGATTTCAGTCCCCAACCCAGATTGAAAAAGTGAGTTTCCCAATACCCGCCCACCTTACGGTTGACATATTTTGGTGGTCGCGATAAGGTCGATAAATCAATCGAGCAAACGTTTGCCCGGGCCGAAAGGTTCGGGCAGTTTTTTTGCTTGTGCATTAATTTGTGCATTAATTTATCGAAATTCCTGTCAACACCATCGGCCGCAACCATGAATCCGCAAGATATCCTTCGCTATGTTGATTCGCTTCACCGCGAAAAAAATATCGACAAAGAGCTTGTGTTTTCGGCGATCGAATCGGCGCTTCAAACTGCTGCGAAACGGCAATACGGTGAGGAAGCCGACATTCAAGTTTTGTTGGACCGAACCAACGGCAAAATGAAAGCTGTTTTGGAAGGTGACGAGCTTGGCGAAGATCAGATCGGTCGCATCGGGGCTCAAACGGCCAAACAGGTGATCATTCAAAAGGTCAAGGAAGCCGAACGTGATTCGTTGATGATCGAGTATCGCGAACAGATCGGCGATATCGTGACCGGAATCATCGGGCGAGCCGACGGTGGCGTCGCTACGGTCAATCTTGGCAACGTCGAAGCAATCCTGCCTCGCAGCGAGCAGATCCCTGGTGAACAATTGCACGCCGGTGAACGCGTTCGCGCCGTCGTCTTCGAGGTGCGTGCGACCGGCAACCGCGTCCGCGTGGTGCTCAGCCGAACTCGGCCGCAATTGGTCCAGCGACTTTTCGAGCAAGAGATTCCTGAGATCGGCGAAGAAATTATCGAGATCAAATCGATCAGCCGCGAACCGGGCTATCGCAGCAAGGTGGCCGTGCATAGCGTCGATTCACAGGTTGATCCGATCGCCGTTTGCGTTGGCTATCGCGGCAGCCGAATCAAGGCAGTCCGCGAGGAATTGGCCGGTGAACATATTGATGTCGTGCGTTATAGCGACGATCCAGAAATCCTGATCCCCAACGCCTTGCAGCCTGCTGAAGTCGAACAGGTATTGCTGTGTGACATGATCGGCCGGGCGATTGTGTTGGTCCAAGAGGATCAATTGTCGCTGGCGATCGGACGGCGTGGCCAGAACGTTCGCTTGGGAAGCAAGCTGTGCGGTTGGGACATCGAAATTATGACCGGCGGCGAGCTGGAAGAACAAATCGAACGAGCGGTGGGCGGATTCAGCCAGATTCCTGGCATCACCGAAGAAATCGCCCAAGGCTTGGTCGAGCAGGGATATCTGTCGTACGATGATTTGTCGGTGATCGAACCGGATCTGTTCATGGAAATGAGCGGCTTGTCGGCCGAAGATGTGGACCGAATTGTCGAGGTGGCGGAAACCATGGCTGAACAGGCCGAGGAAGCTGCCGCTGAGGAAAAACGGGCTCGCCGCGAACGTGATCAACTGCAAAAAGAAGCCGAAGCAGCCGGGATCGCTGAGCCAGAAACACCGAAAGCTGCGGCAGCGCCCGCTGAGAATGCTGCTGAGAATGCTGCCGAAAATGCTGCTGAAAAGCCCGCTGAAACTGAACCTGCCGCCGAACCAGCAGCCCCGACCGAAGAGGCCGCTGGCGAAGTACCGGCAGAGGCGGCAGCAGAAACGACCGAGGGTGAAGATTCGGCTCCGTCAACCGCTTCCGAGAAGAGTTGACGGGATTCTTTCGCGAAAGTGCTACGGGAGACCTCTGCGAAAACAGTTTTCTTCGCTATTGTAGTGCCGACAGCCGGGGCGAGTCCTCGGCGATGCCATGACATTGGACCCCCGTCATGGGCGATTCCCAAGTAGTTTGGTGCGATCATGTTGATCCGCTAATCTGATTCTTTGGGAACCGACCAAGGCGATGGAGGAATTGATTTATGTGACCATTTGAACGACCGAACCCCGTCTCTGACGAATCAGATGCAGACGAGGGTTCCAAACGAATTGACAGGATTTCCACCAAGTGCCCGCACGCATTTACGCGCTCGCCAAAGAACTTAATCTCGACAGCAAAGATCTCGTCGACCTTGTGAAAAAGGTCGGAATTACCGGGAAGGGCTCGGCGCTTGCCAGTCTGACCGACGACGAAGCTCAGAAAGTTCGCGACCATCTCGCCGGATCATCTTCCGCGCCCGCTCCCAAAGCAAAGGCTCAGGAACCAGCCGCACCGATGGGTGCAGTTCGCGATTCCGTAATCCCGGCTGAACGGAAACAGGTCGTCGTCAAATCCGCTCGCAAACCGGGGCTGGCCGCACGAAAGACCAAGGCCGAAGCGGCCGCAGACACGGCCGCGGCTGCGGAACCAGCGGCCGCAGAAGCCGAGCCTGAAACAAAGCAGCCGGTTGTCGAAGAAACCGTTGCTCCATCCGTTAATGAACCGGCCGTTGATGAACCATCCGTCGATGAACCGGCCGATGTTGCGGATACGCCGGTCGCTGAGCCAGTCGCCGAAGCAACTCCGCCAATCAACCCCGACGCCCCCGTCAAACCGGCGGCTCCCAAGGCTAGCCTGGCCAGCCGCATTGCAAGCCGCATGGGCGCTCGCAAACCGGCGGCCGATGGCAACTCGCCGATCCGCCGCGATTCTGCTGTTGGCGGCGGCGGCAAGGTTCGCCAATTGGACAAACCCGGTACACGTGCCGGCGACAAAAAAGCTGGCGATTCGGCGAAAGCAAAACGACGCGAGCCTCGCATCAACGTCAAAATGGCGTCGCTGCCCGACGTCGCCGATGCACCTTCGGCAAAGCCTGCCGCTGGTGAACCCAAGGCTCAAAAACCTGACGTCAAACTCAGCCCCGATGCCATTGCCGGTCACCGCCAAGGCATGCGAGCTCCACTAGAAGATCTCGCCAAGCAAGACGAAGACAACAAACGCAAGAACCGAGCTGGGTTGGCTGGTTTCACCGGCGACAAGAAGAAAGGTGGCGTTGCCGAGGAAGAGGAAAACAAAAAGAAGAAGGGCCTGGCCGGAATGGCGGGCTCGCGTGCCGATCGAACTCGCGGGAAGTCACGCGGTCGAGTTTCGCTGGACCAACGCGGTGGCTACGACGCTGCCCGCAGCTATCGAAATCGCAACCGTTCGTCCAAGCGAAAGGGCATCAATACGGCTGCTCCGCGTAAGGACGCCGTGGTCCTGGAACTGCCTTGCACGATCCGTTCGTTCAGTGAAGCCGCCGGAATTTCCGCTGGCAAAGTGCTCGGCACGCTGATGCAAATGGGCATCACCACCAACATCAATATCAATTCACAGTTGGATCTGGAAACAGCCGAAATGATCGCGGCTGAATTGGAACTGACGATCGAATTGAAGGAAGCTGAAACGCTTGAAAACTCGCTGATCGCCGAATTGGAAGATCGCGAAGACGATGTCGAATCGATGATCGCTCGTGCTCCTATCGTGACCTTCCTGGGCCACGTCGATCACGGCAAAACCAGCTTGCTGGATCACCTGGTTGGCATCAACGTCGTCAAGGGTGAAGCAGGCGGAATCACGCAGCACATCCGGGCCTACGAAGTCGAAAAAGATGGTCGCAAGGTAACCTTTGTCGACACGCCTGGTCACGAAGCGTTCACCGAAATGCGTGCTCGTGGTGCCAACGTGACCGACATCGCCGTGTTGGTGATCGCAGCGGATGACGGCATCATGCCGCAAACCGAAGAAGCGATCAGCCACGCCAAAGCAGCCGAAGTCCCCATCGTTGTCGCGCTGAACAAGATCGATCTTGAAGGCGTGGACGTTAATCGCGTGATGACTCAAATGACCGAGCATCAATTGACGCCTTCGGAATGGGGCGGCGATGTTGAAATCGTCAAAACCAGTGCCACCCAAGGCATTGGGATGGACGAGTTGCTCGAAACACTTTTGGGCATTGCCGAGCTAAACGAGTATTCAGCCAACCCTGACCGCGAAGCGATGGGCGTTTGTTTGGAATCCGAACAACAAGGCGACCGCGGTGTCGTGGCCAAACTGATCGTGCAAACCGGAACGCTGCGTGTCGGCGATGTCGTGGTCTGTGGCGATACGTACGGTCGCATCCGAGCGATGAAAGATACACTGCACGGCGATCCCATTGACGAAGCTGGCCCCAGCACGCCCGTCAGCGTCATGGGCTTCGATCAAGCACCGGGCGCGGGTGACCGTTTCCATGTCTTGGACGACATCAGCAAGGCTCGTGAAATTGCCGAGTCGCGTGAAGATGCCTACAGCCAGGAATCGCTCTCGGGCAGCACCACCAAGGTGACTTTCGAGAACTTCCAGGAAATGCTCGAAGACGGTCGTCTGGGTCAAACCGAGGACAAGGTCAAACTGAATTTGATCATCCGTGCCGACGTGCGAGGTTCACTGGAAGCGATTCAGAAAGAACTTCAAAAACTCGATCACCCCGAAGTCGAAATTCGAGTGCTGCAACAGAGTGTCGGTGGCGTTACGCTTGCCGACGTTACACTGGCGTCAGCATCCGATGCCGTGATCGCAGCGTTCAACGTGATCCCGGACGACAAAGCACGAGCACTAGCCGATGAACGCGGTGTCGAAATTCGTCGTTACAACGTGATCTACAAGTTGACCGACGAAATCAAACTGTTGATCGAAGGCCGACTGAAACCGGAAGAACGCGTCGTTGAACTCGGCCGCGCGGTCGTCAAGCAAACCTTCAGCATCAGCCGCGTGGGCACGATCGCGGGTTGCTATGTCGCCCAAGGTTCGATTCAACGTGGTTGCCGAATTCGGATCAACCGAGATGGGCGAACGATGGGCGATTACGCTCTCGATTCACTCAAACGGATCAAGGAAGACGTCAAGGAAGTGCCAAGAGGAATGGAATGCGGGATTCGACTGCAAGGTTTCAACGACATCAAACAAGACGATGTTTTGGAAGCCTACAAGATCGAAGAAGTCGCCCGAACGCTGGATTGAGCATCCGGTAGTGGATCTTGTTAAAGATCCCATGCTCGAATGTCTTAACACCTAATTCCTAACACCTAAAACCTGATTCCTTCTTTTGACTAGCCGCCGTTTGCTAAAAGCCGCTGAAGCGATCCGCGAAGTGGTCGCGTCTGCCATCCTAACCGAGCTTCGCGACCCTCGGGTTCGCGATGTGACGGTTGTTGGTGTCAAAGTCAGCCCCGATATGCGCGAGGCCACTGTGATGGTCAGCATTATGGGCAACGAATCAGAGCAACAGCTCAGCCTGCGTGGTCTGCAGAATTCAGCCGGATTTTTGCAGAGCAGAATCGCGGGACGGATCGAAACTCGGTACACACCGCGACTGCAATTCAAGGTCGATAAAGGTGTGGCTCATTCGTTAGAAGTCAGTGAAATCCTGGCTAAAATCCAACGTGAAAAAGAAGCGGGAAACGTCGAATCTGAAATCGAATCTGATTCTGATTCCGTTTCCGAAAACTAAACCAACTAAGCATTTAACCACCTGCGTCTGCACCCAAATATGTCTGCAAGTAACCGGGCCGCTCGAATCACTAAGCTGCAAGCGGCACTCAAAAAACACTACAAGCCTCACCCCGACGGTGCGACACGCCCGTTGCTGGAACACGTCCTCTACGCCTCGCTATTGCAAGACGCACCAAGCGAATTGGCTGATGAAGGTATGGCAAAGTGCGAACAGGAATTCTATGACTGGAACGAAGTCCGTGTCACTTCGGTCACCGAACTGACTCAGGTTCTCTCGCGATTGCCAGAACCAGCCAAAGCAGCGGAGCGATTGAAGAGTAACCTGCAGGCGATCTTTGAAGAATTTTATACCTTCGACTTGGATCACTTGAAGAAAGAGAACCTAGGGCGAGCGGTCACGAAGTTCGAAAAGATGCCCGCGATGACGCCATTCGTGCTCAGCTACACGATCCAGCACGGACTCGCCGGTCACTCGATCCCGATCGATTACTCGGCCATGGTGATCATGTTGGTCACCGAAATCGCGTCTCAGCCCGAAGCCAACACCGGCAAAGTCCCCGGTCTGGAACGTGCGATTCCCAAGAACAAAGGCATCGACTTTTCGGGATTGCTGCACCAGTGCGCGGTAGCGCTGAACAAAAACCCGAAAGACAAAACCGCTCGCACGGTCATCGATGCGGTCGATAAAGGATCCAGCAAGCGACTCGATGAATGGCTGGCCAACAAGAAGGCCGCCAAGAAACGCGTTGTCAAACGCAAAACAATCGAACGTGCCGAAGCCGAGGAAGCGGCCAAGATCGAAGCCGAAATGGAAAAGCTGGCTCCCACTAAAAAGGGCGGCAAAAAGAGCACCGGCAAAAAAGCTGCGGCGGCGACTCCGGCGGTGAAGACAGACACCAAGGCGGCGGCTGCGAAAGAAAAGAAGGCGGCAGAGGCTAAAGAAGCTGCCAAGAGTTCCAAGAGTTCGGCGACAGGATCCAAGAAAGCTGCCGCATCCAAATCCACCAAGGCTTCTTCTGCCGCCAAATCTGCGACCAAAAAAGTAGCTGCCAAGAAACCAGCAGCCACCAAGTCGGCTGCGAAAAAAACGCCAGCGAAGCCTGCGTCAAAAAAGAAGTCCGCAAGTTCGACAAGCTCAAAGAAAGCAACTGCGTCGAAATCGACTTCAAAAAAGAAGACTGCCAAGAAAGCAGACAACCGAAAGCTGACCAAACGTAAACCTCGTTAATTCACACTTCCAACTTCTCACTTCACTCTTCGTACTATGGCCGGACACTCAAAGTGGGCGAACATCCAACACCGCAAAGGTCGAGTGGATGCCGCGCGTGGGAAATTATGGAGCAAGCTTAGCAAGGCGATCATCATCGCAGCCAAAGATGGTGGCGGTGACCCCGACGCAAACTTTCGGCTTCGCAAAGCCGTCGATGATGCCAAGGCAGTATCGATGCCCAAGGATAACATCGAACGAGCCATCAAGCGTGGCACCGGTGAAATCGAGGGCGGCATTCTGGAAGAGATTGTCTACGAAGGTTACGGCCCGGGCGGCGTCGCAGTGATGTGCGAAACGCTGACCGACAATCGAAATCGAACCGGCCCCGAAATGAAAACCCTGTTTTCAAAGCACGGTGGCGATGTCGGAAAAACAGGCTGCGTGGCGTACCTATTCGACCGCAAGGGCATGTTCGTCTTCCCCGGTGATTGCGATGAAGAATCGTTGACGATGGTCGCGTTGGAAAACGGCGGCGAAGATATCGAGCAAACTGACGAAGGCAAGTTCCAGGTCACCTGCCCACCCGAAAATTACGACGCGCTTTCGGAAGCCTTCGACGCCGCCGAGCTGAAACCAGAGATCAGCGAAGTCACTCGAATGCCGCAAATGATGGTGGACGTCGATGTCGATTCAGCCCGACGGGTCATCCGCTTGCTAGAAGCCATCGACGAACACGACGACGTCCAAAACGTCAGCACCAACCTGAACATCACCGACGAAATGATGTCCGAGGATGAGTCTTAAAACGTAGTTGATCCCGCCAGGGTTCAGTCCAACGCCGTGACTGTTTAACCGCGTTGGGCATCGCCCCGCGCCGTGAAGGGTTTCTGAACTGTTTAACCGCGTGGGCATCGCCCCGCGCGTTCGGG
>NZ_LWSK01000135.1 GCF_001642955.1 Rubripirellula obstinata | reverse complement strand
AAGCTTGCTCAAGCAAGAGAAAACGGCCAAGTGCGGAGTCAAAAACAAGCGGCTCACCGCTGGTTGGGACGATGACTACATGGAAAAAGTCGTTTTCAGTCGGTAAATCCCCGTGCAATCGCCCTGCTGCTAGCCCGAGCCGAAGCCGATGTTGAAGACCTATCCGGCAGCAGCCCATTGTTCTGGGCGGGCTACGTTTTGTCAGCACCGGAGTAGTGGGTTTAATGAACCCTACCGAACGTTACGCCCTATCGAACGACTAGAAATCATCAGCCACCGATCGTCTTGCCAAAAAACAACACCGCTTTGAACTCGCTCAACGTGGACCCTGCCGCAAGCGAAGGCACTCTTTGTGTAAGCGGGCATTGTGTAGCTGGGCAAAACGATGAAGGGGCAAAGCGATTCGGTGCCCGGTCAGGACGGGGAAAGACGACCGCGCAAGATCGTTTTGCCCCTCCATCGTTTTGCCAAAAGATGAAACTGTTACGACCTGGCGATACACTTTTTGATATCGGCAAAGACGGAATCGATGTCTTGCATGGCGTCGATTTGGGTGACGAGGTCACGGTCGCGGTAATAGCTCAGCACTGGCTTTGTGCGAACTCGGTATACCTTTAATCGCTCGACGATGTTCTTGGGCGTATCATCGGGCCGGTTTTCTGATTTTGCCCGCTCGATCAATCGTTTGACGATTCCGTCGGCATCAGCCACCAATTCGATCACTCGCGTGATTTGATCGCCGTGGTGATTTAAGTATCCGTCGAAGGCTTGAGCCTGGGACAAAGTTCTTGGAAACCCATCCATCAACCAACCCGCCTGACAATCAGGAAGCGATAACCTTTCGGCCACCAACTCGATCATCAAGTCATCCGGCGCTAGAATGCTGCCCTCGGTATAACTGGAAAACTTGCAGTCATCATCCGATTGGTCACGGAGCTGGCGAAGCATCTCGCCTGTTGACAGATGACTGATCCGGAACTCGCTTGCAACGCGAGCTCCCTGGGTTCCTTTGCCGGATCCGGGCGGACCGACAAAGACGATTCTAACCGGCTTCACGCTAGACAACCGGAGAAACGCCGCCGCCGGCACCTTCGAGCAATCCGCGATAGTTTCGCATCACCAAGTGACTGTCGATCTTTTGCACCAAGTCAAACGCCACGCTAACCGCAATCAGCAAACCTGTACCGCCGTAGAAACCAGCGATCGAATAAGGCACGCCAAGTGAACCGTAAACAATCGTCGGCACAATGGCGACGATCGAAAGGAACGCGGCACCGACGTAGGTGATTCGTACCATCACCTTTTCAAGATAGTCCGTTGTTCGCTTACCAGGGCGATAGCCTGGAATGAACGTTCCACTGTCCCGCAGGTTGTCCGACATTTCTTTCGGATTGAACGTGATCGCGGTCCAGAAGTAACAGAAGAAGAAAATCAGCACGACATAAAGCAAGTTGAACACAAATGATCCTTGATCATTCAGCGTCATCCCGGCGTAATTGAACGCTCGGAACAATGGCCCGCCTGATTCAAACATTCCCGCCAAAGCACCGAACAACAATCCGGGGATGATCAACAAACTGCTTGCGAAAATGATCGGCATGACGCCCGCTTGATTGATCCGCAATGGCAAGTGCTGGCGAGTTCCGCCATAGACTCGACGACCGCGAGTGAACTTGGCCGATTGTGTTGGGATCTTGCGTTGTCCAAGCGTAATGAACACCACTCCAAACACGACACCCACAAACAGAACCAACAGCAACACCAAAGTTTCAATCCCGATTTGACCGCGACTCAAACCAGTCAATTCGGTCTTCATGTTTCGGATCAATTCGTAGAACGCTTGTGGCATTTGAGCCAAAATGCCCGCCATGATCAGCAAACTGATTCCGTTGCCGATTCCGTGTTCGTCAATCTGTTCGCCCAACCACATCAGGAACACTGTTCCGCAGGTCATGACCAGGACTGCAACGATTTGCCAGCCCCAAAACAGCGACCCGTCGGCCGTCGTAAAGTTTGGATTGATGTTGCCGCCGCCGGATGGACCGCCCGACATCAACATGAACTTCAGGTACATGTAACTTTGAACGACACAGATCAAAACGGTCAGGTAACGCGTGTATTCGTTCAGTTTCTTGCGACCAGCTTCGCCCTCTTTCTTCAGCTCTTCCAGCGGCGCGTAAACACTGCCAAGTAGCTGAAAAATGATCGACGCCGAAATGTAGGGCATGATTCCGAGTCCGAAGATCGTCGCCTGACGCAGATCACTGGCCGCAAACACGGTCATCTTCTCGAAGAATTCGTTGGCCGTACCACCCGTGTCCGCCAAATTGGTCGCAATCATCGGCAGCGGGATGTGGAACCCAATCCGATAGATCGCCAACAAACCAATGGTCAGCATAATTTTGGTGCGAAGTTCAGGAATCGAAAAGACGATTCGCAGCTTTTCAAACATACATCTGATCCGTCAAAATTTCTGCGACTGCTGGATGGCAATCACAGGACGTGTGTGAATAAAAGATAGAGTGCTGTTCGCCGGCTAGGGCGAAAGCTTGGCTCAGTTTAGCGATTAGAGCGATGTGCCGCGAGAGCGTTTGGCGTTTTGTGTAGGCCGTAGCGAGAGAAGCGAGTTAAGGCGTCAACGCTAATGCCGTAACTCGCTTCTCTCGCTACGGCCTACGTCTTCGCCACCAATCCACTACGCCTTCTTCAGAGCTTCAACGCGTTCCGCTGGCGTGCGTTTGGCAACCAGTTTGTTGATCGTTCCACCGGCAGCAGTGATCTTTTCCTCGGCTGACTTGCTGAAACGATGAGCCGATACGGTTAGCTTTTTGGTCAGTTCGCCGTCGCCAAGAATCTTGACCTCGTCAAACGTTCCCTTCGCCAAGTGACGCTCGGAAAGCAATTCCAGAGTCACTTCTTCGCCTTCGTTGAAGCAATCGTTCAAACGACCGACATTGACGGCGAATACATCCGCAGCCCAGCGGTTGGTGAAACCACGCTTGGGAATTCGGCGGATCATGGGCATTGCACCGCCCTGGAAGGTCGGTTTGCGGCTGTAACCGCTGCGGCTCTTGTGACCCTTGTGACCTCGGCCGGATGTTTTGCCGTGACCACTACCTGATCCGCGCCCGATGCGTTTGCGAGGGCGTTTTTTCTGAATACCGCGATGGACGTCGTTCAAGTTCATGTTGAATTCGCTTCTTAGGAGGTCATTTCGGCAGGATCGAGTCCACGAAGGGCGGCGACTTGTTCAGCCGTTCGCAGCTTCGACAGGGCGTCAACGGTTGCCTTGACCAAAGTGACTGGGTTATTGGTTCCGTGCGACTTCGTCAAAATATCGCGGATTCCGGTTGCTTCACAAACGGCACGCACGGCTTGCCCAGCGATGATACCGGTACCTGCACCCGCAGGAACCAAAACCACCTTGGCAGCACCGAAGTGGCCTTTGACTTGGTGAGGAATCGTGCCATCGACCAAGGGAACCTCGATCATCGCTCGGCTGGCTTGCTTTTGAGCCTTTTGAACGCTTGGCGGTACTTCGTTGGCTTTTCCGTATCCCCAACCCACCTTTCCGCCGGCGTCACCAACGACAACCATCGCAGCAAAGCTGAATCGACGACCACCCTTGACCACCGCGGCACAGCGCTTGATCTTGACGACGCGATCGACCAAGCCATCGGCCAAGCCTGATTCTTCTTTTTTCTGACGTGGCTTGCGGCCACCGCTTCTGGGTGCGTTGCTAATGGGACTGTCCTCGGAAATGAGGTCTTTGGGGGGATCTTAAGTTTGTATATCGAAATTACAGTTGCAAACCGGCTTCGCGAGCCGCGTCCGCAAATGCCTTGACTCGGCCGTGGTACTTGTTGTGACCGCGGTCCAGTTTAACGGTCGTGATACCCGCCGAACTTGCTCGTTCAGCAATCAGCTTACCAACGACTGCCGCGGCGTCACAGTTGCCACCATTCTTGACGCTGCTGACGATTGACTGATCGCGAGTGCTGGCACTAGCCAACGTTTTGCCCGCCAAGTCATCGACCAATTGAACGCTAAAGTGTTTGAGCGATCGTTGGATGCACATCCGAGGATGATCCGCCGTGCCACGCAATCGGGCGCGGACATGATTTCGTCGGCGAACGCGTCGTTTGTTGAGTTGCTTGTTTTTGTCCATCGTTCTTCTTGTTGATCTTTTTGTGGCCGGAGTCGCCTGACTTGCCGGAAATGCTTGATTACTTCGTGGCAGACTTACCAGGCTTGATCTTGACGTATTCGCCCTGATAGCGAATGCCCTTACCCTTGTAAGGTTCAGGCTTGCGAAGTGACCGCACTTCGGCAGCAAACTGACCGACACGTTGCTTATCACAACCTTGCACGATGACATGCGTTTGGTCAGGACAGGTCACGGTCAAATCAGCGGGAATCTTTTTGTGCAGTTCGTTGGCGTAACCGACTCGCAATTGAAGCGTGTCGCCAGAAATCGCCGCGAGGTAACCAACACCGACGACTTCCAATTTCTTCTCGTACCCTTTGGTGACGCCTTCGACCATGTTGGCGATGACGGCACGAGTCAAACCGT
This sequence comes from Rubripirellula obstinata, assembly GCF_001642955.1. Classification (GTDB taxonomy): domain Bacteria; phylum Planctomycetota; class Planctomycetia; order Pirellulales; family Pirellulaceae; genus Rubripirellula; species Rubripirellula obstinata. The sequence goes on along the minus strand of NZ_LWSK01000135.1, from coordinate 9,111 downwards.
GCAATTCACGCGCAGTTCGGTTGTCGCCCGTGCGGGTCACGACCGCCTCATCGCCTGCATCGTTGATGTTGACAATAACCTCGGGGCGGAACTGAAACGCCAGCTTGCCCTTTGGACCTTCCGCGTTGATCGTTTGGCCGTCGAGCGACAATTTCGCTCCACCCTCGATGGGAACCGGCTTATTTCCAATACGGCTCATGGTGACTTGCTTCTAAAAAGGTTTGATACGTTGGTTTGTTAAAATCGACGGCCGGCATTCGCAGGCCAAATGGAACACGATTACGCGACTTCGCAGAGGACTTCGCCGCCGGTGTTATCGCGTCGGGCTTCCCGATCACTCAGAACACCCTTGGACGTGCTGATGATTTGGATGCCGAGACCGTCAAGGATTGGTTTTAATTCTTTGCCGCGTGAGTAAATTCGACGGCCGGGGCTGCTGACTCGCTTGATCGATTGAATCACGCGTTCGCCGTTCGGTCCGTACTTCAATTCCAAACGCAAGGTCGCCGAAGGATTTGATTCTTCGTTTTCTTCCTTCCAATCCCAGATAAAGCCCTCACGTTTGAGAACATCCGCGATGCCACGCTTGAAGCGGCTGCTGGGGATATCAACAAACGGTTTTTCTACACTCACCGCGTTGCGGATTCGAGTGAGCATGTCGGCGATTGGGTCGGTCATCATAATGGTGGGTGCTCTTTCGTAATTCCAGTTTCCAGACAGCGTGTCGCAAGTTCGTTATGCGTGCAGCCAGACTTAGAAAGACTTCTCGGGTCGATGAGAATTGGGCAATTCAATAATTGGAGTTCAAAACTTCAACTAGACAGGGTTACCAGCTAGCTTTACGCACGCCAGGAATCTTGCCAGCGTTGGCCATTTCACGGAAACAAATCCGGCACAAACCAAATTTGCGGTAAACGCTACGAGGCCGTCCGCAAAAATTGCAACGGTTTTCTTTGCGAGAGCTGAACTTGGGGGTTCGCTTTGCCTTGGCGACTTTTGATTTGCTTGCCACGAGTGACTCAGGTAAAGGACAATAGGGTTTTCTGATATAGTGGATCTTGTTAGAGATCCGATCGGTAAAGGATCTTTAACAAGATCCACTACTTTGATTAGCAAACGTCTTTAAGACGCCGCTGCTTCTTCTTTCTTTTTAGTTTTCAATTCGCGAAACGGCATTCCGAACATGCGAAGCAATTCACGGGCTTCGTCATTGTTCTTGGCTGATGTCACGATCGAGATGTTCATGCCTTGCGGCTTGGTGAACTTGTCAGGATTCAATTCAGGGAACACCAACAACTCAGTCAAACCGAGCGTGTAGTTTCCGCGACCATCGAACGCCTTGGGATTAATACCTCGAAAGTCACGAACACGAGGAAGGACGATCGAAATCAGTCGATCCATGAATTCGTACATTCGTTGACGTCGGATCGTCGTCATGCAACCGATCGGCATGCCTTCACGCAAGCGGAAGTTTGCAATCGATTTGCGAGCGATCGTCAACACTGGCTTTTGACCAGAAATCGACGTCATCGCATCAACAGCCAGATCCAAGATCTTCTTGTCGCCAATCGCCTGACCGACACCCATGTTCATCGTGATCTTTTCCAGACGAGGAATCTGGTGCGGATTTTCGTAGCCGAACTTCTCCACCATCGCTTGGCGGATGGTGTCCTCGTATCGGACCTGCATTCGGGGTTTGTCAGACATGTTTCTTTAGCTTTTAGCGGTTAGCAATTAGCAATTAGCTTTTGATTTGTTTGGTTGGTTGAGTCGTGAGACTATTTCTTGACGGCACGCGTTGGAGCGATCTTACCAATCGTTGCTCCGCTTGCTTTTGCAAAACGTTCTTTACTGCCGTCATCCAAAAATCGGAACCCAACGCGAGTCGGCTTTCCGGTGGTCGGATCAACCAGCATGACGTTGCTGGCGCTGATCGGCATCTCTTTATTCAGTCGTCCGCCTTGCGGATTCTTCTGGCTTTTCTTGACGTGTTTCCACACGCGGCCCGCACCTTCAACGACGATCTTGTTGGCAGCCCGGTCAATCTTCAGGATCTTGCCCTTGTGGCCCTTGTCGGCACCGGCGATCACCTGGACTTCATCATCAATGCGAAATTTCATAATACTAGCTTTTAGCGATTAGCTGTTAGCAATTAGCTTTGTGTTGTTCATTGTCAGTTAATCTGAAAGCTAATAGCTAAATGCTACAAGCTAACAGCTTCCTCAAACCACTTCGTTGGCTAGGGAAACGATTTTCATGAAGCTGCGATCGCGAAGTTCGCGGGCAACTGCGCCGAAGATCCGTGTTCCTCGTGGGCCTTTGTCTTTGTCAATCAGGACGACTGCGTTGGAGTCGAACTTAATGTAGCTGCCGTCGCTGCGACGGGTTGGTTGCTTGGTCCGCACGATTACCGCACGCACGATCGCCTTCTTCTTGACTTCGCTGCCAGGGATCACGCTTTTAACACTGCAAACGATAACGTCACCCAAGCCGGCAGTTCGGCGTCGGCTGCCGCCGAGCACTTTGATGCACATGACTTGTCGAGCGCCGGTGTTGTCGGCAACATCGAGCCTGGATTCTTGTTGGATCATGGTTGGGCTAAAATCGTCAAATGGTTTACTGAGTTGTATCTTTGGTCGAAGCAGCACTGGTGCCGCAACTCGCGGAGCTCGTTGCGGCCTACAAAACTACGCTTCGGCTGGTGTTTCGGTTTCCGCCGCCGGTTCCCCGACGTGAGCCGCTTCGATTGCTTCGTTTTCGGCTTGAGTGTCGCCCTTACGAGCAGCACGCAGCGCCGCAACGTCAACTTCGGTGCTCTTTTCGATCACGCGAACGAGACGCCAACGCTTTAGCTTGGACAAGGGTTCTGATTCCACGATTTCAACGCGATCGCCAGCACCCGATTCATTGTTTTCATCATGGGCGTAACAAACGGTACGCTGCTTGATGTACTTCTTGTATTTCGGGTGTTTGACCAGCCGGGCGATTTCAACACGACGAGTCTTGCTCATCTTGTCGCTGGTTACGATTCCGGAAACGACGCGTTTCGGCATGGAAAGGATCCGAGGTTCTTGCTAAATGTCTTAAAATGGAAAACGTCGTTCTAACTAGCCGAAGCCGTCGCAGAAGCACGTTCAGTTTGCAGGGTCTTGATTCGGGCGATCAAACGCTTGTTCTTGCGAATTTCGCTAGGCGTGTTGAGCCGCTCGGACTGCGATTGAAAACGCAAACGAAACAAAGTCTCCGCCGCTTCCTTGCAGGTCGCAGCGAGCTGTTCGTCGCTCATCTCTCGAAGTTCAGTCAAATTGTTCATAGGAAAAGCTTTTAGCGTTTAGCTGTTAGCGATTGGTTTCTGTTTTACTCAAATACGACAACCTCATGCTGCTAGCTAAACGCTAACAGCTAAAAGCTAATCGCTTTCGTTATGCAGGTCGTCTTTCGACGAACCGCACCTTTACCGGCAGCTTGCTTGCCAATCGGGCAAAACAAACCTTGGCTTGTTGTTCGGTCACTCCACCGAGTTCATACATGATCGTGCCAGGCTTAACGACTGCTGCCCAAAAATCGGGCTCGCCCTTACCCTTACCCATCCGTGTTTCCAGCGGAGTGCTGGTCACCGATTTGTCAGGGAAAATGCGAATGTACAGTTTGCCTTCGCCGCGAACGTACTGCTGGGCCGCGATTCGACCGGCTTCGATGGTGGTTGCTTTGACCCAACCGGCATCCAATGACTGGATACCGTAATCACCGAAGACGACCGTATTACCACGGGTCGCACTACCTTTTATGCGACCTCTTTGGCTTTTTCGATGCTTGACCCGTTTGGGCATCAGCGCCATCGTTTTCGTCTCCGTAAGTTCCTTGGTTGACCCACACTTGAATCCCGATGTGCCCCTGTGGCGTCATCGCTTCTGTGAATCCGTAATCAATCTTGGCTTGTAGTGTGCTAAGCGGAATCGATCCAGCACTTTGCTTTTCACGGCGAGCCATTTCGGCACCGCCCAAACGACCAGCAAGTTGGATCTTGATTCCCTTAGCACCGGCATCCATCGTCGTGTCCAAAGTCCGCTTCATCGTTCGGCGGAAACTGGAACGCTTGGACAGTTGTTGTGCGATTTCCAAAGCGACCAATTGAGCTTGCAGCTCGGGGCGGCCCACTTCTTCAACCTTCAAATTGATGCGTCGTCCGATCAGGTTCTGCAATTCAGCTTGCAGGATCTCGATTTCCTGACCCTTCTTACCGATGATCAAACCGGGCCGAGCAACATACAGCATCACGCGAACTTCGTCGCGGGTGCGCTCGATCTCGATCCGGTCAATTCCGGCACTCTTGTATTGTGTTTTCTTTGGGTGGTTGAGAATGAAGTTTCGTAATTGACGATCCTCCACCAACAAACCGGCGAAGTCTTGCTTCGATGCGTACCAACGACTTGACCACCCGCGGGTGACGCCAGTCCGGAAAGCGATTGGATTTACTTTTTGACCCATGGTGAATTAGGTGTTGGGTTTTAGGTATTAGGTTTTAGGTAGTAAATTTTCGGAAAATCGTTTGAGGCAGGAACCAGAGAGTGGCGATCGCTTTCGCTAACACCTAATCCCTAACCCCTAAAACCTTTTCTATATTTCGTCGATCGGAGTCAGGCCAACGTTGATGTGGCTGCTTCGCTTCTTAATCATGAATGCGGTACCGCGGGCACGCGGACGAATTCGTTTGAACATCGGACCACCATCAATGGTGACATCCGTCAGCACCAATTCTTCGATGCGATGAGGACGTCCAGCATTCTGATCGGGGTCAGTCGCGTTACCGACCGCACTCTTGATCACCTTTTCAAGCATCCGAGCACCACGCTGGGGCTGGAACTTCAATGCGTCAAGAGCTTCGTCGGCGTACATGCCGCGAACCAGGTTCGCAAGCAGTCGCACTTTCTGGGCACTGATACGAGCGCCTTTGTGAGTTGCTTTAAATTTCGACATTACTTCTTGCCTCCCTTACCACTGTGACCCTTGAAGGTACGCGTGGGTGCAAATTCACCAAGCTTGTGACCTACCATGTCTTCGGTGACCAGCACTTTGACGTGCTTGCGGCCATCGTGAACCATGAATGTCTTGTTGATAAACTCGGGCACAATCGTGCAGGCGCGAGCCCACGTCTTGATTGGCTCGTGACCACCAGCTTCGATCTGACGTGTGACCTTGAAGAACAACTTCGGGTCAACGTACGGGCCCTTCTTTAAGCTACGACTCATGGGAGGAGGTTTTAAGTGTTAGGAATTGGGTGTTAGGTTTGATGAACGTCATGGGTCCGGCTTAGTGCAACTTCAACTGACCGTAACGTCGGCTCTTACGACGACGAACGATCGAGCTATTGCTGGCCTTACGTTTCTGACGTGTTCCGCCACCCTTGGCACTCTTGCCTTGAGGGCTAACTGGGTGACGACCACCCTTGGTCCGACCTTCACCACCACCGTGTGGGTGATCGACAGGGTTCATCGCGGTTCCGCGAACGTGAGGACGACGACCAAGCCACCTGGCTCGGCCCGCTTTGCCCAAACGAACTTTCATGTGTTCTGTATTGCCAACACGACCAACCGTTGCACGGCAGACGCTTGGAATCCGACGAACTTCGCCGCTAGGAAGCAACAACTGAGCCCAGTCGGCTTCGCGAGCTTGAAGCGTCGCTTCGGTACCAGCAGACCGGCAAAGAACAGCACCGCGACCGGCACGCAATTCAATGCAAGAAACGCTTGATCCCAATGGAATGTTTTTCAGCGGCAAACAATTGCCCGTCGTCGGTGGAGCGTCCGGCCCGTTCATCACTGAATCGCCAGCCTTCAAGCCAGCGGGAGCAATCACATAAACCTTTTCGCCGTCGGCGTACTTCAGCAATGCAATGCGAGCCGAACGGTTTGGATCGTATTGAACCGAATCAACGATCGCCTTCACGCCATCTTTTGCACGACGGAAATCAACCACGCGATACATCTGCTTGTGACCGCCACCACGGTGACGTGCAGTGATCTTACCTTGGTTATTACGACCACCAGTTTTTCGTTTCTTGCGAAGCAGGTTTCGTTCTGGCTTCGCACCCTTCGTCAGGTCCGCAAAGTCACTCACCGACGCATTGCGTCGTCCAGCACTCGTCGGTTTGTAGATTCGGATGCCCATGGCAGGTTAGCTCTTAGCGTTTAGCAGTTAGCGATTAGCCAACTTGTTCGATTATTGTTTCGGGTGTCTGTTTTGTCAGCTAATAGCTAATCGCTAAAAGCTAACCGCTCTTCTTAGAAGAAATCGATTCGATGATCTTCGTGCAACTGAACGATCGCCTTCTTCCATGACGAAGTTCGTCCGTATCGGAACTTGTATCGGCGGAGCTTACCCTTGCGGGTTTGCGTGCGGACCTTCAAGACCTTCACATCGAACAATTCTTCGACAGCAGCCCGCACATCCAACTTGTTCGCATCCCGGTGAATCTGGAATGCGTATTGATTATTGCGAGTCGCTCGGTGAACACCTTTTTCGGTAACAAGCGGACGCAACAACACTTGATGCGCCTCCAGCTTGACGCCGTCGGTCTTCGGTGGTGGTGGTTGAATGTGTGCCATCGTTAATTCTTGTGCTGGTGACTTCGACTTGGCTTTTGATTCTTAACTGGCTGCAAAAACAGCCCTCATCGTTCTACTTTGCTTCGACTGCGGAACCATCTTCGGACGCCGCAAAAGTCCCGTCCTTAATCCGATCCATCGCATCCTTGGTGAACAGCATTCGCTTTGGCTTCAACACCGACAATGCGTTCAACTGACGAACCGGTTCGACCGAGACGCCCGCGATATTGCGACCGCTCTTGTAAACAGCGGCGTCTTGATCGGCAGTCGCAACGAGGGTCGTCGTGCCATCAAGCCCGAGTGCCTTCAGCGTCGATGCCATCTGGCTGGTCTTGGGAGCGTCAAACGCCAACTTATCGACGATCACGACTTCGCCGTCATCAATTTTTGACTTGATCGCCATCTTGGTAGCCAACCGCAAAGACTTACGAGTTAGCCGGTAGCTGTAATCGCGAGGCTTGATCGTGCGAGCAACACCACCACCGCGACGAACGTTGGTTCGCTTACCACCGGCACGAGCATTACCCGTACCTTTTTGGCGGTACATCTTTTTCTTTGAACCGGCGACCTGGCCGCGAGTTCGTGTATTGTGCGAACCTTGGCGGAGGTTGGCCTGATACATCACGACCGCGTCGTGCAGCAACTGCTTGCTGATGCGATCAGCCAGCGTGTCGGTATCGATTTCGTACTTGCCGACTTCTTTGCCAGCTTCGCTGAAGACTGTAAGGGATGCCATGACTTAGCCCACCATGTTGGTTTTGCGGATACTGACGAAACCACCGTTGGGACCTGGAACCGCACCGCGAACAAGCAGCAGGTTGTTCTCAGCGTCCACGCGGACCAATTCCAGATTTCGCGTCGTTGTTTTTGCGTTGCCGTATTGGCCTGCCATCCGAACGCCCTTGAACGTGCGACTCGGCGAAGCACTCATGCCGGTACCACCAGCGTGACGGTGGCACTTCTTGACCCCGTGCGAAGCACGCTGACCAGAGAAATTATGCCGCTTCATAACACCAGCGAAGCCGCGACCCTTACTGGTGGCGGTCACGTCAACTCGCTTGACTTCCGCGAACTGATCAGCGGTGACCACGGTGCCGACCGCAAGATCGGTCTCGCCGCGAAATTCGCGAATGAATCGCTGAGGCTCGCAACCGGCCTTCTCAAGCAATTCAACACCCGCAGCGACTTGACTCTTAACTCGCTTGCTATCCAACTTGGCCACATGACCACGCTCGGCGCGACTCGCCAGACGACGCGGCTTGTCCTCGAAACCCAACTGAACAGCTTGATAGCCATCGCGATCTTGGCTTCGGACCTGAAGCACGTTGCAGGGACCAGCCTGAATGACAGTAACAGGCACCGCGGTGCCGTCTTCCAGGTAAACCTGGGTCATCCCGACTTTACGGCCTAAGATTGATGGTAACATAATGTATCCGATCACCGCATTGCTGCGACGCTCGCCTGACGTTCGTATTGGATCCCAAGCCACCGGACCCGAACCAAACCGGCAACTTGCCAAGGCGGTTATCGGACCGGCTTCCATGCATGGAAAAACCGCTCGTTAATTAACTGTGTGACTGCGATGACGAAAGCCGGTGTTGGCCGTCGCCGTTTCAAAAACCTGCCCGAACTATCTTGCGGATGCCTTAATCTTGATATCCACGCCGGCAGGCAAACTCAATTTGTTCAATGCTTCGATTGTCTTGGCTGTGGCCTGAACAATGTCAATCAAACGCTTGTGAGTACGAATCTCGTACTGTTGGCGTGCTTTCTTGTTGACAAATGGACCCGACAAAACGGTGTACCGCTCAATGCGAGTTGGCAACGGGATCGGCCCGTGTACTTCGCTATGGGTACGCTTTACGGTGTCAACAATTTCCTGGGCACTCACGTCTAGGACGGAGTGATCGTATGCTTCCATACGAATCCGGATTACTTCGCTTGATCCAGCAGACACTTGTTAGACAACCGGTGAAATGAAGGGGTACAGGTCAAAACCATGCTCCCAAGTGAGCATCTGAATTCAGCGGGGCGATGAGCAGAAAGCTCAGGGCCGGATACTGGGCAGAGAAACCGGGAGCCAGGCACGGGCATACGCCCGAACCGTGGGACGCAAAATGTACGGCTCGACCTTTGCGGCGTCAACGGCTGTTGTGAATTTACAAAGAAAACTTTTCAGTTCTTTTCCAGAGCGGGTGCTTTTGCATCACATTTGGCATGCAAGTGCGGCCGGCAAGTGCGACCGGCAAGTGCGACCGAACGGGCAACGCTGCGAAGCATTTTCAAGCTGTTTAAACGCGTTGGGCATCGCCTGGACCGCTAAATCTTTGGGATTGCATCAGTTCTCGTTTGCGCAGGTTTCATTCTCACCGCGACGTTGAGTGCTTCCGCCGGGCTTGCCCCGGACGGAGCGGCAACTGGGAGCTACCTAACCGCAGATATTATTCGAAAGGGTACTCTCACGTAGGCCTCCGTTGCGGGCTTGTCCCGGCGGAGCTAACGACTT